>NZ_JBDZYD010000018.1:2500-34061 GCF_040064235.1 Amycolatopsis melonis
GGTGACCAGCGGCGCCGTCAGCGCATGGACGGTGGCGCCCTCGGTCCGGCGGATCAGGTCGACGCCGCCGACGAGGTTGCCCCACTGGTCGGAGCCGCCGACCTGCAGCTTGCAGCCGTACTGCCGGTAGAGCTGCTGGTAGTCCTGCGACTGCAGGAGCAGGTAGCTGAACTCGGTGTAGGACATGCCGTCGCCTTCGAGGCGGCGCTTCACCGTCTCCCGGTTGAGCATGACGTTGATCGAGAAGTGCTTCCCGACGTCGCGCAGGAACTCCAGCGAGGTCTGCTGCCCGGTCCAGTTGAGGTTGTTCTCGACGATCGCGCCGGTCGGCGAGTCGTCGAAGTCGACGAACCGTTCGAGCTGGCCGCGGATGCGCCCGGCCCACTCCGCGACGACGTCGAGAGTGTTCAGCGTGCGCTCCCCGGTGTCGCGCGGGTCGCCGATCATCCCGGTCGCGCCGCCGGCCAGCACGATCGGCCGGTGCCCCGCGCGCTGGAAGCGCTTGAGCATGAGCAGCGGGACCAGGTTGCCGGCGTGCAGGCTGGGCGCGGTCGGGTCGAAGCCGCAATAGAGCGTCACGGGACCCTGGTCGAGCTCGCGCCGGAGGGCGTCGATGTCGGTGGACTGCGCGATCAGGCCGCGCCAGGACAGCTCGTCGAGGATGTGTTCGCTCACGCCTGTAGATCCTCCCGCACCAGGTCAACCGACTAACTGGCGGGTCGGACCCGGCGCTTCCCGCCGCGGCGGTAGGTGGACACCGCGGGCGAGCCGTCGATCCAGAACCGCCACGGCGTGTCCATCGCCATCGCGACGCCGACCCGCGGACCGGTGCGGATCCGCTCGGGGTCGACGCGTTCGCCCACGTGCAGCCGGACCGGGGACGCCGGGTCGGTCAGGTCGACGCCGTTCTGCTCCCGGTCGATGCGCAGCACGGACGTGAGGATGGCCGGGCCCTTCGCCAGCTCGCCGGTGCCCCGCGCGGCCGGGCGGCGCCTGCGGACGACATCGAGGCCGGAGACGACCTCGCCGGCCCGCAGCAGGACCGCCCCGGCCACGCCGTCGTGGGACCCGACGATGTTGGCGCAGAAGTGCATCCCGTAGACGAAGTACACGTACAGGTGACCCGCCGGCCCCCACATGACGGCGTTGCGCGGAGTACGGCCGCGATAGCAGTGCGACGCCGGATCGTCCTCGCCGCGGTAGGCCTCGACCTCGACCAGGCGGACGGCGACGGTGCCGTCGGGGCCGGTGGCCTCCAGGACCGAGCCGAGCAGCAGCTGGGCCAGGTCGACCGGGTCGAGCGCCAGTTCGGCGCGGGTGAACAACCGGCCTGCGTCGCCGCTCAAGCGGGCTCCTCCCTGAAGGCTGTGCTGCGGAGGCCAGCCTAACGACCGGCCTCCGCCGGGCTCAGTTCAGCCACTGGCGGGCCGCGGTGACCCGCTCTTCCAGCCTCGCCCGCTGCTCCGCCACGCGTTCCGGCGCCGTGCCGCCGCGGGCGTTGCGCGACTTCACCGAGCCTTCGACGGTGAGCACCGCACGCACCTCGGGAGTGAGCGCCGGGTTGATCTTCTCGAACTCCTCGTCGGTCAGTTCGTCCAGGCCGACGCCGCGCGCCTCGGCGACGCGGACGCTCTCCCCCGCCGCTTCGTGCGCGACCCGGAACGGCACGCCTTGGCGGACCAGCCACTCGGCGATGTCCGTGGCCAGCGTGAACCCGGCCGGAGCCAGCTCGGCGAGCCGGTCGGTGTGGAAGGTGAGGGTGGCGAGCATGCCGGCAATCGCCGGGAACAGGAGCTCGAGCTGCTCGACCGAGTCGAACACCGGCTCCTTGTCCTCCTGCAGGTCACGGTTGTAGGCCAGCGGCTGCGCCTTCAGCGTCGCCAGCAGCCCGGTGAGGTTGCCGATCAGCCGTCCCGCCTTGCCGCGGGTCAGCTCGGCGACGTCCGGGTTCTTCTTCTGCGGCATGATCGAGCTGCCGGTGGCCCACGCGTCGTCGAGGGTCACGTAGCCGAACTCAGCGGTGTTCCAGATGATCACCTCTTCGGCGATCCGGGACAGGTTCACCGCGAGCATCGCGACGGCGAAGGCGAACTCGGCGACGAAGTCACGCGAAGCGGTGCCGTCGATGGAGTTCTCGACGCTGGTCGCGAAGCCCAGCTCTTCGGCGACGGCTTCGGGGTCGAGCCCCAGCGACGAGCCGGCGAGCGCGCCGGAGCCGTACGGGGACTCGGCCGTGCGTGCGTCCCAGTCCTGCAGCCGCGAGACGTCACGCAGGAGCGCCTGGCCGTGGGCCATGAGGTGGTGCGCGAGGAGCACGGGCTGGGCGTGCTGCAGGTGCGTGCGCCCCGGCAGGATGGCGTCCGGGTGCCGCTTGGCCTGCGCCACCAGGGCGTCGACGACGTCGAGCGTGCCGGCGACGACCCGGCGGGCGGCGTCGCGCAGCCACATGCGGAACAGCGTCGCCACCTGGTCGTTGCGCGACCGGCCGGCCCGCAGCTTGCCGCCGAGCTCGGTGCCCGCCCGCTCGAGCAGGCCGCGTTCGAGGGCCGTGTGCACGTCCTCGTCGGCGATCGTCGGGGTGAACGCGCCCGACGCGACGTCCTGGGCCAGCGTGTCGAGCGCGGCCAGCATGCCGGTCAGCTCGTCGTCGGTGAGCAGGCCCGCCTTGTGCAGCACGCGGGCGTGCGCCCGGGAACCGGCGATGTCGTAGGGCGCCAGGCGCCAGTCGAAGTGCGTCGACGCGCTCAGCGCGGCCATGGCCTCCGCCGGACCGCTGGCGAACCGGCCGCCCCACAGCTGCACCGGCTGCTCGTTCCCGCTCACTGTTCTCGCTTCTCCTCGGTGTGTTCGTTGGTTGGCCGCAGCCCGGCGACCGTCACCCGGCCGTCGTACAGGACCAGGCGGACTTCGCCGGTCACAGCGCCGACCAGACTGGCGCATCCGCGGCCGGCCTGCCGCCCGGGGCGCTCGGGCGTGACCCGCTCGAGCGCACGGTAGGCCGTGACCAGCGCAAGCGCGCCCGGCGCCACGACCGGGTCATCCCGGCCGATGCCCTGTGCCTCGCCGCGGGCGCTCAGCATCCCGCGTGCTTCGGCGACCGAGACGGTTTCGCCGTCGATCGCCACCGGCACCCCGCGGTCGAAGGTGACGACGACCTCGTCCGGCGCGAGGAACTCGCCCTCGGCCGGGAAGAACCGGCGGTCGGCGGGCTCCGCGGCGGTCCCCCACAGGGTGGTTTCGACGCTGGTCGCGGTGCCGGGAACCGGGCCGCCGTCCACCGGAAGGTGGCCGAAGTCCTCGGCACCTTCCCTGGCGAACCCGGTCAGTGCGGTCATGGTGGTCCTTCGTCTCCTGGTTCGTTCGCCGATCGCTGCGCCAGCGCGGCGAAGCGCTCGGCCAGCTGCTTGCCGGTCAGCGGCTCGCGCGCGATCACCGCGACCGTGTCGTCCCCCGCGATCGAGCCGACGACCTCTTCCAGTGCCGCCCGGTCGATCGCGCTGGCCAGGAACTGCGCGGCACCGGGCGGCGTCCGCAGCACCATCAGGTTGCCGGACGAATCGGCCGAGACCATCAGCTCCGCCAGCAGCCGCGAGAGCCGGGACGTGCCGCCCTGCACGCCGCGGACCGGGCTGCCGTCCTCGGGGATGACGTAGACCGGCGCGCCCGAGTCCGGACCGCGCAGCTTGACCGCGCCCAGCTCGTCGAGGTCGCGCGACAGCGTCGCCTGGGTGACCTCGATGCCCTCGGCGGCCAGCAGCTTGGCCAGCTCGGTCTGGCTGCGGATGGTCATGGTGGACACCAGTTCGGTGATCCGGGCCTGCCTGCCCACCCTGCTGCCGGTCATCGTCGGCTCTCCTCGAACAGCCAGACCAGCAGGGCTTTCTGGGCGTGCAGGCGGTTCTCCGCTTCGTCCCAGACCGCGCTGGCCGGGCCGTCGAGCACCTCGTCGGTGATCTCCCAGCCGCGGTGGGCGGGCAGGCAGTGCAGCACGATCGCGTCGTCGGCCGCCTTCTTCAGCAGCTCGGTGTTGATTTGCAGGGGGCGGAACGGGCCGACCCGGTCGAGACCGTCGTTCTCCTGCCCCATCGAGGTCCACGTGTCGGTGACGAGCACGTCCGCGCCATCGACGGCCGCATACGGGTCGGTGTGGACGGCGACGCTGCCGCCGGTCTCGCTCGCGCGCTTCTTCGCGTCCAGCATGACGCCCTGGTCCGGCTGGAAGCCGACCGGCGAGACGACCCGGACGTGCATCCCGGCGGTGACACCGCCGAGCAGCAGCGAGTGCGCCATGTTGTTGGCGCCGTCGCCGAGGTAGACCAGCGTCAGCCCGGCGAGCTTGCCCTTGCGCTCGCGGATCGTCATCAGGTCGGTGAGCACCTGGCACGGGTGGAACTCGTCGGTGAGGGCGTTGACCACCGGGATCGACGCGGCCGAGGCCATCGCCTCGATGCGCTTCTGCGCGAAGGTGCGCCACACGATCCCGTCGACGTACCGCGACAGCACGCGCGAAGTGTCCTCGATGGTCTCCTCACGGCCGAGCTGCATCGACCGGCCGTCGACGATCACCGGGTGCCCGCCGAGCTGGCTGATGCCGACCTCGAACGAGAAGCGGGTGCGGGTCGAGTTCTTCTCGAAGATCGCCGTGATGGACTTGCCCGCGAGGATCTTGTTGCCCAGCGGGTCGGCCTTCAGCCGGTCGGCGATGTCGAGGATCGCCGCCTGCTCGGCGGGGCTGACGTCGTCGTCGCGGAGGAAGTGGCGCAGCATCAGTCGGAGTCCTTCGTGGTGGAGTCGAGCGCGTCCGGGAGGGCGGCGAGGAAGCCCTCGGCCTGGTCGCCGTCGAGCACGAGCGGGGGCGCGAGCCGGACGGCGTCCGGCGCGACGGGGTTGACGAGGTAGCCGGCGTCCTGGGCGGCCTTGGCGACCGCCGCCGAAACCGGCTGCCTGAGGGCGATGCCGAGCAGCAGCCCGCTGCCGCGCACGCCGGCGACGAGCGGGTGGCCCAGCGCCTCGATCCCGGCCGCGATGTCCTTGCCCAGCGCGGAAACGTGGTCGAGGAGACCGTCCGCGGCGATGGTCTTCAGCACGGCAAGGCCGGCCGCGCAGCACACCGGGTTGCCGCCGAAGGTGGTGCCGTGCTGGCCCGGCTTGAGCAGCTCGCCCGCCGCGCCGACGCCGATCACCGCGCCCAGCGGCAGCCCGCCGCCGAGGCCCTTGGCCAGGGTGATCACGTCCGGGACGATGCCGGTCTGCTGGTAGCCGAACCAGGTGCCGAGCCTGCCGAGACCGGTCTGCACCTCGTCGAGCACCAGCAGCGTGCCGGTGGCCTTGGTGATCTCGCGGGCGGCCTGCAGGTAGCCGTCCGGCGCCGGGATCACGCCCGCCTCGCCGAGCACCGGCTCCAGGAAGACGGCCGCGGTGTCGGTGTCGACGGCCGCCCTGAGCGCCGCGACGTCCCCGAACGGGACGTGTTCGACCCCGGGTACCAGCGGCTTGAAGGCGTCGCGCTTGGCGGGCTGGCCGGTGAGCGTCAGCGCGCCCATCGTCCGGCCGTGGAACGCGCCTTCGGCCGCGACGACCTTGGTGCGCCCGGTCAGCCTGCTGATCTTCAGCGCGGCTTCGTTGGCCTCGGCGCCGGAGTTGACGAACAGCACCTTGCCGTGGCCGGTGAGGCCCGCGACGTCGAGCAGGGCCTCGGCCAGCTCGACGGCGACCGGGTTGACGTACAGGTTCGAGGTGTGGCCGAGCTGCCTGATCTGCGTGGTGACGGCTTCGACGACCGCCGGGTGGGCGTGGCCGAGCGCGTTGACGGCGATGCCGCCGACCAGGTCGACGTACTCCTGGCCGTCGGCGTCCCACACCTTCGCGCCTTCGCCACGCACGAGCGTCAGCTTCGGCGTGCCGTAGTTGTCCATCAGGGCGGACTGCCAGTGCTGCTGGCCGTCCACATTGGACTTGAGGTCGGTCACGGGAGCTCCGTTTCGGGGAAGACCATGGTGCCGATGCCCCGCGAGGTGAAGACCTCGAGCAGCACCGAGTGGGCGAGGCGGCCGTCGATCACGTGCGCCCGGCGCACGCCGCCGCGGATGGCGCGCACGCACGCCTCCATCTTCGGGATCATGCCGCTGGCCAGGTCCGGCAGCATGGTCTCGAGCCGGTCGACGCGGATGCGGTCGATCAGCGACGACCGGTCGGGCCAGTTCGCGTACAGGCCTTCGACGTCGGTGAGCACGACGAGCTTCTCCGCGCCCAGCGCGGCCGCGAGCGCGCCCGCGGCGGTGTCGGCGTTGACGTTGTGCACCACGCCGTCGATGTCCGGGGCGACCGTGGACACCACCGGGATGCGCCCGGCGTTGACGATGTCGAGCACCGCGTCCGGGTTGACCTCGGCGACCTCGCCGACGAGCCCGATGTCGACCTGCTCACCGTCCACAGTGGCCTGTTTGCGCTCGGCGGTGAACAGCCGGGCGTCCTCGCCGGAGATGCCGACCGCGTACGGCCCGTGTGCGTTGATCAGCCCGACGAGCTCGCGGCTGACCTGGCCGGTGAGCACCATCCGGACGATGTCCATCGTTTCCGGCGTGGTGACCCGCAGGCCGCCCTTGAACTCGCCTTCGACGCCGAGGCGGTTGAGCATCGCGGTGATCTGCGGGCCGCCGCCGTGCACGACGACCGGGCGCAGGCCTGCCAGCCGCAGGAACACCATGTCCTCGGCGAAGGCCGCCTTCAGCTCGTCGTCGATCATGGCGTTGCCGCCGTACTTCACCACCACGGTGGCGCCGTGGAAGCGCTGCAGCCAGGGCAGCGCCTCGATGAGCACACCGGCCTTCTCGGCCGCCGTCGCCAGCCTCTCGTCCGCGGAAATCAGAGCCTCCTGGTTCATGAGGAGTACGCGCTGTTCTCTTCGACGTAACCGTGCGAAAGATCCGTGGTGTAGATGGTCGCCGTGCTGGTGCCGACGCCGAGGTCGACGACGATTTCGATGGCCCGCCCGGTGAGGTCGGCCTCGGACCGGTCGGCGGCGGGCACGCCCTGCGCGAACAGGGTGACGCCGTTGATCGCGATCGACACCGTCTCCGGGTCGATGCGGGCCGGGACCCGGCCCAGCGCCATGGCGATCCGGCCCCAGTTCGGGTCGGAGCCGAACAGCGCCGTCTTGACCAGGTTGTCCTCGGCGATCGTGCGGGCGACCGCGATCGCGTCGGCTTCGGACTCCGCGCCCCGCACCGTGACGTCGACGTCCTTGGTGGCGCCCTCGGAGTCCGCGCGCAGCTGGAGCACCAGGTCGTGGCTCACCGCGGTGAGCAGCTCGGTCAGCTCGGCCTCGGTCGGCTCGACGCCGCTCGCGCCGGAGGCCAGGACCAGGACGGTGTCGTTGGTGGACGTGCCGCCGTCGACGTCGAGCCGGTCGAAGGTCACGTGCGTGGCCGCGCGCAGGGCGCGGTCGAGGGTTTCCTTGTCCACGACCGCGTCGGTGGTCAGCACCGAGAGCATGGTGGCGAGGTTGGGCGCCAGCATGCCGGCGCCCTTGGCGAAGCCGCCGACGCTCCAGCCGTTGTCGTGCTCGGCGAAGGCCTGCTTCGGCTTGGTGTCGGTGGTCATCACGCCCTTGGCGGCGTTCAGGCTCGCCTCGGGACTGGCTTCCAGCGCCTTGAAGGCGGCGTCCACTCCGGACAGGACCGCGGGCATCGGCAGCCGCTCGCCGATCAGGCCGGTGGAGCAGACGGCGACCTCGATCGCGCCCACCTGCAGTACCTCGGCGACCTTTTCGGCGGTGGCGTGGGTGTCCTGGAAGCCGCCGGGTCCGGTCGCCGCGTTGGCGCCGCCCGAGTTGAGGACCACCGCCTTCAGCCGCTGCTGCTTGAGCACCTCCTGCGACCACAGCACCGGCGCGGCCTTGATGACGTTGCGGGTGAACACGCCCGCCGCGACGTCGAGCGGGCCGTCGTTGACGACGAGCGTCAGGTCGAGCGCGCCGGACGCCTTGATGCCGGCGGCGACGCCGGCGGCGCGGAAGCCCTGGGGGCCGGTGACGGTCACGGTGCCACTCCTACGGTGGGAAGCCCGGTGGTTTCCGGGAGGCCGAGTGCCAGGTTCATCGACTGGACGGCACCACCCGCGGTGCCCTTGGTCAGGTTGTCGATCGCGGCGACGACGACCAGGCGCCGCGCGCCGGTGTCCACCGCGACCTGCAGCTGGGTGTTGTTGGAGCCGAGGGTGGACGCGGTCGCCGGCCAGGCACCCGCGGGCAGCAGCTGGACGAACGGCTCCGCGTCGTAGGTCTTCTCGTAGGCGGCGCGGACGGCGGCCTCGTCGACGTCACCCTTCAGCGGGGCACTCGCCGTGGTCAGGATGCCGCGGGGCATCGGCGCGAGCACCGGGGTGAAGGACACCGTGACCTTCTCCCCCGCGACGGCCGAGAGGTTCTGCACGAACTCGGGGGTGTGGCGGTGTGCGCCGCCGACGCCGTACGCGCTCGCCGAGCCCATGACCTCGGAGCCGAGCAGGTTCGGCTTGAGGCTCTTGCCTGCGCCGGAGGTGCCGGTGACCGCGACGATGGTGACGTCGGGCTCGATCAGCCCGGCGGCGAACGCGGGCGCCAGCGCCAGCGATCCGCCGGTCGGGAAGCAGCCGGGCACGGCGATGCGCTTGGTGCCGGCGAGCTTCTCGCGCGCTCCGGGCAGCTCGGGCAGGCCGTACGGCCACTGGCCGGCGTGGTCGCCGCCGTACCAGCGCTGCCAGTCGGCCGCGTCGGCCAGCCGGTGGTCGGCGCCGAGGTCGACGACCAGGACGTCCGGGCCGAGCTGCGCCGCGATCTCCGCCGAGTGCCCGTGGGGCAGCGCGAGGAACACGACGTCGTGGCCGGCGAGGGTCTCCGGCGTCGTCTCGGCGAGGACCCGGTCGGCGAGCGGGACGAGGTGGGGCTGGTGGACGCCGAGCTTCGTGCCCGCGCTGCTGGCGGCCGTGAGCGCGCCGATCTCGACCTCGGGATGGGTCAGGAGCAGGCGCAGCAGCTCACCACCCGCGTACCCGCTGGCTCCGGCCACCGCGATGTTCACCGTCATACGCATGATTATGCACGCCCTTGCAAGTCTAAACAAACGAGATGACCGGGAAGTGGTCGCCGCCACCTCGTGCCCTCCGAGTACGCAGCCGGGGCCGGGTCGCCCGGTGAGCGCGCCCGCCGGCTCGGAACGCCCGGCCGCGCGAAGGGCTGCCACAGGCCAGGGCCACGCGACCCGGCAGCCGGGCACGGCCTGGGATGCTGGGCGGATGACGGACACCCCGGCCCGGCTGCTCGGCCTGCTCTCGCTGCTCCAGACACCGCGGGAGTGGCCGGGCAGCGAACTGGCCGACCGGCTCGGCGTCAGCCCGCGCACCATCCGGCGTGACATCGACCGGCTGCGCGAGCTCGGCTATCCGGTCGAGGCCAGCCGCGGTTCCGCGGGCGGATACCGGCTGGTTGCCGGCACCGCGATGCCGCCGCTCGTGCTCGACGACGAAGAAGCCGTCGCGATCGCCGTGGGGCTGCGGACGGCCACGGGGCAGTCGATCTCCGGGATCGAGGAAGCGTCGGTACGTGCGCTGGCCAAGCTGGAGCAGGTGCTGCCCGCGCGGCTGCGCCGCCGGGTGGGCACCATCGGCACGGCGACCGTCGCCGTGCCCGCGACCGGCCCCGTCGTCGACCCCGCCCAGCTGACGGTGTTCGCCGGCGCGATCGCCAACCGCGAGACAGTCCGCTTCCGCTACCGCGCGAACGACGGGGCCGAGACCCGGCGCCGGGCCGAGCCGCTCCGGCTGGTCGCCGCGGGCCGCCGCTGGTACCTCGTCGCCTACGACCTCGATCGTGCGGACTGGCGGATCTTCCGCGCCGACCGCGTGCACGACGCCCAGGCGACCGGCGGCCGGGTGGTTCCCCGCCGGCCGCCGGCCGAGGACCTGGCCGCTTACGTGCTCGACCGCCTCTACGACCTCGCGCCGACCTACCGGGCCGTCGCCGTCCTGGCCGAACCGGCGGCGCAGATCGCGGCCCGGCTCGGCGCGGTGGCCGGCGAGCTGACCGACCTCGGCGACGGCCGGTGCCGGTGGCGCAGTCACGCGGACACCCTGGACTGGCTCGCGTTCCGGCTGCTCGGCATGGGATGCGCGTTCACCGTCGAGGAGCCGCCGGAACTGGTGGCGCACCTGAAGACGCTCGCCGACCGAGCGGCCGCGGCGGCCCGGGGTTGAACCGGAACGCAGCACTTCCTTCTCCTTCCTGAACGTGCTCGGTGGTCAGAACTTCATCCGGTGCCAGTCGAACCCCTGCTGCCAGGTGCCGTCGCCCGCGGCGAAGCCGTTGAACGCGCGGACGACCCGCGCCCGGTCGGGGATCTCGACGCGGAAATGCCGGTCGGGCAGTCCTTCGCGGTGTTCCAGCGCGAACCAGCCGGACCGGGTCGCCGCGCGCTCGCCGAAGCCGACCTGGACGTAGTGGTCGTCCCGGTCGAGGATGGCGAACCAGTTCTTCGGCGACAGCCGCTCCAGCACCGCCTCGATCTGCGCCGCGTCGGGATTCTCGACGCGCGATCCCTCGGCGGACGACAGCACCACCATCGAGTCGCCACGCAGGCTCGGCGGGGAGTACACCGCGCCGGACTGCGGGTCGTAGCAGACCAGTTCATGGCGCTCGGCCAGTTCCCGGATGTACGGCAGGGCCGCCTCGGCCATGGACCAGCTCATCGTCATGATGACCGCGTCGACGGCGACGGACGGGTCCATGGCCCACGGACTGTCTTCGATCTCGTCCACGGTCAGGTCGGACAGGTTGGGATATCGCGCGATCAGTTCGCGGTGGAACCCGGCCGCCCTCGGGTCCGCCACCACCGTCCCCGGTTCGCGCTCCAGGATTCTCTCGTACTTGCGAGCCGCTTCCTCCGCGGTCACGATCGCGGGTTCGTACCACACGGCAAGGTCGAAACTCATCGGCACAACTTTCGTTCGGTGCGGGATGGGACGGCGTGGTGGGCCGGTCCACTGTGGACCGGCCCACCGCACCGGTCAGCTCGGCTCGGCTCCGTCCAGGTCCGTGCGCCTGCTGGGCGGCACGGGGAGGTAGCAACCCGGGTTCTCCGGGTCGCAGCCCACGCGGGGCAGCCGGGCGCGGATACCGCCGGGAGTGCGCTCGAAGTACTCCGCGATCTGCGCGACGCTCTCTCCCGCGATCCAGCGGTGCTCCAGCTCCGCGTCCATCTCCTCACTCCACGGGCGGCCCTGCTGGGCAGGACGGCCCGCGGATCTTCGCCGCGGCGCCCGGCCGGCGCCTGTCGCCGACAGCAGCCCGTCCGCCACGAGGTCGGCCACCGTGGCCGCCACGGCGACGTCCAGGTCGAGACTGCCCTCGGCGACCGGTTCGCCGCCGGGGCCGCCGGCTTCCAGGGTGATCATCACCCGGGGGGTGGGTTCGGCGCGGTCGACGTCCGTCCTGGTCGCGACCACGATCTGGTAGGTGTTCTCCTGTGCCCGGATCTCGGTCCGGCGCTCTTCGATGATCGACATGCCAGGAAGCTAGCGCGCACCCCCGACAATTTTCGGCCACGCGCTGCTCACGGTCCGCTTCGCTCCGAAATTGTCGGACCCCTCCTCTAACGTTCTTCCCGACCACACCGGGTCACGAGGAGGCGACGATGAGACACCTGCGGACAAGACGGTGCCCCGGTCCGGGCGAGCCGGACCGGGGCACCGGGTGGAACTTCCGCTCAGAAGTGCAGCAGCTGGGCCAGCGTGCTCTGCTTCTCCTGGGCCACCTTCGCGGAGGCGTCCGACTTCTGCGCGGCGGCACCGTCAGGCACCGGCGGCGGCACCGGGCTGCACTGGACGTCGGAGTGGTTGCCGGGCTGACGCTTCGGCAGCGCGCCGGTGGCCAGGTAGTCGGCGACCTTGTCGTCCACACAGGACACCCCGGACAGCGAACCGGCGTGCGTGGTGCCGCCCGGCGCGCTGATCAGGCTCGAGTTCGGGAACCGCTTCCGCACCTCGAGGCTGCCGGCGTACGGCGTGGCGGCGTCGAGCTCCTCGCTGATGAGCAGCGCACCGGCGACCTTGCTGCCGTCGATGTTCACCGGCTTGCCCGCCTTTGCCGGCCAGTACACGCACGGCGCGTTGAACCAGGCGTTGCCCCAGGTCTCGAACGGGGCCCGGAAGTAGGTCAGCCAGTTGTCGACGCGCCACTTGTTCCAGTTGGTCGGCCACTGCACGTCGGTGCACTGCACGCCGAGGTAGACGGCGAACCCGTTGTCGTTGCCGGGCGGGTTGGAGTCGTCGTAGAGCTTCTTCAGCGTCTGCCAGTCACCCTTGTGCACGTAGCCGTCGAAGGCCTCGGCCATGTCGACCCAGCCGAAGACGTAGTAGCCGGCCTGCAGGAAGATGTCGGTCCACTCGTCGCCGCCGATGATCCCGCCCGCGGGGTTCCTGGTCAGCTTGCGCTGCGTGTCGTACCACAGCCTCTCGACGGCGTCCCCGGTCTTGCCCAGGTGGTAGACGTCGTCGTACTTGGCCAGCCAGTCGAAGTAGATCTTGATGTTCTTGTCGAACGCGACGTCCTGGTCGAGGTTGGCCTGGTACCAGACCTTCCGCGGGTCGACGTTGCCGTCCAGCACCATCCGGCGGACGTTCTTCGGGTACAGCGTGCTGTACACCTGGCCGAGGTAGGTGCCGTAGGAGAAGCCGTAGTAGTTGATCTGCTTCTCGCCCAGCGCCTTGCGCAGGCTGTCCATGTCCTGCGCGACGTCGGTCGTCTTCAGGTGGTCGAGGATCGCGCCGTTCTTGCGGCACGCCTCGGCGTAGGCCTTCGTGCGGTCGAGCCAGGTCTTCTCCAGCTGCGGCGTGGACGGCACGTACGCCGGCCGGTTGTAGCTGAAGTAGTTGCCGTCGCAGCTGATGGCGGGCTTGCTGGAGCCGACGCCCCGCGGGTCGAAGCCGATCCAGTCGTAGTTGTCACCCGCGTGGTTGGGCACGTACTTGCCGAGCACCGAGAGGCCGAGGCCGGAGCCACCGGGGCCACCGGGGTTGACCAGCATGATGCCCTGGGACTTCGCGGTCTTGTGCTTGATCCGCGACACCGCGACGGAGACCTTCGCCCCGCCCGGGGCGGAGTAGTCCATCGGCACTTCGAGGAAACCGCACTCGGCACCGGCGGCCTTCAGGCTGTTGGAAGCGCACGGCCCCCAGGCGATCGGCGCGGGATCGAACCGGACCCCGGAATCCGCCGAGGCAGCGGGCGCGGCGGCCATCAGCCCGGCCGCGAGCCCCGCGGCGGCGACGGCGGCAACGATTCGTTTCACGTTCGTCCTTTTCGTCTACGTTCGACAGAGTTTCGCCGGATTCCAGCGAAACTACCGGCAACCCTGCACAATCTCGCTCACCGACGCGGCTTCCGCCATCCGCCTTTCGTTGGGTCCTGGACCGCCGGAGTGCACGGATGAGCGTGGACGAGTCACTGGTCGAGGCGATCCGGGCCGGGCTGGCCGAGCTGGCCGATCCGGCGAAAGCACCCGCGATGCAGGCGTACATGAAGTCGGCCATGCCCTTCCGCGGCGTGCCGAAACCCCGGCGGAGCGCGCTGCTCAAGCGGGTACTGGCCGACCACATACTGCCCGATCGGGTGACATATGTGGCGACCGTCCGGCACTTGTGGCGGACGGCGGAATTCCGCGAAGAGCGCTATGCGGCGATCGATCTTTCCGGATATCGGGCATATCGGCCGTGGCAGGATCCGGAGCTGGTTCCGGTGTACGAGGAAATGATCGTCACCGGGGCGTGGTGGGACCACGTGGACGAGCTGGCGATCCGCCGGATCGGGCCGATCCTGCGAGCCCACCGCGCCCGGATGACGCCGACGATGCTGAAGTGGGCATCGGACACCGACCTCTGGCGACGCCGGACGGCGATCATCTGCCAGGTCGGCGCCGGGGCGGACACGGACCCGGACCTGCTCACCCGGGCGATCGAGCCGGCGATCGCCGAGCCGGAGTTCTTCCTGCGCAAGGGAATCGGCTGGGCGTTGCGGGACTACGCGAAGACGGCGCCGGACTGGGTGCGGTCCTTTGTGGACGAGCACCCCGGGTTGTCCGGGTTGTCCCGGAGGGAGGCGCTCAAGCACATCGGCTGAGAGATGGGTGCGGACGGACGTGGCCGGAGGAATGGCTTGCGAGCTGGGCGGCCGGGCCGCGTGACTGGAGGGTCGACACGCGTGATTGGAGAGACGACACACCCGCCGGGACGGTCGGGTCACGTGACTGGAGGGACGACACGTGTGGCTGGAGGGTCGACACGCGTGATTGGAGAGACGACACCTGCACCTGGACGGACGGCACGCGTGGCTGGAGGGCTGGGGCGCTTCGGCGGAGAGGCGGGGCGCGTCGGTGGAGAGGTGGGGCGCGTCGGTGGAGGGATGGATGGGGTGTTGAGGAGGGTCGACACGCGTGATTGGAGGGACGACACGCGTGGGTAGAGGGCGGGCGCGTGGGGGTGGTGTGGAGGGGCCGGTGGCCCGGCCCCTCCTCACTCCGCCTTGTGCGTCAGGCGCGCAGGGTTGCGTTGAAACGCTCGCCTGCTGCCGCCACTGCTGCGTCGCGGGCCTTTGTCGCCTCGTCGACCGTCAGGGTGCGGTCCGGGGCGCGGAACCTCAGCTTGTATGCCAGCGATCGCTTGCCCTCGCCCACCTGCTCGCCCGCGTACACGTCGAACAGCGTGATGTCCTCGAGCAGCTCGCCCGCGCCCTCGCGCAGTACCGCGGCCAGGTCTGCCGACGGTACTTCCGCCGCCGCCACCAGGGCCACGTCGAGCAGTACCGGGGGGTAGCCCGACACGCTCGGGGCCGGGCGGGAATCCGGCAGCGGGATCGCGTCCAGGTCCAGCTCCATCGCCACCGTGCGCGGGGGCAGGCCGAGGTCCTCGACCACCTTGGGGTGCAGCTCGCCCGCGTGCCCGACCGGCCAGTCGCCGACCCGGAGCTGGGCGCAGCGGCCCGGGTGCCAGGGCGGCAGGTCCGCCGCCTGGACCGTCAGCTCGACGCCCGCGGCCTCGGCGACCGTGCGGGCGGCCTGGACCGCGTCCGCCCAGTTCGCCTGCTCGCCCTCGCCCCACCAGCCGGGGCGGCGGCGATGGCCCGCCAGCACCACGGCCACGTGCAGCGGCTGCTGCGGCACCGCCGCCTCCAGCAGGGCCAGCTCCTCGTCCGTCGGGCGGCGGTCGACGCCCAGGTCCGGGACCTTCAGCGGGTTCGGGGCCGGGAGCACCACCTGGCCGATGTGGTACAGCGACAGATCCTTCATGCCGCGGGACACGTTGCGCTGCAGCGTGTCCAGCAGGCCCGGCAACAGCGTCGTCGCCATGCGGTTGCGGTCGGCCTCCAGCGGGTTGCGGACCACGACCGCGTTGCGGCGGACGTCGTCCTCCGGCAGGCCGAAAGCGTCCCAGACCGCGTCGCCGACGAACGGGAACGGCCGCACCTCGACGTAGCCCGCCTCGGCCAGGGCCCTCGCCACGTTGCGGCTGCGGCGCTGCTTGTCCGTCAGGCCACGGCCCGCCGGGGCCGCAGGCAGCGTCGACGGGATGCTGTCGTAGCCCTCCAGCCGCAGCACCTCTTCGACGAGGTCGGCAGGCTGGCGGAGGTCGCCGCGCCAGCTCGGCGGGATCGCCGTCACCAGGCCCGTTCCGTCGTCGCCCGTGCCGACCGACACCTTGCAGCCGATCTGGGTGAGCCGGCGGACCGTCACGCCGCGCTGGTAGTTCACGCCCGCCACGCGGTCCGGCAGGTTGATCGGCATCACGACCGCCGGGTTCGGCTCGACCGTGCCCTCGTCCGTGCGGCCCGGCTGGATCGCCGCGTCGCCGTACTGGCGCAGCAGCCGGGCGGCCAGCTCGACCGCGGCCGCGCACAGCTGCGGGTCGGTGAACCGCTCGAACCGCTTGGCGGCCTCGGAGAACAGCTTGTGGCGCCGCGCCGTGCGGCTGATCGCCGCCGGGTTCCAGTGCGCCGCCTCCAGCAGGACGTCGGTGCTCTCCGGCGTGATCTCCGTGCTGGCGCCACCCATCGTGCCTGCCAGCGAGATGACGCCGCTGTCGTCGGCGATGACGATGTCGTCCGGGTCGAGCGTGCGCTCGACATCGTCCAAAGTGGTCAGCTTCTCGCCCGGCTTCGCCCGGCGCACCACCAGATCGCCCTGGATGGCCTTGGTGGCGAACGCGTGCAGCGGGTGCCCGAGCTCGAGCATCACGTAGTTGGTGACGTCGACGGCCAGCGAGATCGACCGGATTCCGGCCAGCATCAGCCGCCGCCGCATCCACCACGGGGTCGGCGCGGTCGCGTCCAGGCCGGTGACCCGGCGCAGCACGAACCGCGGGCAGCCCTCCGGGTCCTCGACGTGGACCGGCCAGGCGTCGCCCTCGGCTTCCGGGACCTCCAGCAGCGCCGGGTCGCCGAACGGGACGTCCAGCGCGTTCGACAGCTCGCGCGCGAGACCGCGGATGGACAGCGCGTAGCCGCGGTCCGGGGTCGGGGCCAGCTCGATCACCGTGTCGTCGAGGCCGAGCAGCTCCCGCGCGTCGTCGCCAGGGCTCGCGGTGCCCGGCGGCAGCACGAGGATGCCCGTGTGGTCGTCGCCGAGGCCCAGCTCGCGCGCCGAGCAGATCATGCCGTCGCTGACGCGGCCGTAGGTCTTGCGGGACGCGATCGTGAAGCCGCCGGGCAGGACCGCGCCGGGCAGCGCGACCACGACGAGGTCGCCCTCGGCGAAGTTGCGCGCGCCGCAGACGATGCCGCGGGTGCGGATGCCGTGCGGGCCCTCGTCCTCGAGGGCGCCCGCCTCGTCGTCGTCTTCCTCTTCGTCGTCCTCGACGACAGGCTCTTCCTCGGCCTCTTCACCGACGTCGACGCGGCAGAACCGGATCGGCTTCTTGAACTCGGTGAGCTCCTCGATCTCGGCCACCCGGCCGACGACCAGCGGGCCGGTCACCGGGCCGAGCGCGCTGAGGTCGTCGACCTCGATCCCGATCCGCACGAAGGCGTCGGCCAGGTCCTGCGGGGTGACCTCCTCGCCGATTTCGAGGTGTTCGGTCAGCCAGCTGACGGGGACTCGCACTACGCCTCCGTTCCGAAGGGAAGGGTGAAGCGGACGTCGCCTTCCACCATGTCGCGCATGTCCGGGATCCCGTTGCGGAACTGCAGGGTGCGCTCGATGCCCATGCCGAAGGCGAAGCCCGAGTACACGTCGGGGTCGACGCCGCAGGCGCGCAGCACGTTCGGGTTGACCATGCCGCAGCCACCCCACTCGACCCAGCCGGGGCCGCCCTTCTTCTCCTCGAACCAGACGTCCACCTCGGCGGACGGCTCGGTGAAGGGGAAGAAGTGCGGGCGCAGCCGCGTCTTGGAGCGCTCGCCGAACATCGCGCGGGCGAAGGCGTCCAGCGTGCCCTTCAGGTGCGCCATGGTGATGCCCTTGTCCACCGCGAGGCCCTCGACCTGGGTGAACACCGGCGTGTGGGTCGAGTCGAGCTCGTCGGTGCGGTACGTCCGGCCCGGGCAGACGACGTACACCGGCAGGTCGCGGTGCAGCAGCGTGCGGGCCTGCACCGGCGAGGTGTGCGTGCGCAGCACCAGGCCGGAGTCCTCTTCGCCGACGTAGAACGTGTCCTGCAGCTGGCGCGCCGGGTGGTCCTTGCCGAAGTTCAGCGCGTCGAAGTTGAACCACTCCGCTTCCAGCTCCGGGCCCTCGGCGATCTCGTAGCCCATCGCGACGAAGGCGTCCGCGACGCGTTCGGAGATGGTGCTGATCGGGTGCCGGGCACCGCGCGGGACGCGGTCCCACGGGAGGGTGACGTCGACGGCCTCTTCGCGCAGCACCCGCTCGTCGCGCTCCACCTGGAGCTGGGCGCGGCGGGCGTCGAAGGCCGACTGGATGGCCTGGCGGGCCTCGTTGACGCGCTTGCCCGCCTCGGCCTTCTCCTGCTTGGGCAGTGCGCCGATCTCGCGGCGGGCCAGCAGCAGCGGCGAGTGGTCGCCGAGGTGTGCGGGCTTGACCTCGGCCAGCGCTTCGAGCCCGGTCGCGGCGGCAAACGCCGCTTCGGCAGCCTTGACGGCCTCCTGCAGCGTCTCGGGGGCGAGTACCGCGCCCTGGGCTTCCTTCTCCGTGGCTCCGGACATAACTCCTCGGTGTCCGCTGGGACTGGTCGTTCGCGCTCCGCCGGACACGCGGCGCGCGAGAGGTCAAAGGCGGGAAAAGTCTATGGGATCGGGTCCGCGCGCCCCCGCTCGCCCTCGGGGCCGCGCGGACGCCCGGTCAGCGCGCGCGGAACGCGCCGGAGAAGTCGACCGACGCGAACTCGCCGGGCACCACGCCGTCGGCGGCGTAGCGGTACAGCGCCGTCTGGTAGATGCCCGTCAGCGTCGTGGTGAAGACCGCGATCAGCAGCGTCCAGACGATCGCCAGCCCGACGCAGACGAACACGGTGGCCGTGCCGCCGAGCAGGAAGCCGGCGCCGAGGAGCACGAGGTAACCCGCGAAGGTCAGCAGGAAGCCGACCAGGCCGATGCCCGCGGTGCCGGTGACGTTCTCGCCCCAGGTGCGGCGGAACAGCTCGACCGACCGCTTGACGCCGCCCTTCACCCCGGCGCCTTCGAGCATGACGACCGGCAGCACGAGGAACGTCGTGAGCCGCCAGGCCAGGCCGACCAGGCTGCTGACGATGCTGCCGAGGAAGCCGAGCCGCTCTTCGATCGTGCGCAGCACCACGCTGACCGTCGCGGTCACGCCTGCCCAGCCGAGCAGGGCGGGCCAGCGGCGGCCGGCCGCGGTGATGCCTGCCCCGACGCCCGGCAGGCCGCCGTCGCCGCGCAGCGCGACATCCGCCTGGGAGATCAGGGCGGCGTTGAAGAAGATGGTGACGAACGCCGAGACGAGGTAGAACGCCGCGAGCAGCACGTACGTGCCCGCGGTGGGCCGGAAGGCGTCGGCATCGAGGTGGACGGTGAAGAACGCGGGGGTCAGGAAGACCGCGGCGACCAGCAGTCCGGCGACCCCGGCGAGCACCGGGAACCACGCCAGGCCCTTGTGGGCGCGCAGCACCTTGAACGAAGCGGAGAACAGCGCGAACGAACGAGCCAGCCTGCCCATGGAACTCCCCCAAATATCGGCCACAGTGGATACCGGGGGCAGCCTACTCGCAGGTCAGCGGTGTGCCGCCAGCGCGCTCGTGTAGACGCAGACGGCCGCGGCGGTGGCGAGGTTCAGGCTCTCGGCCTTGCCGTACAAGGGGATCCGGACGGCGAGGTCGGTCCGGTCGAGAACCTCGGCCGGCAGGCCGTGGGCCTCGTTGCCGAAGACCCAGGCGGTCGGCGCGGCGAGATCCACCCGATCGAGTTCGGCGTCGGCGTAGCCGTGGGCGGCGAACGTGCGCAGGCCCGCGGCCGAACACGCGGCCAGCGCGGCCGGGACGTCCCGCACCCGCGCGATCGGCAGGTGGAACAGGCTGCCGGCGGCGGCGCGGACGCACTTGCCGTTGTGCGGGTCGACGGTGTCGCCCGCCAGGACCACCGCGTCGGCGCCCGCGGCGTCGGCGACGCGGATCACGGTGCCCGCGTTGCCGGGGTCGGCGACGTCCACCAGCACCACGACGAGCCGGGCGCGGGGCGTGACGGCCTCGTCGAGCGGACGGTCCAGCAGCGCGCAGACGGCCACGATGCCCTGGGGCGTCACGGTCTCGGACAGCCCGGCGGCGGCGCGGTCGGTGATCGGCGAGACCGTGACGCCGGCCGCGCGGGCCGCGTCCACCAGGTCCGCGTGCTGTGCCGCCGCGCGTTCGGTGACGAACAGCTCGTGCACCGTGCCGCCGGCCAGCGCGGCCTCGACGGCGTTGGCGCCTTCGGCCAGGAAGCGGCCGGTCTTGTCCCGTTCCGCGCGCCGCGTCAGCTTGCGCGCAGCAACGACCCGGGGGGTCCGCTCGGTGAACGGATCCGCCCCGGGTCGCGGGAAGCTGCCGGTCAGGCCGACTTCTTTTCGGTGTTCACGTTGGCCTTGGCGAGCTCGGCCAGCGCGGTGAAGGCGGCGGCGTCGTTGACGGCCAGGTCCGCGAGGATCTTGCGGTCGACCTCGACACCCGCGGCCTTGATGCCCTGGATGAACCGGTTGTAGGTCACCCCGTTGGCACGGGCGGCCGCGTTGATGCGGGTGATCCACAGCTGGCGGAAGTCACCCTTGCGGGCGCGGCGGTCCCGGTAGGCGTAGTTCAGCGAGTGAAGCGTCTGCTCCTTGGCCTTGCGGTACAGCCGCGAACGCTGGCCGCGGTAGCCGCTGGCCAGTTCGAGAGTTGCGCGACGCTTCTTCTGGGCGTTGACCGCCCGCTTGACGCGTGCCACGGGTCCATCCTGTCGATTTCGGGGGGCGAGGGGGAACGCCCCGGGTGATTACAGCAAGTTCTGCGGGATCAGCGGGCGAGCAGGCGCTTGACGCGGCCGACCTCGGCCTTCGACACCTCGGCGGTGCCCTCGAGGCGACGGGCCACGCGGTTGGACTTGCTCTCCATGCGGTGGCGCCGTTTGGTCATCTGGCGGCGCAGCTTGCCCGAGCCCGTGACCCGGATCCGCTTGGACGTCCCGGTGTGGGTCTTCATCTTCGGCATTTCGTCCTCTTTCGTGCGGCGGGGCGCCCCCGCGGCGCGGGGGCGCGGGCGGGGGGGGGGGGGGGCGTGAGGCCGGCGGGGTGGGGGTCTAAATCTTCGGATTTTCGTCCTCTTTCGTGGGGCGGCACACCGGAGTGCGGGTGCGCCGCTGACTCGTGCTGGTCGGCGCTTACGCCTCGGGGGCCGGCTCGGCCTTGGCCTTCGGCTTCACGTTCTTGTGCGGGGCCAGCACCATGATCATGTTGCGACCGTCCTGCTTGGGCGACGACTCCACGAAGCCCAGCTCGGTCACGTCGTCGGCGAGCTTCTGCAGCAGCCGGAAGCCGAGCTCCGGCCGGGACTGCTCGCGACCACGGAACATGATCGTGACCTTGACCTTGTTGCCCGCCGCCAGGAACCGCGACACGTGACCCTTCTTGGTCTCGTAGTCGTGCTGGTCGATCTTCGGGCGCAGCTTCTGTTCCTTGATGACGGTCAGCTGCTGGTTGCGCCGCGACTCGCGGGCCTTCTGCGCGCTCTCGTACTTGTACTTGCCGAAGTCCATGAGCTTGCAGACCGGCGGGCGGGCCTGCGGCGCGACCTCGACGAGGTCGAGGTCGTTCTCCTGCGCCAGGCGCAGCGCATCCTCGATCCGGACGATGCCGACCTGCTCGCCGGCGGGCCCGACGAGGCGGACCTCCGGCACCCGGATTCGGTCGTTGATGCGTGTCTCGGAGCTGATGGGGCCTCCTTGGTCCGAGGAATGTTTCCTGTTCTCGTTTCGACCTGGTGCCCACATAGCGAAGGCCCCGGTCACCTGTCGGTGCGGGGCCCACTCTGTTTCCGATCGTGTCCCGGAGGACACTTCTTCACCCTGGGCTGCACGCCCGGGCGAGACCGGACCCGGCCACCTGTACGGTGACGCGGGTGGGAGCGGGGCTCCACTTGCCGCCCCCGATCGCTCGGGGGCTGGTCGCTCGTGGAAGGGTACCAGACGTGTCAGAACAACCCTCCGAACAGCCCCCGTATTCCTCCCGGCAGCTCGAGGACATCCCGAGCGTGGAGGTGATCAGCCGCGCGGCCGTGATGCTGCTGTCGGCAGGCGCCGAACGGCTCGGCCTCGCCGACGCCGACCCGGCCACCTCCCCGCACCGCGACCTCGACGAGGCCCGCCGGCTGATCACCGCACTGGCCGGGCTCGTGACGGCTTCGGCCGAGTACCTCGGCCTGCACGCCGGGCCGTTGCGGGACGGCCTGCAGTCGCTGCAGAAGGCGTTCCGTGAGGCTTCCGTCGTGCCCGATCCGCCTGGTCAGGGACCTGGGGAGAAGTACACCGGGCCGGTTTACTGACTTTCAGAACCTCGGGCCGCGGGCTCCGGGCTGCTGAACGGCCGTGAATACCCCATTGAGGGACTTCACGGCCGTTCACGACTTTGGGGAGGGCTGCGCGGGGAAGGCGGCGGCCAAGGTCGAGGGGCGTCGCGAATGGGCCATTGAAGCGACTAGCGCAATCTGTCATCCGACATCTAACATGTTAGATGTGAGTCTCTCCAAGGTCACCCGCCCGCTCCTGCGTGACGAGGCGTACGACCGCATCCGCCAGGCGATCGTCGACGGCACGCTGCCGCCCGGCGCTCCCCTGCGTGACGGTGATCTCGCCGACCAGCTCGGCCTCTCCAAGGCGCCCGTCCGCGAAGCCCTCCGCCGTCTCGCCGACGACGGCCTGGTCGAGTCCAAGCCGCAGAGCTACACCCGGGTCTCCGACGTCATGTCCCCCGACGTGCTCGACGCAAGGGAGATCGTCCGGGTGCTGCACGAGTTCGCGGTCCGGCAGGCGTCGAAGAAGTGCCGTCCCGCGGACATCGCCGCCATGAGGGCGGCCAACGACCGCTTCGCCGCCGCCATCGAGGCGCGGGACATCGCCGCCGCCGTGAAAGCCGACGACGAACTGCACAACGTCCCCGTGCGCCTCGCCGGCAACGCCGCCGTCGCCGCGACGCTCGACCGGTACACCCCGCTGCTGCGGCGGCTGGAGCACGCCCGGTTCAGCTCCGCGCTGGCCTGGAACTCGGTCGAACGCCACACCCGGCTCATCGACGCCCTCGAAGCCCACGACACCGAGACCGCCGTCTCCGTGATCGCCACCATCTGGACCGACCTCCTGGAGGACCGATGACCCTCGCCGACTTCCCTCGCTATCCGCTGCTGTTCGGCCCGTCGCCGGTGCATCCGCTGGAGCGGCTGACCGCACACCTCGGCGGCGCGCAGGTCTGGGCCAAGCGCGAAGACGTCAACTCCGGGCTCGCCTACGGCGGGAACAAGACCCGCAAGCTCGAATACCTCGTCGCGGACGCGCTCGCCCAGGGCGCCGACACGCTCGTCTCGATCGGCGGCGTCCAGTCCAACCACACCCGGCAGGTCGCGGCCGCCGCCGCGCGGGCCGGGCTGAAGGCCGTGCTCGTGCAGGAAAGCTGGGTGGACTGGCACGATCCGCTCTACGACAAGGTCGGCAACATCCAGCTCTCGCGCATTCTCGGCGCGGACGTCCGGCTCGTCCAGGCCGGGTTCGGCATCGGCTTCAAGCAGGCGTGGGAGGACGCCGTTGCCGAGATCGAGGCCGAGGGCGGCAAGCCGTACGCCATCCCGGCAGGCGCGTCCGACCACCGGCTCGGCGGGCTCGGGTTCGCGAACTGGATCGTCGAGCTGGAACAGCAGGAGCAGCAGCTCGGCGTCTTCTTCGACACCGTCGTCGTCTGCTCGGTCACCGGCAGCACCCAGGGCGGGATGGTCGCGGGCACGGCACTGGGCAAGCCGCGGCGCATCCTCGGGATCGACGCCTCGGCGAAGCCGGACGAGACCCGCGAGCAGGTCACGCGCATCGCGCGCAACACCGCCGAGCTGATCGGCGCCGGGCAGATCCCCGAAGTCGAGCTGGACGACCGCTACCACGCCGGGATCTACGGTATTCCCGACAAGGCCACGGTGGCGGCCATCGAGACGTGCGCCCGGCTGGAGGGGATGATCACCGACCCGGTGTACGAAGGCAAGTCGATGGCGGGCCTGATGGACCTGGTCGGGACCGGCGAGATCCCGCGCGACGCCACCGTTCTCTACGCCCACCTCGGCGGGCAGCCAGCCCTGAACGGCTACACGAGCGTCCTGGGCTGACCGCCGGCACCGGGGTCAGTCCAGCACGCAGAGGACGTCGATCTCGACGAGCAGCTCGCCCGGCAGGCCGACGTACACCGTCGTGCGGGCCGGGTGCGGGGCCTCGCCGATCAGTTCGTCGTAGACCTCGTTGAACGGCGCGAAGTGCGCCGTGTCGGTCAGGTACACGCGGACCATGATCGCGTCGGCGAGGCTCGCGCCCGCCTCGGCCAGCACGGCCTCGATGTTCTTGAACGTCTGCCGGGTCTGGCCCGCGACGTCGTCGCCGACGATCGCGCCGGTCGCCGGGTCGAACGCGACCTGGCCGGCGACCTGCAGCAGGTTCCCCTTGCGGACGGCCTGCGAGAACTTCGCCGGCGGCTTCGGCGCGTTCTCGGTGGAAACTGCCGTCTTGCTCATCAGTGCCCCTTTCCGTTCTCCGTCCATCCACTGTGGACGGAAGCTTCCTTCGTGGCCGCCCGCAGCTCGGGCACCAGCGCCAGCAGGCCGTCGTAGTCGAGCAGCACCTTCGGCACCGACATCGACGCGGCGGCCAGCACCTCGCCGCCCGCGCCGCGGACCGGTGCCGCGATGCAGTGGATGAAGTCCTCGTGCTCGGCGTTGTCGACGGCGTATCCCTGCTGCGCCACGCGGTCCAGCTCCGCCAGGTACGCGGCCGGGGTCGTGATCGTGTTCGGCGTCAGCACGGGGTACTCGATCGACCGCGCGATCTCCTCGCGGCGTGCCGGCGGCATCGCGGCGACCAGCACCTTCCCCACCGCCGTGCAGTGCAGGGGCGCGCGCTTGCCGATGCGGGAGTACATCCGGACCGAGTGGCGTCCCTCGTACTTGTCGATGTAGACGACTTCGCCGTCTTCGTAGCTGGCCAGGTGCACGGTGTGGCCCGTGCGCGCGTTGAGGGCCGCGAGCGCGGGCTGGGCGCTGCGCCGGACGTCCAGGGAGTCGAGCGCCTGGTTGGCGAGGTCGAACAGCGCGCTGCCGAGCCGGTAGTACCGGGCGCCTTCCCGGCGGACGAAATGGTGCTGTTCGAGGGTGCGCAGCAGCCGCAGCACCGTCGACTTGTGCACGCCGATCTCCGCGGCGAGGTCGTCGAGGGTCTTGGCGTCACGGGCAATCGAGTTCAGCAGCGTCAGTGCCCGATCCAGGCTTTGACTCACGTGCGCACCAGGCCCTCTCCGGTCAGCCGCACCGAACGCCACTCGTCCGGGTCCGCGTGCAGCAGGGTATCGACGACCGGACGCGGCAGCGGCACCCCGACGTCGTCGTGGGTGAGCAGGGCGACGGCCGCCTGGAGGTGGCCCTGCCGCAGCCGTTCCAGCGGCGGCGCGCCACGCAGTGTCGCGGCGAGGAACCCGGCGGCGAACGCGTCGCCGGCGCCGACCGGCTCGACGACGTCGACGTCGAGCGCCGGGGCGAACAGCGGTTCCCCCTCGACGAGGGTCGCGCCGCGTTCGCCGTGCTTGACGACGAGCGTGCGCGGCTGCGGCAGCAACGCCCGCAGCTCCGCGGGGTCGCCGGTCCCCCACACCCGCCGTGCCTCGTCGTCGCCGGTCAGCACGATGTCGCACTGCGCGGCCAGCTCCGCGAGCAGCCGGGGGTCACGGCCGGTCCAGAGTGCCGGGCGCAGGTTGACGTCGAAGGAGATCAGCCGGTCGCCGCGTGGCTGCTCCAGCAGGGCGCGCACCAGCGCCAGGCAGCTGTCCGACAGCGCCGGGGTGATCCCGGACAGGTGCAGCACGCGGACGCCGCCGAGATCGAGCCGGTCCAGCAGCGACGGGCCCATGCCGGACGCCGCCGAGCCGGTCCGGTAGTAGCGCACCGGGCTGCCGCCGGCGCCGCTTTCCTTGATGTAGAGCCCGGTCGGCCGCTCCGGGTCGACGTGGCACGCGCTGACGTCGACCCCGGCCGCGGCGACGTGGCGCAGCATCGCCCGGCCGAACGGGTCGTCGCCGACCGCGCTCACCCAGCCGCTCGGCACGCCGAGCGCGGCCAGGTTGCAGGCCACGTTCGATTCGGCGCCGCCGATCGTCCGCACCCACTGCCGCACTTCGTCCGGCGGGCCGGGCTCGGCGGGCACGAACAGTGCCATCGACTCGCCCACGCACAGCACCTCGGGCCCGCTCGTCACTTTCCGTCTCCCTGCCCTTCACCCCGTTGACCTGTGACGACCCGGATGCTACACCTAGGGCGCGCAACATGCGCAACCGCCGTTGCAACATACGCAACCTCAACACGCCGCAGAGGTCGCCGCCGATGAACCCTTGCCTGCTGGACCCCGCCGCGCTCGAAGCCCTCCGCCGGGAGCGGATCGACTGGCGCTTCCGCTCGGCCGCCCCCGCCCTGACCGGGCTCACCCTGGACGAGGCCGCGGACCGGCGGCTCAACCTGTTCACCGACGGGTTCTTCGGGCCGTTCGTCGTCCTCGACGACGAAGCACTGGAGCACAACCTGCGGACGATGGCCGCCTGGTGCGCCGCACGCGGGGTCGTGCTCGCCCCGCACGGCAAGACGACCATGGCGCCGCAGCTGTTCGCGCGCCAGATCGAGCACGGCGCGTGGGGCATCACCTGCGCGAACGCCGGTCACCTCCGGATCTACCGCGCGTTCGGCGTCTCCCGGATCCTGCTGGCCAACCAGTTCCTCGACCCGGCGGGCCTGCACTGGCTGGCCCGCGAACTGGCGGACGACCCGCAGTTCGAGTTCTTCTGCTGGGTGGACTCCGTCCGCGGCGTCGAGCTGATGACCGAGGCACTGGCCGGCGCACCGCGCCCGGTGGACGTCCTGGTCGAGCTGGGTGCCGACGGCGGCCGCACCGGCGTCCGCGACACCGCGGCCGCGCTGGCGATCGCCGAGGCGGTCCAGGCCAGCCCGGCGCTGCGGCTGCGCGGCACCGGCGGGTACGAAGGCGCGCTGTCGCACGACACCGACGCAGCCGCACTCGCCAAGATCAGCTCCTATGTGGACGGTCTGCGTGACCTCGCGATCTCGTTCGCGGACAAGGGGCTCCTCGACGGGCAGATCATCGTCACCGCGGGCGGCAGTGCCTACTTCGACCAGGTCGCGAACGAACTCACCAAGCCGTGGCCGGACGGCCTCGACGTGCTCCCAGTGCTGCGCAGCGGCGCCTACCTCACCCACGACGACGGCTTCTACCGCGAGATCTCCCCGCTCGGCGACCATCCGCGCATCGACGGCGTCGACGCGTTCCGGCCGGCGCTGCGGGCGTGGGCGCAGGTGACGTCGAAGCCGTCGGACACGCTCGCGCTGCTGACGCTGGGCAAGCGCGACGCGTCGTTCGACGAGGGCATGCCCGAGCCGCAGCTGCGCCGTACCCCGGGCGGGCCCGCCGAACCGCTCGACGGTCACGTCGTCGCGAAGATGAACGACCAGCACGCGTTCCTCACGCTGCCGCCGGGATCGCCGGTCGAGGTCGGCGACTGGATCGGGCTCGGGCTGTCGCATCCCTGCACGGTGTTCGACAAGTGGCCGCTGCTGCCGGTGACCGCGGCCGACGGCGAGACCGTCGTCGACTACGTCCGGACGTGGTTCTGATGGACGTCGTGGTCCGCGGCGCGCTGGTCGCCGACGGCACCGGCGACGCGCTCACCCGGCACGACGTCGGCATCACCGGCGCGACGATCGCGGAAGTCGCCGATCCGGGCTCGCTCACCGGACGGCGGACGATCGACGCCGATGGCCTGGTGCTCGCGCCCGGGTTCATCGACATGCACTCGCACTCCGACCTGCAGCTGCTGGCCAACCCGGACCACCCGGCGAAGATCACGCAGGGCGTCACCACCGAGGTCCTCGGCCAGGACGGGCTGTCGTACGCGCCGGTCGACGACGCCGTGCTGGCAGCGCTGCGGCAGCAGCTGGCGGGCTGGAACGACGACCCGCCGGGGTTCGCCTGGAACTGGCGCTCGGTCGGCGAGTACCTCGACCGCCTCGACGAGGGCATCGCCGTCAACGCCGCCTACCTCGTGCCGCAGGGCACGGTCCGGATGCTCGCCGTCGGCTGGGACGACCGCCCGGCCACCGACGCCGAGCTGACCCGGATGAAGGAACTCGTCGCCACCGGCCTGCGCGAGGGCGCGATGGGGATGTCGTCGGGCCTGACCTACACACCGGGGATGTACGCCGGCACCAGCGAGCTGGTCGAGCTGTGCCGGGTGGTCGGCGAGCTGGGCGGGTTCTACAGCCCGCACCACCGCAGCTACGGCAAGGGCGCCCTCGACGCCTTCGCCGAGATGATCGAGGTGAGCAGGCAGTCCGGCTGTCCCCTGCACCTCGCGCACGCGACGATGAACTTCTCGGTCAACAAGGGCAAGGCCCCCGACCTGCTGAAGCTGCTCGACGACGCCCTCGACGACGGCTGCGACATCAGCCTCGACACCTACCCGTACCTGCCGGGCGCGACCTACCTCTCGGCGCTGCTGCCGAGCTGGGCGACCGAAGGCGGCCTCGACGCGACGCTCGCCCGGCTGTCCGATGTGGACGAACGCGAGCGGATCCGCGCCGAGATCGAGGAAACCGGGTCCGACGGCGCGCACGGCGTCCCGATCGACTGGGACGCCATCGAAATCAACGGCGTCCGCCACGAGCGCAACGCCCACCTGGTCGGGCACAGCGTCGCCGCGTCGGCAGCGAACGCCAACACGGCTCCGGCGCAGCTGTACTTCGACACCCTGCTCGACGAACGGCTCGGGACGTCGTGCCTGATGCACGTCGGGCACGAGGAGAACGTCCAGGCCATCATGCGGCACCGCACGCACACCGGCGGCAGCGACGGGCTGCTCGTCGGCGCCCGGCCGCACCCGCGTGCCTGGGGCACGTTCCCGCGTTACCTCGCCCGGTACGTCCGCGAACTGGGCGTGCTGGACCTCGCCGAATGCGTTGCCCACCTCACCGGGCGGGCCGCGCGGCGGCTGCGGCTGACCGACCGCGGGCTGGTCCGCGCCGGGTACGCCGCGGACCTGGTGCTGTTCGACCCCGAGACGGTCGCCGACACCGCCACCTTCGACGACCCGCGCCAACCCGCCGCGGGCATCACGCACGTCTTCGTGAACGGCGTCGCCGCCC
The DNA here is from genome assembly GCF_040064235.1 of Amycolatopsis melonis. Classification (NCBI taxonomy): domain Bacteria; kingdom Bacillati; phylum Actinomycetota; class Actinomycetes; order Pseudonocardiales; family Pseudonocardiaceae; genus Amycolatopsis; species Amycolatopsis melonis. Next base: position 31,385 of record NZ_JBDZYD010000018.1, read on the forward strand.
TCGACGACGGCCGTCCCACCGGCGCCCTCGCCGGACACTCCCTGCGCAACCCCCGGAGAGCCCGATGATCCACTGGCTGCAACACACCACGGGCGGGCTGCTCACGCTCGCCGCCGTCTCGATCGCCGTCCTGCTGGTGCTGATCATCAAGCTCAAGCTGGAACCCTTCATCGCGCTGATCGTCGTCGGCCTGCTCACCGCGCTGGCCGCGGGCCTGCCGGTCGGCACCATCGTCGGCTCGGCCCAGAAGGCGTCGGACTCCCTGCTGGAGAAGGGTTTCGGCGGCATTCTCGGGCACATCACCGCGATCATTGGGCTGGGCACGATCCTCGGGTCGATCCTGGAACGCTCGGGCGGCGCGAAGGTGCTCACCGGCGCGCTGCTGCGGTCGTTCGGCGAGAAGCGGGCCCCGCTGGCGATGGGGGTCGCCGGGTTCGTCTTCGGCATCCCGGTGTTCTTCGACATCGGCATCTTCGTGCTGGCCCCGCTCGTCTACGTCGCCGCGCGCCAGGGCGGCCGGTCGCTCGTGCTGTACGCGATGCCGCTGCTGGCGGGCCTGTCGATCACGCACGCGTTCCTGCCGCCGCACCCCGGGCCGGTCGCCGCGGCCGGGCTGCTGCACGTCGAACTCGGCTGGATCATCCTGATGGGCCTGGCCTGCGGCATCCCCGCGTTCCTCGTCGGCGGCGTGCTGTACTCGACCTGGATCGGCAAGCGCATCGACGTCGCCGTGCCGGAGGACATGGTCTTCGCCGAAGAAGAGGGCGAGCGCGAGGAGAACCCGCCGTCGCTGGGCCTGGTCGCCGCCATCATCGCGGTGCCGCTGGTGCTGATCCTGGCAGGCACGTTCGGCAGCATCTGGCTGCCCAAGGGTTCCGCGCTCGCCGGTGTCGCCGCGTTCATCGGCACCCCGGCGGTCGCGCTGACCATCGCCGTCCTGCTCGCGTCCTGGCTGCTCGGGCTGCGGCGCGGGTTCACCGGCAAGGACCTCAACGAGCTGGCCGCGAAGTCGCTGCGGCCGGTCGCGATGATCCTCCTGGTCGTCGGCGCGGGCGCGTTCTTCGGCGCGGTGCTCTCGGCGACCGGGATCGGCAAGGCCGTGGCCGACTCGCTGCACGACGCCGGGCTGCCGGTGCTGCTCGCCGCGTACGTCATCAGCTGCGGCATGCGGATCGCGCAGGGCTCGGCGACCGTGGCCATCGTGACCACCAGCGGGATCATCGCGCCGACCGTGGCGCAGCTGGGGTATTCGCAGATCCAGCTGGCCCTGCTGGTCATGGCGATCTCCGCCGGGTCGATCATCGCCTCGCACGTCAACGACGGCGGCTTCTGGATCGTTTCGCGGTACTTCAACCTGACCGTGCCCCAGACGCTGAAGTCGTGGACCGCACTGGAAACCGTGCTTTCGGTTTCCGGATTCGGGGTTTCGGCATTGCTCATGACGGTGGTCTAAACCATACTGGAGCCTGTCACCGCCGAAACCCGTTGGGAGACAAAGACGATGACCGGACTTTCCCGTCGCACGTTCCTCGGTGCCGCCGCCGGTGCCGGCGCGGCCACCGTTCTCGGCACGCACGCCGCCACCGCGGCCACGACGCCGAAGGGGTGCCTCGCCGGAGCCACCGCGTACATCGGCAGCTACACCTCCGGGGCGAGCGGGCACGGCCTGGACGTCGCCGGCCGCACCGGCGCCGCGCTGAACTTCGTCCGCACGGTACCGGGCATCACCGACGCCTCGTGGTTCGACCGCAGTGCCGACGGCCGGACGCTGTACGTCACCAACGAAGGCAGCCCGGCCGGGTACGTCTCGGCGCTGAACATCGCCGACGCGACGAAACCCAAGCTGCTCAACAGGATTTCGTCGAAGGGTGACGCGCCGACGCACCTGTGCGTACACTCCGACGGCAGGCACGTCCTGGCCGCGAACTACAACTCGGGCAGCGTCGTCGTGCTGCCGATCCTCGGCGGCGGCAGGCTCGGCGCGGCGACCGACCTCGTCACCCACCACGGCGCCGACCGCGACGCCCACGCCCACCAGGTCGTCAACGACCCGACCGGCCGCTGGGTGCTGGCGGTGGACCTCGGCGCCGACAGCGTGTACGTCTACGGCTTCGACGCCGGGAAGCTTTCGCTGCACCAGCAGCTGAAGCTGCCGACGGGCGCCGGACCGCGGCACCTCGCGTTCGACCGCACCGGGAAGCTCGCCTACATCCTCGGCGAGCTGCGTGCGGAGGTGACCGTGGCGAGCTGGGACGCGGCGAGCGGGAAGCTGAAAGCGCTCTCCGTCGTCCCGGCCGTGCCCGCCGGGAGCACCGGCGAGCAGTATCCCGGCGAGATCGTCGTGTCGAAGGACGGCAAGCTCGTGCACGCGACCGTCCGCGGGCCCAACACCCTGGCCACGTTCGCCGTCTCCGGCGACTCGCTGAAGCTGGTGTCCACTGTGGCCACCGGGGGCAACTGGCCGCGGCACGTCACCCTCGACCCGGCGGAGAACTGGTTCTACGTGTCGAACCAGCGTTCCGGCACCGTCACCTGGCTGCCGCGCGACCCGGCCACCGGCCTGCCCGGCGCGCCCGCGGGCAGCCTCGCCATCGGCAGCGTCAACTCCGTCTACTTCGCCTGAGCACCGGTCGTGAGTGCGTAACAGTGTTCTAACACTGTTACGCACTCACGAGCC
>NZ_JBDZYD010000018.1:34071-238585 GCF_040064235.1 Amycolatopsis melonis
GGGTCATAGTCGGCGCACGCGTGGTGGTGTGTCTTTATGTTTTAAATAACACTGTTACGCACTCACGACCCTCCCCACTGGAGGCATCCCATGAGACTGCGCCGCACCCTGCCCTTCGTGGCCGGGCTGGTCCTGCTGGCCGGCTGCGCCCCCACCCAGTCCGCGCCCGCGGGCGCCGGCGGGGACGACAAGACCGGCACCCTCCGCGTCTGGCTGTTCGACGAAGCCAACCGGGCACCGAAGGAAGCCGTGGTCAAGGAGGCGATCGGCGAGTTCAAGGCTGCACACCAGGGCGTCGAGGTCGACGTCCAGTGGGTGCCCGTCGAGGGCCGCGCGGACAAGTTCTCCGGGGCCTTCAACGACCCGGCCAACGCCCCCGACGTCGCCGAGTTCGGCAACACCGACGTCTCGAACTACGCCGCCACCGGCGCGCTCGCCGACCTGACCGGCGACCTCACCGCGTGGACCGAGGGCAAGGACCTCATCCCGACCGTGCTGGACACCGCGAAGTCCGGCGGCAAGACCTACGGCCTGCCGTGGTTCACCGGCATCCGCGCGCTGTACTACCGCACCGACGTCTTCGCCGAACTCGGCCTGAAGCCGCCCGCGACGCTCGCCGAGCTGACCGGGCACGCCCGGACGATCCGCGCCGCCAAGCCGGACCTCTACGGCATCGCCGTCGGCGGCAAGTACACCTACGCGATGCTGCCGTTCCTGTGGGCCAACGGCGGCGAGCTGGCGCGGGACAGCGGCGGCAAGTGGACGTCGGCGATCACCGGCGAGCAGGCCAAGGCCGGGGTCACGCAGTACGCGACCCTGCTCAAGGACGACATCTGCCCGCCCGCGCAGTGCGCGAACCTGACCGGCACGCAGAGCGTCACGGCGTTCGCCGGAGGCAAGGCCGGGATGACGATCGGCGGTGACTTCAACCGCAAGGCCGTCGAACAGGGTGCGGTGAAGGGAAAGTACGCCGTCGTGCCGCTGCCCGGCACCACGCCCGGCAGCGTCGCCCCCGCGTTCGCGGGCGGCAACCTGCTCGGCGTCTTCGCCGCGAGCAAGCACCGCAGCCTGGCACTCGCCTTCACCGAACTGCTCGGCAGCGCGAAGTACCAGGACAAGATGTACACGGCGATGGGGAACCTCCCGACGCTGGGCAGCGTGCAGCAGAAGCTGGCCGCGAACGACCCGTTCCTCAAGCCGTTCGTCGACACCCTCAAGGCGGGCACGAAGTTCGTCCCGGCGACACCGGCGTGGTCGAAGATCGACAGCCAGAACGTGCTGCCCACGGCCGTGCAGCAGATCGCGACCGGTCGCAAGGACCCGGCGGCGGCCCTGGCCGACGCGGCGGCCGCGATGAACAAGGCCTTCGGCTAGTGGTGGTCGTCGCACGACGGCGGCGGGACGGCCGGGCCGCCGCGCTCTACCTCGCCCCGGCGGGCATCCTGCTCGCCGCCCTGCTGGCCTACCCGATCTACCAGCTGGTCCTGATCTCCTTCTACGACTACGGCCAGCCGCAGGCCGCGGGCACCGCGCCGCTGGTGTTCCTCGGCTTCGCGAACTACACCGACCTGCTCGCCCAGGTGCAGTTCTGGACCGTGCTCGGCAAGACAGTCGGGTTCGCCGCGGCCTGCGTTCTCGGGTCGCTCGTGGCCGGCACCGGGCTCGCGGTGCTGGCGAGCCGGGTGCGCTCGCTCCCCCGGATGCTGCTGTTCCTCGCCGCGCTGGGCGCGTGGTCGACCCCGGCCATCGCCGGCTCCTACGTCTGGCTGTTCCTGTTCGACACCGACTTCGGGCTGGTCAACGAGGTGCTCGCGGGGCTGGGCCTGCCGTTCGAGCACCACTCGTGGACCTTCGGCACGCTGGGGGCGTTCGGGCTGGTCGCCGCCGAGGTGATCTGGTGCTCGTTCCCGTTCGTGCTGGTCACGATGTACGCCGGGATCAAGGGCATCCCGGACGAGGTCCTCGAAGCCGCGTCGCTCGACGGCGCGTCGGCGTGGCGCACGACGTGGACGATCGTGCTGCCGATGGTGCGGCCGCTGCTGATGATCGCGACCGTCCAGTCGATCATCTGGGACTTCAAGGTGTTCACCCAGATCTACGTGATGACCAACGGCGGCGGCGTGGCCGGGCGCAACCTCGTGCTCAACGTCTACGCCTACCAGCAGGCCTTCGCCGGGCAGGAGTACGGCCTCGGCTCGGCGATCGGAGTCGTGATGACGCTGTTGCTGCTCTCGGTCACCGGGCTGTACGTCCGGACACAGCGCCGGAGCGCGGCATGGCTGTGAACCGTCCCGGTCGGCTCGTCGCCGAGATCGTCACCGTGGTCGTCGCCGGGCTGGTCGCGTTCCCGCTGTACTGGATGGTGCTGTCGGCGGTGAAGCCGCCGGGCGAAATCCAGTCGGCGAACCCGAAGCCGTGGACGTTCCGGCCGTCGTTCGACAGCTTCGAGCGGGTGCTCACGGTGTCGGGCTTCGGGCGTTTCTTCCTCAACAGCCTCGTGGTCGCGCTGGCCGTCGTCGCGCTGTCGCTGCTGCTGTCGTTCCTGTCGGCAGTGGCGCTGACGCGGTTCCGGTTCCGCGGCCGGACCGTGCTGCTGGTGATGACGCTGGTCGCGCAGATGGTGCCGGTGGAGGCGCTGACCATCCCGTTGTTCTTCCTGATGCGCCAGATCGGCGGGGTGGTGCCCGCGTTCGGGCTGAACGAGCTGGGCTCGCTGGTGCTGGTGCACCTGGCGTTCAGCCTGCCGTTCGCGATCTGGATGCTGCGCGGGTTCGTCGCGGCGGTACCGGAGGAGCTGGAGGAGGCGGCCAAGCTCGACGGCGCGTCACGGCTGCGGTTCACCTGGCAGATCCTGTTCCCGCTGGTGGCGCCCGGGCTGGTCGCGGTGAGCGTGCTCGCGTTCATCCACGCCTGGAACGACTTTCTCTTCGCCAAGACGTTCATCGTCTCCAGGACCGAGAACCAGACGCTGCCCCAGGCGATCCTGGTGTTCTTCAAGCCGGAGGACACCGACTGGGGCGCGGTGATGGCGTCTTCGACGCTCATGACGATCCCGGTGCTCGTGTTCTTCGTCCTCGTCCAGCGACGGCTGGTGTCCGGCATGGCCGGCGCCGTGAAGGGCTGACATGTTCGCCACTCTCCTGCCGCGTCCGGTCTCGGTGACACCGCTGCCGGGCACGTGCGCCTGGCCGTCCACTGTGGACGTCCAGCCCGCTTCCCTGCCGCCGGAGGGCTACCGGCTGTCGATTTCCCCGTCCGGGGTGGTGTTGTCCTGCGCGGACGCGGCCGGCGAGTTCTACGGGCGGCAGACATTGCGGCAGCTGCTGGGACCATCGGCGTTCCGCGTGGCCGGGTTCTCGCCGTCGTCGCTGCCGTGCGGGATCGTCGAGGACCACCCGCGGTTCGGCTGGCGCGGCTGCCTGCTCGACGTCGCCCGGCACTTCCGGACCAAGGCGGAGGTGCTGCGGTTCGTCGACCTGCTGGCCGCGCACAAGCTGAACGTCCTGAACCTGCACCTCACCGACGACCAGGGCTGGCGCTTCGAGGTCCCGGAGTTCCCGCGGCTGACATCGGTCGGCGGCTGGCGGCCGTCGTCGATGACCGGCAGCGGCGGTGTCCAGGACGGGCGTCCGCACGGCGGCTTCTACACCGGCGACGACCTGCGGGAGATCGTCGCCTACGCGGCTTCCCGTGCGGTCACGGTGGTGCCGGAGATCGACATCCCCGGACACGCGCGGGCCGCGCTGGCGGCCTACCCTTCGCTCGGCACTGAACCGTCCTATGAGGTCTGGACTTCCTGGGGCATCAGCACTTCCCTGCTGTCACCGGCGTCTCTGGACTTCTTCCGCAAGGTGTTCGACCACCTGCTGGAGATCTTCCCGTCCCCGGTGATCGCACTGGGCGGCGACGAGACCCCGGGAGCGACCGGCGAGCACCGCACGTTCGTCCGCCTGCTGGCCGAGCACCTCGTCGCCCGCGGCCGGACACCGATGGGCTGGGACGAGGTCCTCGACATCGCCGGCCTGCCCTCGATGGTGATCGGCGCGTGGCGTGACGAGCAGGCGGGCATCCGCGCGGCGGCGGCCGGGCACGACGTGGTGCTGTGCCCGGAACAGCACCTGTACCTCGACCACCGGCAGTCCGCGGAGCCGGACGAGCCGATCCCGGTCGGGATGGTCCACACGCTGGAGGACGTCTACGCGTACGAACCGGCACTGAGCGGCCCGCGGCTGCGCGGCGTGCAGGCCCAGGTGTGGACCGAGCACATGGACGACGTGCGCCGCGTCGACTACATGGCCTTCCCGCGGCTGTCGGCGTTCGCGGAGGTGGCGTGGAGCAGCGGGCCGCGGGACTACGCGGAGTTCCTGCCCCGGCTGCGCGACCACCACCTGCCCCGGCTGGACGCGCTGGGCGTGGAGTACCGGCCGTTGGACGGGCCACACCCGTGGCAGACCCGGCCGGGCGTCCCGGGACGGCCGCGCTAACGATTTCCGGGCCAGGCATTCCACACCGCCGCCCACTGCTGCGGCGTGAGGTCGCGCGGCAACGCCGACCGCGGGATCCCCGCAGCCTTCAGGATCGCGCGCCACGGCCTCGGGGCCACCGTCGTCAGGATCTGCTCGATTCCGCGGCCGCGGCCGGTGAACACCCGGCGCACGAACTCTTCGTAGCCCGCCCGCTCGGCCGGGTCGACCAGCGGTACCCGCCGCCGGGAGATCGTCAGGAGCCCGCCGTCGACACTCGGCTTCGGGCGGAACCCGTCGGCCGGGACGCGGCCGTGCAGTGTGAACGCGAACCAGGGTGCCGTCTGGGCCGTCAGCATCGTGCGGCCGCCGACTCCCGCGCGCTTGCGGGCCACCTCCCACTGCGTCAGCAGGATCGCCTCCGCCCAGACACCCGCGGTGAGGAGCCGGCGCAGGATCGGCGTGGTCAGGTGGAACGGCAGGTTGCCGACGACGACCGGGCGGTCCAGCGGCGTCCGGAGGGCGTCGGCGCAGCGCACGGTCACCGCGGGAAGGCGGTTGCGCAGCCGGCGGACGCGGTGCTCGTCGAGGTCGACGGCCAGGACGTCACGGCCGAGCGGGGCGAGCCGGCGGGTGAGCGCGCCGTCGCCGGCGCCGATTTCGAGGATCGGGCCGTCGGTTTCGCGCACGAGCCGGACGATCCGGTCGAGGGTCGGGGTGTGGTGCAGGAAGTTCTGGCCGAGTTCGTGACGGCCGCCGTGGACGGAACGGGACACGGGAAGGTACTCCAGACGTGCGGAATGGAGCACCCGGAAGGGAGCGAGGTCGCTCGACCGTCTCCGGGTGCCGGGGCATCCGGGAGTACGGCGCGATCGGATCTTCAGCGGAGCGCGCCGTCAGGCGCGGCGGTCCCGCTGAGCCTTACGCCCGCAGGCGGGCATCCACAAAGTTCCCATGGCCGCGGACGCTACAAGATCGCGACGGCGGCAGCGACCGAATTACGGCCGCAGCGTCACGGTGAACGACCGCGTCGGGCCGATGTTGCCCGCCGCGTCGATCGAGCGGTACTCGATCCGGTGGGTCCCGTAGCCCGGTGTCCGCTCGGCGAACGGCGACACCGTCAGCCCGCCCGACCCCAGGTTGCCGTACGCCAGGCCGTCGATCTCCGTGCCGCGTGCCGTGAACAGGTACGGCGCCTTCGGGTCGGTCGGCCAGCCGAAGTACTTGTGCCAGCCGTCGCCGTCGACGCGGAACTCCGGCAGGCCGTCCGGCGACGTGAGCCGCATGGTGAACGAGCCGTGGAACACGGTGCCCGGCGGGAGTTCGGCCGTCGTCACCGGGCCGGACGCGTCGACCGTCCACGTCAGCGTCGTGCCGCCGGTCGTCGCCGTGAGCGTGTGCGTCCCGCGGGCGGCGTCGAGCGCGAAGTCCGGTCCGCTGCCGGCCGGCCTGCCGTCGAGGGCCCAGCGGACCGGCGGGATCGAGCCGGTCGGCTCCCCCGTTTCGACGTAGACGACGTCGTGGCCGCCGACCGGCTGCGAGGTCGGCGTCGACGCCACGACCGCCGGGCCGGTCGCGGGCGGCGTGACCACCGACGTGTCGACCGTCCAGGTGCGCGTCGCCGCCGGGCGGGCGGCCGGGTCGCGGACGAACGGCGTCGGGTCGGTCACCGTCGCGGTCAGCGTGTGCCTGCCCGGCTTGACGTGCGCCCGCCGCAGGTCGACCGCCTCGCGGCCGGGCAGCCGGGTGCCGTCGAGCGACCACGTGACGTCGAGGCGGTGGCTCACCGGGTGCATCGGGCGGACCCACACGACACGGTCGGCGCCGATCGTCCCTGCCGGGGTGCCGCCGGCAATGAGCGGCACCTTCGCCGCGATCCGCTGCGTCATCCGCTCGCGGCCGATCTGGTCGAAGGCGTAGCCGAGCGTCTTCATCATCGAGTGCGCGCTCGGCCGCCACACGCCGGTCTGCGTGTAGAGCCCGCCTTCGAAGCGGCCGATCGTGCCGCCGGACTCGCTCGGTTCGCCCAGCCACCGCCACCATTTCGCGTGCTGCGCACGCATTTCCCGCTCGGTCAGCAGGGTGTGGTGGATCGACTCGGGCTCACCGCCTTCGTACGCGCCACCCGGGACCGCGCGGGCGTAGTAGTCGTACTCGTCGTCGAGGCCGCCGAGCGAGTGGCCCAGCTCGTGCGGCGAGATCAGCGCCGACAGCGCGTTCCCGCCCGACGCCGTCGCATACGTGCCGCCCGCGCCGCCGTAGGTGCTGCTGTTGCCGAGCGCGAGGATCTGCCGGTTGGCCCGCGTCGTGCCGGGCACGAGGTCGGCGTACCGCTGCGCGGCCTCGTCGTCGACGGTCAGCAGCCGCTGGACACTCTGCGGATTGCAGCCGCCCCAGAAACCCATGTTCAGCGGGGTGTCGCGGCGCGGTGCGTCAAGCGACGGGTCACAGTCCACACCGGACTCGGGCGAGGCGATCGACACGGCGTAGACGTTGAAGTAGCTGCGGTAGGACTTGAACGGCTCCAGCGACCACAGGGTGTCCACGTGCCGCCGGACGTCGGCGAAGAACTTCGGCTGCTCGGCGGCGGTGTAGCCGTCGCCGAGGACGACGAGGTTGAACCGCTGTGCCACCGGCCCGGTCACCTGGACGTCGGTGACGGTGGCGGCGGGCTCCCCGGCGTGTGCCGGGGTGGCGATGGTCGCGCTGAGCAACGCAGCGACGGCGAACCCGGCCCACTTCCGCATGACGGCACCCCCTGGTCGGCTGATTCCGGTCTACCGCAGGTCATCGGCGACCGGAACCCGCCGGAAGTCGGGGCTATGCTGGCCGGATGGGGAATCGAGGGGGAATCCTGGCCGCCGCGGGCGTGCTCGCGCTGCTGACCGCGTGCTCGCCCGCCGAGCCGGTGGCGAGCCCGGCCACGACACCGGTGCCGTCGACCACCAAGCCGGTGCCGACGTCGGACGCGCCCGCCCTGGGACCGGGTCCCGGCTCCCCGCCGCAGACAACGCCACAGCCACCGCCCCCGCACTCGCCGGGCGAGATCACCTCGGCGTGCCCGTTCCTGGGGGTGACCGACATCAGCGCCGCGATGGGAGCGTCGCTGAACTCCCATGCGGTCGAAGCCGAACCGAACCGGGAGTTCACCCCGCCGGTCTACCGCTGCGACTACGTCGCCCGGGCGGGCGGCGGGCAGGTGCACGAGCTGTACGTTGCCGCCGTCGTGGGTGGCGGACGGCTCGAAGCGATCCTGAAGGACTGGACGCAGGACTGCGAGGGTCCCGCGGTGCCGCTCGCCGGCGCGACCGGCACCGCACGCACGTGCGCGCTGACCGGTACCAAGAAGGGCGATGTCATGGTCCTGGTCGCGAAGAAGGTCCACGGCCAGACCCGGCTCGCGGAACTCGATCTGCGCCCGAACCGGAACGAGGTCTATGTCCGGTTGGCGCAGCTCCTGCTCGACCGGCTATAAGTCGTTATACGCGAGTAAGGCGGTACCAGACTTCGGGGCGGCCCACCTGCCCGTAGTGCGGCTCGCGGTGCGCCATCCCGTTGTCCGCCAGGTACTCCAGGTATCTTCGTGCCGTCACGCGGGACGCGCCGATCGCGCTGGCCGCCGCGCCCGCCGAAAGTCCTTCCGCCGCCCCGGAAAGCGCGTCCTTGATCGCCTCCAGCGTCTGCACGCTCATGCCCTTGGGCAGCGGGGACTGCTCGGTGGTGCGCAGCGCGCCGAGCGCCCTGTCGATCTCCGCCTGGCCGGTGACCTCGCCGGAGGCGTCGCGGAATTCGGCGTAGCGCTCGAGCTTTTCGCGCAGGGTGGCGAAGGTGAACGGCTTGAGCAGGTACTGCACGACGCCGACCGAGACCGCCGCCTTCACCAGGCCGAGGTCGCGCGCCGACGTCACCGCGATGACGTCGATCGGCAGCCCCGCCGCGCGCAGCGAGCGGCACACCGCCAGGCCGTGCGTATCCGGCAGGTAGAAGTCGAGCAGCACCAGGTCGACCGGCTCGCGTTCGCAGAACCGCAGCGCCTCCCCGCCCGAGTGCACGACGCCCGCCACCGAAAAGCCCGGCAGCCGCTCGACGTAGACGCGGTGCGCCTCGGCGGCCACCGGCTCGTCCTCCACCACCAGCACCCGGATCACCGGTCCGCCTCCTGCCGCGGGAGCCGGACGGTGAACACCGCACCGCCGTCCCGTCCGATGTCGACAGTGCCGCCGTAGCGGCGCACCGCCTGGCCGACCAGCGCGAGCCCGAGGCCGTGGCCGTCCTCGGCCTTCGTCGACCAGCCGCGGCGGAAGACGTCGGCGTCCTCCGGCACGCCCGGCCCGGTGTCGGCCACGCGCAGCAGCAGGCCGTCCTCGTCGGAGCGGGCGGTGACGACGACCTTGGGATGCCCGGTGCCGCGCACGGCCGCGTCGAGACCGTTGTCGATCAGGTTGCCGAGGATGGTCACCAGGTCGCGGGCCTGGATGCCGAGGGAGACGTCGTCGATCACGGTGTCCGGGGTGACCGTCAGCTCGACGCCGCGCTCGCTCGCCTCGGCGGCCTTGCCCAGCAGCAGCGCGGCGAGCACCGGCTCGGCGACCGCGCCGACGACGCGGTCGGTCAGTTCCTGGGCGAAGGCCAGCTCGGCGGTCGCGAACTCGACGGCCTGCTCGGGTTTGCCGATCTCGACCAGGGAAACGACGGTGTGCAGCCGGTTGGCCGCCTCGTGCGCCTGCGACCGCAGCGCCTCGGCGAGGCCGCGGGCGGTGGTCAGCTCGCCGGTGAGCGTCTGCAGCTCGGTGTGGTCGCGCAGGACGACGACGGTGCCCTGCGCGCGGCCGCCCGAGCGGACGGCGGTCGTGCTGACCAGCAGCACGCGCGAGTCCGTCAGGTGCAGTTCCTCCGCCCGGTTCTCCGCCGAGGTGAACGCCTCGGCCAGCTCGGCGGGCAGGCCCAGCGACGCGAGGTCGCGCCCGACCGGGTCGGCGTCGAGGCCGAGCAGCGTGCGGGCGCCGTCGTTGCAGAGCCGGACCCGCCCGTCTCGGCCGACGAGCAGGACGCCTTCCCGGACCGAGTGCAGCACGGCTTCGTGGTACTCGAAGAGGTTGCTCAGCTCGTCCGGCGCGACGCCGCGGGTCTGGCGCCGCAGCCGGGCGCTGATCAGCCAGCCGCCGAGGGCACCCACCACCAGCACCGCGCCGGCCACGCCGAACAGCGGCCACAGCCGTTCGCGCAGCTCGGCCGTGATGGCGGCGACGGTGATCCCGACCGCGACCAGCGCGACCACCCGGTGCCCGGCGTCGAACACCGGCACGACCGTGCGCACCGACGGGCCGAGCGAGCCGGTGTAGATCTCGGTCAGGTTCTCGCCGCGCTGCGCCTTGCCGATGTTCCCGATGTAGTGCCCGCCGATCAGCGCCGGATTCGGGTGGGTGTAGCGGATCCCGGCCGGGCTCATGATCGTGATGAAGTCGACGCCCGTGTCCGCCTGGACACGCAGCGCGAACGGCTGCAGCGTCCCGCTCGGGTTCGGCGTGGTCACCGCGGCGACGACGGTGGGGGCGTCGGCGACCGTCGCCGCGACCGCGCGGACCTGGTCCTGGGCGTTCTGCTCGACCGCACGCTGCGCGTCGAGCCAGGCGAAGGTGATCCCGGCGCCTGCCAGCACGCAGAGCACCGCCAGCTGCAGCACGAGCAGCTGCCGGGCGAGGCTCCAGTGGGACCGCACCGTCGGGGGCACCTCCTCATACCAGCACACCGTCCGGGCGGGTGTCCGAACGGGACGGTCGATCAGCACGCGAACTCAATGAACACAAGTGAGCCGGATCACCGGCGACCGCCTACAGTGTGCCGCAACCCTGGACACCCCCGAGCTGGAGGCAACGGTGCCTACACCGACCCCCGACGCGGCGCCACAACGCCGCGACAAGACCCGTTACCTGTACCTGGCCGTGATCGTCGCGGTCGTCCTGGGCATCGCGGTCGGCTTTCTCTTCCCCGGCTTCGCCAAGGGCCTCAAGCCACTGGGCGACGGCTTCGTCAACCTGATCAAGATGATGATCTCGCCGATCATCTTCTGCACGATCGTGATCGGCGTCGGCTCGGTCGCCAAGGCGGCCAAGGTCGGCAAGATCGGCCTGATGGCGCTCGCCTACTTCATCGCGATGTCGACGTTCGCGCTGGCGATCGGCCTGATCGTGGGCAACCTGCTGCACCCGGGCACCGGGCTGCACCTGAACCCGGCCGACGCGAAGAAGGCCCATGACTCCGCCGGCGCCGCCGGCCCGGTGGAGTTCGCGCTCGGCATCATCCCGAAGACACTCGTCTCGGCCTTCACCGAAGGCCAGGTGCTGCAGACGCTGCTGGTCGCGCTGCTCGTCGGCTTCGCGCTGCAGAAGCTCGGCCCGAAGGGCGCGCCGATCCTGCGCGGCATCGAGCACATCCAGCGGCTGGTCTTCCGGATCCTGGCGATGATCATGTGGGCCGCCCCGATCGGCGCGTTCGGCGCCATCGCCGCGGTGGTCGGCGCGACCGGGCTCAACGCGCTCAAGAGCCTCGCGGTGATCATGATCGGCTTCTACCTGACCTGCCTGGTGTTCGTCTTCGGCATCCTCGGCCTCGTGCTGTGGGCAGGCGCGCGGGTGAGCATCCTCAAGCTGCTCAACTACCTGCGGCGGGAGTTCCTGCTGATCCTGTCGACGTCGTCGTCGGAGTCGGCGCTGCCGCGGCTGATCGCGAAGATGGAGCACCTGGGCGTCGGCAAGTCGGTCGTCGGCATCACCGTGCCCACCGGGTACTCGTTCAACCTGGACGGCACCGCGATCTACCTGACCATGGCGACGCTGTTCATCGCCGCGGCCCAGGACGAGCCGCTGTCGATCGGCTCGCAGATCGGCCTGCTGCTGTTCATGATCATCGCCTCGAAGGGCGCGGCCGGGGTCAGCGGCTCGGGCATCGCGGTGCTCGCCAGCGGCCTGCAGTCGCACCGGCCGGAACTGGTCAACGGCGTCGGCTTCATCCTCGGCATCGACCGGTTCATGTCGGAGGCCCGCGCGCTGACGAACTTCGCGGGCAACGCCGTCGCGACCGTCCTCATCGGAAACTGGACGAAGGAGTTCGACCGCGCACAGGCGGAACGGGTGTTCGCCGGCGAGGAACCGTTCGACGAAGCCACGATGCTCGACGAGCACGAGGCGAAACCCGAGGGCGAAAAGGTCCCGGCCTGACCCCCTGACGTTCGTGCTCACTGCCCCCGCTGAGCACGAACCACCGCGGGCCGCGGTGCGAGTCTCCCCGACCTCGCACCGCGGCCCGTTCCACGTGGCGCCACTTTCCCGTGAAAGTGGCGCTTCCGCGTATGTCGGTCAGCTCGCGGCGTCGTAGGCGACGCGCGCCGCCGCGATGTCGTCGCGGTGCTGCTGCGCCCAGCCGAGCAGGCCGTTGAGCGACTGGTACAGCTCCTTCGCCATGGCCGTGGCCTCGTACTCCACCCGCGGCGGGACCGTCGGGTAGATCGTGCGGACCAGCAGGCCGTCACGCTCGAGGTTGCGCAGGGTCAGTGTCAGCATCCGGCGGCTGATGCCCTCGACCGAGCGTTCCAGCTCGGTGAACCGCACCGGACCCCGGATCGCCTCCAGGAGGATGCCGATCGCCCACTTGCCGCTGATGCGGTTGATGACCTCCAGCACCGTGCAGACATCGAGTTTTTCCGGGTCGATCTCGGTGACCTGGACTGGTACATCGATGTTCCCCTGGGACATGAAAGTGCCTCCTTCCCGGCGGACACATGGTCACACATGATGGGCACTGTTACAAGAAGTGCCCTGGCGACGACCAGGGGGATCTCACACTGGAGGGGCCTGACATGGCCGAGAACCACCCCACCCGCTCCCGCGGCCTCGCGCTGGCGGTGCTGTGCGCCGCCTCGCTGATGGTCGTGCTGGACAGCAGCATCGTCGCGGTGGCCCTGCCCGCCATCCAGGCCGACCTCGGGTTCACCCCCGCCGGGCTGTCCTGGGTGTTCACCGCCTACCTGGTCGCGTTCGGCGGCCTGCTGCTGATCTCCGGCCGCCTCGGCGACCTGGTCGGCCGCCGCCGCGTCTTCCTCGGCGGCCTCGGGCTCTTCACGGCGGCTTCCCTGGTCGCGGGCCTGGCCCAGGACGCGGGTGTCCTGGTCGTCTCGCGGTTCGCCCAGGGCGTCGGCGGCGCCCTCGCCTCCGCGGTGGTGCTGGGCATGATCGTCACGATATACCCCGAGCCGCGGGCCCGGGCGATGGCGATCGGCGTGTACAGCTTCACGCAGGCGGCGGGCGCGTCGATCGGCCTCATCGCGGGCGGCGCGCTGACGCAGGCACTGGACTGGCACTGGACGTTCTACGTCAACCTGCCGATCGGCGTGGTCGCGCTGGTGCTGGCCGTCCGGGTGGTCGAGGCGGACCGCGGCACCGGCCTGCGGGCCGGCCTGGACGTCCTCGGCGCGCTGCTGGTCACCGCCGCGGTGATGCTCGGGGTGTATGCGATCTCGTCCGAGGTGTGGGGCGCCCTCGCCGCGGCTTTCGCGCTGCTGGTGGCGTTCGCGGTGCGGCAGGCAAAGGCGCGGACGCCGCTGCTGCCGCTGCGGCTGTTCCGCATCCGCGCGGTGACCGGCGCGAACGTGGTGATGATCCTGATGGTCGCCGGCATGCTGGGCTTCCAGTTCGTCACGGCGTTGTACCTGCAGCAGGTGCTGGGCCTGGACGCGCTGTGGACCGGCGTGGCGTTCCTGCCGGTGCCGCTGGTGATCGCGGTGGCGTCGCTGGGTCTCGCGGACAAGCTGACCGCGCGCTTCGGGCCGCGGACGGTGCTGCTGTCCGGGCTGGGCCTGGTGATCGTCGGCCTGCTGCTGCTCACCCAGGTGTCGGGCTCGTACTTCACCGACGTCCTGCCCCCGCTGCTGCTGATGGGCTTCGGCGCGGGCGTGGCGATCCCGGCCCTGATGGGCCTGGCGATGGCGGACGTCGCCCCGTCCGACGCGGGTGTCGCCTCCGGCCTGATCAACACGACCCAGCAGGTCGGCGCGGCCATCGGCACGGCGGTGCTGGCCGCGGTCGCCGCGGCCCACACGTCGAGCCTGACGGAGGTGGACCACCGTGAGGCGCTGGCGTCCGGGTTCCGCCTGGCGTACGGGGTCAGCGCGGGCTTCCTGATCGCGGCGGTCACGCTGGGCGCGCTGGTCCTGACCCGCCGCACCCGCCCGGCGCCCGCTCCCGAGGCCCCGGCACCCGAACCGGAGGTCTGCGTCGCCGGTCAGGCGTGAGCAGGCCCGTAACTCGCGTGATCAGAGCCGGAATTCGCGTGATTGGAGCCGTAACTCGCGAGTTACGGCTCCAATCACGTGAGTTACGGCTTCAGTCACGCCAGTTACGGCTTTGATCACGCGAGGTAGGCGGAAAGTCCGCGGTGGCCCCGCCGCATCATCAGCGCGTGGTTCGCGCGGAAGAGCGGCCGGGCCACCGCGTCGAGGCGCCGCAGCAACTCCTTCCGGGCCTGGACTTCCTGGGTGATCTCCAGCAGCGTGCCCGCGCCCGCCGCGCGGACCGCGCCCGCCAGTGTCCCGTCGAGGTCGCCGCTGAGCCTGACCCGCATCAGGCCCGTGCGCTCGTCCTGGTGGTCCCGGTGCATCCGGACGACGAGCCGGAACGGCAGCCGGGACCGGCAGACCAGTTCGGCGGTGTCGTCGTCCACCCGGCGCACCGAGCGGACGTCCGACCACCACCGCGGGTAGCCGGCGAGGTCGGTGACCACGCCGAACACCCGCTCGGGCGAGGTTCGCGGCAGCAGCCACTGGCTGCGGAACCGGTAGTGCGCGCCCGTCATGCCTGTCACACCGGGGCCGAGACCAGCTTCCGGCCGTCCACCGTGACGATGTCGATCGACTTCACGTCGTCCGGCGCGACCAGCGCGGACCCTTCCAGCGAGAAGCCTTCGTTCTCCCACTTCTCCGAGACCTGCCAGCTGCCCGCGGTCACCGCCTGGCCGTTCTTCGAGACGACCTGCAGCAGGCACTTCTCCCCGGCGTGGATCCCCTTCACGCCCACTTCCACCTCGACCCAGCCCTGCCGCGGCCGCACCGACGCGGCCAGCTGCGCACCCGTCGAGGGGTCGGTCGCCCGGACGTCCTTCGTGCCGGGTACCGGCGTGTTCGGGGCCGGCACCGCGACATCGGTCGACGCCATCTGCCGTCCCACCAGGACACCGCCGCCGAGCGCGGCCACCACCAGCACCGCCGCGGCGACCAGGGCCAGGCCCCGGCGACGGGGCGCACGGGCCGGCGCGACGTGCTCCTCTTCCTCGCGCACCCGCCGCAGGGTCTTCTGCAGCAGCAGGTCCCCGCCTTCGGGTGGCCCGTCGAGGAACGCCTCCGGCGGTACCTCGTCGAGCGAGTCGCGCAGAGCCACCAGCTCGTTCAGGTCGAACCGGCACTGGGCGCACGTCGCCAGGTGCCGCCGTTCGAAGTCGGCCGCCTCCGCCGGGTCGAGCGCTCCGAGGGCGTACGCGCCGAGCTGCGTGTGACTCTCGTCCAGCGAGTTCATCGCGCCACCTCCGTTCCGCTCGAGATCATCGCGGCTCTGAGAGCCCTGAGTGCGTAGTACGACCTTGATTTCACGGTACCCGGTGCGACGCCCAGTGTTCGCGCCGCTTCGGCCACCGTCCGTCCCCGGTAGTAGATCTCCACCAGGACCTCTCGATGTTCGTTCGACAGGCCGTCCATCGCGCCGAGCACCGTCATCGAGTCGACCACGCCCTGGGCGTGATCGCGCTCGACGGCCGGGGTCGGCACGCCTTCGGCCGGTTCGGCCACCTCCTGTGGCCGCGCCGCCCGGGCACGTGCCCGGTCGGTGACCAGGTTGCGCGCGACGGTCAGCAACCAGCCGCGCACCGAGCCCTTCCCGTCGTTCTGCAGGTCGTCGGCGTGCTTCCACGCCCGGACCAGCGTTTCCTGGACCACGTCCTCGGCTGCCGCCCGATCACCGGTCAGCCTCGTCGCGTAGGCCAGCAGGCTCCGCCCGTGTTCGGCGTACAGCTGCCGAATCAGGTCTTCGCCCTTGGCCTTCTTAGGCCGCCTGCCTCCGATCGCCACCCTCGTCCTCCCGACGGTGTTCTGAGTCGGCGAGGACAGTACTGCAACCCCCAGTGCCACCGGCGGTGCGTGCGCCGAGCGCAGCGCGACCATGGCGTTCATCGGCTGCCCGTCCTTCCTCGTTCTGCCCGGAAACCGTCTTCGGTCAGTACCCGGCGCCGCCGGCCTTGCTCTTCGCGGTGATCTTGCTGCCGTCCGGGGCGACGGCGAACCAGGTGCCGTTGGCGCCCTGGCCGTTCAGCTGCCCCGGCTTGTCGCCCGAGAACGTGTACAGCGGCCAGCCGTTGAGCGTGATCTGCTTGCTGCCGTCCTTGCGGGTCGCCGTGCCGACCTGGGTGTCCTGGACACCCTTGAGCATCGGCGTCGCCACCCCGGCGAGCATCGGCTGCCACGACGTCGTGCAGGCGCCGTCGCAGTTGGACGTCGGCGGCTGAGAGAGGTCCTTGTCGAACCGGTAGAGCGTCTTGCCGTCGGCGTCGGTGACCACCGCGCCGACCCCGTCGATCGTGGCGACCGCGAGCATCTTGTGCCCGGGCTCCCCGTGTTGCGGCCCTTGGGCGCCGTCGGCCATCTCACCGCAGGCGGACAACGAGGCGACGGCGACCAGCGCAACGGCGCTGGCGACCACCGGCCGGATACGGTTCATGACGTTCTCTCCTCGGTGAGGGCGGCACCGCCGTCCGGCGGACCTCGACACCGGGAACACGGACGCCGCCCGGAAACGGTTCAGCCGGATTGCGCGCGATTCGGTGCCGGTGCGCGGCCGGATTGGTGTGTCCCGGTGATCGGCACGATCTTGTCGCCGGGCGGGGCGGGTTCCTAAGCTGGGCGCGACCCGCCGCCACCTCCGGGAGGCGCTGTGTCCGTCAGGTGGGTGCTCTTGACCGCGCTGCTGGCCGCGGGCTGTTCCGCGGCACCGGCTTTCACGGCGTCGCTGACGTCACCGACGGACGTGGTGCTCAGCTGGCCGGACGACGACGCCGACGGCCACCGCGTCGAGTACGCGAACGACCCGGCCGGGCCGTGGACGACGCTGCGGTTCCTGCCGGCGCACGTGACGAGCTACCACCACCCGGACCTGATCCCGCAGACGCCGTTCTACTACCGCGTGCAGCCGTTCACCGGCCCGGTCACGACGGAGCTGAACGCGACGGCGTCCGGCGACACGGTGACGTTCACCTGGACCGACCGCATGCCGGACGAAGCCGGGTTCCTGCTGGAGATCCGCCGCCCGGGCGCGCCCAGCTTCGACCCGGTCGAGGTGACCGGCCCGGACGTGACGACCTGCGCGCTCTCGCTGCTGCCCGGCGAGCAGGGCTCGGCCTTCCGGATCCGGGCGCTGCACTACGGCCCGCTCTCCCCGGTGGTCCACCAGACCACCGGGAAGGAGCGGTAGCCGCTACTCGGCCGTCAGGACCGTCTTCAGGAACTGGCCCGTGTAGCTCTCCTCGACGCCCGCCACGTGCTCCGGGGTGCCCTCGGCGACCACCGTGCCGCCGCCCGAGCCGCCTTCGGGGCCCATGTCGATGATCCAGTCGGCCGTCTTGATCACGTCGAGGTTGTGCTCGATCACGATCACCGTGTTGCCCTTGTCCACCAGGCCGTTGATCACGCCGATCAGCTTGCTGATGTCCTCGAAGTGCAGGCCGGTCGTCGGCTCGTCGAGGATGTACACCGTCTTGCCGGTCGAGCGCTTCTGCAGCTCGCTGGCCAGCTTGACGCGCTGCGCCTCGCCGCCGGACAGCGTCGGCGCGGGCTGGCCGAGCCGGACGTACCCGAGGCCGACGTCCACCAGCGTCTGCAGGTGGCGGTGGATGGCCTTGATCGGCTCGAAGAACTCCGCCGCCTCCTCGATGGGCATGTCGAGCACGTCCGAGACGGTCTTGCCCTTGTAGTGCACCTCGAGGGTTTCCCGGTTGTACCGGGCGCCCTTGCAGACCTCGCACGGGACGTAGACGTCCGGCAGGAAGTTCATCTCGATCTTGATCGTGCCGTCGCCGGCACACGCCTCGCAGCGGCCGCCCTTGACGTTGAAGGAGAACCGGCCCTGCTGGTAGCCGCGCACCTTCGCCTCGGTCGTCGCGGCGAACAGCTTGCGGACGTGGTCCCAGACGCCGGTGTAGGTGGCCGGGTTGGACCGCGGGGTCCGCCCGATCGGCGACTGGTCGACGCGCACCAGCTTGTCGACGTTGTTCAGCCCGTTCACCCGCGTGTGCCGGCCGGGCACCTGGCGGGCGCCGTTGAGCTTGTTCGCCAGCACCGTCGCGAGGATGTCGTTCACCAGCGTCGACTTGCCGGAGCCCGACACGCCGGTGACCGCGACCAGGCAGCCGAGCGGGAACGAGACGTCCAGCCCGCGCAGGTTGTGCTCCCGCGCGCCGACAACCGTGAGCTGCCGCTTCTTGTCGACCGGCCGCCGGATCGCCGGGACCTCGATCCGCCGCCGCCCGGACAGGTAGGCCCCGGTGAGCGACTCCTTGCTCTTGAGGATCTTCTTGTACGGTCCACTGTGGACGATGTGACCGCCGTGCTCGCCCGCGCCGGGGCCGATGTCGACCACCCAGTCGCTGGCCCGGATGGTGTCCTCGTCGTGCTCCACGACGATCAGCGTGTTGCCCAGGTCCCGCAGCCGGGTCAGCGTCTCGATCAGTCGGTGGTTGTCGCGCTGGTGCAGGCCGATCGACGGCTCGTCGAGCACGTACAGCACGCCCACCAGGCCGGACCCGATCTGCGTGGCGAGCCGGATCCGCTGCGCCTCACCGCCGGACAGCGTCGCCGACGCGCGGTCGAGCGAGAGGTAGGTCAGGCCGACGTCGAGCAGGAAGCGCAGCCGCGCCTGGATCTCCTTGAGCACCGCGCCGGCGATCATCGCCTCGCGCTGTCCCAGCTCCAGCTCGTCGAGGAACTGCGATGCCTCCGCGATGGACAGCGCGCAGACCTCGGCGATCGACATGTCCCCGCGGGTCTTGTGCTGCAGCGTGACGGCGAGGATCTCCGGCTTGAGCCGGGTGCCCTGGCAGGCGGGGCACGGCACCTCGCGCATGTAGCCCTCGTACCGCTCGCGCATGTACTCGGACTCGGTCTGCTCCTGCCGCCGCTCGAGGAACGGGATGACGCCCTCGAAGTTCGCGTAGTACGAACGCTGGCGGCCGTAGCGGTTCTTGTAGCGGACGTGGACCTGCTCGTCGACGCCGTGCAGCACCGCCTTCTGGGCGCGCGCGGGCAGCCGCCGCCACGGCGTGTCCATCCGGAAGCCGATGGTCTCCGACAGCGACTCCAGCAGCCGGATGAAGTAGTCCGCGCTCTGCCCGCCCGACCACGGCGCGATCGCGCCCTCGGCCAGCGACAGCTCGTCGTCCGGGACGACCAGCTCCGGGTCGACCTCCTTCTTCACGCCGATGCCGGTGCACTCGGGGCAGGCGCCGTAGGGCGAGTTGAAGGAGAACGAACGGGGCTCGAGGTCCTCGATGGCGAGGGGGTGGCCGTTGGGGCAGGCCAGGTTCTCGGAGAAGCCGCGGACGCGGTGCGGGTCGTTCTCCGGCAGGTCGACGAACTCCAGCTCGACCAGCCCGTCGGCCAGCCGCAGCGCCGTCTCGACCGAGTCGGTGAGCCGCTGGCGCGACGCCACCTTCACGGTCAGCCGGTCGATCACCACGCCGATCTGGTGCTTCTCCTGCTTCTTCAGCTTCGGCGGGTCGGTGAGGGCGTGCACGGTGCCGTCGACGACCACGCGCGCGTACCCCTGCTGCTGCAGGTTCTCGAACAGGTCGACGTACTCGCCCTTGCGCCCGCGCACGACCGGCGCGAGCACCTGGAACCGGGTGCCCTCTTCCATGGCGAGCACCTGGTCGACGATCTGCTGCGGCGTCTGCTTGCTGATCGCCTCGCCGCACTTGGGGCAGTGCGCCTTGCCGGCGCGGGCGTAGAGCAGGCGCAGGTAGTCGTAGACCTCGGTGATCGTGCCGACGGTCGAACGCGGGTTGCGCGAGGTGGACTTCTGGTCGATCGACACCGCGGGCGAGAGGCCCTCGATGAAGTCGACGTCCGGCTTGTCCATCTGCCCGAGGAACTGGCGGGCGTACGCCGACAGCGACTCGACGTACCGGCGCTGCCCCTCGGCGAAGATGGTGTCGAAGGCGAGGCTCGACTTCCCGGACCCGGACAGGCCGGTGAACACGATCAGGCTGTCGCGGGGCAGGTCGAGATCCACGCCGCGGAGGTTGTGCTCGCGGGCACCGCGAACAACGAGGCGATCAGCCACGCCAGGGTCCTCTCAATGTCATTCTGCTGCGGTCGCCGGCCCGGTCTGTCCGGTCTCGAACAGCTGTACGGGCGGCCGCGATCCATGCTACGAGTCACCACCGACAAAAACCGGCTCCGCGGCTTTGACCTGCGGTTCTTCGGGCTTCCGGCGCCTGGTGAGCCACCGGTGGGCCGGGCGTTCGACCCCCACGGTGACCGCCCAGCCCGCCAGCACCGCCGCACCGACGACCACGGGGAGCCGCAGCCAGCCGGGGAGGCCGAGATCGAGCAGGGCACGGGCCAGGATGTAACCCAGTTCCTGGTGCACCAGATAGAGACCATACGAGATGCCCGCGAGCCAGGTGACGGCCGGGGCGATCCGGGCGAGGCCGGGGAACCGCCAGTCGGGGCCGCGGGCGGCCAGGCAGACCAGCAGGAGCAGCACGGCGAACCCGATGGTGGACGGCCAGCGCTCGGCGTCCTGCGGCAGCGCACGGTGGAACGGGAACACCTGCAGGTCCTGCGCGGCGACGGCGGCGAGCACGAACAACGCGGCGTGCCACGTCCTGAGCCGCCGCTGCGCCCACAGCCAGACGGCGACGCCGATGGCGAAGACGTGCAGGCGGTGCAGGCCCAGGCCGTAGTAGAAGGTCTCGACGACCGGGCTCGCGGTTCCCGGCGGGAAGACGAGGAACCGGAGCCCGAGCGGGACGAGGATGAGCGCCCACAGCAGGGCGACGGTCAGCCGGTGGGTGCGCCACGGCCGCGGCCACAGCAGGGCCGCGCCGGTGAAGGCCATCAGCTGCACCGGCAGTGTCCAGTAGGAGCCGTCGAGGTAGTAGAAGGAGTCCGAGCGGATGCCCCACTCCTGCACCATGCCGAGGTTGGCGACCAGGTCCAGCCCGGTCGGGATGTACCACGGCGACGGGTTCGCCGGCGGCCCCGGGGGCACGCCGAACAGGAAGCCGGTGACCCCAGGCGGGTAGGGCAGGCCGCTGAAGGAGATGGCGGCCCACCGCGTGACGACGTAGGTGACCAGGACGGCGACCAGGTAGGCGGGCACGAGCCGCGCGAACCGGTGTCCCAGCCAGCGCCCGGGGTGTCCCTTGCGGAGGCTGGCGCAGACGAAGAAAGCGGAGATCACCAGCAGGATGGCGGCCCCGAACTGCGCGGTGACCCGGAAGGGGTACCCGGTCAGCTCGGGGTGCAGCAGCGCGCCCTGGTGGGTGACATGCCCGAGGACGACGGCGAAGACGGCGACCACCCGCAGGAGGTCCCAGCTGATCCGGCGCGGGGTCGGGGAGGTGGGCACGGTCGTCCTGGAGGAGTCGGGCTGGCGGGTCGCCGTGAGCCTACGTGGCGTGACGCGGAGGTGCTTGTGCGGGTGGAACCGCTTGGAGCGAAACGACTACCGTGTGCACGGTGAACATCGTGGAGACCTACACCGGGCACGTCGACCCGGGCGGCGCCGCCACCCGCCGGACCCTGGACGCGCTGACCATCACCAAGCTGTCCGTCGGCCCGATGGACAACAACACGTACCTGCTGGTGTGCCGAGAGTCGAACGAGGCACTCCTGATCGACGCGGCCAACGACCCGGACCGCATCAGCGACCTGGTCGGCCACGGCCCGGACCGCCCGTCATTGCGCACGGTCGTCACCACCCACCAGCACCAGGACCACTGGCAGGCCCTGGGAGCGGTGGCGGGCGCAAACGGCGCGAACACGGCGGCCCACCCGCTGGACGCGGGGCCGCTGCCGGTACCGCCGGACTTCCTGGTGGAACACGGAGACACACTCTCCGTGGGTCAGGTCACCCTTTCGGTTATTCACCTTCGTGGACACACACCGGGCTCGATCGCGCTGCTGTACCGCGACCCTGCCGGCCACCCGCACCTGTTCACCGGGGACTCACTGTTCCCCGGCGGGGTCGGGAAGACCGGGTCGCCGGAGGACTTCACGTCGCTGATGGACGACGTCGAGTCGCGGATCTTCGGGGAACTGCCGGACGAGACGTGGTTCTACCCGGGACATGGGGACGACTCGACGCTGGGTGCGGAGCGCCCGAAGCTCGGCGAGTGGCGCGAGCGCGGCTGGTGAGGTGATCGCGGCGGGCCGCTTAACCCTGACGCGGCTCGCCGCTTCCGGTTACGGGGGGACAGGATGGATCTCGAAGACGCGTTCACCGTGGTCGACACCCCGGTGCACCTGGCGGGACAAAGCGACGAAGCGCTGATCCGGCAGATACGGCAGCGCAAGGAGTTCAGCGCACCCAGCAAGCCGTTGCGGCCGGCAACCGGCCTGGAGGACGGCATCGTGCTGCGTCCCGTCGAGGCTCTGCACTGGCTCTCCTACGTCACGCGGCCTCGGTATCAGGACGATGTGCTCGACCGGTACCTGTGGTGGGGTCTTCTGCGTTACCTGGGATTCTTCGCACACGACTATTCCCACTCGCGCCTGCCGAAACTCGCGTTGAGCGACGCAGGGCGCCGCATCGCCGGGAACCAGCGGCGGGTGACCTCGGAGGAGATGGGAATCGCGTTCGGGGCAGCGCTGGCGGCGCGCTGGTTCAACGACACCAGCGCGGCCACCCTGCGTACGGTGGTCGACATCGACGTGGCGCTGGACGCACGCTTCGTCTTCGGTCCGAGCGCCGCGGTTCAGCACATCGGCACCCAGCGCCCCGACTATCTCCTCATCGGCGCCGACCGGCGGGACAACAGCCGCTATGTGCTGCGGGTGCTCGAATGCAAAGGGACGAAGAATCCCGGTCACGCCGTGCCCCAGCTCGCGCGAGCCGTCGGCCAGCTCGACGGCGTCACAGTCGGCGGGCGGGTACCCCACGGCCTGGCCACCGCCGTGGTCACCGGCGACAGCCGGACGTCATATCTGGCGGTCGACCCGGGTGACGACGACGAACCGTCCTACGAGGTCACAGCGGAAGCACTGGACCGTGGCGGACAGTTCCGCTTCGAGTCCGACCGGGCCGACGTCCTGGCGGCCGAGATCACCAGTGCCGCTCTCCGAGCTTCTTGGGCCATGCTCGCGGATTTCGGCGGCAACCTCAGTGCGCTCGAGCGGTGGGCACCGGAGGTGATGCAGGACCGGCTCCGGCGACGGCCGCGAGATCGCGTGACGTTCGAAACCCCGGTGGGAACCGCCCGCGGCACCAGCCTCGACTTCGGTTTCGGCACCGAGCGGCTCACCGTCCGCTACGGCATCGACGAGTCCGTCGACGAAGCGCTCACCGGAGCGTCCGCCGGGGACGTGACGGAGGCACAAGACGCGTTCGCCCGCCGGCTCCGGGAGTCACCGGCCGGGGACCGGGAACGCGAGGTGTACTCGGCGACGGCCGACGGATCGGTTTTCTCCCTGATCCGCGGCTGACCCGGTCGGAGCAGCCGGATAACGCTTGAGCCTCGCCAGGCAACGCCAGGACGAACCGGGCGTCTCCCCGCATACCCAGCGCTGGGACTTCCATCGGCTCTCTCCGCCAGGAGGTCCACCATGTCCACCACACTCAGACGTGCGCTCGCAGCCGTCGTGCTCCTGCTTGCCGGGACGCTTGCTGCCGCTGTTCCGGCTCAGGCCGGGCCTTCCACTGCCGCGCTCACCGGGATCCGGACCGGGCTCAACGCCGGGTTCGACCGGATCGTGCTCGATCTGTCCGCCGGGACGGTGCCGTCCTCGGTCAACTACCAGCTGGTCGACGAGCTCACCGCCGACCCGAGCGGGGAGGTTGTGTGGCTCACCGGGCAGTACTTCGTCAACGTCTCCGCCTTCCCGCTGGTTGCGCACGACTCCAGCGGGAATCCCACCTACACCGGGCCGCAGAAGTTCCGGACCTGGAATCTGCGCAACGTCATGGCCATCGCCCTCACCGGGGACTTCGAGGCCCAGACGTCCATCGGGATCGGGGTGCGGACGCGGACCGCGGTGAAGGTCTTCACCCTCACCTCGCCCAACCGCGTCGTCATCGACGTCGCCCACTGAATGGCAGGCGGCGGGGGAGTCACCCGCGCTCGTACGGGATCTTCTCCCCCGCCTCCACCGCGAACGGCAGGTGGTTGCCCGACGGCGGGAGCGGGCACGTCGCGAAGTCCGTGAACGCGCACGGCAGGTTCACCGCGCGGTTGAAGTCCAGCGTCACCGTGCCGTCCTCGGCCGGCGGCGGGACTGGCAGCGAGCGGTTGGCCGCGTACGTCGTGACGCCGCTCGTCTCGTCGGTGAACAGGATGCTGAGGCCGCCGTCCTTGCCGTTGAACGCCGTCAGCGTGTGCGTGACCCCGTCGCGGGCGAACCGGACCACGCCGGGCGCCGTGTAGACGTGGCTCAGGCCCTCGACCACCGCTCCCACCGTCGTCGGCCGGGGCTCGTCGAAGGGCTCGAAGTGCCCGGTCAGCACCCAGGACGGCGACGGCTCGTACGCCGGGACGCCGCGGAATTCGCGCAGGACCTCGGCCTTCGGGTCGTGCACGCGGATCAGGTAGCCGGACCGGCGGGCCACCTCGATCTCGACGTCGCCGGCCAGCACCCGCGTGCCCGCGCCGCTGTTGACCAGCTCGAACCGCTTCACGTCCGTGATCGGCGCGCCCTCGTGGGACAGCGACGCGCCCGCCGGGTCGACGTACGCCGCCTCCGCGTCCTGCCACCAGCTGCCGGGGATGCCCGGGTACTCGCGCGGCGTGCCGGTCAGCCAGTCCAGTGACACCAGCGCCAGCCAGCCGTACGGCTCCGCCAGGTCGGCCTCGCGCCGGGCCTTCCAGTCCTGCCACTCCTGCGTGAACGTGCTCATCGCGGGCCCCTTCCCGTCGGCTACGACGGTGCCAACCCGCCGTCCGCGCCGGTATTCCGTGTCCCAGCATCCGGACAGAGCCAGGCGATCTCGCGCTCTCCCCCGGCCAGGACGACGACCCGCCGGAACGCCGGGTCGTCGCCGAGCGCGGTGTGGAACCGGTCGGAGACGATCAGCGCGAGATCCGCCGCCGGGGCCGCCGCCAGCGCCGCCTTCAGCTCCGCGGACTCGGCCAGCCACGCCGACAGCGCCACCGCGGCACCCCCGGCGTACGGCGGGCGCAGCACGACGTCACCGTGGTCGGCCGCCAGTCGCAGCCGCAGCCTGCCGAACTCGTTGAGGTGGCGGTTGCGGCGCCGCAGCGCCCCGGCCAGCAGCGCGACCAGCTCCGTCGCGACCCACCGCCGCGGCACCGTCGGCGGGATCACCAGCGTCGTGTGGTCGCCTTCGGGCCTGCGGTACCAGGTCGGCGTCCGGTAGGGCACCGGGACCTGCTCGAACAGCTCGTCCAGCACCGCGTCGAGGGTGACGCCGAGGTGCACCGCGCGGGCCGTGCGGCCGCGGCCCGGCGCGGCGATCCCGATCCGGACGACCGTCGCGGTCACCGGCACGGTGCGCACGGCCGCTCAGCCCGTCCCCGCGTCGAACGACCACTGCAGGCCGTAGCTCAGGCCCTGGTGCAGGTCGTGGAACTCGAGCCCGACCTCGCCGACGCGGTTGACCGTCAGCGCGTCGCCCGAGTCGACGCCGTCGTCGATGACCCGGCCCGGCACGCCGTTGAGGCGCCACACCCGGGACGGCAGGTCGGCGCGGTCGAACCGGACGCGCACCGAGAACTCCTCGCAGCGGCGCAGCGGCGTCAGGACGTAGTACGGCCGCAGCTTCGTCCGCCGGGGCGCGAACCGGATGCCGTACTCGTGGCGCTGGCCGAGGCACAGCGGGCTCGGCAGGCGCATGACGAACTGCGCGTGGCTCGCCGAAACCTGGCGTGCTTCCACGATTTCGCCGCCGAACAGCACGTCGGCGGTGATGTCCGGGACCGGGTCGCTGCCCGGCTCGGCCGGCACGCTGAACGACAGCACCAGCTCGTCGAGCTCGTCGACCTCCGCGACGATCCGGCGTTCCTCCTGCAGGTCCGCCGGCTCGCGGTCGAGCCGGACCATCGCCTTCATCGACTCGACGTACCAGCCGGCGAGCGGATGCGCGTCGCGCTCGCGGGCGGGCGCGCCGAGCAGCTCGTCGAGCCGACGGAACGCCAGGTCGATCCGGCGGCGCGCGGTACGCGGGTCGCGGTCCAGGACGCTGGCGAGCCACGAGATCCGCCGGTCGAGGAACTCCCCTGCCGCCTCCTCGTGCAGGCCGAACGCCGCCAGCGCGGCCAGCCGCAGGTCCGCGGGCAGCCGTCCGCACAGCGCGGTCAGGCGCAGCACGAGCTTTTCGCGCGCGGCCGCGGGCTGGTCGGCGCCGTCGATCCCGCACGCCGCACGCAGGCAGGGGCCGATCCGCTGGTGCAGGTCGGCCGCCTCGAGACCGCGGCCGCGGCGCAGTTCGTTCAGTTCACGCACGAACGGGAAGGAGTTCTCCTCCGGCATCCCATCCCTCCCCGTCGAAACAGCTGCTCACATTACCAGCGGCAGTTCCGCGGCGGCATGACAAATCCGGGACACGGTATTCCCGCGTAATGCCCGGCCGGCCGGCCCCCCACGAGCCGGCCGGCCGGGTGCTCACCGCGGGTCAGCGGGCCCCGAAGATCAGGGCCCAGATCGAGTGGCTTTCCATCACACACACCTCCTCATCGCTGCACCGAAGCGGAGGCAGAGATCGGTGCGGTGCCGTGCAACGCCGGCGCGGACGACTCCGCCGCGTTTCCGGTAGCCGCGAGAAATCCCGCCACGGCACCGACCACGAACGCGACGAAGACCGATTTCACCAGGGTCAGAATCCTGCAGTAGACGTTCACGACAAGCACTCCCCGCCCTCGCACGAAAAGGAAAACCGGCCGGGTGGCATCTCGTCGTTTCCCGGCCGATTCCAGAATCGCCGGGCGGCGGCGAACGTCAGATGCCCGCTGTCACGGACGTTGTGTGCCGTTTGGCTCAGAGTGGGCGAAGGCGCGCAGGACGCGCGGCTTGCGGACGAGGATCCGGCGGCGTCCGGTCTCGATGATCTCGCGCCCCCGCAGCATGGCCAGCGCCCGCGCCACGGTACGCCGGGCGGCGCCGATCTGCGCGGCGATGTCGGCCTGCGAGAGCGACACTTCGATGACGATGCCCTCGGGCACGGCCCGCCCGTGCTCCTCGGCCAGCCGGAGCAGGTGCACCGCGACCCGGCGGCTGACGTCGAGGGCGGCCGAGTCGACCCGCGCCGACTCGGCGTGCCGCAGCCGCACCGCGACGGTCTTGATCGTCGCGAGGGCGATCTCGGGCCGCGCCCGCAGGACGGCGAGGAACTGGGCGCGGGTGAGCTGCCGGACCAGGCACGGCTCGATCGCGCGGACCGAGGCGGTCCGCGGCCACCCCGTCACGGCCGCGATGTCGCCGAGGACCTCGCCGGGGCCGCGCAGCCCGAAGAGCACTTCGCGGCCGTCCTCGAACATCGCCGAGACGCGCACCCAGCCGGACACCAGCACGTGGACGTGGTCGGACGGGTCGCCCTCCATGAGCACGAGATCGTTCGCCCGGAAGCGGCGGCGCACGCCCCGGGAGAGCAGGTACTCGCGGTCACTGTCGGCGAGGTAGGCCAGGAGCGCCCCCTCCGCCGCGTCGTCGTGCCCACCCATCGGAGGCCTCCCCGCTCCACTCCGGATCTCCACCGTAACCCGGCGTGGCGGACCGGGGCGAGTGGCGTTCCCGGTAGGGTCTGCGCGTGGACGTGGAGATCTACACCGACGGCGCGTGCAGCGGAAACCCCGGACCGGGCGGCTGGGGCGCGGTCCTGCGCTACGGCAGGCACGAGCGCGAGCTGTACGGCGGCGAAGCCACGCCGACGACGAACAACCGGATGGAGCTGACGGCCCCGATCCGCGCGCTGGAGAGCCTGACCAGGCCGTCGCAGGTCCGCGTGTACACGGACAGCACGTACGTCCGCAACGGGATCACGCAGTGGCTGCCCCGCTGGAAGAACAACGGCTGGCAGACGACGGCCCGCGAGCCGGTGAAGAACGCGGACCTGTGGCAGCGCCTCGACGCGGCGATCGGCGAGCACCACGTCGAGTGGCTGTGGGTCAAGGGCCACGCGGGCCACCCGGAGAACGAGCGAGCCGACCGGCTCGCGGTACGCGGCGCCCAGGAGGCGCGGGAGAGCGGGAAGCCGGTCAACGCCGGTTGAGTCCGGAAAGGACGGTCGCCGCGCCAAGCCGGCGCCGATCGCCGGCACCTGCCCGGCATGGCACAATTCCCCGATGCCACCCGCCCCGTGCCCGTGCGGCCTTGCCGAGTCCTATGCCGCCTGCTGCGGCCGGTTCCACGACGGCGGGCTGACCGCGCCGACCGCCGAGCTGCTGATGCGGTCGCGGTTCAGTGCCTTCGCCGTCGGGGACACCGCCTATCTGCTGCGCACCTGGCATCCGGACACCCGGCCGCGGCGGCTGGTGCTCGATCCCGGCCAGGAGTGGACGCGGCTGGAGATCCTCGGCCGCACCGGTGGGGGCCTGCTGCACACCGAGGGCACCGTCGAGTTCCGGGCGCACTACCGCCACCACGGGCGGGACGGCTTCGTCGAAGAGCACAGCCGCTTCCGGCGTGAGGACGGCCACTGGGTCTATCTCGACGCGGAGGCCTGAAACCCGCGTCCGGCGTGCTAAACAGTGCGGCGATGGGAAAACTGACGCGCCGCGTCCGGGCGAAGGCGGACTACCTCGGCTTCGTCGGCGCCCGGGAGTGGCCGCTCGCCGCGTCCGGGCTCGGTGTCGTGCTCGGGGTCGTCACCATCCTGCCGAGTGCCGTCGGCGTCGTCCTCTCGGTCGTCGCGCTCGCGCTCGGTGTCGCCACCTTCAGCCGGGACGTCCGGCTGCTGCGCCGCCGGTGGGCCGGCTTCGAGTTCACCGCCATCGCCGCGCCCTTCCCCACCGCCGAGCTGCCGCCGCCGTCGTCGTATCCCGACGCGACGTACCTCGCCGTGCCCGCTCGCGGGACGGCGCTGGTCAGCGCCGCGATCGACCGGGACCTCTGGACCGGACGGCACACGATCGAACTCGCCGAGGAGCCCTACCGGCTGCCGCCTGCGCTGAAGGCCACCGCGCCGCACGTGCTGCCGCTGCGGGCACGCGGCCGCCTGCTGTTCAACGGCCCGGTCGTCGGCATGCGCGGCGACCCGCTGCCCGCCACCGGCGCCCGGCCCGCGCCGGTCCGGCTGCACCGGGCGCGGTTCTTCGACGCCGTCTGCTCGAACGAACTGGGTACGCTCCGCATCACCCGCGCCGGCACCGGCGAGGAGTACGACCTGCGCAAGGCCGAGCTGACCGACTCCGCGGGCGCGCTGCGGGCACTGAGCAGCAGCTCGCTGGCCGACCACGTCGGCGTCTCCACGGTCGCGTTCACCAGCGACGGCAGGCTCGTCACCGTCCGGCAGTCGGCACTCAACGCCGTGAGCGGGCTGCTGCTCGCCCCCTCGGGCAGCGGCTCGCTCGAACCACGTGACCTGCGCACACCGGACGGCGGCACGCGCCGGTCGCTGCACACCGCCGTCTGCGCCGGGATGGACCGCGAGCTGTGCGAAGAGAGCGGGCTCGCGGCCGGGGACGTCCGGTCGACGCGGCTGGTCGGGTTCGCGCGGTGGATGGACCGCGGCGCCAAGCCCGAGTTCTTCGGCCTCACCCGGCTGGGGGTCGACAGCGCCGAGGTCGCCCGGCGCCGCCCGGTCAGCGGGGAACGGCTCTACAGCGCGGGCCTGACGCTCTTCGACGTCGATCTCGCCGCGCTCGGCGCCGCGCTGGCCGGGGGTGTCCCGCTCAGCGAGGCACTCCCGCAGCGGCTCTGGGAGGACGGTTCCCTGCCGCTGCTGCTGGCCTTGCGTGCCGCCGCCCTGTGGCAGGCCGCTCAGGGATGACCGGAACGCCCCTGTTCTCCCGCTGACCGGACCGCTACTATCGTCCGCAATTGTTAGGGAACTTTACTAACAATGCCACCTGTCCCTCGCCGCCGCGGTGCCTAGGAGGCGCGCTAGTGAGCTATCGGCAGAGAAGAACTCGACGGCTGTGGTCGGCGGTCGCGCTGGCCGTCGCGGTGAGCGGGGCGGCCGCCCCGGCCGCGACCGGGCAGGAACCGGCGGGCGCCATGGTCGCCGCCGGGCCCGCCACCGCGGTCCCCGGTTTCCTGATCCAGACATCGGCCAAGGTGAGCGACGACTCGGCGGTGTCGAAGCCGGGCTTCGACACGGCGGGCTGGTATCCCGTCGGCCCGCGCTCGACCGTCTACGCGGGCCTGCTGGCCAACGGCAAGTACGCCGACCCGTTCTACTCGACGAACATGAAGAACGTGCCGGTCGCGGACTTCCAGGTCCCGTGGTGGTACCGCACCGACCTGACCGTCGCCGACACCACCCAGCGCACCTACCTCGACTTCAGCGGCGTGCTGTCCAAGGCCGACGTCTGGGTGAACGGGACGCGCGTCGCGGACAAGACGCAGGTCAACGGCGCCTACACCCGCCACGACCTGGACATCACCGCGCTGGTGAAGGCGGGCACGAACAGCGTCGCGTTCAAGGTCTACCCCAACGACCCGAACAAGGACCTGTCGATGGGCTGGATCGACTGGGCGCAGACCCCGCCGGACCAGAACATGGGCATCGTGCGCGACGTCCTCGTGCGCCACAGCGGCCCGGTCGCGCTACGCGGCGGCCACGTCGTCACGAAGCTGACCGGGCTGAGCCACGCCGACCTGACGGTGAAGGCCGACGTCCGTAACGACAGCGCCGCCGCAGTGTCGGCCACCGTGTCCGGCACGGTCGCCGGACGCGCGATCAGCCAGACGGTTTCGCTGGCGGCCAAGGAGAAGAAGACCGTCACGTTCCCGGTGGTCGGGATCGACAACCCGCAGATCTGGTGGCCGGCCGGGATGGGCGGCCAGCCGCTGTACGACCTCGACCTGACCGCGAGCGTCGGCGGGACCGCGTCGGACATCTCGCACTCGACGTTCGGCATCCGGCAGGTCACCGCGACGAAGAACGCCAGCGGCGGCCGCGCGTACACGATCAACGGGCGCCCGCTGCTGATCAAGGGCGGCGGCTACTCGCCGGACCTGTTCCT
This sequence comes from Amycolatopsis melonis, assembly GCF_040064235.1. NCBI lineage: Bacteria > Bacillati > Actinomycetota > Actinomycetes > Pseudonocardiales > Pseudonocardiaceae > Amycolatopsis > Amycolatopsis melonis. Next base: position 64,926 of record NZ_JBDZYD010000018.1, read on the forward strand.
GCGGTGGAACGAGCGGGCCGCCGCGGACAAGCTCGCCTACGTCAAGGACCTCGGGCTCAACACCGTGCGCCTGGAAGGCCACATCGAGCCGGACGAGTTCTTCGACCTCGCCGACCGGATGGGCGTGCTGACGCTGCCCGGCTGGGAGTGCTGCGACAAGTGGGAGGGCCAGGTCAACGGCAGCGAGAAGGGTGACCCGTGGACGGCCGCGGACTACCCGGTCGCGAAGGCGTCGATGACCGCGGAGGCCGAGCGGCTGCGCGACCACCCGAGCGTCATCTCGTTCCTCATCGGCAGCGACTTCGCCCCCGACGCGACCATCGAGAAGAACTACCTCGACGCGCTGTCCGCCGCGGACTGGGCCACGCCGGTGATCCCGGCCGCGTCGGCGAAGTCGTCGCCGCAGCTGGGCTCGTCGGGCATGAAGATGAACGGCCCGTACGACTGGATCCCGCCGGTGTACTGGTACGACAAGGCGCACTCCGACAGCGGCGGCGCGTGGAGCTTCAACTCCGAGACCAGCGCCGGGCCGGACATCCCGACGATGGACACGCTCAAGCGGATGATGTCGGCGAGCGAGCTGGACACGCTGTGGAAGAACCCGTCGGCACCGCAGTACCACCGGTCCTCGTCGTCGACGTTCGGCAACCTGAAGCTGTTCGGTGACGCGCTTTCCGGCCGCTACGGCGCGCCGTCGAGCCTCGCCGACTTCGTCCGCAAGGCACAGCTGGCGCAGTACGAGAACGTCCGCGCCGAGTTCGAGTCGCACTCGCGGAACTTCAGCGACAGCACCAACCCGGCCACCGGGATCATCTACTGGATGCTCAACAGCGGCTGGACGTCGCTGCACTGGCAGCTGTTCGACGCCTACCTCGACCAGAACGGCTCCTACTTCGGGGCCAAGAAGGCGAACGAGCCGCTGCACATCCAGTACTCCTACGACACCAGGTCGGTCGTGGTCGTCAACCACAACCACGACCCGGTGTCCGGCCTGACCGCGCGGGTCCAGCTGTTCAATGTGGACGGTACGCCGAAGTTCGACCAGTCCAAGGCGGTTTCGGTGGGCGGCGACGGCGCGAAGACGACCGCGCTGACCATCGGCTCGGTCAGCGGGCTGTCGCCGACGTACCTGGCGAAGCTGGTGCTGACCGACGCGGCGGGCAAGGAGGTCAGCCGGAACGTGTACTGGCTGTCCACCAAGGCCGACACGCTGGACTGGAGCAACAGCGACTGGTACTACACGCCGACGACGTCGTACGCGGACCTGTCCGGGCTGAACTCGCTGGCCCAGGTGGCGGTGGACACGACCGCGTCCACGACGACGAACGCGGACGGCACCACGACGACCAAGGTGACGCTGAAGAACGGCTCCACCGGCAAGGTGCCGGCGTTCTTCGTCGACGCGCACGTCGTCGACGGCACGGGCGCGCCGGTGCTGCCGGTGCGCTGGACCGACAACCAGGTCAGCCTCTGGCCGGGCGAGTCGGCGACGCTGACGGCGACGTACCGGACCGCGGACCTCAAGGGCGGCAAGCCGTCCGTGCGGATCGCGGGCTGGAACACGGGCACGCAGACGATCCCCGCGGACGGCACGACCGGCCCCGGCACCCCGGCCGACTACCAGGCCGAGGACGCGACGATCATCAGCGGCGTCGCGGAGTCCAACCACCTCGGCTACACCGGCACGGGATTCGTCAACTACGACAACGTGACGGGCAGCGCGGTGGAGTTCACCGTGACCACGGCCGCGGCGGGCCCGGCCAACGCCGTCTTCCGGTTCGCCAACGGCACGACGACGAACCGGCCGATGGACATCTCGGTGAACGGAACGAAGGTGGCCACCGGAGTGGCGTTCGGCGGCACCGGCAACTGGGACACCTGGCAGACGGTCACGGTCCCCGTGACGCTTCCGGCGGGCACGTCCCGGATCAAGGCGACGGCGACGACCGCCAACGGCGGCCCGAACGTCGACAAGCTCACCCTCTGAGCCCAAAGGTCCCTGAAGGCCACCATCACGGCATCGGATGCTGTGATGGTGGCCTTCAGAGGCTTTCCCAGAGGAGGCGCTGCTCGCGGTCCGGGTCGGACACCGTCGTGGAGACGTCGTCGAAGAGGCGGGTCACCCGGTCGGCCGGGGTGTAGCGCGGCCAGCCAGGGTCGCCGGTCGTGACGAACCGGACCCAGGCGCCGAACATCTCGTCCGCGACCGCCTGCAGCCGCTCGGCCGGGAAGGGCCGCCCGGCGAAGAGGAAGCGCCAGTTGCGGTTGCGGATGTCGTCGAACATCAGCGGCAGGTCCAGCCCGTGCGCCGCCCCGAGCCCGCGGCCGCGCGGGGCGATCCGCCAGTCCAGCCGGTACATCCACGCGTCCGGCTGCGCCTCGGCGAAGCGGATCGCCGGAATCCACCAGTCCCCCGCGGTCAGGGCGCGGTTGCGGACCTGGTCCTCCGGCCAGCCGAGCAGCCCGGTGTACGCCGCGACGGCCTTCTCGACCTGATCGGCGTCCAGCATGGTCGAACCGGCGCCGAGCAGCTTCGCGCCGCCGGACTGCAGCCAGGCGAAGAGGTCCTCCTCGTCGGCCGTCGTGCCGATGAGCAGCGGGATGTCGCGGACGGCGTCGCGCGGCCGTTCGGGCAGGACCTCGTCGCCGACGACGACGCGGTAGGTCACCTTGGTCCCGGACACCGTCGCGACCCGCTGCTGCGCTTCGAGAATCCGCGTCACGGGCAGCGTCGCGAGGTCCTCGGGCTCGGCGTCCAGCTCGGCGAGGACCCGCGCGGCGACCGACGCGGCTTCGGCGGGCGTGTGCACGACCGCGCCGACGCCGGTGCCGCTCTGCACGATCGCCTGGTGGACGAGCCCGCGCGTGGCGGGCACGGCCAGCAGCGTCCCGACGGTCCGGCCGCCGTTGGACTGCCCGGCCAGCGTCACCCGGCCCGGGTCACCGCCGAACGCAGCGATGTTGTCCCGCACCCAGGCGAGGGCGGCGACCTGGTCGCGCAGCGAAAGGTTCGAATCGGCGACGCCGGGCAGGTGCAGCATGCCGAGCACGCCGAGCCGGTAGGCGACGGTCACGACGACCACGCCGTGGCGGGCGTAGGCGGAGGCGTCGAACTGGTGCGGGGCGCCGATGACCCCGCCTCCGCCGTGGATCCAGACGAGCACCGGGTACGAGCCGGGTCCCTCGGGCGCATAGACGTTGAGATAAAGGCAGTCCTCGTCCCCGGTGAATCCGCGCCCGGTCAGCTCGGGCTGCGGAGCCCGCGGCGCCCACCGGGTGGCGTCGCGGACACCCGTCCACGGCCGCACCGGCCGGGGCGCGCGGAACCGCAGCTCCCCCACCGGCGGTTCGGCGTACGGCACGCCGAGGAACGTCCTGACCCCGTCTCTCCCGGCCCCGCGCAGGGCGCCGGTCGTGATCTCCACCGTCGTCACGTAATCAGCCTAGGCACGGGGACACGGAAATCGGTGACAATATCCGACACGCTGCTCCGCGTCGACGGCGAAGTCCTGCGGTGCACCCATGGTGCCGAAGTCACCGTACGGTTTCCGGGGTTCACCGACGCGCAGAACGCCGGCACCCTGACGGAATCCGACCAGGCCCGGATCCAACAGCGCATCGACGAGCTGGCCGCGACCGTGCCGGAGTCCGCCCGGCCGCGGCACGCGGAGTTGCTGCCCCTGTCGGGCGCCGCGCTGGCCTGGACCGGCGTCGCACTCCTCGTCGCCGAGCCGGACTTGCCCTGGAGCGCACTCCAGCGTGTTGACTAGGGGCAGACACTGGGAGGAAGACGTGACCGCAGCCGAGAACAAGCAGCTCCTCAAGACGGCCTTCGACGCGTGGGCGGCCGGCGACATCCGCCCGCTGCTCGACGCGATGGCCGATGACGTCGTGTGGACCGTCAGCGGGCACAACAGCTGGGCGGGCAGCTTCCGCGGCAAGGACGCCGTCCGCCGCGACCTGCTGGGCCCGCTCGGCGCGCAGTTCGCCGACACCTACACCAGCACCGCGAGCCGGTTCGTCGCCGAGGACGACGTGGTCGTGGTCGAGGCGCAGGGCCGGGTCACCACCAAGGCCGGGCCGCGCTACGACAACAAGTACTGCTTCGTGTTCCGCCTCGAAGACGGCCGGATCCGGGAGATCACCGAGTACATGGACACCCAGCTGGTCGCGGAGGTGCTGACCGAGCTGGCCCGGTGACGCCCGCCGCGGCGCGCGGGTGATGATTACCTCCGTGCACATCGCGGCAGAGATAGTGGCGCTGGTCGTGACCGTCCTCGTCGTCAGCGCGGTCGCGCGGCGGCTGGACTGGTCGGCCCCGCTGTGCCTGATCGTCGTCGGCGTCGCCGCCTCCTACGTTCCCGGCGTGCCCGAGTACCACCTCGATCCCGAGGTCGTCCTGCTGGGCCTGCTGCCGCCGCTGCTGTACTCGGCGGCCATCCAGACGTCGCTGGTCGACTTCCGGAAGAACCGCGGGGCGATCGGGCTGATGTCGGTCGGGCTCGTCGTGTTCACCGCGCTCGGCGTCGGGATCGTCGCCTGGGCGGTGATCCCCGGCCTGCCGCTGGCCGGCGGGATCGCGCTCGGTGCCGTCGTCGCGCCGCCGGACGCCGTCGCGGCCAGCGTCGTCGCCCGCCGGGTCGGGATGCCGCGCAAGCTGATCCGGCTGCTCGAAGGCGAGAGCCTGTTCAACGACGCCGCCGCGCTCGTCGCCCTCCGCACCGCCATCGCCGCGCTGGCCGGGTCGGTCAGCCTGTGGCAGGTCGGCGCGGACTTCTTCCGCGCGGCCATCGGCGGGGCCGTGGTCGGGCTCGCCGTCGGCTTCGCGGCCGCGTTCGTCCGCGCCCGGCTGAACGAGCCAGTGCTGGACACCGCGCTGTCGTTCGCCGTGCCGTTTATCGCCTATCTCCCGGCCGAGGCGATCCACGGCTCCGGCGTGCTCGCGGTGGTCATCGCCGGGCTGATCCTGGGCCACAAGGCACCGCAGATCCTGTCCGGCTCGACGCGGCTGGCGTCCCGGCTCAACTGGCAGACCATCGCGTTCCTGCTGGAGAACATGGTCTTCCTGCTGATCGGCCTGCAGCTGCGGCGGATCCTCGCCGAGGTCGCCGAAAGCGGGCTGTCGCTGCCGATGCTGACCTGGATCTGCGTGGCCGTGCTCGGCGCGACGATCCTGACGCGCGTGCTGTGGCTGGCCGGCATCGGCACGGTCAAGCGGCTCGAACGGCGTCTCCTGCCCAGCGGGGCCAACCGGAAGATCTGGCCGTGGCGCTACTCGGCGGTGATCGCCTGGGCGGGCATGCGCGGAGTGGTGACGCTCGCGGCGGCGTTCGTGCTGCCCGCGGACACCCCGCAGCGCGCGGTGCTGGTGCTCGCGGCGTTCGTCGTCGTGGCAGGCACCCTGGCCGTCCAGGGCATGACGCTGCCGGCGCTGATCCGCCGCCTGCGCCTGCCGCGGCCGGACCCGGCGGAGGACGCGCTGCAGGAGGCGGCCGTGCTGCACGACATGACCCGGGCGGCGCTGGCCAAGCTCGAGGAGATCCGGCAGCCCGACGACCCGCCGGAGATCATCCAGCGGCTGCGGGACCGGCTGCAGCACCGCGCCGACTCGGCGTGGGAACAGCTCGGCAGGCAGAGCGCGCTGGCCGAGACGCCCAGCGACGCCTACCGCCGCCTGCGGCTGGAGCTGCTGGAAGTGGAACGCAACCAGTTCCTCAAGGCCCGCGCCGACGGCAGCGCCGACGACGACGTCCTGCGGAAGGTCCTGGAACGGCTGGACATCGAGGAGTCCATGCTCGACCGCGACGAGGACGAACCCGACATCGAAGGCCGCGAGCTGCGCACCCCGCCCGCGACGGCCGGTTCGTGCAAGCACCTGGCCCACGAGTGGACCGACAAGGAACCCAGCTCGGCCGACAGCTGCGCCGCCTGCATCGCCGAGGGCACGACCTGGGTGCACCTGCGGATGTGCCTCAAGTGCGGCAACGTCGCCTGCTGCGACTCCTCGCCGCGCCGCCACGCCACGCAGCACTTCCACGAGACGCGCCACCCGGTGATGCGCAGCTTCGAGCCGGGCGAGACGTGGCGATGGTGTTTCGTGGACAAACAGCTCGGTTAAGGTCGGGGCTATGAGCACGCCCGAGCAGGAGATCGAGTACCGCCAGCACCGGTTCACCCCGCCACCGGGATCGACGGAGATCTTCCTGGTCCGGCACGGCGAATCCGCACCGGCCCGCGGCGAAAACCCCTTCGACCTGGTCGACGGCCAGGCCGACCCGGACCTCGCCCCGGAGGGCCGTGACCACGCCCAGCGCGTCGGCGAGCGCCTGGCTTCGGAGCGGATCGACGCGATCTACGTGACGACCCTGCGCCGCACGGTGCAGACCGCCGCGCCGCTGGCGGAGAAGCTCGGGCTGACTCCGGTCGTCGAACCGGACCTGCGCGAGATCCACCTCGGCGAGTGGGAGAACGGCCTTTTCCGCAAGTACACCGCCGACGGTCACCCGATCGTCGACCGGCTGTGGGCCGAGCAGCGCTGGGACGTCATCCCGGGCGCGGAGTCCGACGAGCGCTTCGGCGCGCGGCTGCGTGGCGCGCTGACCCGCATCGCCGCCGCGCATCCCGACCAGCGCGTGGCCGTGTTCACCCACGGTGGCGTCATCGGCGAGGTGTTCGCGCAGGCCAGCCGGGCGGTCGAGCGGTTCGCGTTCCTCGGCGCCGACAACGGCTCCATCTCGCACCTGGTGCTGCACGGCGACACCTGGATCGTGCGGCGCTTCAACGACACCGCCCACCTGGCTACGCCGCTCGGCTGAGCTTCCCGGCCGCGACCAGCTGCACGGTCACCAGGATCGAGACGGCCTCCGCGGCCAGCAGCCCGATCAGCACCAGCACCTGCGTCAGCCCCGCTTCGATCGGGCCCGCGCCGCCCAGCAGCACGCCGACGTACGCGCCCGGCAGCGTCACCAGGCCGACCGTGCGGGTCTGGTCGAGCGCCGGGATCAGCGCGTGCCCGGCCGAGGGGCGGCAGATCTCCAGCGCGGCCGGGCGCGGCAGGAAACCCAGCGCCAGCGCGGCTTCGTACTCGCCGTGGCGGGCCTTCAGCTCGTCGAGGGCGCGGCGCGCGGCCTGCGACGTCGCGGTCATCGCGCCGCCGATGACGATGCCCGCGATCGGCACGACGGCGATCGGCTTGGGCGGCACCACCCCGGCGCCGAGGACGAGTGCCAGCACCGGCGCGACGCCGGCCGCGATCGCCAGCGCCGTCCACGGCAGGTTCGCCAGCGGGCCGGCGCGGCGCGCCGACGTCACCGCGGCGATGCCGAACATCAGCAGCACGAACAGGCCGGTGAGCGGGGCCGAGCGCAGGACGGCGGTGATCACGAAGGACACGAGCGCCAGCTGCGCGACCGCCCGCCCGGCGGCGACCAGCACGGCTTGCCCGCGGCCGAGCCCGCCCGCCTGGACGACGGCGGCACCGGCGACGGCGAGCAGGACCAGCACCGCCACCAGGGCGGGCCCGAAGGTGATCGCGGCGTCGTTCACGCCGCCGATCCTGCCGCGTCAGACAGCGCAGCTGACGAAGGGGCCGTCCGGCTCCGTCACGGCGTGCTCGGCGACGACGACGCCGTCGACGACGATCCGGCAGCGCAGCTCGCCGGGGCCGGGGTTCTGCGCGGCGATGCTGTAGGACTCGGTCCGGTCGGCCCGGCCGACCCGGGTGAACGTCGTCGACCACGGCGTCGCCACCTCGGCGTGCTGGGTCAGGGCGGCACCCGCGCCGGCGTAGGTGACGTTGCGGGCGCCGTGCCTGCCGAGCAGTTCGTACACGACGGTGTGACTCACGGTGTGGACGGCGGCGGGGGTGACGGGCGCGGCCACCGGCTCCACCTTGGCGGGCCCGCGCGCGGACCGCGGCAGGATGAAGGACGTCACGGCGAAGGCCGCGGCGAGAACGCCCAGGACGACGATGACACTGCCGGCCGATCGAGCCCGGACGGCGCACTCGTGCACCGGCTTGGCCGCGGTGGGAACACCCATGGAGAGGTCTTCTCTCGTCGCGCGCACCCCCGTCGGGTGCATCGACCTCTATCTCGCCGTGATCTCACGGGGCGTTACCTGCTCTTCGCAGAAAGCCCCGCTTTCACCCGAACGGGTGCTTCAGTCCACGAGCCCGGCATCGGTGAGCATGCGCAGGACGCGCTGCCCGGCGGGCGGGCAGGCCGCGGCCTCGGCCGAGCCGAGCCAGGCGGCCTCGGCGATTTCCCGCGACGGCGACGGCTCGCCCTCGTGGTCGGCGGTGTAGCAGGTCATCCGCACGAGCCTGCCGTCGGCGAACCCGTCGGCCGGTGCTTCGAGCGCGGCGAAGAACCGGAAGCTGAGCGGGTCCAGGGTGATCCCGAGTTCTTCGCGGATTTCCCGGCACAGGCAGGCGACGTCGCCTTCGCCCGGCTCGCGCTTGCCGCCGGGCAGGTAGAACTTCGCCTTCCCGGCGGTCCGCACCGACAGCAGGCGGCGGTCGCGGACGTGGATCCAGGCGAGCGAGTCGATGGTTTTGTCGGACCCGGGGTGCATGATCGGAGTATGTACGAAGAGGCGGCACCACCCGGGCCGCTGCGGGGCGTGGCGCGCTGCGTGTGGCGATCGGCTTCGGAGAGCCCGAAGCGCATCGTCCCCGACGGCTGCGTGGACCTGGTGGCAGGAGACGGCGAGGTGTTCGTCGCGGGCCCGGACACGACGGCGTGGTCCTCGGTGACGACGCCGGAGGCGCTGCTGCACGGAGTCCGCTTCACCCCGGGCCGCGCGGCGGCGGTCCTGGGCGTGGCGGCGGACGAGCTGCGCGACCGCCGGGTGCCCCTGGCCGAGGTGTGGGGACGGCGGGGCGAGGTGCTGGCGGAAAGGGTGCTGGCGGGTGAGCTGACCCCGGCGGAGGCGGTCGTGTCGCGGCTGCCGGAGGTGGCACCCCCGGACCCGGCCGTGGCGGCGCTGATTGCCCGGCTGGACGCGGGCGTCGCGCGGGTGCAGGAAGCGGTGGCAGGCGCTGGGGCCGTCCCGGCTGCGGAAAGGATGCTGTGGCCGGGCCGGGACAGCCACCCCGGGACGGGATTCCCGCCGACCGGCCAAGCCACCTCCCCCGCCCACGCGGCCGGGCCACCCGCAGGTCGCGCCCGTTCCACCCTCCCGGCCACCGGGAAACTTTCACCTCCCGACCTCGCGGCCGCCCTCGAAGATCCCGCCGGGCCGATCACCGTCGGGGAACGGCGGTTGCGGCGGCGGTTCGTGCAGGCCGTCGGCTATGGGCCCGCCACCTACCTGCGCGTCGCCCGGTTCCAGCGGGCCGTTGCGCTCTCTCGCGGTGCCCCGGGCCTCGCCGCTCTCGCCGCCGCGGCCGGGTATGCCGACCAGGCTCATCTCAGCCGGGACTGCCGGGCGCTCACCGGGCTCACGCCGCGTGCCTACTTCCGCGGATCATCCACTGTGGACGAAACCGTGCGTGATCGGCGCCGTTCGGCGTAACCCCCGGAAGGGGAGCCCGTCACCCGAAGAGGTAAGGGGAGGGTAAACGGCCTCCGGGGGCGCTATCCTCCCTTCGACGTGCGAGCAGGGAGGGCGTGTGGCCACCATCAGCGACGTCGCGGCGAGGGCCGGCGTCTCCACGGCGACCGTGTCGCGCGCGCTCAACGGGAAGTCCACTGTGGACCCGCTGCTCGCCGCGCGGGTGCAGGAGGCCGCCGCCGAGCTGGGGTATCACCCGAACGGGCTGGCCAGGAACCTGCGACGGCAGGAGACCGCCGTTCTGGCGCTGATCATCTCCGACGTCGAGAACCCCTTCTTCACCGCCATCGCGCGCGGCGTCGAGGACCTCGCCCAGCGGTCGGGCTACTCCGTCGTGCTCTGCAACTCCGACGAGAACGAGGAAAAGGAGCGGCGCTACATCGAGGTCGCCCTGCAGGAGCGGGTCGCCGGGGTGGTGCTGTCCCCCACCGGCCGGTCGACGAACGTCGAGGGCCTGCGACGCCAGGGCACGCCCCTGGTCGCGGTGGACCGGCCACTCCCCGCCGCGGCAGGCGACCAGGTGCTGGTCGACACGCGGCACGCCGCGGCCGAGGCAACGCGGCACCTGCTGGCCGGCGGCTACCGGCGGGTCGGCTGCCTGACCGGCCCCGCCGGGGTCCGCACCGCCGACGACCGCCTCGCCGGATACGCCGACGTCGTCGGGGAGGCGAACGTCCGATTCCGGCGCGCGGAGTACCGCGCCGAGGGCGCCCGGCTGGCCGCGCTGGAGCTGCTGGACGAGCCGTCCCCGCCGGACGCGCTACTCGTCGCGAACAGCACCATGGCGATCGGCGTCCTGGAGGCGCTGTCGTCGCGGGGCCTGCGGCCGGGCCGGGACGTCGGCATCGTCTCGTTCGACGACGCCCCATGGACGACGCTGATCGACCCGCCGCTGACGGTGGTCGCCCAGCCGGCGTACGAGGTCGGACGCGTGGCGGCTCAGCTCCTGCTGGCCCGGATCTCCGACAGCAGCCGCGAGGCGAGCACCACGACGCTGGAAGCCCGGCTGATCGAGCGGAAGAGTTCACGCCGGACCGGCTGACCCGCTGAGCGGAGCGACGTGCCCGCGGCACCGAGCGACCTGCCCGCCGCACCAAGCGACCTGCCCACGGCACCGAGCAAGCTCCCCACCGCGCCAAGCGACCTGCCCAAGGGACCAAGCGACCCCACCCCCGGCACCGAGCAACCTACCGGCCGCGCCACGCAACCCGCCCACGGCACCGAGCAACCCACCCGCCGCACCGAGCGACGTGCCCAAGGGACCAAGGGACCAAGCGACCCCGCCGCGGCACCGAGCGACCCCGCCCACGACACCGAACAACCTGATCACCGCGCCAAGCGACCTACCCGCAGCACCCAGCGACCTACCGGCCGCGCCAAGCAAACCGCCCATCGCCCCAAGCGACGTGCCCGAGGGGCCGGCTCGTGCCAGGCCCCCCAGGCACGCCCCACCCCCTGTGTCCCCCATGCCCGGCGGCAAACCCGCCGGATCCTGTGAGCACGGAGCGGAAATCGTTTACTCACAGCGAACCTAGGGCCGCGTCCCACGGGTGTCAACCCGTCACGGGACTGGACAAGCCCCGCCGCGGCAGGCAAACTGACCGGAAGTTGCCTACTCAACGTGTTGATTGATGTGCAGTAAGTGTCGATCTATGGTGAATTCACCCACAGACGGGGCAAGAAACCGCACGAACCCGCACACTCGCGCTGTTTCGGGTTAGTCTAGGCCCCATGTCTGTAGCGCTGGAGAACATCCTCGCCAAGGCGGGCCTGAAAGTCGACGCGAACGAGTTCCTGACACTCGTCGAAGACGCGGCGCGCAGACTGTCTCCGCCGAATCCCGATCCCTCGCACTACTTCTCCGCCGACCAGCGGGCCGCGCTGACCGACGTCGGCCTGGATCTTTCCCCGCGCCGCGAGGACGAACCCGACTTCAGGGCCCGCACGGTCGCCGCCCACGCCGTGCTTGCCGAGGGCGCGCTCAGCGTCAACGAGGCCGCGAAGACCCTCGGGGTCGACGACAGCCGGATCCGGCACCGCCTCAAGGAAGGCAGGCTCACCGGCTGGAAGGACGGCGGCTGGCGGCTCCCCGCGTGGCAGTTCGCCGGCTCCGGCGTGCTGCCGGGCCTCGAAGTCGTACTCAAGGCGCTGCCCGACGACCAGCCCGCGCTCGTCGTCGCCGCCTTCATGAGCACCCCGCAGCCGGATCTGGTGATCAACGACCACCCGGCCACCCCGCGGCAGTGGCTGCTTTCCGGCGGTGATCCGGACCAGGTCGCCCGGCTCGTCGCCACGCTCGGCACGCCGCTCTAGGCTGGACCTCCCCGAGCAAGATCACCGACAAGGACGGACGACCCCCGACGCATGGCCCGGCTCCCGCTGCCGCCCGCCCGATCCGTCCTGGTCCGGCAGCTGAACCGTGCGCACGACGTGGTGACGGTCCAGCCCACGACCAGGCTGGTACGGATCTTCACCGCGCACGGCAGGCACCCCCAGCAGTGGAATTCGTTCCGCTACACCGGCCCGCTCCCGCACGGCCGCTTCGACCAGCAGCCGCCCGGCCGCGGCGGCGCCCCGGTCACCGACCCGGCGAACGGGGTGCTGTACTTCGGCCTCACCGTGCGCACGTCGGTTGCCGAGGTGTTCCAGACCAGCTCGACGGTCGACCGCCGCACCCGCGGCCCCCGGCTGGTCGTCGTCCGCCCGACGCGCCCGCTGCGCCTGCTCGACCTGACCGGCCTGTGGCCGACACGCGTCGGCGCGTCGCAGGAGATTTCGAGCGGGCCGAAGAAGCTGACGCAGGCGTGGGCCCGCGCGATCCGCGGCGCGTTCAGCGACCTCGACGGCCTCTGGTACCGCTCTTCGATGGACTCGGGCGACCCGGCGATCTGCCTGTGGGACCCGCCCGCGGGCGCGGCACTGCCGATCGCACCGGACGTGCTGCTGCCGCTGGACCACCCCGGCCTGGACGTCCCGCTGGGCCGCGTCTGCGAAGAGCTGAACTACACGCTGCTGAACTGACGCTCGAGCAGCGGCAGGATCGCCCGCAGGTCACCGGAATCGACGACGTGGGTCGCGGCCGCCCGGGCCGCCGGGGCCGCGTTGAACGCCACGCTCGTCCCGACGGCGGCGAACAGCGGCAGATCCGACCGGCTGTCCCCGACCGCGACGCACCGCTGCGGCGCCACACCGTGCGACCGCGCCTGCGCCAGCGCGAAGTCCCGCTTGCCGTACTCGTCGAGGTGCTGGGCGACGTCGCCGGTGTAGCGGTCCCCGTCGACGCCGGGCACCGGGCCGCAGAACGCGGCGAACCCGAAGCGCGCGGCGAGCATCCGCCCGACCGGTGCCCACGCGAGCGTGGTGAGGACCGGGCGGAGACGGTGGCCGTGGCACCACGCCACCGTCTCGGCGATCCCGTCGACCAGCGGCAGCGACGCCAGCCGGTCCTCCACTTCGGCCTCGGTGTGCCCGGCCCAGCCTCGGGCGTCGACGACCGAGGCCTCCTGGTTCGTCATCCGGCCCGCCGCGTATTCCGCTTCGGCCGCGCGGTTCTCGGCCGCGTGTCCCAGCGCCTCGGCCAGCCAGGCCCCGGAGCTGGTCCCGGGCACCAGCGTGCCGTCGACGTCGAAGCAGACCAGTCCCTCAGCCAAGAAGGTGCCTCGACCACCACTCGAGGACCGCTTCGAACCGCTGGACGCGGTGCCGCGGGCGGCCGGAACGGGTCAGCTCGTGGCCTTCGCCCGGGAACAGCAGGAACTCCGTGTCCGCGCCGGCCTGCTTCAGTGCCACGAACATCCGCTGCGCCTGCTCCAGCGGGCAGCGCCAGTCCTCCTCCGAATGCACCACCGCGAACGGGATCCGGATCTTCGCGGCGTGGGTCAGCGGGCTGCGGTCGCGCTGCACCTCGGGGTCGGTGCCGATGTAGGCCTCGACGAACGTGTAGCCGATGTCGGAGCTGCCGACCATCGAGTCCCAGGCGTTGACCGCGCGCTCGCTCCACGCGGCCTTGAACCGCTCGCCGTGGTGGGCGGCCAGCCAGCCCGTCATGAACCCGCCGTACGACCCGCCCATGATGCCGACGCGTGACGCGTCCAGGTCCGGCCGTTCGAGCGCCTTGTCCAGCAGCGCGAGGACGTCGTCGGCGTCGACCGTGCCGAAGCCGTAGGTGATCGCGTGGCCGTGCTGTTGCCCGTAGCCTGCCGACCCTCGCGGGTTGCCGAGGACCACCGCGTACCCCGCGGACGCGTACACCTGCGCTTCGTCGAAGACGGCCCAGTCCTGCTGGGCGAACGGCCCGCCGTGCACCACGCGCAGCACCGGGTGCGGGCCCTCGCCTTCGGGCAGCACCAGCCAGCCGTGCACCGGGTAGCCGTCGGGCGCGGTGGTCTCCAGCTCGATCATCGGCCGGATGCCCTTGTCCCGCAACGGCTTCGAGTAGTCCGTCAGCACCCGCGGCCCCTCGGCGCCGAGCAGCACGACCTCGCCGGACGACGTCGGCGTCGCGATGACCGCCGCGAGCACGTCGCCGTCCACCGCGAACGACCGGACCACCGTGCGGTCCGCGTAGACCACCGGCAGATCGGCCAGCGGGACGTCCTCAGCTCCGGCGGGCACCGCGCGCAGCTCCACCGCGCCGCGGTTGCGGACGGCCACCAGGACGTCGGCCTCGCGCGGGACCGGCGGGCCCGCTGCGGCCTCGCAGTCCACCGTCTCGATGTCGGTGAGCCGCCGGGCCTTCACCGGGCCGGCGCCGAAGGACGGCGTCGCCGCGAAGAGCCCGGTCGAGGCCGCTTCCCGGTGGTCCTCGAAGGACTGTCCGAAGTAGAACAGCGTGCCGTCGGGGCCGAACGCGGGCCGCTCGGAGAAACCGGGGCAGCGGACGACGACCTCGGGCGCGCCGCCCTCGGCGGAGATCGCGCAGATGTCCCGCACGTCGCTTTCGGCTGCGCCCCAGTCCGGGGGCGCAGTGAACACGATGCGGGTGCCGTCCGACGTCCAGACGGGGTGGGCGACGTCGAAGCCGTCGCCGGTCAGCGGCTCCGGGGACTCCACCGGCTCCAGCACGTCGAGGACGAACAGCCGCACCATGCGGTCCCGCAGGAACCCGATGTCGTCGATCCGGTAGTCCAGGCGCGTGATCCGCCGCGGCGCCTCGGCGGCGGGCTCGCGGACCACACCGCCCGCGTCCGGCGTGCCGTACCGGCCGGTTTCGGGCAGGCGCGCGGTGAACGCGATCCGCCGCGAATCCGGCGCCCACACCGGTTCGCCGGCGCCGAGCGGCAGCGACGTCAGGCGACGGGCCTCGCCGCCGTCCGACGGCATCACGTGCAGCTGCGGGCGGCCGTCCGCGCCCTGGCCGTCCCCCGCGCGGAGGAACGCCACCCAGCGCCCGTCCGGCGAGATCGCCGGGGCGGAGTCCCGTGGACCGTGCGTCCACGGGACCTCGCCGCCGTCGAGCGGCACGCGCCGCAGCGCGCTGTGCGGGGCGTCGGTCTCCAGGTCGGGGCGCTGCAGCGCGGTGATCAGCAGGTTCCCGCGCAGGGCGGGACGGCCGGGGACGAGCAGGGCTTCGATGTCGGCAGGGCGCACCCCTGCGACCGTACCCGACTTCGTTAGCGAAGCGAACTACTTACGCCGCGACTTCCTTCCGCTCGTCGCGGCGGGCCTTGGCCAGGCTGGCGACCGTGGTCACGGTGAGCACGACGACGATCACGCCGAGGGACACCCAGTTGTTGATGTCCAGCCAGTCCGGCACGACGTGGTACTCGTGCAACGCGTGCAGGAACAGCTTCGCCCCGATGAACGCGAGGATCACCGCGAGGCCGTAGCTGAGGTAGACCAGCTTCGTCACCAGGCCGCCGAGCAGGAAGTACAGCTGCCGCAGGCCCATCAGCGCGAACGCGTTCGCCGTGAAGACCAGGAACGCCTCCTGCGTGATGCCGAAGATCGCCGGGATGGAGTCGACCGCGAAGAGCAGGTCGGCCGAGCCGATGGCGACGATCACCAGCAGCATCGGCGTGATCATCCGCCTGCCGCCGATCTTCACCGTGTACCGGTGGCCGTGGTAGTCGTCGGTCACCGGCGCGAACCGGCGGACCTGCCGGGTGACGGCGTTCTCGTGGTACTCCTCTTCCTCGTCCTTGTTGCGCAGCATGCTGATCGCGGTCCAGACCAGCACCGCGCCGAAGAGGAAGAAGACCCACACGAACTGGGCGATCAGCGCGGCGCCGATGGCGATGAAGACGCTGCGCATGGCGAGCGCGAGCAGGATGCCGACCAGCAGCACGCGGTGCTGGTGGATGGCGGGCACCTTGAACGACGCCATGATGATCATGAAGATGAACAGGTTGTCCACGCTCAGCGAGTACTCGGTGATGTACCCGGTGAAGAACTCGACGCCAGGGTCGTGCCCGGCGAAGATCCACACGCCGATGCCGAAGACGATCGCGCACGAGATGTAGAAGATGACCCAGCGAGCCGCTTCCCCCGTGGTCACTTCGTGCGGCTTGCGATCGACGATGACCAGGTCCAGCGCGATGAGCGCGAGCAGGCCACCGACCGTGGCGATCCACAGCCACAGGGGGACAGTCATGGAACTCGAACCTCCGGATAGTGCGCATGAGCAACTAACCGGAGGTCTCTCCCGCCGGTGGAACCACCGGCCGACGGTGCCGGGGGCGCAGGGCCACCGTGCTGACGACACCGCCGCGAAGGAATACTCCCCTCACAGCCGTTCCAGTCTGCCGGTTACCCCCGCCCGAACGCCAGCGGGGATCGCGCACGTCACCGGGTTGGTCCTGTAATTTCGGTCACTTCGGTCCACCAGGCGGTCCGGGACGTGTGATCACTGTGAGGCGCCGGGGACACTCTCAGCAACGCTCGAATACCGTTCTGCCCGTGCCCCGACTTCCGCTTCCGCGCAGCCGCCGCGCCCGCCTCACGGCGACCGGCGCCGTCGTGGCGGTGCTCGCCGCCGCGACCGTCCTCTGGGTGGCGCGCGACCCGGCCCCGCCCGCCGTGCCCACCCAGGACGCGCTGATCGACCTGCCCGCCGCACCCGGCTCGGCGGAGCAGGTGAAGATCGACACGACCACCTACCTCCCGGCCACCGTGCCCGCGCCCGCGGTGCTGCTGGCCCACGGCTTCGGCGGCGACAAGAACAGCGTCGCCGACGACGCGCGCGAGCTGGCGCGCAAGGGCTTCGTCGTGCTGACGTGGTCCGCGCGCGGGTTCGGCCGCAGCACCGGCAAGATCGGGCTCAACGACCCGGACGGCGAGGTCGCCGACGCCAGCCGGCTGATCGACCGGCTCGTCGCGCTGCACCAGGTCACCACCGACGCCCATGGCGATCCCCAGGTCGCCGTCACCGGGGCCTCCTACGGCGGCGCGCTCGCGCTGCTGCTGGCGGGCACGGACAAGCGCGTCGACGCGGTCGCGCCGGTGATCACCTACAACGACCTGGCGCAGGGCCTGCTCCCGAACGCCGCCTCGACGGCGGAACCGGCCGCGGGCACCCCGGCGGCCGGGGCGTTCTCGCCCGACGGCGTGTTCAAGAAGAGCTGGGCAGGCATCTTCTTCTCGGCCGGTTCCGGCGCCGCGGCGAGTGGCTCGCCGTCGGCCGAAGCACCGGAAGCAGGCCAGGAGACCGACACGGGCTCGACCGGTGCCGGCGGGACGGCCGCGGCGGCGGCCGCAGGCTCCGCCGTCCCGCCGGGTGCGGGCGGTGCACGGGCAGGCGGGCCCGCCGACCCGTGCGGCCGGTTCACCGCCGCCGTCTGCCGCGCCTACACCGAGCTGGGCACCACCGGACGGGCGAGCCAGGCGAGCGTCGACCTGCTGCGGCGCGTCTCCCCCGCGTCCGTGACAGGCAAGATCACCGTGCCGACCCTGCTGGTGCAGGGCGAAAGCGACACCCTGTTCGGCCTCGACCAGTCCGACGCCACCGCCCGCCAGATCACCGCGGCGGGCGGCAAGGTCAGGACGATCTGGTACACCGGCGGCCACGACGGCGGGAAGCCGGGGCCGCAGCTGCGGGCCAAGATCGCCGACTTCCTGTGGACCGCGGTGCACGGCGGCGACCCGGGCACCGGGTTCAGCTACGACGTCCAGGGCACGTTGCGCGCCAACGGAACCCCGTCGGTCCGCACGGTCAACGCCGCAGCCTACCCCGGGCTGGCCACCCCGGCCACCGAGCGGCGGCTGCTGGCGCTGAGCGGGCCCGCGCAGCCGGTCGTGCGCCCGGCCGGCGCCAATCCCGCGGCGGTCAGCGGGATTCCGGGGCTCAACGGCGTCGCGAGCAGCTCGGCGCGGCTCGGCGTGCTGTTCAGCAACGACCCGCCGGGCCAGGCCGCGCAGTTCACCACGGCGCCGGTGGACGGCCAGGTCGTCGTGGCGGGCTCGTCGACCGTGCGGCTCCAGGTCGCCGCCGACCCGGCCCACCCGCAGCCGGACGCGGTGCTGTTCGCGAAGCTCTACGACGTCGGCCAGGACGGCTCGCGCGTGCTGCCTGCCAACGCGATCGCCCCGTTCCGGGTGAGCGGGCTGCCCGCCGACGGCACGCCGGTCGAGGTCACCGTGACGCTGCCGGGCATCGTCCGGCCGATCGAGGGCGGGCATGCGCTGCGGCTGGTCGTCGGCACCACCGACCAGGGCTATGCCGCCCCGGCCGCGCCCGCGGTGTTCCGGATCGGGCTCGCCGGCGGCACCGCGCTGGCCGTCCCGGTCGTGCCCGGCACGGCCGTCGGGGCGCCGGCGCCTGCCGGGCAGCTGATCGGCATCGGCTTGACGCTCGCGATCGGCGTGGCCGTGGCGCTCTTCGCCGCGCTGCGCCGCCGCCGGGCCACCGACGCCGATCCCGAGCTGGCCGACACCCCGCTGGTCATCGAGGGGCTGCGCAAGCAGTACGCGGGCGGGTTCGTCGCGGTGAAGGACCTGTCGTTCCGCGTCGAGCCGGGCCAGGTGCTCGGCCTGCTCGGGCCGAACGGCGCGGGCAAGACCACCACGCTGCGGATGCTGATGGGCCTGATCACGCCGACCGCGGGCAGCATCCGCGTGTTCGGGCACAAGATCGCCCCCGGCGCGCCGGTGCTCTCGCGCATCGGCTCGTTCGTCGAGGGTTCCGGGTTCCTGCCGCACCTGTCCGGCCGGGCGAACCTCGAGCTGTACTGGGCGTCGACCGGGCGCCCGGCCGAGCAGGCGCACTTCGCCGAAGCACTGGAGATCGCCGGGCTCGGCACGGCGGTCGAGCGCCGCGTGCGGACCTACAGCCAGGGCATGCGGCAGCGGCTGGCGATCGCGCAGGCCATGCTCGGCCTGCCGGAGCTGATGGTGCTCGACGAACCGACCAACGGGCTCGACCCGCCCCAGATCCACCAGATGCGCGAGGTGCTGAAGCGGTACGCCGCGACCGGCCGCACCGTGGTGGTGTCCAGCCACCTGCTGGCCGAGGTCGAGCAGACCTGCACGCACGTCGTGGTCATGCACCGCGGCTCGCTGGTCGCCGCGAGTGAGGTCGGCGAGCTGGCCGCGGCAGGCGGCGAGGCGACGTTCCGGGTCGACGACCCGGCGGCGGCCGCCGCGGCGCTGAAGGCGCTCAGCGGCGTCACCGACGTCGACGTGGACGGCGAGCTCGTGCACGCGAACCTCGGCGTGCTGCCCCGTGCCGAAGGCGTGGCCGCGCTGGTCCGCGCCGGTGTCGCGGTGGAGCAGGCCGGGCCCCGGCGCCGTCTGGAAGACGCGTTCCTGCAACTGGTCGGAGATGAGTCGTGAGCAATCCCGGTGTGCACACCGATCCGCACGCGCTGGACGAGCTGTCCGACGTCGCCTCGGCCGAGCACGCCGGCGTCGGGCCGGACGGCGCGGTCGCGGGCTACTCCGCACGGCGGACGCTGCGCCTCGGCGTCGAGCTGCGGCGCCAGCTCAAGCGGCGGCGCACGCAGTTCCTGCTCGGGTTCGTCGCGATCCTGCCGTTCATCCTGGTGCTCGCGTTCCAGCTCGGGCAGTCGAACCCGAACCGGCGCAGCGGCGGGTTCGTCGACCTGGCCACGGCGTCGGCGCCGAACTTCGTCGTGCTGGCGTTGTTCGTGTCCGGGACGTTCCTGCTGCCGATGATCGTCGCGCTGTTCTTCGGCGACACCATCGCGAGCGAGGCGTCGTGGTCGAGCCTGAAGTACCTGCTGGCCGTCCCGGTGCCGCGGCAGCGGGTGCTGCGGCAGAAGGCGATCGTGTCCGGGCTGCTGTCGGCGTTCGCGCTCGTCCTGCTGCCGGTGGTGTCGCTCGGCGTCGGGGTGCTCTGGTACGGCGCGGGCGACGCGATCAGCCCGACCGGCGACGCGGTGTCCTTCGGCGACAGCCTCCTGGCCATCGGGCTGTCCACTGTGTACATCATCCTGCAGCTGGCCTGGGTGGCCGGGCTCGCGCTGGCGCTGAGCGTGTCGACCGACGCCCCGCTCGGCGCGGTCGGCGGCGCGGTGCTGGCGGCGATCCTGTCGCAGATCCTCGACCAGATCACGGCGCTGGAGGGGCTGCGCAACTACCTGCCGACGCACTACGCGTTCGCCTGGATGGACCTCATCTCGACCGACGTCGACTGGACCAACCTGGCGAGCGGCATGCTGTCGGCGGCGATCTACGGGACGGTGTTCTTCCTCTACGCCGGACGGAGGTTCGCCCGCAAGGACATCACGAGCTGAACCCGGTACCGTCGGGCTCGTGCCGATCATCCTGGACAGCCATGACGACGTCGCCGTGCTGCGGATCGACCACGGCGGCGGCAACACCCTCGACACGGAGTCCTGCCGCCAGCTGGTGCTGCGGATGGAGGAGGCCGAGTCCGCGCGGGCGCTGGTGCTGACCGGCACCGGCGGCATCTTCTGCGCGGGCGTCGACCTCAAGCGCGTCCGTGACGGCGGCGCGGCCTACGTGTCGGAGTTCCTGCCGCTGCTGTCGGACGCGCTGCTGGCGGTGTTCGGCTGCCCGCGCCCAGTGGTCGCGGCGCTGAACGGGCACGCGATCGCCGGCGGCGCGGTGCTGGCCGCGGCGTGCGACCACCGCGTGCTCGGGCGCGGCACGATCGGCGTCACCGAGCTGCTGGCCGGGCTGCCGTTCCCGCTGGCGGCGCTGGAGATCCTCCGCTGCGCGTACGGCACGACGCCGTTGCCGTCGCTCACCTACTCGGGGGAAACCCGCGGCGGCGAAGAGGCGCTGGCGCACGGGCTGGTGGACGAGCTGGTACCTCCGGAGGAGGTGCTGGAGCGGGCGATCGGTGTCGCGGCCCGGCTGGGCGCACTGCCCGCCGAGCCGTTCGCCCACACCAAGGCCCAGATCCGCCAGCCGTTCCACGAGCGGATCGCCGAATACCGCCACTCCGACGACCCGCAGGTGGAACGCCTGTGGCGGTCGCCGGAGGCACTCGCCGCCGTCCGGTCCTATGTGGACAGGGTGCTGCGCTAGGCGTGCACGCCGCTTTCGGCGAGGGCCTTGATGCCCTCGACGGTCTTCTGCATGTTGGCCTGCAGCTCGCCGAGCCGCATCGCGACGATCTCGTCCTCGTGCTCGGGCATCGAACCGATGATCTCGGTCAGGTTGGACGGGCCCGGCCCGATCTGCGCCCACTGGCGCAGGAGCGTGCCTTCGCCGTCCGGGACCAGCTCGAAGCGCCACGACGCGGCCGGGTTGGTCACGTCCATCACGGCCCAGGCGAACAGCCGCCCTGGCTCGTAGCCGGTCACGGTCGAGATCGTCTCCCACTCCCCGGCGACGGGGTGGGAGTTACGGCCGCGGAACTGGGCGCCGAGGCCGGGCTCGGCGCCGTCGACCCAGCCGCCGCCCTGGAACTCGCTCGAGAACCGGGCGGGCAGGTCGACGTCCAGCAGCCAGGACCAGACCTCGGACGGCGGCGCGGCGATGCGGACCTCGACCTGGGTGGTGGGACAGTCGGAAACCTTCATGGGCGGACCCCTCGCTCGTGCCGGTGTCTTCGGCTTCGGACCGTACGTCGCCGCTGATCAGGCGGACAACTCGGACAATGCCCGTGCCTGCGCACGCCGGAGGACGCCGCCCCCGGTGGGGCGGGCACCCGCCGAAAGTCGGTTCCTGACCGATTCTGCGCCCGGACAGCCGATTGCCGTCACCGGCCGGTTCTGTGAGGGTCCCACGGAGGGCTCGGTGAGCCGGGGAGGGTGTTTCGATGCGCAGACTGTTCACCGCTTGTGCGGTCCTGCTCGCACTGGCCGGCCTGGCCCCGGCGGCCGCCGCGGCGCCCGACATCCGGGCCGCCCTGCAGCGGATCCCGGGCCTGACGATCGTGTCGGAGGACCCGGCACCGGCCGGATTCCGGTTCTTCAAGCTGACCTACACCCAGCCTGCCGACCACCGGAACCCCGGCGCGGGAACGTTCCAGCAGCGGTTCACGTTGCTGCACCGCGACTTCACGGCCCCGACGGTCGCCTTCACGAGCGGCTACAACGTGAGCAGCTCCCCGAACCGCTCGGAGCCGACGCAGATCGTCAACGGAAACCAGCTGTCGATGGAGTACCGCTACTTCACGCCTTCGCGGCCGGAGCCGGAGAACTGGGCGAAGCAGCTGACGATCTGGCAGGCGGCCGCGGACGAGCACCGCGCGGTGCAGGCGTTCAAGGCGATCTACCCGGGCAAGTGGCTGGCAACGGGCGGCAGCAAGGGCGGCATGACCGCAACGTATTTCCGGCGGTTCTACCCCGACGACGTCGACGCGACGATCCCGTATGTGGCACCCAACGACGTCATCGACCCGGTGGACGTCTACAACCGGTTCCTGTCCCGGGTGGGCAACGACCCGGCCTGCCGAGCCGCCCTGAAGGCAATCCAGCGCGACGCCCTGAAGCGACGCGACGAACTGGGCGCAATCGCGGCGGCGGACGCGGCCAAGCGCGGCCTGACGTTCTCGATCGTCGGCTCGCTCGACAAGTCCCTCGAGATCTCGGTGATCGACTCGTATTTCGCGTTCTGGCAATACCAGACCCAGGCGGACTGCGCAACGGTCCCACCCGCAGGCGCCCCGGCGGCGGACGTCTACGCGTGGTACGAGAAGGTGGAGAGCCTCAACACGTATTCCGACCAGGACCTGGAGCGGTACATCCCGTACTACTACCAGGCGGCGGTCCAGCTGGGATCCCCCGAGGCGTACGACGGGTATTTGCGCGACCTGCTCCGCTACCCGGGCGCGGACCAGCCGAAGACGTTCGTGCCGTCATCGATCCGCCTGCCACACTTCGACTACCTGGCCATGCCGGACATCGACTTCTGGGTGAAGTCCCGCGGAACCCGCCTGCTGTTCGTGTACGGCTCGAACGACCCATGGGGAGCAGAGCCATTCGAGCTGGGCTTCGGCAGTAAGGATTCCTACCGCTACTACGTCCAGGGCGGCAACCACGGATCAAAGATCGCCCAGCTAACCCCAGCCGAGGCGGCAGAGGCCACGGCAACGATCCGCCGCTGGGCAGGCCTCCCACCGGCAACAACGCTGACGGCAAGGAGCACCCCGGCAGGCTTCCCGGACTTCGACACGGACATGACCCTCGCGGCACGGCCACGGCTGTGACGTCGGTTCCGGGACGGTTCGGCAGTCTTCGTACGGCGTAGGTGGCGGTCCGGCCTCCCCGGACCGCCGCCTTGCGGGCTGGAAGGGTTTCGCCCGCCACCGCCTGTTGCCGTGCCAAGAGCCGACGAAGGCGAGGACGGCCGCAGGGCGCGCAGCACCGCCTCACCGCGGCCGGGGCCTGTTCGGACTCGGCAGCAAGCCAAGCTGGGACGCGCCCAGGCCAGCAGCGGGCCAGTCTCGGGCACGTCCAGGCTCGACAGCAGGCCCGCCGAGGCGAGACCTGGCCCAGCAGCGGGCCGTCCCAGGCCGCGCAGCAAGCCAACCCGGGCCGCATCCGGGCTCGGCAACAAGCCTGCCTCTGCCGCCCCCTCCCCCCCTCCCCTCGGCCAACCCGGCCCACCCCAGCGGACCGGCTGCTCTCCTACTTGATGCCGGCTGCGTCCATTCCCCTCAGCTCCTTCTTCAGGTCCGCGATCTCGTCGCGCAGGCGGGCCGCCAGTTCGAACTGGAGGTCGCGGGCCGCCTGCATCATCTGGTCGGTCATCTGCTGGATCAGGTCTGCCAGCTGCGCGCGGGGCATGGCCGAAACGTTCTTGTCGACCAGCATTCCCGAGCTGCGCACCCGGTCGCCCTGCTCGGGCTTCTTGCCGCGTGATGCGTTGCGGCCCGAACCGCCCACCGAGACCTGCTCGGTGTCCTCGGCTTCGCTGTAGACGCGGTCGAGGATGTCGGCGATCTTCTTCCGCAGCGGCTGCGGGTCGACGCCGCGCTCCTTGTTGTAGGCGATCTGCTTCTCGCGGCGGCGGTCCGTCTCGTCGATCGCGTGCTGCATCGACTCGGTGATCTTGTCCGCGTACATGTGGACTTCGCCCGAGACGTTTCGCGCCGCGCGGCCGATCGTCTGGATCAGCGACGTCCCGCTCCGGAGGAAGCCTTCCTTGTCCGCGTCGAGGATCGCCACCAGCGACACCTCGGGCAGGTCGAGGCCTTCGCGCAGCAGGTTGATGCCGACCAGCACGTCGAAGTCGCCCGCCCGCAGCTGCCGCAGCAGCTCGACCCGGCGCAGCGTGTCGACCTCCGAGTGCAGGTACCGCACCCGGATGCCCAGCTCCAGCAGGTAGTCGGTGAGGTCCTCGGCCATCTTCTTGGTGAGCGTGGTGACCAGGACCCGCTCGTCCTTGTCCGCCCGCTCCCGGATCTCGTGCACCAGGTCGTCGATCTGGCCCTCGGTCGGCTTCACGACCACCTTCGGGTCGACCAGGCCGGTCGGGCGGATGACCTGCTCGACGAACTCCCCGCCGGCCTGGCCCATCTCGTACGGCCCCGGCGTCGCCGACAGGTACACCGTCTGGCCGATCCGGTCGGTGAACTCCTCCCAGGTCAGCGGCCGGTTGTCGACCGCGCTCGGCAGGCGGAAGCCGTACTCGACCAGGTTCCGCTTCCGCGACATGTCGCCTTCGTACATGCCGCCGATCTGCGGGACCGTCTGGTGCGACTCGTCGATGACCAGCAGGAAGTCTTCCGGGAAGTAGTCGATCAGGGTCGCCGGCGCCGAGCCCGGCCCGCGGCCGTCGATGTGCCGCGAGTAGTTCTCGATGCCCGAGCAGAACCCGACCTGGCGCATCATCTCGATGTCGTAGGCCGTGCGCATCCGCAGCCGCTGCGCTTCCAGCAGCTTGCCCTGCTTCTCCAGCTCGGCGAGCCGCTCCTCCAGTTCCTGCTCGATGCCCTGGATCGCCTTTTCCATCCGCTCCGGGCCGGCGACGTAGTGCGTGGCCGGGAAGATCCGGACCTCGTCGACCTCCTTGACGATGTCCCCGGTCAGCGGGTGCAGGTAGTACAGCTTCTCGATCTCGTCACCGAAGAACTCGACGCGGATCGCCAGCTCCTCGTACGCGGGGATGATCTCGACCGTGTCCCCGCGCGCGCGGAAGGTGCCGCGCGCGAAGGCGATGTCGTTGCGCGTGTACTGGACGTCGACCAGTGCCCGCAGGAAGACGTCGCGGTCGAGCTGCATGCCGACCTTGAGCTTCGTCGACCGGTCCAGGTACGACTGCGGCGTGCCCAGGCCGTAGATGCAGGAGACACTGGCGACCACGATGACGTCCCGGCGCGAGAGCAGGTTCATCGTCGCCGAGTGCCGCAGCCGCTCGACGTCGTCGTTGATCGACGAGTCCTTCTCGATGTAGGTGTCCGTCTGCGCGATGTACGCCTCGGGCTGGTAGTAGTCGTAGTAGCTGACGAAGTACTCGACAGCGTTGTGCGGGAACAGCTCGCGCAGCTCGTTCGCCAGCTGCGCGGCCAGGGTCTTGTTCGGCGCCATGACCAGCGTCGGCCGCTGGACGCGCTCGATCAGCCACGCCGTCGTCGCCGACTTGCCGGTACCGGTGGCGCCCAGCAGCACGACGTGTTTCTCGCCCGCCTTGATCCGGCGTTCGAGCTCGTCGATGGCCGCCGGCTGGTCACCGGCGGGCTGGTAGTCACTGACCACCTCGAACCGGCCGCCGGTCCGCGGAATCTCCGAGACGGGCCGGAAGTCGGACTGGGCGAGCACGGGGTGTTCGGTTGCGAAAGCCACGTCGACCAGAGTAGGCCCCACCACCGACAATTTCCGTCGGGCCTGGTCAGCGGGGGTTCGGTGGGGTCAGCAGCTGCAGTCACAGCAGGAGCAGCAGTCGCAGCAGCCACTGTCGCAGCCACCGCAGTCGCACCAGCTGGTGGGCTGGGGCTCGCCGCTCCACGGTCCGGGATAGGGATCCCGGCAGCAGAACTGGCAGGTGCAGCACATGTAGGGCACGAGCGCGCAGCCCACGAAGAAGTTCCGCTTCTTCGGCGGGACGGCGAACTTCGGGTACCAGAGGCCGCCACCCTTGCCGTGGAGCGGCTCGGAGCCGAAGGGATCGTCCGGGCCGCCGGGGCCTCCTGGGCCGCCGGGGCCACCCGGCCCGCCAGGGCCGCCAGGACCACCTGGACCGCCAGGGCCAGCCGGACCATCGGGCCCACCTGGACCACCCGGTCCGCCAGGGCCACGCCCGCCAGGACCACCGGGCCCACCCGGACCACCGGGGCCACCCCCGCCTGGCCCGGGAGCGCCCGGAGGCGGCACCGGCCCGGGCGGCGGAAAGCCGGGCCGAGAACCCGGCACCTGGTACGGATCGCGCTGGGGCACCGGCCCGCCCGGCCCCGGCGGCATCCAGTGCGGATGCTGTTGCGGGGTCGGCCCCGGGCCGATCCATCCCGGCGGCGGTTGCTGACCGTCGAGGCCGCCCAGTGCCTGGGGACCGTGTCCGGTGAACTCGCCATGCGCCCGGCCCTGGTGCCTGGAACAGCCGTCCGGGCTCCGGCCGTCGAGGCCGTCGTCCCCAGAGAGGCCCCCACGACCGGCCATCCCATGTCCGAAGGCCCGCCGCACCGCTTGGCGCAGCTCGTGGACCAGCAGGGCGTGGACCAGCCGTGGATCGGCGAACTCCACCTCCCGCAGGGCCAGCTCCACCCCCAGCACCGCGTCGTCGCACAGCCGGCGGGCCTCCGCCACGCTCGTCCCGGTTGCCGACAGCGGGTTCCATGCCCCCGCCGCCGCGTCCGTTGCGTGGTCCTCGACCGCGTCCAGCAGGTGTGCCACCCGGCCGAACAAACGGCCTGCCTCGGCCAGCGGTGCCGCGTTGCCCGGACGGCCTGCCAGCTCCGCCGTGCGCGCGAACGCTGCCGCCGTCGCCAGCTCGGCCGGCTCGGTCGCCAGCAGCGCCGAGTCGCCCGGGCGCAGGGAGCGCTCTAGGGAAGCCTGCCGGTCGACGGCTTCGGTGAGGACCGTCGTGTCGAAGCCGATCCGGCCGCCCGTGCGGGCGCCCTGGCCTGCCCAGCGGGCCGCGATCCGGCGGGCGGCCGCCGCCACCGGGCGCCTGCCGAACGCGCCGTCGGCGTCCTCGACGTGGTCGCCGACCTTCGCCGCCGCCAGCACCAGGGACACCGCCGCGGCCAGCTGGGCTCCCTCGCCGCGGGCCACCGACGCCGTCCGCATGCCCCGCAGCGGGCACGGGCCCGCGTCGCGCCGTCCGTCCGCGCGGGGCGTCTGGGCCTCGACCAGGACGGAGATGATCAGCCCGTCGTAGTTGGTGACGACGCGGGCCAGCTGGCCGTGCTCGTCACGCAGGGTGAGGCACAGCCCGCACAGGTGCGCCATCCAGTCGGCGTGCAGGCCGGCGGACAGCCGGTGGCGGCACGGCCTGATGATCCCGAACATCCCCGGATTCCCCCTCGGCTCCCCCGGTCGTCGGCGCACTTTAGCCCGAACGTGTGGCAGGCGAGACGGGAGTACGCGATTCGTGACCGGCCCGGCAGGATGACCGCATGGCCGCACTGCACCCGCCGAAGGTCGAGGTCTTCGACACGTCCGCGCGCGCGAACATCGACCCCAAGGGCATCGTCCGGGAGGTCGAGGAGTACCGGGAGGAACCGTTCGGCCTCTACCTCGCCCGCCCGGCACCCGGCCGCCCCCAGTTCCACTACCTCGAATCGTGGCTGGTGCCCGGGCTCGGCCTCCGCTTCACCGACTTCTGGTTCTCCCCCGGCCACGAGCGCGACCAGGACTTCTACCTCGACGTCGTCCGGGTCCGCCGCGACGGCCCGCGCTGGACCGCCACCGACCTCTACGTCGACCTCGTGCTCAAGGACAAGGTGTCGCTGCAGGTGATCGACACCGACGAGCTGCTCGAAGCCCACGCCGCGGGCCTGGTCACCGCCGGGGACGCCGAGTACGCGCTCCGGACGACCTACGCCGCGGTGGAGGGCCTGGCCGCGCACGGCTACGACCTCGCCGCCTGGCTGTCTACCGAGGACATCACGCTAACCTGGCGCCGCCACCCGTAGCGTCCTCCGAAGGGAGGACCTGATCCGGACCGTTCTGATGACGCGCCCGAGGGCCCCGCCCCGCGATCCTCGATGCATGACCCCGACAGCGCTCATCGAGACCGGTGGCAGGCCGGCCATCGGAAAGCTCGCGGCGGCCCCGGTGGCCGCCGTGGCCGTGCTGATGGCGGTTCCGCTGCTGCTCACGGCGAACCGGTACGGCTACTTCGGCGACGAGCTGTACTTCCTGGCCGCCGGGCGGCACCTCGCCTGGGGCTACGTCGACCAGCCACCGCTGCTGCCCCTGCTGGCCAGGGCCATGGACGCGCTCGGGCACTCGCCGTTCGTGCTGCGGATCCCGGCACTGCTCGCGATGCTCGGCGGGGTCGTCCTGACCGCACTGATCGCGCGGGAACTGGGTGGCCGGGCCAAGGCACAGACACTGGCCGCCGCGGCGTTCGCCGTGTCGACGCAGTTCGTGGCGAGCGGGCACTACCTCGCGACGTCCACAGTGGACCCGTTCCTCTGGACGCTCCTGCTGTGGCTGCTGGTCCGCTGGGTGCGCACCCGGGCCGACGGCCTGCTCGTCTGGGCAGGCGTGGTGACGGCGGTGGCGCTCTACACGAAGTTCCTCGTCGGTGCCTTCTGGCTCGCCGCCGGGGTCGCGGTCCTCGCCTGCGGGCCACGGGACCTGCTGCGCCGTCCGGCACTGTGGCTCGGCGCCGCGATCGCCGGGCTCGCGCTGGTGCCGACGCTCGTCTGGCAGGCCACGCACGGCTGGCCCCAGCTGGGCATGGGGGCGGCCATCTCGGCCGAGGTCGGCGACAGCTGGAGCGCGCGGCTGACGTTCGTGCCGACGGCGCTGGTCGCCGCCGGGCTGCCGGTCGGCGCCGTCCTGCTGGGGTACGGCCTGTGGCGGTTGCTGCGCAGCCGCGAGCTGCGCTTCCTCGGCTGGACGACGCTGCTGCTGACCGCGGCGTTCGTGGCGGCGAGCGGCCGGTTCTACTACGTCGCCGGGATGTTCCCGGTGTGCTGGGCGATGGCCGCAGTCGCGCTCGAACGCGGCGAGGCGGCCCGCTGGTGGCGCTGGGTGACGCTGTGGCCGTACTACGCGCTGACGCTGCTGCTCGCCCTGCCCCTCGGGCTGCCGGTCTGGCCACGGTCGTGGCTGACCGAGCACCCGTCGCTGCCCACGCCGGTCTTCGCGTTCGCCGAGATCGGCTCGCCGGAGGCCGCCCGGTCGGTCGCGGACGCGTTCGCGCGGCTGCCCGGTCCGGAGCGCACCGCGGTCGTCACCGAGACGTACTGGCAGGCCTGTGCGCTCGACCGGTACGGCCGCGACCTCGGCCTGCCGGAGCCGGCCAGCGGCAACCGCGGCTACGCGACCCTGGTCGTGCCCCCGGAAACGGCGACGGACGTGCTGTTCGTCGGGGCCGATCCACGGCCGCTGTCCCGGCACTTCACCGGCCTGCAGCAGGTCGGGCGGGTGGACACGGGCGAGGCGAAACCGAGCTACTTCGACGGCGTGCCGCTGTGGCTGGCGACCGGGCGCACCACCCCGTGGTCCGCGCTGTGGCCGGGGCTGGTCAACACCCATATGTGAGCCGCGTCGTCCACGCGGTGGCGTCGCGCCGGGGCACGTAGGGTGCGGGAGGACCCGGCGCCGAAGAGGAACAGGAGCACGATGGACGCCGTAGCCACGGCACCGGTGAAGGCCCGGCTGGCCCCGTTCGCCCGGCTGCCGGTGGCCCTGCTCGCGACGGGCACGGCCGTGGCCCTGCTGCTCACCGCCGGCCGGTACGGCTACTTCGGCGACGAGCTGTACTTCCTCGCCGCCGCCAAGCACCTGGCCTGGGGCTACGCCGACCAGCCGCCGCTGGTGCCCGCCCTGGCCTGGGCGATGAACACGCTCGCCCCGGGTTCGCTGGTGGTGTTCCGGCTGCCCGCGATCGCCGCGACGGCCGCCGGGGTCGTCGTCACCGCGCTGATCGCCCGTGAGCTGGGTGGGCAGCGGAAGGCACAGGCCCGCGCCGCGGCCGCGTACGCGATCTGCGGGCAGTTCGTGGGCAGCGGGCACTACCTGGCGACCTCGACCGTCGACCCGCTGCTGTGGACGCTCGTGCTGTGGCTGCTGGTCCGCTGGGTCCGCACCCGCGACGACGCCCTGCTGGTCTGGCTCGGCGTCGTGACGGCGGTGGCGCTCAACGGCAAGCTGCTCATCGGCGCGTTCTGGGTGGTGGCCGGGCTCGCGGTGCTCGCGTTCGGCCCGCGCGAGCTGCTGCGCCGTCCCCGGCTGTGGCTGGGCGCGCTGATCGCGGCGGTCTCGCTGGTGCCCACGCTCCTGTGGCAGCGCGCGAACGGCTGGCCGCAGCTGGCCATGGGGGACGCCGTCGGGGCCGAGGTCGACGCCGCGGGCGGCCGGGCGAGCTTCGTCCCGAACCTGCTGGCCGGGGCCGGCTGGGTGATCGGCGCGCTCGGTGTGCTCTACGGCCTGGCCGTGCTGCTCGGAAGCAGGCAGCTGCGGCCGTACCGGTTCCTCGGGTGGACGGCACTGGGAGTCGTCGCGGTCTTCCTGATCGCGAACGGGCGGTACTACTACGCGGCCGGGATGTTCGGCGTCCTGTGGGCGGCCGCCGCCGTGCACCTGGAAGCGCGCGAACCTGCCCGCTGGTGGCGCTGGGTGCCGACCTGGCCGGTGTTCGTGCTGTCGGCGCTGTTCAGCCTGCCGTTCACGCTGCCGGTCTGGCCCGCGCACTGGCTCGTCGACCACCCAGGCGCGCCGCGGCCCGCGTACGCCGCCGAGGAGATCGGCTGGCCGGATCTCGCCGACGACGTCGCCGCGCTGTACCGGACCGCACCGCCGGGCACGGCGATCGTCACCGGCGGCTACTGGCAGGCGGGCGCGCTCGGCCGGTACGGACCCGAGCGCGGCCTGCCCGAGGCGTACAGCCCGAGCCGCGGGTTCTGGTACTTCGGCCGTCCGGACGACACCGCAGGCAGCGTGCTCTTCGTCGGCTACGACCCGTCGAAGCTGGCGAAGTACTTCGGCGACACGAGGATCGTGGGGCAGGTCGGCAACCGGCTCGGCGTGCGCAACGCGAGCGAGCACATGCCGGTCTGGCAGCTGACCGGCCGGACGGCGAGCTGGGCCGAGATCTGGCCGCGGCTGAAGGACATGCGGGCCTAGGGCGTCCAGCCGGTGGCCGCGGCCCACTTCTCCGCGCGGGCGAACACGCCGTTCACCCACTCCTGCTTCTCGTAGGCGTAGGCCTCGACCGTGCCGTCGGCGGCGTGCGCGGCCGCCAGGCGCAGCTTCACGTCGCGGTAGTCGTCACGCTCGGCGGCGTTCGCGCGCAGGAAGTCGCGGAACAGCAGCGCGAGCCGCCACGCGGGCGTCTCCAGGGACCGGACGTGCAGGTTGACCGCGCGCCGCGGGTCGGCGCCGACGTGCAGGCGCTTGGGCCACGTGCCGCCGCCGTCCTGGGCGTCGTCCAGCCAGTCGCCGTCCAGCCGCGGGAAACCGGCGTCGCCCAGCAGCTCCTTCAGCGTGTCCGCGTCGTCCAAAGTGGACACCGTCAGCTGGAGGTCGAGGATGTCCTTGGCCGGCAGGCCGGGCACGGCCGTCGACCCGATGTGGTCGGCGCGCACGCCCAGCTCCCCCGCCGCCGCCCGGACGCGGGCAAGCACGCGCTCGGCCTGGGCCGGCCACGTGAGGTCGTACTCGGCGATCTCCGGCGACCTCGGCGGCCGCGGACGGCGCAGCCGGACGTTCGCCTCGAACGGCACCAGCCGGTCCGCCCACAGCGCGTCGACCTCGGCGAGCACGACGTCCTCGGCGCCACCGTTGTCGAGCCAGACGTCCGCGACGGCCCGGCGCTGCTCGGTGCTCGCCTGCGCCCGGATCCGCGCCCGCGCGTCGTCCTCGGCCATGCCGCGCGCCGACACCAGCCGCCGCACGCGCACCTCGACCGGCGCGTCGACCACCACGACCAGGTGATACGCAGTGGCCAGGCCGTTCTCGACCAGCAGCGGGATGTCGTGGACGATGACCGCGTCCGGCCGCGCGGCGGCCATCAGCTCCCCGGTACGGGCGCCGACCAGCGGGTGCACGATCGCGTTCAGCCGGCGCCGCGACTCGTCGTCGGCGAACGCCTTCGCCGCGAGCGCGGGCCGGTCGAGCGAGCCGTCCGCGGCCAGGATGCCTGGCCCGAACTCCTCGACCAGCCGGGCCAGCCCCTCGGTGCCGGGTTCGACGACCTCCCGCGCGATCCGGTCGGAGTCCACCAGCACCGCCCCGTGTTCGGCGAGCCGGTTCGCCACGGTCGACTTCCCGGCGCCGATCCCACCCGTCAACCCCACGCGCAACATGCCGATCACCCTAGTCACGCGGACGCCGGCGGCCCGCCGCGGGCGGCGGTCCAGCAAGTGCACACGAACGGGCGACTCACAACCCGTTCGTGACGCGTGACTCAACCGATATCCGGACACGCCGCGTTGCTTACCCACATCCCCGCGCCCGAGTGCGTACGGTGCGCGCGTCAAGGGTCGCCCACGCGGAGGAAAGATGGCGGTCAGCAAGCACGTCGGGAGGCACCGGCTCGGCACGCCGGGGCTGGTGCACTGCGTTCTCCACCGCCCGGTGGCCGACGCGCTGGCGGACTACCGGCGAACCTGGCTGAGCGCCCTGCTCGTCCCGGCCAAGCACAGCTTCGCGGGCCTGCGCCGCAAGGCCCGCGCCGCCGCGCTCGAACGCATCTGGGTCCCGGCCGTCGGCACCCCCGGCCCGGCCACGGCGACGGTGCGCGCCGCCTGACCGGCGGCGCTCGGCGTCCGGCGCACCGGGCACCGCTCGGCTTGACCTGCGGCGCTCAATGACCCGTCTCGCGCGTCTCGATCAGGACCTCCGACGACAACGTCCGGCGCACCGCGCACTGCCAGCCTGACCGGCGGGCGCTCAACGTCCGGTTCACCGGGCACCGCTCGGCCTGAGCGGCGGCCCTCAACGCCCCGCTTCGCGCGTCTCGATCACAATCTCCGACGACAACGTCCGGTGCACCGGGCACTTGTCGGCGATGGCCATCAGCTTGGCGCGCTGGTCGTCGTCGAGGTTGCCGTCGAGGTGGATCTCGCGGGTGATGCGGCTGAGCATGCCACGCTCCGTTTCACACCTCTCGCAGTCCTGCGCGTGGATGCGGTCGTGGCGCAGCCGGACGGTCGCGCGGGTCAGCGGGATGCCCTTGCGGTCCGCGTACATCCGCAGCGTGATCGCCGTGCACGAACCGAGCGAGGCGAGCAGCAGCTCGTACGGGTTCGGGCCCGCGTCCGCCCCGCCGGCCGTCACCGGTTCGTCGACAAGCATTGTGTGGGTCGTCGTGGTGATCTGCTGGGTGTAGGTGCCGTCGCCACTCGCCGTGACGATGACCGTGCCGGGCTCGGGGTGGTCCATGCTTGCCGGTCCTCGCTCGGTTGTGCTGAGGGGAATGCGCATTCCCAAAGACGGTGCGGATATCGTATCTTCGGCTGCGGGTAAGGGGGTGCACCGTGGCCACCAGGCACTTGTCGATGCGCCCGGCCGAGCAGGACAGCCGAGAGCGCTACCTCGACGCGGCACTGTCCGTGTTGCTCGACCGGGGCGTCCCGGGCCTTACGGTGCGCGGCGTCGCGGAGGCGGCGGGCGCGTCGACGCTGTCGGTGTACGCCCGCTTCGGCGGCCGCGCCGGGCTGCTCGACGCGCTGTACGAGCGCACCTTCGACTCGCTGCGGGAGCTGCTGGAGAGCCTCCCGCCGGCGACTGAGGACGGCATTGCGGACCTGCTGCACCTGGCGCTGGAATACCGGTCGTTCGCCCGGGAGAGCCCGGTCCGCTACTCGCTGATGTTCGAGCGGCCGGTGCCCGGCTTCGACCCGGATCCGGCGCTGCGGTCGGCGGTGCTGCGGACGACGTTCACGCTGTTCATCGCCCGGGTCGAGCGGGTGTGCCCGCCGGACGCCGACGCGCGTGCCGCCGCGTACCAGCTGTGGACGACCATGCACGGCCTGGTCGGCGCGGAGCTGATGCTCGCGTCGCGGACGCCGCTGCCGGACTGGTTCATCCCGCCCACCGAAGAGGCGAACGAGGAGATGTACCGCCGCGGCGTCAGCGCGATGATGGCGGGCCTGGGCCTGCGCAACCGCTGACCCCCGCGGCAACCACGGCGCCGCACCGACGAAAACGAGCCCCCGGTCCACAACGGACCGGGGGCTCGTTCGTTCAGCTCAGCGAGCTAGCGCTCACGCACCGCCGGAGAGCTTCTCGCGGAGCGCCGCGAGCTGCTCGTCGGAGGCGAGGGTGCCACCGCTGCTCTTCGTGTCGGCCGGGGCCGAGGTGTAGCTTTCCGCGCCACCCTCGATGCCGGTCGCCGCGTCGGCAGCCGCTTCCGCGTCGGCCTCGACGGCCTTCGCGACCTGCTTCATGTGGGCCTCGTAGCGCTGGTGGGCCTCCGCGTACTGCTTCTCCCACTCCTCACGCTGCTTCTCGAAGCCTTCCTGCCACTCCTGGGTGTCCGGGTCGAAGCCTTCGGGGTAGATGTAGTTGCCCTCGGCGTCGTACTCGGCGGCCATGCCGTACTGGGTCGGGTCGAACTCGGTGTCCGGCGTGACACCCTCGTTCGCCTGCTTCAGCGACAGCGAGATGCGACGGCGCTCGAGGTCGATGTCGATGACCTTGACCATGACGTCGCCGTTGACCTGGACGACCTGCTCGGGGATCTCGACGTGGCGCTCGGCCAGCTCCGAGATGTGGACCAGGCCCTCGATGCCCTCTTCGACGCGGACGAACGCACCGAACGGAACCAGCTTGGTGACCTTGCCCGGCACGATCTGGCCGATCGCGTGGGTGCGGGCGAACTGGCGCCACGGGTCTTCCTGGGTCGCCTTCAGCGACAGCGAGACGCGCTCGCGGTCCATGTCGACGTCCAGGACCTCGACCGTGACCTCCTGGCCGACCTCGACGACCTCGGACGGGTGGTCGATGTGCTTCCAGGACAGCTCGGAGACGTGCACCAGGCCGTCGACGCCACCCAGGTCCACGAAGGCACCGAAGTTGACGATGGACGACACGACACCCTTGCGGACCTGGCCCTTGGCGAGCGCGTTGAGGAACTCGCTGCGCACCTCGGACTGGGTCTGCTCCAGGTAGGCACGGCGGGACAGGACCACGTTGTTGCGGTTCTTGTCCAGCTCGATGATCTTCGCCTCGAGCTCGCGGCCCACGTACGGCTGCAGGTCGCGCACGCGGCGCATCTCGACCAGGGACGCGGGGAGGAAGCCGCGCAGGCCGATGTCCAGGATGAGGCCGCCCTTGACGACCTCGATGACGGTGCCCTTGACGGGCTCGTCCTTCTCCTTGAGCTCCTCGATCGTGCCCCAGGCGCGCTCGTACTGCGCACGCTTCTTGGACAGGATCAGACGGCCTTCCTTGTCCTCCTTCTGGAGAACCAGGGCTTCGACCTCATCGCCGACGGTGACAACCTCAGCCGGGTCGACATCGTGCTTGATGGAGAGCTCACGCGAGGGGATGACACCCTCGGTCTTGTAGCCGATGTCGAGCAGGACCTCGTCGCGGTCGACCTTGACGATCGTGCCTTCGACGATGTCGCCATCGTTGAAGTACTTGATCGTCTTGTCGATCGCCGCGAGGAAGTCTTCCTCCGACCCGATGTCGTTGATGGCGACCTGCTGAGGCCCGGTGGGGGCGGTCGGGGCGGTGGCGGTGTCGGTGGTCATTAGGCGGGTTGCTCCGGTGGATGGGAATCGAGGGTTGGCAGTTGTCGGCGCGATGGGTGCATGCGACGACCCTGCGAGCAAACGTCCATCCTGTGAACGACCGCGGCATGACCCGCATACGGTGCGCGACCCGAGTCCCAACCAGAAGCTGAGCGGAAGGCAGCGCGAACCCACTGCGCTAACACGTATCCTACGCGGCAGTCGCCAGGCGGCACAATCAGGGTCCCCCTCGATCGCTAAGGTCCTCGCGGAAGCAAACCGCAGGCACCAGGACGCAGGGACCGGAGACACCATCATGCCACCGGAACAGGGGCGCCACGACGCCGCCGAGCACCGGCTGGGCACCGCCGCGGTCGCCTATCGCGAGGTCGGCGGGGCCGAGGCCGCGGCGGCGAACCTGGCGTGGTGGGACGCCGACGCCGACGACTACCAGGCCGAGCACGGCGGCTTCCTCGGCGACGCCGACTTCGTCTGGTGCCCCGAGGGCGTGCGCGAGGCCGACGCGCGGCTGCTGGGCGACGTCCGCGGCAAGCGCGTGCTGGAGGTCGGCTGCGGGCAGGCCGCGTGCTCGCGCTGGCTGGCGGCCGAGGGCGCCGACGCCGTGGCGACCGACCTCTCCGCCGGGATGCTGCGCCACGCGCGGGCGGGCAACGAGCGCACCGGTGTCGCCGTGCCGCTGGTGCAGGCCAACGCCGAGTACCTGCCGCTGGCCTCGGGCAGCTTCGACGCGGCCTGCTCGGCGTTCGGCGCGATCCCGTTCGTGGCCTCGGTGGACGCGGTCTTCGCCGAGGTGCACCGGGTGCTGCGGCCGGGCGCGCCGTGGGTGTTCTCGGTGACTCACCCGATGCGGTGGATCTTCCCCGACGACCCGGGCCCGCAGGGGCTGACCGTGACCCAGCCGTACTTCGACCGCACGCCCTACGTCGAGGTCGACGACGAGGGCGTCGCCACCTACGTCGAGTACCACCACACCCTCGGCGACTACGTGCGCGCGCTCGCCGCGGCCGGGTTCACGCTCACCGACCTGATCGAGCCGGAGTGGCCGGAGGGGCACACGCGGGTCTGGGGCCAGTGGAGCCCGTTGCGCGGCAAGCTCTTCCCCGGCACCGCGATCTTCCGCACGCACCGCTCGTGAACCCGCTGGAAGAGCAGCAGAACGCGCGGTTCGCCGCGCTGGACCCGCTGCTCCCGCCGATCGCGGCCCCGCCGTCGCCGTCGAGCGAGCCGCTGCTGGTGACCGCGGGCGGGCGGCCCGCCGGCGGCCTGCTGACCCACGCCGTGCACGCGCCGGGGTCGTGGCCCGCGCTGTGGGGGCCGTCGGAGATCCGGGACCTGACCGCGGTGCCGGGCGACAGCGGCGCGGCGGGGCTGGCCGCGCTGCTCGACGCGTGGCGCGACCGGCTGCGCGGGACGCCGTCCACTGCGGACTCCGGGTGCACGCTGACCTGGCCGAGCCGCGACGCCGAGGCGTCGGCGGTGCTGCTCGCGCACGGGTTCGCGCCGATGACGTGCCTGGCGGTGCGGCTCCCGGACCCGCCCGCCGGGCCGGGGCCGTCGCGGGTGACCGTCCGCCGGGCCGTCGAGGGCGACGCCGAAGCGCTGACCGAGCTGCGGCTGGCGGAGTGGCGCTACACCTGCCTGGTGGGCACCGCGGTGCCGCGGCCGGGTGCCAGGGAGCTGCTGCGCGCGGAGGTCGCCCGCGCCCTGCGGTTCAGCGGGCTGGTCTGGCTCGCCGAGGACGACGGCGTTCCTGCCGGCATGGCCGCGTGCGCGCTGGTCTCGCCCGCGCCCGGCGACAGCGTCCACGGGCGGCTGCTGCCGGGACGCTGGGGGTACGTCGACACGCTGTCGGTCGCGCCCGCGGCGCGCGGCGGCGGCGTGGGCCGGGCGCTGATGGCGGTGGCGCACCGCGAGCTGCTCGGGCACGGCGTGCGCGGTACGTTCCTGTTCTACCACCCGGCGAACCCGCTTTCGCCGGTGTTCTGGCACCGGCAGGGTTATCGTCCACTGTGGACCATGTGGATCCGGCGCCCGGCCTGGTCCTGACCACTGCCTCCAGGGGGAACCATGGACATCGCCGAGCCCCTGCTCGCGGCGCACCGGGCCCGCTTCGCCGCGATCGACCCGCTGCTGCCGCCGGCGGCGCCGCCCGCCGACGGCGAGCGCTTCGACGTCGCGACCGCGGACGGCACGCAGGTCACCGGCGTGCTGCAGCGGCAGCGGTTCGCGCCCGGCGACGTCCCGATGCTGTGGTCGGCCGCCGACACCTGGCAGCTCTTCCCGTACTTCGGCGACACCGGCACCGCGGGCGTGGACCTGCTGCTGCGGGCGCTGAAGGCCCGGCTCGAGACCGAGGAGACCGGCGCCGACTCGGCGTGCGTCGTCTTCTGGCCGAGCCGGGACGCCGAAGCCATCCGCGCCTTCCTCGACCACGGCCTCGTCCCGCTCACCGCGCTGGGCGTGCGGACCGCTCCCCCGCCGGAGGCGGAGCCGGGGATCACCGTCCGCCGCGCCGGGCCTTCGGACTACGAGACCGCGCTGCGGCTGGCCGAGGCGACGTTCGGCTACACCGGGCTGGTGGCCTCGCCGCGCCGGGAGAACACCGCCGAGCTGCTGGGGCCCGGCCTGCGGCAGGCTCTCGCCGCGGAGGAGCCCGCCGTCTGGCTGGCCGAGGAGGACGGCGAAGCCCGCGCGCTGGCGCACTGCGCGTGGGAGGACGTGGCCGCCGGGACCGAGGCGGCGGAACTGCTGCTGCCCGGGCGCTGGGGGTATGTGAACAACGTCGTGACCGTGCCGGGCGAGCGCGGCGGCGGCTTCGGGCGGGCCCTGATGAGCCACGTGCACCGGGAGCTGCACCGCGGGGGCGCCACCCGCACGTTCCTCTACTACAACCCCACCAACCCGCTGTCCTCGGTGTTCTGGCACCGGCAGGGTTACCGTCCACTGTGGACCAGCTGGGAGGTGCGCCCGGCGTCGGCCCTCCGATGAATCACTCGCCAGTGTGACGTGCGTCCGGTGATCTTGCTGCCGCCCGCCGCGGGGACTAGCTTTTGAACTGACCGGTCAGTTCAAAATACCCCGAAGCAGGAGAAATCGTGCAGGTCCGAGCCGATCGGGTGTCCCTCGAAGGGCACCACGGCACCTTGTTACCGCCCACCTCGCTGACCTTCGGCGACGGCGACCTGGTGCTCGTGCACGGTGAACCCGGCGTCGGCGTCACGGCGCTGGGGCTCGCGCTGGCCGGGCGGCTCAAGCCGACCACCGGCACGGTGCACGCCGAAGGGACCGACGCCGCGCTGACCGAGCTGGTCGCGGTCGTCGATGCCCCGGGCGTCAGCGAGCCCGACGACGCGCTGCCGCTGCGCGTGGTCGTCGGCGAGGAGCTGGCACTGGCGCACCGGCCGGCGGGCAAGGAGGACGTCGCCCGCTGGCTCGCCGAGCACGACGCCGCGCCGTTCGCCGGCACGCGCTTCGAGAACCTCACGCCGCCGCTGCGCACGCGGCTGCTGACCGAGCTGGCCGCCGAGCGCAAGGGCGTCCGCGTGCTCGTGCTCGACACCCCCGACCGGCACACCAGCGACGTCGAAAGCTGGGCCGCGCCGGCTCGCGAACAGGCCGGGCGCGGCCTGGCCGTGGTCGTGCTGACCGCGACGACGCCGCCGTCCGCGCTGCCCTTCGCCCCGGCGCGGATCGGCGCGGCCGAGCAGCCCGCGCCGCAGCACTTCGCCCCCGAACTCCCCGAACCCACCGAAGAGCTCCTCGAGAGCACTGACGGAGTCTCCGAATGAACGCCTTCCGGATCGCGCGCAACGAGCTGCGCCGCCTGTCCACCGGCACGCTGCCGAAGCTCGCGCTCGTCGCGCTCGTGCTGGTGCCGCTGCTCTACGCGTCCTTCTACCTGTACGCGAACTACGACCCGTACGGCAGGCTCGACAAGCTGCCCGCCGCGGTCTTCACCAGCGACGCCGGCGCGAAGGACGCCAGTGGCCAGCAGCGCAACGTCGGCCGCGAGGTGACCGACGAGCTGGTCAAGTCCGGCACCTTCCAGTGGCACGAGGTGTCCGAGCAGGAGGCCCGCGACGGCGTCCGCAACGACAAGTACTCCTTCGCCATCGGCATCCCCAGCGGGTTCTCGCAGGCCCTGCTGTCGGTCGGCAACTTCCAGCCGCAGCAGGCGACGATCACGCTGACCACCAACGACGCCAACAACTACCTGTCCGGCACCATCGCCAAGCAGGTCGCCGAGCAGGTGCGCAAGACCATCGCGGAGAAGGTCGGCAGCGAGGCCGCGGACCGGTTCCTGGTCGGCTTTTCCACGATCTACGGCAAGATCCAGGAGGCGTCGACCGGTGCCGCCCAGCTCGCCGACGGCGCCGGGCAGCTGAAGTCGGGGCAGCAGCAGCTGGCCGACGGCGCGGCGAAGCTCGCCGATGGGTCGTCGACGCTGGCGACCGGCCTGAACACGCTCAAGACCGCCACCGCGGACCTGCCGTCCCAGACGCAGAAGCTGGCCAGCGGCGCTTCGCAGGTGGCCGCCGGTGACCAGAAGGTCGCCGACGCGGCGTCCATTGCCGCGACCGCGTCGTCCGACATCCAGGGCAGGCTCGACTCCTACCGCAGCCAGCTGCAGAGCGACCTGCGCGCCGCGGGCGTGCCGGAGACGCAGGTGCAGGAGATCCTCGCGAAGGCCGACCAGCTGCGCTCCCCCGTCGACCAGGCGAACAGCAAGATCCAGCAGGCCAACGGCGACCTCGCGAAGCTGGCCGACGGCGCCCGCCAGGTGTCCGACGGCGCGGCCAAGCTCGCCGCGGCGTCCCCGCAGCTGGCAAGCGGCATCGCGCAGGCGTCCGACGGCGCCAACCAGCTGCGGGACGGCGCGGCCCAGCTCAGCGACGGCGAGAAGACCGCTGTGAACGGCACCAACCAGCTCGCGGACGGCTCGGTGAAGCTGCGTGACGGGCTCGCGGCGGGGCTCAAGCAGATCCCGAACCCCGACGACCCGACCCGCTCGGCGACGGCCAACACGATCGCGGACCCGGTGGCGGTGAACGCCAACGGCGAGGCGTCGGCGGGCACGTACGGCGCCGGCCTCGCGCCGTTCTTCATCTCGCTGGCCACGTGGATCGGCGCATTCGTGCTGTTCCTGATCCTGCGCCCGCTCTCGACGCGCGCGCTGACCGCGGGCGCGGCACCGTTCCGGGTCGCGGTCGGCGGGTGGCTGTCCTCGGCACTGCTGGGCATCGCGCAGGTGATCGTCCTGTTCGGCGCGGTGACGTGGCTGGTCGGCATCCACATCGCGCACCCGCTGGAGGCGATCGGGTTCGCCGTGCTGGTGTCGCTGACGTTCACGTCGGTCGTGCACGCGCTCAACGCGTTCTTCGGCGCGGTCGGCAAGTTCCTCGGCCTGGTGCTGCTGGTGCTGCAGCTGGTGAGCGCGGGCGGCACGTTCCCGTGGCAGACGATCCCGGACGCGCTGTACCCGCTGCACGTGGTGCTGCCGATGGGGTACGCGATCGACGGGTTCCGCCACCTGTTCTACAGCGGGGCCACGGTCCAGATCCTCGGTGACATCGGGGTGCTGCTGGCCTACCTGGCAGGCGGGATCCTGGTGTCGACCCTGGCCGCCCGCAAGCGTCGCGTTTGGACGGTGTCCGCGCTCAAGCCCGAGCTGAGCCTGTGAGCGGCGGGACGAAGCAGAAGCTCTTCGAGGCCACGCTGGAGCTCTCGAAGAGCCGGGGCCTGGTGGGCCTGACGGTCGACGACATCGCCGCGGCGGCGGGCGTCGCCAAGGGCACGGTGTACTACAACTTCGGCTCCAAGGACGGCCTCGTCGACGCGCTGCTGCGGTACGGGGTGGACATGCTGGCGGAGCGGCTGCGCGCGGCGGTGTCGTCCGCCGATCCGCTGGATGTGATCGAGGCGCAGGTCGACACGACGCTGGAGTTCATCGCGCAGTACCCGGGGTTCTCGCAGATCCTGGTGAGCGAGCTGTGGCGCACCCCGGGCCAGTGGCACGGGACGCTGTCGTTGCTGCGCGAGGAGATCATCTCGATCGTGAAGCAGCAGCTGTCCCGGCTGGAAGAGGCAGGCCGCCTGCCGGACGGAGTCCAGATCCCGACGGCGGCGGCCGGGCTGTTCGGGACCATGCTGGTGGTGGCGCTGGACTGGCAGGTGTTCGGGCCACAGCGCACGCGGGCCGAGGTCCGGGACGCGGTGATGGTGCTGATCCGGGGCTTGGGGCGCCGGTAGGGTCGCGGTGCCGGATCCACTCCGGTCGTTCGTCGGGCCGGGTCGGCCTTGTCCCGGATCGAGGTGGACCGCCGCGCCGGTGCTGTCTGATTCGGCCGTGTTCCGGGTCGAAGCGAGCCGCCGCGCCCACGCTGACTGTCCCGGGCCCGCGGGGGCGCCCCCCGTTTTCCACTCTACCGGCGGGGACCGACAGTTCCGGGCGGCAGAGTCTGTGTGTCCGGTCCGCGCGAACCCTCGGTGTCCAGACGTAGTAGGCGCAGCAGGCACCGGCCGTAGTGGTGCGCTGCCTGCTCTGATCGAGTGGCTTCCTCTCGTCCGTGGCACAAAACGTCTATCGTGAGCCAGGTATTCAGGTTTCGGGGAGGTAAGCCTGTGAAAAGTGTTCGCGTGCTCTTGTCGACGGTGCTGATGGCGGCCGGAGTCCTCACCGGGACCGGCACCGCGCACGCCTCTGAAATGACCAGCTTTTACGCCTGCGTGTACAAACCCTGCGACCTCACCAATCCGAACGACGACTTCACCGCGGGAAACATTACTTGGTACAACTGGGCCGTCACGCTCAACGGCACCGTCTACGCCAATCCCAGCCGGACCTACACCGTTCAGGCGGTATTCGATGCGTTCAACGGCAGTACACGTATCGGCAGTGAGGGCCGAACCGTCGTGGAGCCGGCCGACCAGCGCAGCTTCGAGTTTGACATGGGCGGCGGGTCGGCGGCCGGCAAGGTCGACAGGATTCGAATCACCATCGTCCGCTACTGGAGCACCGGAGGCTCGACGCCAGGCGAGCAGTTCAACTTCGCCCGCCCCTGACGGCTGCGTGCTCGGTTTGCTGCTCGCGGGTGTCCGCAAGTGACGCGGAGCATCCACGCCTGGGACCGCTCACAGGACTCCGCAGGTCAGCGGCTCTCCGGCCCGAAGGGTTCCGGGCAGCAGAGTCCGTGAATGGCCCATTCACGGAACTCGAGGCGGTCCGGGGGCCTGGGCGAGCAAGCGAACCGGGTCAGGCGCGGTCTTCCAGGCGGGCCCGGACCGCCGCCGCGTAGGTGTCTACTGCTGTGGCTGCTGCCGTCAGCTCGCAGGGGCCGTCGATCAGCAGTCGCTTCGCCGGGACGTACGCCAGCTCCAGTTCCGGGTCGCCCTCCAGGCCGTGCTCGCGGGCCAGCTGGTTGTCCGCCGCCAGCCGGGCCCGGAGTTCCTCGCGGCGGGCCACCAGGCCGTCGAGGACCGCTCGCTGGCGGCGGCCGTCCTCGACCGCCGGGGCCACCGCGTGCTCGTGGCTGTCGATGTGGCGCTCCACCCACTCCGCGTCGCCGTCGATCTCCGCCGAACGCAACTGCTTCAGGGCGCTGCGCAGCCGCTGGGCGCGGGCCGGGAGCATCGCCACGCCCGTGAAACGCGTTGCCACGCGCAGCTGGTACGCCTCGATCTCGGCCAGCTCCGCCACCGCCTGCGTCAGCACTTCGAGGCGGCCCGCCAGGTCGTCCGGGGCCGGGCGGGCCCCGACCGTGCTCGCGCGCACCGCCGCCACCCCCGGCGAGGACTCCTCGCGGAAGCCCAGCAGCAGGCGCAGGCCCAGCTCGGCCGCGCGGCCCGCCAGCGGGGCGAGCACCTCGCCGACGAGCCGGTCGGGTTCGGCCGAGTCGTCGATCGCGTCGACCACCAGGGTCCGGCCCGCGACGCCGGTCGTGAGGCGGTCGGCGATGCGGTGGCGGACCGCGTCGGCCGTGCGGCCGGTCGCGTCCACGGCGAGGTCGACGCTGCCCGCCGGCGGCATCGGGCCGAGCGCCGGCGGCAGGCCGGGGACGCCAAGGGAACGTTCACGGTCGGCGAGGACGATCCCGAACCGCAGGGCCGCCGCGATCGGCGAACCCGCCTCGCCGGTGTCGACGATCCAGACCGTGCCGGGCTCGGCCTTGGCGAACCAGTCGGCCACGCGCTGCACGAAGGAGACGTCGACCGCTTCGCCGACCGGGCG
Organism: Amycolatopsis melonis; assembly: GCF_040064235.1. Taxonomy (NCBI): domain Bacteria; kingdom Bacillati; phylum Actinomycetota; class Actinomycetes; order Pseudonocardiales; family Pseudonocardiaceae; genus Amycolatopsis; species Amycolatopsis melonis. Next base: position 108,896 of record NZ_JBDZYD010000018.1, read on the forward strand.
CGAGAAACTGGCGTCCACGGCCGGGCTGCCGGACGTCCAGATGCTCAGCTGCGGCAGGTGGCCGAGCATGGTCTCCACCGGCACCATCCAGGTGCCGGTGTCCTTGCCGACGACCATGCCGACGACGTGCCCGGTCGCCTCGTCGAGCACCGCCGTGCCGCCGAAACCCGGGCCCAGCGGCTCGGCTTCGGTGGTGCGGAACAGCCGGACCCACTCGCCGCCGCTCTGGTCCGGGCCGCCGAGGCGGGCGTGCGTCCAGCGGCCGACCGAGCCGGGCGGGAACCCGAACGCGCGCACCAGCTGGTGCTCCCCCAGCGGCATCCGGTGCAGCGGAGCGCGGAACACGCGGGATTCGGGACGTTCCAGGCGCAGCAGCGCGAGATCGCCGTGCCCGCCACCGTCGGACGGAACCCAGCAGCCCTCGACGACGGTCGCGGCGCCGGGCAGCGCTTCGGCCAGGCCGACGAAGTCGACGCTCAGCGCGGACCGTGGCCCACCGGCCGTCTCGACGACGTGCGCGCTCGTGAGCACGTGGTACTCGTCGAGCACCGTCCCCGCCCCGCACACCCGGCCGAGTTCGTCGTGCAGCCGCACCCGCCAGCGTCGTCGCTCACGCTCGAACCCCATTCGGCGGACCCTACGCCGTGATCGCCGCGCGGCGGCACCGACCTCCTTACCCAGCAGTAATCGCTCACCCGAACGGAGCCGTCCGTTCGTCGCAACGCCGCCTCAGACGCGACCGAACACCCAGCTGCCGGGAGCCGCCGGATCGTCGCCGGCCCAGAACTCGAACCAGTGCCCGGCGAACTCGTCGCGGGACAGCCGTCCGTCGCCGTCGAGATCGAGCCGGGCGAAGACCTCGTCGGTCGGGGTTTCGGCGCCACTCCAGGCCGTGACGAGACGGTGGTACTCCTCGGCGGAGATGACGCCGTCGCCGTTTTCGTCGACCGCTTCGAACATGGCGGCCGCCGTGCGGGTGACGGCGTCCGGCATCGCCGGGAGCGCGTCGGCCACCTGCAGCACCTCGTCGAGGGAGACCCGGCCGCGGTGGCCTGCCGCGTCGTCGAGGGTGTCCCACCAGCCCATCATGACGGCCGCGAGCCGCTCGCCTTCCGGTGTGCCCGCGTCCGTGCCGCGGACGTCGAGCCACCTCGCCGTCAGCGCGCGGAAGTCGGACTCGGTCAGGAAGCCGTCGCCGTCGGCGTCCATCGCGCCGAACACGCCGGAGATCTTGCGCCGCTGGAAGTCACTCGCCATGGCGCCCAGCATCGCCGCGGCCACCGGTTTCCGACGACGGCCGCCCGAGTACTTCCGCGCCACGACCCGGTGATCCGGGCCGTGGCGCTGAGTAGGCACCGCGTCAGTGCGCGGCTTCGTTCCAGGACCGGCCGTAGCCGACCGAAACCTCCAGCGGCACCGCCAGGTCGTACGCCGAGCCCATGCCTTCGCGCACCAGCTTCTCCAGCTGCTCCTGCTCGCCGTCGGCGACTTCGAGCACCAGTTCGTCGTGGACCTGCAGCAGGATGCGGCTCTTCAGCTTCGCCTCGACCAGCGCGCGGTGGACGTTCAGCATCGCCACCTTGATGATGTCGGCCGCGCTGCCCTGGATCGGGGCGTTGAGCGCCATCCGCTCGGCCATCTCGCGGCGCTGGCGGTTGTCGCTGTTGAGGTCCGGCAGGTAGCGGCGGCGGCCGAAGATCGTCTCCGTGTACCCGCACTTCGCCGCCTCACCGACCACCGAGTGGAGGTAGTCGCGGACGCCGCCGAAGCGGGCGAAGTACGCCTCCATCTGCGACTTCGCCTCTTCGGTCGAGATCCGCAGCTGCTGCGAAAGCCCGTACGCCGACAGCCCGTACGCCAGCCCGTACGACATCGCCTTGACGCGGTAGCGCAGCTCCGGCGTGATCTCCTCCGGCGGCAGCGAGAACGCCCGCGACGCCACGAAGGTGTGCAGGTCCTCGCCGCTGTTGAACGCCTCGATGAGGCCCTCGTCCTGCGACAGGTGCGCCATGATCCGCATTTCGATCTGGCTGTAGTCCGCGGTCATCAGCTGCGTGTAGCCCTCGCCGACGACGAAGGCGTCCCGGATGCGGCGGCCTTCCTCGGTGCGGACCGGGATGTTCTGCAGGTTCGGCTCGGTCGAGGACAGCCGCCCGGTGGCCGCGATCGTCTGCAGCAGCGTGGTGTGGATGCGGCCGTCGTCGGCGACGGACTTGATCAGCCCCTCGACCGTCGTGCGCAGCTTGGTCGCGTCCCGGTGCTCCAGCATGTGCTGCAGGAACGGGTGCTCGGTCTTCTCGAACAACCCCTGCAGCGCCTCGGCGTCGGTGGTGTACCCGGTCTTGGTGCGCTTGGTCTTCGGCATGCCCAGCTCGTCGAACAGCACGACCTGCAGCTGCTTCGGCGAGCCGAGGTTGATCTGCTTGCCGATCACCGCGTACGCCTCTTCGGCGGCCTGCGTGACGCGCGAGAGGTAGTGCGCTTCCAGCGACGTCAGCTGCTCGAGGTCGACGGCGACCCCGGCGATCTCCAGCTCGGTGATGACCTCCAGCAGCGGCAGTTCCAGCTCGGCGAGCAGCTTCGCGCCGCCGATCTGCTCCAGCTCCTTCTCGAGCGCGCCGGCCAGCTCGAAGATCGCGCGGGCCTTGACCAGCTCCTCCTGGATCTCCTTCTGCTCCAGGCCTTCCGCGCCGCCGTCGAGCAGCGACAGCTGGCCGTCGCCGCCGTCGGTCTCCGAGCGCAGCTCGCGGTGCAGGTAGCGCAGTGCCAGGTCGTCCAGCTCGAAGGTGCGCTGCCCGGGCCGGACCAGGTAGGCGGCCAGCGCGGTGTCCATGGCGAGCCCGGCGAGCACCCAGCCGCGGGCGCGGATCGCGTGCAGCGGCACCTTGAGGTCGTGCCCGGTCTTGCGGATGCCGGGGTCGGCGAACCACGCGGCGAGCGCCGCGTCGTCGGCCTGGTCCATCGCCGTGACGTCGACATGCGCGCCTTCGCCGTCCGCAGCGGCGAAAGCGACCGCGCGCAGGTCGGACCGGACTGACGTGCCGACTGTGCGGAAGGACAGCGCCACCGGGTCGCCCGCGCCCGCGTGCTCGGCCAGCCACGCGCCCAGCGCACCCGGCGCGAGCGCGTCACCCGAGACCTCGAAGCCTTCGTCGGCTTCCGGCTCGGCGCTCTGCAGCGTCGCGAACAGCCTGTCCCGCAGCACGCGGAACTCCAGCTCGTCGAACAGCCGGTGCACCGCCTCGCGGTCCCACGGGCGCAGTTCCAGCGCGGCCGGGCCGACCTCCAGCTCGACGTCGCGGATCAGCTCGGTCAGCTGCCGGTTCAGGGTCACCGAGCTGAGGTGCGCCCGCAGCGCGTCCCCGACCTTGCCCTTGACCTCGTCGACCCGGTCGATCAGGTCGTCGAGCGAGCCGAACTGCCGGATCCACTTCGCGGCGGTCTTCTCGCCGACGCCCGGGATGCTCGGCAGGTTGTCCGACGGGTCGCCGCGCAGCGCGGCGAAGTCCGGGTACTGCCGCGGGGTGAGCCCGTACTTCTCCTCCACCGCGTCCGGGGTGAACCGGGTCATCTCCGAGACGCCGCGCTTGGGGTAGAGCACGGTGACCTGGTCGGTGACCAGCTGCAGCGCGTCGCGGTCGCCGGTACAGATGAGGACGTCGAAGCCGTCCGCCGTCGCCTGCGTGGTGAGCGTGGCGATGATGTCGTCGGCTTCGTAGTTCTCCTTGACCAGCGACGGGATGGCGAGCACGTCGAGGACCTCCTTGACCAGGTCCACCTGGCCGCGGAACTCGTCCGGCGTCGTGCTGCGGTTGGCCTTGTAGTCGGCGTAGGTCTCCGAGCGGAACGTCTTGCGCGACAGGTCGAACGCCACCGCCAGGTGGGTCGGCGCCTCGTCGCGCAGCAGGTTGATGAGCATCGAGGTGAAGCCGAAGACGGCGTTCGTGACCTGCCCGGTCTTGGTCTTGAAGTTCTCCGCGGGCAGCGCGAAGAACGCGCGGTAGGCCATGGAATGGCCGTCGATCAGCAGCAGCTTCGGCCGCTCGGCGAGGCTGGTGGATCCTGTGGCGTTGGCAACGGTCGTCTTCTCACTCGGGCTCACGTGCCCGAGTCTAGGCTGAGGGTCCGACACTCTTACGTGTCGCATCGGAAGAGGAGCATTGCGTGACCGAGAGTGCCGTCCCCGTCGACGTGGAGCGGCTGTCGGGGATCGACCCCGCCGCCGCCGGCCAGCAGCTGAACGACAAGATCGGGATGAAGCTGCTGGAGGCGACCGCCGAACGCGTCGTCGGCACCATCCCCGTCGAGGGCAACCTCCAGCCGTACGGCCTGCTGCACGGCGGCGCCAACGCGGTGCTGGCCGAGGCGCTGGGCTCCACGGTCGCCGCGCTCAACGCCGGGCCGGACCGGGCGGCGATGGGCCTGGAGCTGTCCTGCACCCACCACCGGGCCGTCCGCTCGGGCACCGTCACCGGCGTGGCGACGCCGCTGCACGTCGGCCGCGGCACGATCACCGCGGAGATCGTGCTGACCGACGACGAGGGCCGCCGCACCTGCACCGCCCGGCTCACCTGCGTCGTCCGGGACCGCCCGCCGGGCGCCTGAGCCGGTGGACCTCGACGTCGCCCAGGTACGGGCGTTCGTGGCGACGGCCGAGCACCGCCACTTCGGGCGCGCTGCCCAGTCGCTGTTCCTGACCCAGCAGGCGCTGTCGAAGCGGATCCGGAAGCTGGAAGACGCGCTCGCGACGCCGTTGTTCCGGCGCACGCCCCGCTCGGTCGAGCTGACCGCCGACGGCGAGCGCTTCCTGCCCCACGCGCGCGAGCTGCTGCGCGCGGCCGACGCGGCGGTGGCCGCCATGGGCGCCGACGACCGGCCGCTGCGCCTCGACGTCCTCGACTACCGGCTCTCCCCCATGTTCCTGCTGCGCCGGCTCGCCGAGCGCGAGCCCGGGCTGCGCATCGACCGGATCGCCGGACGCGGGTTCGCGAACGCGATCGATCCGCTGCTGTCCGGGGAACTCGACGCCGCGTTCGGGCGGGTGACCGGCTGCGGGCGGCCGCTGCCGGACGAGCTGGAGCACCGGCCGGTCCGGCTGGAACCACTCGTCGCGCTCCTCGCGCCGGAGCATCCCCTGGCCGGGCGGGACGTGCTGCGCCTGGCCGACCTGCGCACCGAGGCGATCTGGCTGCCCGGGCTCGGCGGTCCCGCCGAGTGGCTGTCCTACCTGCAGGCGCTGAGCGCGGAGTTCGCCGTGCCGATCGACGACTCCGGCGTCAGCTACGACCTGCGGCACACCCTGGAGCAGACCCGCTACGGCAAGCAGCGCGTCACGCTCGCGGGTGCCGACATGGAGCTGGCGCCCGATCTGAACCTGAAGGTGCTGCCGTTCGAGCCGTCGCCACTGTTCCCGTGGTCGCTGGTCTGGCGGCGCGGCAAGGCGCACCCGGCGCTGCGGCGGCTGCTGGCCGTGGCCGGGCGCACCAGCCGCGAAGAGGACTGGTGCGCCTACGACCCCGGCCGCGACTGGCTGCCGGAGGGCGACCTCAGCCTCGCAGCCGCCGCGCGAACCACTCGGTGAACGCCGCGTCGACGCGCGCCGCTTCCGGTGTCCCGGGCGGGAATTCGTGCGCCATCCCCTCGACCGTCACCAGCTGCGAGCCCAGCTTCTCGTGCAGCGCCGCGGCGGGTTCGCGGATGGCGACGTCGTCGTCCGCCCCGGTGACCAGCAGCAGCGGCGCGGCCAGCTCGGCAGCGCGGTCCACGTAGTCGTAGCGCGCCGCGACCGCGCGGGACCGCTCGGTCCAGGTGTAGGTGACTCCGAAACGCCGTTCGTTTGCGGCGATCAGCGGCGCGAGCTGGACGACCGGGCTCACGACGGCCGCGGCCGCGATGTCCGCGTCGCCGCGGGCCAGCACCTCCAGCGCCACCATCGACCCGGCCGAGCCGCCGAACACCCCGAGCGGCCCGTCCGCGCCCGGCAGCCGGTCACGCAGCTCGGCCAGCGCCGCCGGGAACTCGCTCGCCCCCTGCTCGGTGACCGGCTCGTAGACGTTGAGGACGGCGTCCTCGCTCGCCAGGCGGAAGAACTCGTCGTAGCCGCCCTCGGGCAGCCGGGCCCCGCTCAGCGGCAGCCCGAAGTACACCCGCCACGCCTGCAGGCCCGCCATCGGGACGGCTTCGGCCATCGCCTTCTCGCTGGACGGCGCGTCCATCAGGTGCCAGCCTGCCACCAGCGCGGCCGGCCCCTCCGCCGGCGGCGGCACCGCCAGGAACGGCACCCCCGCCGCGACACCTTCGACCATTTCCCGCATTGCGCTTCTCCTTTCGGTTGCCTTCAGCAAACCGCCGGAGAGCGGGCCGGGTCCAACAGCCTTTCCGGCACCGGCGACAACCGATGGTTGTCACCCCGGACGCGGACCGGCCCCGCACGCCGGAGCGCGCGGGGCCGGTGCGGACAGCGTCAGCCGACGCCCAGGTACGCCTCCTTGATGCTGGTGTCCGCCAGCAGCTCCTTGCCGGTGCCGGTCTTGGTGATCCGGCCGGTTTCGAGCACGTACGCGCGGTGGGCGCGGGAGAGCGCCTGCTGCGCGTTCTGCTCCACCAGCAGGACCGTGGTGCCCTGCTTGTTGATCTCCGTGATGATCCGGAAGATCTGCTGGATGAACTGCGGCGCGAGCCCCATCGACGGCTCGTCCAGCAGCAGCAGCTTCGGCTTCGCCATCAGCGCGCGCCCGATGGCCAGCATCTGCTGCTCGCCGCCGGACATCGTGCCGCCCATCTGCGTCTTGCGTTCGGCCAGGCGCGGGAACAGCTCGAACACCCGGTCCAGGTCCTCGCCGAGGTTCCTGCGGTCCTTGCGGGCGTAGGCGCCCATGTCGAGGTTCTCCATCACCGTCATGCCGGGGAAGATGCCCCGGCCTTCCGGTGCCTGGGAGATCCCGCGGACCACCCGGAGGTCACCCCGCAGCTTGGAGATGTCCTCGCCGGCGAAGGTGATCTTCCCGGAGGAGATCGGCCGGATCCCGGAGATGGCCCGCATCGTCGTCGACTTGCCGGCACCGTTCGCGCCGATGAGCGTGACGATCTCGCCCTCGTTCACCGAGATGGACAGCCCGGTGACCGCCTGGATCCGTCCGTAGTGGACGGACACGTCCGACAACTCAAGCAACGTCATCGTCAGGCACCCCCAGGTAGGCCGCGATCACCGCGGGGTTCTCGCGGATCTCGGCGGGCAGGCCTTCGGCGATCTTCTTGCCGAACTCCAGCACCACGATCCGGTCCGTCACGCCCATGACGAGCTTCATGTCGTGTTCGATGAGCAGGACGGTGTAGCCGTCGTCGCGGATCGTGCGGATCAGGCCCATGAGATCTTCCTTCTCCGCCGGGTTGAAGCCCGCCGCGGGCTCGTCCAGGCAGAGCAGCTTCGGCTCGGTGGCCAGCGCCCGCGCGATCTCCAGGCGCCGCTGGTAGCCGTAGGGCAGGTTCTTCGCCCGGTCGGCCGCGCGGTCGGCGATGCCGACGAACTCCAGCAGGGCCATCGCCTTCTCGACCGCCGCCTTCTCCTCGCGGTGGTGCCGCGGGAGGCGCAGCAGCGCGCCGATCATGCTGGTCTTGTGCCGCGCGTCGGTGCCGACGACGACGTTCTCCAGCGCCGTCATCTCGCCGAACAGCCGGATGTTCTGGAACGTCCGGGCGATGCCCAGCTGCGTGATGCCGTGCCGCGAGGTCTTGCCCAGCGCCTTGCCCTCGAGCCGGACCTCGCCGGAGGTCGGGCGGTAGACGCCGGTCATCGCGTTGAAGCAGGTCGTCTTGCCCGCGCCGTTCGGCCCGATCAGGCCGAGGATCTCGCCGCGGCGGATGCCGAAGGAGATCTGGTCGAGCGCGACCAGGCCGCCGAAGCGCATCGTCACGTTGTCGACCTCGAGCAGGGTCTGGCCCATCTCGACGTCGATCTCGCGGTCCGGCGCGACGACCTCGGCGACCTCGGCGTCGTGCTCGGCCCGCTCCTCGGCCGTCATGTGCTGCAGCTCGGCGACGATGCCGCCCTCGGCGGCGACCTCCGGGCCGCCGTTCTGGGGCTCGGTCATGACTTGCTCCCCGGGGTCGATTCGGTCTGCAGCGCGTTGTCACTGCTGATCTGCTCGCCCTTGCCCAGCAGCCGTTGGTAGGCCTGCCTGCCGTAGGTGAGCAGCCGCTGCCGGGCCCCGAGCAGGCCCTGCGGGCGGAAGATCATCAGGACGATCAGCGCCACACCGAAGATCAGGTACTTGTACTCGGCGATCACCAGGAACCGCAGCGGGATGTAGGCCACCACCACCGCGCCGAGGATGACGCCGACCTTGTTGCCCGACCCGCCGAGGATGACCGCGGCCAGGAACAGCATCGACGTCACGACGTCGAACTTCTGGTTGTTCACGAACCCGAGCTGGCCGGCGTAGAGCGCGCCGGACAGGCCGCCGATGGCCGCGCCGCCGACGAACGCCCAGATCTTGAACTTGAACGTCGGCACGCCCATGATCTCGGCGGCGTCCTCGTCGTCCCGGATGGCGACCCAGGCGCGGCCGACGCGGCTGCGCTCCAGGTTCCCGACCAGGAACAGGATGAGGATGATGATCGTGACGCACAGCCAGTACCACGGGATGCCGTCGGTGTTGGTGAACAGCGGCGTGCCGTCGGCCTTGGTGCCCGGCGGGTGCCCGACCTGCTGGAAGCCGCGGTTGCCGCGCAGCGGGTCGACGTTGTCGGCCAGCAGCCGGACGATCTCGCCGAAGCCGAGGGTGACGATGGCGAGGTAGTCGCCGCGCAGCCGCAGTGTCGGTGTCCCGAGGACCACGCCGAAGATCATCGTCACGGCCATCGCGATCGGCAGCACCGCCAGGAACGGCAGCTTCGACAGCGACGACTCGGGACTGGTGAACAGCGCGGCGACGTAGGCGCCGACCGCGAAGAACCCGACGTACCCGAGGTCGAGCAGGCCTGCCTGGCCGACCACGACGTTGAGGCCGATGGCGATCAGGGCGTACCGGGCGACCTCGAACATGGCGATCGGGAAGTCGTACCCGGGTTCGGTGGTCAGGATCGGCGGGTTCAGCACCGGCAGCAGGTACACCAGGACAACCAGCGGGATCAGCACACCCCACTGCTGCACGCGGCTGAGGTTGTTCCACCACTCGCCCAGCGGACGGCGCTTCTTCGCCTGGGCCGGGGCAGGGGTCGTCGTGGTCGTCATACCCGTGCCTTTCCGAGCGACTCGCCGAGGATGCCGGTCGGCCGCACCATCAGGATCAGGACGAGGAGCACGAACGCCACGACGTCACGCCACTCGCCGCCGAACAGCGACTGGCCGTAGTTCTCGACCACACCGAGCACGAGCCCGCCCAGCAGCGCGCCGCGCAGGTTGCCGATGCCGCCGAGGACCGCCGCGGTGAACGCCTTGATGCCGAGGATGAACCCACCCTGGTAGGCCGCGCCCTGCGGGATCTTCATCATGTAGAACAGCGCGGCCGCGCCGGCCAGCAGGCCGCCGATGAGGAACGTCAGCGTGATGACGCGTTCCTTGTTGACACCCATCAGCGTCGCGGTGTCCGGGTCCTGCGCCACGGCGCGGATGCCGCGGCCGAACTTGGTCCGGTTGACGAACATGTCGGCACCGACCATCAGCAGGATCGACGCGACCACCGTGATGATGGTGATGTTGGTGACGCTGCCGCCGAAGATCTGGAACTGCTCCTCGTTGCGCAGCAGGCGGATCGACTGCTCGGGGTTGCCGCCACGCCAGATGAACAGGATCTGCTGCAGCACGAAGGAGGCACCGATCGCGGTGATCAGGAAGACCAGCTTCGGCGCGCCGCGTTTGCGCAGCGGGCGGTAGGCCACCCGTTCCAGCACCACCGCTGTCCCACCCGAGACGGCCATCGCGGCGATGAGCGCCAGCCCGAGATAGAGGACCAGCTCGCCGACGCCGAGCGACGGGGTCGCACCGGGGCGGAAACCGAGGCCGTAGAACACGAACCAGGTCGCGTAGCAGCCGTAGACGAACACCTCGGAGTGCGCGAAGTTGATCAGCTTCAGCACGCCGTAGACGAGGGTGTAGCCGAGGGCGACGAGCGCGTAGATGCTCCCGTAGGAGAGCCCTTCGATCGTGTTGTTCCAGAACTGCTGGACAAACGAGTCAACATCGAACTTGATCCATTCGCCGCCCTGCGTGAGGACCAGCGAACTCAGGTCATGGGTTATCGACACACTAGTTCTCCATGTGGGTCCGGGGTGCGAACCCGGCGGGATCGAGCCGCCGGGCGCGCACCCCGGATCAGGACGAAAACGGTGGAACTACTTGATTTCGGTGTTGCGGACGATCTTGCCGTTCTCGACCTTGTAGGTCCAAATGGTCGTCTTGGCGAGCTCGCCCTTGTCGTCCCACTTGAAGTGCTTGGTCAGGCCCTGGCCGTCGTAGTTCTTGACCCAGTCGAGCAGGCCTGCCCGGTCCTTCTTGCCGGCGTCGATGCCCTTGAGCAGGATCGTGGTCAGGTCGTAGCCCTCGGGCGAGTAGGTGCCCGGGTCCTTGCCGGAAGAGGCCTTGTACGCCTCGCTGAACTTGGTGAACTGGTCCGCCGGGACGCACGGGCAGGTGAAGTAGGCGTTGGCGGCGGCGTCACCGGCGCTCTTGACGAACTCGTCGTCCTTCACGCCGTCCGGGCCGACGAACTTGGCCTTCACACCGGCGTCGCCGAGCTGCTGGGCGAACGGCGCGGCTTCCTGGTAGTAGCCCGAGTAGAAGACGACGTCGGGGTTCTCGCTCTTGACCTTGTTCACGACCGCGGAGAACTCGGTCTGCTTGGTCTTGACCTTGTCCTGGCAGGTCGCCTTGTCGCCGAGCGCCTGGATGGTGGCGGCGGCGAGGCCGGTGCCGTACTCGGAGTCGTCCTGGATGACGCAGACCTTGCTGGCCTTCAGCTCGCCGGTGATGAACTTCGCGGCGGCGGGGCCCTGCGTGTTGTCGTTGCCCAGGCCGCGGAAGAAGGTCTTCCAGCCGTTCTGGCTCAGCGACGGGTTGGTGGCCGACGGGGTCACCGTGACCAGCCCGGCGCTGTTGAAGATGTTGCCCGCGGCCTTCGACTCACCGGAGAACGGCAGGCCGACGACGCCGATGATCGACGGCGTGTTGACGATCTGCGTCACGATGCCGGGCGCCTTGTCGGGCGTGCCCTCGGTGTCGAACTTCTCCAGCTTGACCTGGCAGCCGGGGTTGGCCTTGTTGTGCTGGTCGACGGCGAGCTGAACGCCGTACAGGATGTTCTGGCCCAGCGCGGCGTTGGCGCCGTTGATGGTGCCCGCGTACGCGATGGAGGTCGGGGCACACTGGGCCTTGCCGTCGCCGGCCGGGTCGGCCGCGTCGGCAGCGGCCTGGGGCGCCGCGGCCTGGGACTGCGAGCTCGCGTTGTTGCCCGAGCCGCTGTCGTTCCGTGCCGCACACGCGCCGAGGGAAAGGGCCCCGACAGCGGCCAGCACGATGACCCTCGCAAGTCGTGCTTTCTGCACTCGTTCCTCCAAATGCCACCTGGCCGCCCGGTCGGGCGGCTGTCCCGGCGTGGGACCTGACTGGCCGCTGAAAGTAGCCGCCTCGCGGACCGTTGCACAGAGTCACACGTGCTCTTGTAGCCACATCGTGACGGTCGTCACGAGTATTAACGTATGATTTACACCCGCTTGTCGTAACGCGACCAGCGGGTGGTGACTCTCCGTACGCAACAGCCCGCAGACTACCCCTTGACGTCCGGCTCAGGGTGTGCAAAGTGTACGGATCCGGCTTCGATCTCCACGCCGAGCCACGCGGAGAAGGTGCGCAAAGGTATCAAGAGCGCCCTTTCGGACACCCGCAGCGTCACCGGAAGGAAGGAAAAAGGGTGCAGCCAAGACACTGGCTGCACCCTTTCGGCTGCTTTTGCGGCCCGATCAGCTGCCGATGCTCTCCACGACGGCCTCGGCCACGGCCTTCATCGTGGTCCGCCGGTCCATGGCGGTGCGCTGGATCCACCGGAAGGCATCGGGCTCGGTGAGCCCCTGCCTGCTCATGAGCAGGCCCTTGGCCCGGTCGATGATCTTGCGCGTCTCGAGCCGGTCGGTCAGCCCGGCCACCTCGGCCTCGAGGGCCTGCAGCTCGGAGAACCGGCTGACGGCCAGCTCGATCGCGGGCACGAGATCCCGCTTGGCGAAGGGCTTGACGAGATAGGCCATGGTGCCGGCATCCCGGGCCCGTTCGACGAGATCCCGCTGGCTGAAGGCAGTGAGGATCACGACGGGGGCAATCCGGTCCCCGGTGATCTTCGAGGCGGCCTCGATGCCGTCCAGCTTCGGCATCTTGACATCGAGGATGACGAGATCGGGCTTGAGATCGGTGGCCAGCGCAATGGCCTGCTCGCCGTCACCGGCCTCCCCGACGACCTCATAGCCCTCTTCACGCAGCATTTCGACGAGGTCGAGCCGGATGAGCGCCTCATCCTCCGCAACGAGCACCCGACGCTGCGGCACGGTGGCGGCACCGTTGGCCTCGGTAGCCTGATCGGTCACCGGGGTCCTCCTGAAGACTCGGCGGGACGTTCGGTTTTCGCGGTGTTCCCGCGAACCTGAAGCCTACCGGGAACGATCCAGTTCACGAGATGGCGTTCACCACGTAGTGGCCCAGACGACACAGGAGCCTGGCCCCGGTCACGGGCAGGCCGCGGTGATCCCGTAGAGTCACTGCGTCGCGCCCCCGTAGCCCAACTGGCAGAGGCAACGGATTCAAAACCCGTCCAGTGTGAGTTCGAATCTCACCGGGGGCACCCGTGATGACCAGCCGAAACCGGCCCCGCAACCAGGCAAAACAGGTGCGAGGCCGGTCGTATGTTGTCCGGCGATGTCCGGCCAGATCCGGTTATGAACGGGTGTTCACCCCCGTTGCGCCCCCGCGCTACCGCTCGCCGTCCGCCAGCGCTCAGCCAGGCTCTTCGCCCGGCTCGATCCAGCCCAGCACCTGGTCGATGCGCCTGAGGGTGGACCCTTCCTGCCCGGCGAGAACCTTGGCGTAGACCTCATGCAGCACGTTGACCGAGTGCCCTGCCCACTCGGCCGCCTGCGTTGACGGAACGCCGGCCCAGATCCAGGTGGACACGCAGGCGTGGCGAAGGTCGTACGGCCGCCGCGCCAGCGGCGAGGCGTATTCCTCCTCAGTCAGCACGGCCTTGCGCGCGTTGTCCCACAGTCGAGCCAAAGTGGACTCCGCGACGTCGCCACCATCCAGGCTGCGGAACAGGCGGCCGTCCGGTGCCGTGCCGAAGGTTTCCAGGTGCCAGTTCAGCAGCGCGGTGAGCGGGGGCGGGCACGGCACCACACGCACCTCTCCCTCGGCGCGCTGCTTGAGCCATCGCCGGTCCCGCCGCTCCCCCGAATCGGTCCATGCCGCGCCCGCGATGGGCGCCGTGACGGTCAGAAGCAGTTCGCCCCAACCTCTCTTCGGCAGTTTGAGGTCCACGTCGCGGAGCATGATCGCCTCCTCTGGACGCGCTGCCGCGTAGTACATCGACCCGAAACACGCCACCAGCCGCGGCCCCGACGAACGCCGCGGCTGGTTCGGAACCTGCTGCGCCTTTACCGCGCTGAGCAACGCCGGGCCCTGCTTGGTGTTCACGACAACGCGCGTGTCGATCGCGCGCACCGCTTTCGGAGCCCGCCACTTCACCTCGGATAGCCGGTTGGCGGTAACCACCTTCAGCTCGTCAGCAGCGTATTCCAGGGCGTTATAGATCACAGCGCGCTTCCGGTTGACCGTTTTGGCCGCCGCGAGATCGGCCGCAAACTCTGGACCCGCGAAAGCCGCTTCACCTACCGCGGCCGCCACCACCACCGCCTCGACCACGTCTACCTCGCCCACACCAACCAGACCGCGCCGCAAGTCGCCCTCCAGCACACCGCCAACGAACGCGCCGGCCTCATCGAACGCAAGTGGTGGACGGCCGCCGCACTCGCTCAATGCGCCGACAAGCTGCTGCCCGCCGAACTACCGCAACTGCTGCAGAACCTCCTCGACGGCCGCTTCCCCAGCACTCCGCTGCCCCTGACCGCCTAAGACCCGCTGCGTCGGCACCGCCCGCTCGCCGGAGGCAGCGTCCTCAGCACCAACCGCAGGTAGCGGCCCTCTTCACGAATTCCACACCACCGGGTGTCGGCGTCACAGCCAAGCGACAGGGAACGTGGCACCCGTGCAACCACGCGAACTCCGGGTACACATGCCCCCCGACGTGATGCCCGACCAGTACGCCGCGATCGTGCACGCCGTCGCCGGCGCGCTCAACGCCGCCGGCCTGACCTCACAGTCGATCATCTGGATCGACCACACCGCCACCGAAGACGATCTCAACCATGAACCTGGCTGACTCCGCGCCGGGTCGTCGCCGGTCGTGGCGGGGTCCCAGCGGGACCTCGTGCGAGACGACCATGCACAACCCCGTCGTAACCGTCGCTCGACTGACCGTCACCCATGCCGCGACCCTGCCCGGCGGACCAATCGATCTACTTTGGACAAAGCAGGAGTCAGCTCCGCGTCCTCGACGACGTCGAAGCCCACCATCCCCGAGGACACCGGGCGTATCCCGCGACCCCGGCTTTGACCTCGCGATCCGCACCGATCACGATGGCATCGTGACCCGACGTACCTCCGCCTCGCCCAGCATCCGTGATGTCGCGGCTGCCGCGGGTGTTTCCCGTCAGACCGTGTCGCGGGTGCTGAACGACTCGCCCTTCGTCAACGCCGGGACGCGCACGCATGTGCTGGCCGTCATCGAACGGCTTGGCTACCGGCCCAACCGGGCCGCGCGGGCGCTTGGCCTCGGACGCTCGCGCTCGGTCACGGTGGTCATCGCCGACACGACGCTGTACGGCTATGCCGCCACCCTGCGCGGGATCGAGGAGGCCGCCCGGCAGCAGGGGCTCGCCGTCGGCGTGCGGGTGGTGGAGTCGGCTGATCCCGGTGACGTCCGGCATGCCGTCGAGTACGTGAGCGACCCCAACGCGGGTGGCATTGTGGTGGTCGCCTTCGATGCCGCCGGGGCGGCGGTTCTGCGGGCGCTGCCGCCGGATCTTCCCGTGGTGGCCGCGACGGAAGCGGGTGGTCTCGGCGACGTCGGCCGTCCGATGATCTTCCTGGACGAGCGGCAGGCCGCTGCCGACGCGACGACTCACCTCCTCGGACTGGGACACCGCACGGTGCACCACGTCGCGATCCCGTCGGAGACGGGCACGAGCGCCCGCCAAGCGGGGTGGCGGAGCGCGCTCGAAGCGGCGCGCGCGCCGGCACCGGCGGTCGTGCCCGTGGGGTGGGACGTGCACTCGGCCTACCTGGCCGGCCAGGCGCTCGCCGCCGATCCGGACGTGACCGCGATCCTCTGCGGCAACGACGACACCGCCATGGCCGTCCGCCGGGCACTGCACGAAGCCGGCCGGGACGTGCCCGGCGATGTCAGCATCGTCGGGTTCGACGACGTCCCCGGCGCCGCCTACTGGACTCCCGCGCTCACGACCGTCCGCATGGACTTCGTCGCGCTGGGCCGCGCGTGCCTGGCGACGCTCGCCGCCACCCTGGCTGGGACGCCGCAGCCGGCGGTGGAACTGGCGCCGCCGTCCCTGGTGATCCGCGAATCCACCGCACCTGCCCGGCCGCGGTGAACATCGGACTGTTGGTCACAACAAGGTAACGCGGGCTTTCCAGCCGAGCATGCGGCAGGCCACACTGCTGGCCTGCGATTGTGACCGGTCACATAAGCCGTGAGCAGCAGAAATGACGAGAGGAGCAACGGTGATCTCGACGGAGCCTGCCACGACCGTGACCTGGGGACACTCGGCGTTGGAACTCGTCGTGGACGTGTCCCCGGACGGCCCGGTCGCGCTCCGCGCCCTCACGGCAGGCGGCGTTCCCGGCCTGCACCGGGCGGGACAACCGCTGGTGGAGCTGCTGGTCGCCGGCGAAGGCCGGGGCCGGGCGTCACACCGGTTCTCCGAGACCGCCGTCGGACGGCGGCTGGTCTGCACCGGCTCGATCGAGGGCACCGACGGGAAGTGGCGTGAACTGCACGTCGACCTGCGTGACGAGCGCACCGGGCTGACCGCGCGGACGTCGTTCCGCTCGGTCGACGGCGTCCCCGCCTGCCGGATCACGACCACGGTGACCAACCACGGCCCGGAGCCGGTGCTGCTGCTGGGCGTGACGTCCTTCGCGGCGGGTTTCCCCGGCGCCCGGATCGAAGACGTCGACCTGGTGCACGGCGACAGCGAATGGCTCGGAGAAGGCCGGTGGACCCGCCGCCCGCTGCGCGACGACGTCCTGCCCGGCCTCAACCTCGGGCTGCACGGCCAGGACGGCCGCGGCCGGTTCGCCGCCGTCAGCACCGGCACCTGGTCCACCGGGATCCACCTGCCGACCGGTGGGCTCGCCGACCGCCGGACCGGGCAGGCCTGGCTGTGGCAGGTGGAGCACAACGGTGCTTGGCGGTGGGAGGTGGGCGAACGCCGGGACGGCGCGTACGTCGCGCTGCTCGGGCCGACCGACATCGACCACCAGTGGCACCAGACCCTGGCGCCCGGCGAGTCCTTCACCACCGTCCCCGTCTCGGTGGCCGTTTCCGGGTCCGGTTTGGACGGTGCGGTCGCCGCCCTCACCGCGCACCGGCGGGAGCTGCTCCGCCCGCACCCCGACCGGTCCGCCCTGCCGGTCGTCTTCAACGACTACATGAACACGCTGATGGGCGACCCCACCACGGAAAAGCTGCTCCCGCTGATCGACGCCGCCGCGGCGGCCGGCGCCGAGGTGTTCTGCATCGACGCCGGCTGGTACGACAACGGCAGCAGCTGGTGGGACAGCGTCGGCGAGTGGCAGCCGTCGGAAACCCGGTTCCCGCAAGGGATCGAGGAAGTCCTCACCCGGATCCGCCGCCACGGCATGGTGCCCGGCCTGTGGCTGGAGCCCGAAGTGATCGGCGTGCGCAGCCCGATGGCGGGCAAGCTCCCGGACGAGGCGTTCCTCCAGCGCGGTGGCGTGCGGCTCGTCGAACACGACCGATACGTGCTGGACCTGCGGCACCCGAGCGCCGTCGCGCACCTGGACGGTGTGGTCGACCGGCTCGTCGAAGACCTCGGCGTCGGCTACTTCAAGCTCGACTACAACGTCGATCCGGGCGCAGGCACCGATCTGGCCGCCGGCAGTGTGGGCGCCGGGCTGCTGGCCCACAACCGGGCGCATTTGGCCTGGCTGGACGGCGTCCTGGACCGGCACCCGGACCTGATCCTCGAAAACTGCGCGTCGGGCGCCATGCGCATGGACTACGCACTGCTTTCCCGGCTGCAGCTGCAGTCCACCAGCGACCAGCAGGATTACCTGCGCTACCCGCCGATTGCCGTGTCCGCGCCGCTGTCGGTGCTGCCCGAGCAGTCGGCCAGCTGGGCCTACCCGCAGCCGGACATGCCGGCCGAGGACTTCGCCTACACCGTCTGCACCGGGCTGCTCGGCCGTCTCTACCTGTCCGGGCGGCTCGACCTGATGTCCGCCGAGCAACGGGCCTCCGTGCGCGCGGCCGTGGAGGTCCACCGCGAAATCCGGAAAGGACTGGCGAGCTCGGTTCCTCTGTGGCCACTGGGCCTGCCCGCGTGGAGCGATCCGTGGCTCAGCCTGGCCCTGCGCTCCGGCGACGTGACGCACGTCGCCGTGTGGCGGCGCGGCAACGACACCGGACCGGTGACGTTGTCCTTGCCGCACCTGCGATCCCAGCACGTCCACATCGAGGCTCGCTACCCGCTGGACCTCCCCGCCTGGACCGTCGAATGGGACACCGAGGCCGGTGCCCTGACCCTGACCCCCACTCCGCACACCACCGCATCCGCGCGGCTCTTCCGCATCCTCGCCGGCTGAACCGCACCCACCGAAGGATCGCCACGATGAAGAAATGGATCAGCGCCGTCGCCGCCGCTGTGCTCACGCTCGGCCTCGCCGCCTGCAGCGACCCCTCCGCGAACGCGCCCGCCGGCGCCGCCCCCACCACCTGGGCCGACCCCACCGCGAAGCTCGACGGGGTCAAGCTGACCCTCTGGGCGGCGCAGAACAGCAACACCGTGCCCAAGCAGGTCGTGGCGGCCTTCGAGCAGGCGACCGGGGCGTCCGTCCAGGTCGTCACGATCCCCGACCCGTACGAGCAGAACATCCAGACCAAGGTGGCCACCGGTGACAAGCCGGACCTCGCGTTCTGGCAGCCCACTTCGTCGATGCTGACCGCCATCAACGCCAGGACCAACCTCCAGCCGCTGGACGACGCGCCGTGGCTGCCCAAGCTCGCACCCGAGCTAAAGGACATCACCGGCCTGCTCGACGGCAGGCGCTACGCCGCGCTGATCACCAGCCCGGCCGTCGAAGGCGTCTACTACAACAAGGAAGTCTTCGCCGCCAACGGCATCACCGAACCGCCGAAGACGTTCGACGCCATGGTCACCGCGGCCCGCGCGCTCAAGGCCAAGGGCGTCACGCCGTTCTTCGAGATGGGCGGCGACCGGTGGGCCACCCAGTGGTGGGTGCAGGTCCAGCTCGCCGACGCCGCGAAGAACGGGCTCTGGGACAGGATCAACACCAAGCAGGAGACCTTCACCAGCCCGGTCGTGCTCGACGCGATCAAGAAGTACCAGAGCCTCATCGACGAGGGCCTGTTCAACGCCGACATCAAGACCGCGAAGCTGGAGGACCAGAGCGCCGCGCTGCTCGACGGCAAGGCCGCGATGGCGGTGCAGGTCAACTCGTTCTTCGGCCAGCTGCAGGCCAAGGCCGACACCGCCACACTGGACAAGAAGATCGGCTTCTTCCCGATCGCGCCGTCGGGGCAGATCGGGACCTTCATCCCCGACCAGTCGAACGCCCTGGTCGCCTTCCGCACCGGCGACGACAGGCGCGAGGCCGCGGCCCGGCAGCTGCTGGCCTACTGGATGGGTCCCGGCTACGCCGGGTTCGTCGCCGACCGCAGGACCGTCTCGCTCGAGCCGTCGGTCGCCAACCCGCCCGGCGTGCCGCAGGCCCTGCTCGACGTGCACAAGGCCCTGCCCACCGCGGTCGGTTCCATGCAGGCGCTGGCCGTGGCCAACCCCGACCTCTACATCAACCTCGCGGACATGATCGCCGGCACCATGACGCCGGACCAGGTGGCCAAGGCCACCCAGGACCAGTTCGCCCAGCTGGCCAAGGCCGCCGGAGCCCCGGGCTTCTGACCCGGCGAGGAGCACGATGTCCACCGCAGAACGAACGCTCGTCGTGGAGCGGCCGGCCACCCGGCCCGCTCCACGGCCGGGCACCCGGCCGACCGGCACCCACGGCAAGCGGACCCACCCGATGTGGTTCCTCGTCCCGGCCTTTGCCATCCTGCTGGTCTTCTTCTTCCTGCCCACGCTGTTCAACTTCGTCTACGCCTTCACCGACTGGTCCGGGTTCAAGAGCTCGATCAAGCCGGTCGGGCTGGACAACTTCACCGAGCTGGCTTCGGATGGCACGCTGCTGCGGGCGGTGCGGATCACGCTCGTCTACGCGGTGCTGGTCGCGGTCTTCCAGAACCTCTTCGGGTTCGGGCTGGCCGTCCTGCTCGAACGCGACAACCGCCTCAACCGCCTGGCGCGGATCTTCTTCCTGATCCCCGTGCTGATGTCGGCGCTCGCGGTGGGCTACATCTTCCAGGCACTCCTGAAGCCGCACGGCAGCGTCAACGAGCTGATCGGCGCGGTGCTCGGGCGGACGTTCGACTACGCCTGGCTCGGCGACACGACCTGGTCGATCGTCGTGGTCGCGCTGATCCACGCGTGGAAGTGGATGGGCCTGTCGATGCTCATCTACCTGGCCGGGCTCAAGACCGTCCCCGAGGACATCCTCGAAGCCGCCCGCATCGACGGTGCCTCGCGGTGGCGGACGTTCTGGGTGGTCAAGTCGCCGCTGCTGGCCCCGGCGGTGACGTTCAACGTCGCCACCGCGCTGCTCGGGTCGATGAACGGCTTCGACGTCGTCCAGGCCACCACCGGCGGCGGACCGGCCCGCACCACGGAGATCCTCAACATCTTCATCTACCGCACCTTCGGCCAGGGCCTGTTCGCCCAGGCCACCGCGATGAGCCTGGTGCTGTTCCTGCTCGTGGCGTTCCTGGCCTTCCCGGTCATCCGCACCCTGC
Source organism: Amycolatopsis melonis (assembly GCF_040064235.1). NCBI lineage: Bacteria > Bacillati > Actinomycetota > Actinomycetes > Pseudonocardiales > Pseudonocardiaceae > Amycolatopsis > Amycolatopsis melonis. The sequence goes on from NZ_JBDZYD010000018.1 coordinate 129,115, forward strand.
GCAAGCGCGAGGAGATCCTGTGAGGGCCCGCATCAGCGACGCACGCGTCTGGACGAAGCTGCAGCCGGTTGTCACCACCGTGGGAGTCCTCGCGCTCATCGGGATCCCGCTCTGGCTCGTCGTGGTGACCGCCGGGAAGTCCCAGGGCGAAGCGCTCGACCCCGACCTGTCGCTGCCCAGCCACTGGCAGCTGCTCGGAAACCTGCGGGAGGTCTGGGTACAGGGCGAGGTGCCCGCGGCCTTCTTCGGCAGCCTGCTGATCGTCGTACCCACCGTCGCCGGGGTGCTGACGTTCGGGTCCATGGCGGCCTGGGTGCTGGCCCGCCGGGCCACCCGGCTCAACGCCGTCCTGTATGCACTGGGCATCAGCGGCATCGTGCTGCCCCCGGCCGTCGTGACCGTGGTCCTGCTGCTGCGACAGCTGGGCCTCGCGGGCAGCGCCGTCGGGATGATCGGTGTCTACATGGGAATCTATCTGTCCACGGTGATCTTCTTCGTCACCGGGTTCGTCCGGACGATCCCGGTGTCCCTGGAAGAAGCGGCCCAGATCGACGGCGCCGGTCCCTTCACGGTGTTCCGGCGCATCGTGCTGCCGCTGCTGCGTCCGGCGCTGGCCACCGCGACCATCCTCATCTGCCTCTACGTCTGGAACGACGTCTTCTACGCCTTCTTCGTCGTCGGCGGCCGGCTCGACACCCTGCCGCTCAACCTGTTCCGCGTCGCCAGCGCGGGGCTGTACCTCAACAACTGGCACCTCATCTTCGCCTACGTGGTGCTGATGAGCCTGCCGCTGATCGTCGTGTTCGCCGTGGCCCAGCGCAAGATCATCTCGGGTATCACCAGCGGCGCCGTCAAGTGAACCCCCTCCCCACCGAAGCGGAGTGCTGATGCGACAACGATTCCTGGCAGGTGCGGCGGTCGCCGTGCTCGCCTTCACCACGCTGTCCCCCGCGGCCTCCCAGGCCGCGGCCGTCCAGACGCTGCGCGTCGACCTCGGCGCCCCGACGGGCGCGTTCCACGGCGGCGCCACGGGCATCCTCTACGGCCTCGGCGATCCCGGGGTGCCGTCGCAGGACCTGATCGCCGGGATGCGCCCGCGCACGATCTCGCAGAAGGCGCCCGACGGTGAGCAGCACCCCAACGGCGACGCGCTGAAAGTGGCCGACGGCTTCTTCGCCGCCGGCGGCACCGACGTGCACATCTACGCCCAGGACGTCTACAGCCGCTGGCCGTACCAGGACCTCGGCGTCGACGACTACATCGCCCGGCTCAGGCCCCAGCTGGCCAAGGTGGCGCAGCGGCCGGACCGCGACCGGTTCGTGTGGACCATCTTCAACGAGCCGGACGGCAACTGGTACGCCGACTGGGCGAACAAGAAGCAGCAGTTCTTCGCCGACTGGACGAAGGTCTACCGCGTGGTCAAGTCGGTCCTGCCGAACGCCCGGATCGCCGGTATCGGCGAAACCGGGTACGGCGCCGACCACCTGCGCGAATTCCTGGCCTACGCCAAGGCCAACGACGTGCTGCCCGACATCGCCACCTGGCACGAGCTGAGCCCGGACTCCCCCGCCACCTACCGCGGGCACTACGCCGGCTACCGCGCCATGGAGCGCTCGCTCGGCATCTCCCCGCGGCCGATCACCATCAACGAGTACACCGACCGGCAGGACACCTCGGTGCCCGGGCGGCTGATCCAGTGGATCACCATGCTCGAAGACACCAAAGTGGACGGTCAGCTGGCGTACTGGTCGCTGGCCGGCAACCTCAGCGACAACGCCGTGCGCACCGGCCGTGCCAACGGCGGCTGGTGGCTGACCAAGTGGTATGCCGACCTGTCGGGTGACACGGTCCGCGTGACACCGCCGCGGCCGGACACGCGGGACTCGTTGCAGGGCCTGGCGACCCTGAACCGCCAGGACCGCAAGGCGACCGTCCTGCTCGGCGGCACCGCGGACGCGGTCGACGTGTCACTGACCGGCCTGGACCGGAAGATCTTCGGCGACCGGGTGGACGTCCGGATCGCCAAGGCGACGTGGTCGGGCTACGAGGGCGACGCCCAGCAGCCGCCGATCGTGGCGGCGTCCCGGGTCGGTGTGCAGGACGGCAAGGCGACGATCTCCGTGCCGGGCGGCGACAAGCTGGCCGCGTACCAGGTGGTCGTCACACCCGCAGGCCTCGGCGCCCCGCCGGTCGCGACAGCGCCGTGGCAGGCGAGCTACGAAGCCGAGTCGGGCACCGTGGAGAACGCGCAGGTCTACGTCCAGGACGACGGATCCGGCTCGTGGGACATGGCCATGCGCTACACGACGTCGGGCGGCAAGGACGTCGGGTCCATGAACACCCCCGCGTCCCGGGTCACCGTGGATGCCGACGCCCCGCGCGACGGCGCGTACCGGCTGGGCGTCTTCTACGGCACCAACGCGTCCGTCGGCCGGCTGGCGTTGTACGTCGACGACACCTACGTGCGGACCCTGACCCTGCCGGCCACGCTGAACTGGACCTACCGCGGCCGGCTGGACACGCCGCTCACGCTGACCGCGGGCAGGCACCGCGTCTCCGTGCGCACCACCGATCCGGGCGGCTTCCTCGGCGGCTCGTCGGACGTCACGCTGGACCGCTTCGACCTCACCGAGGTCACCGGCCCGGAGCGGGCGGAGTACCCGCTGGCCGACGGCCGCCGGTCCGGCGGTTCGGTCGACCACGGGACGGGCGCACTGCAGGTGCTCGCCCCCGGCGCGGTCGTCCTGGCACCCGGGCAGAAGGTCACGACGTATGTGTCGGCCGCCGAAGACGGCTACTACCGGCTGTCGACGACCTGGGCGGGCATCAGCCGCAGCACGCTGGGGCTGACGCTGTCCGGCCGCCGCGTGGCAGGCGGCGACCTGACCGCGACCGGCACCGGCGTCCGGTCGGGCAGCGCGACGGTGTTCCTCAAGGCGGGAGTCACCGAAGTGACCCTGTCCGACGAAGGCCGTACGCCGCTGGTGGCGGGCACGCTCACCCAGGTGCGCGACACCGCCGCCGACCGGAACGCGGTCCGCGTCGAGGCCGAGTCCGGACAGCTCGCGGGCGGAGCGGCGACGGCGACCGGGCCGTGGGCGTCGGGCGGCTCCTACGTCGGCTACCTGGGCAACGGCGGCACGCTGACCATCCCGCGCACCAGCGGTCCCGGCCAGTACGACCTGACCGTCGCCTACGCGCAGGCGGAGAAGAACACCGGGCACCCGTACAACACGGACACGATCACCCGCACCCTGGTGGCGACCGAGGCGGGCGGCACGGTGACGCAGGCGCCGTACCGCCACAACTACACCTGGGACGGCTTCTGGCCGGAAACCTCACCGATCGACCTGACGACAACGGGCGGTGCGCTGACCTTCGGCAACCCAGCCGCCTGGGGACCCAACGTCGACTGGATCCAGCTCGCCCCGCTGCTCGTGACGAACACGGTGACACCACGGCACTGACCGGACGCGGTGCCCGGCCGTCCCGCCGGGCACCGCGTTCCCGGGTGACCATCGAACCGGCGGGCGGACCGCGGGCCCTCCCCGATGCGGCGAAGACGGCAGTCCACTGTGGACCGGCGCAATGCCCCAGCAGGCGAAAGCCTTCGGCGCCGTGCCGGGTGCGGATGACCCGCCGCCCAGCCGGGCTCAGTGGATGTGCGAACCGCCGTTGACGTCGTAGGTCGCGCCGGTGATGTAGCCGGATTCCTCCCGGCAGAGGTAGGTGATGAGGTCGGCGACGTCGGCCGTGCGGCCGTTGCGGCCGACCGGGATCCCCGCCAGCAGGGCCGCCTTCCGCTCGCCTTCGAGCAGGCCGCCGGTGATGTCGGTGTCGATCAGGCCGGGTGCGACGCTGTTCACCGTCACCCCGCGCGGGCCGAGTTCGCGGGCCAGGGCGCGGGCGAAGCCGAGCTGCGCGGCCTTGGCCGCGGAGTAGGCGACGCCGCCGAACACGCCGCCGCCGCGTTCGGCCGACACCGACGACAGGAACACGATCCGGCCGAAGCCGCGTTCGGCCATGCCGGGCGCGACCGCGCGGGTGATGTTGTACGCGCCCCGGACGTTCACCGCGAAGATGCGGTCCCACTCGGCCCCGTCCACCTCCAGGAACGGCGTGGGCGAAGTGATCCCGGCGTTGTTGACCAGCGCGCCGACCGGCCGGGCGTTCGCCGTGAGGGTGTCGAGCGCGGCGGTCACCGAGGTTTCGTCGGTGACGTCGCAGGCGAGGCCCAGTGCGGGGACGCCGTGGGCGGCGGCGATTTCCTCGGCGGCAGCCTTGGCGCCGGTCTCGTCGAGGTCGAGCACGGCGATGTTCCAGCCGGCGGCCGCGAGCGCGTGCGCGGTGGCCCGGCCGATGCCGCGCCGCGAGGCGGCGCCGGTGACGATCGCGGTCTTGTCTGTGACGCTCAAGGGTTTCTCCCGGGTCAGAGTTCGGCTTTGACGCGCGCGCAGAGCGCGTCGGTGGACAGGCCGTAGCGGTCGTGAAGGGTGGGCAGGGCGCCGGCGGCAAGGAACTCGTCGGGCAGCGCGGCGGCGATGATGCGCGAACCCGTGCGGCCGTAGGCGGCGGTGGCCGCGACGGCTTCCGACAGCCCGCCGATCACCGTGTGGTTCTCGCAGGTGACGACCAGCCGGTCCGTGCGCAGCTGGGCGAGAATCGTGGTGGTGTCCAGGGGTTTGACGGTCGGGACGTGCAGCACGGCCGCGTCGACGTGGTCGGCTTCGAGCCGGGCCGCGGCCTGCAGCGCGCGCATGGTCATCAGGCCGGTCGAGACGAACAGCACGTCCCGGCCGCCGCGGAGCTCGGCGGCCTTGCCGAGTTCGAACCGGTAGCCGTACTCGTCGAGCACGGTCGGCACCTTGCCCCGCAGCAGCCGCAGGTACGTCGGGCCCGGGTGCGCGGCCAGCGCCGGGACGGCCTGCTCGATGTCGACCGAGTCGCACGGATCGACGATCGTCAGGCCCGGGCAGGCCCGCAGGATCGCGAGGTCCTCGGTGGCCTGGTGACTGGGCCCGTAGCCGGTGGTCAGCCCGGGCAGGGCACCGACCACGTTGACGTTGAGGCCGGGTTCGGCGATGTCCAGGCACAGGAAGTCGTACGCCCGCCGGGTCGCGAAGACCGAGTACGTGGACGCGAAGGGAACCAGCCCGGCTTCGGCCATGCCCGCGGCCGCGCCGAGCATCGCCTGCTCGGCCATGCCCATCTGGAAGAACCGGCCGGGGTGCGCGTCGCGGAAGACGTGCATGTCGGTGTACTTGGCCAGGTCGGCCGACAGCCCGACGATTTCAGGCCGTTCGCCGGCCAGCCGGTTGAGCGCGTGCCCGAACGGTGCCGGGGTGGTGCGCTGGCCGGGGTCGGCGAACGACGCGATCATCGCCGAGGTCTTCAAGCGGGTGGTCACTGCGTGGCTCCTTCGAGCTGGTCGCGGGCGGCCTGCCATTCGTGCTCGGCCACGGGCATGAAGTGCGCCTTCTCGCGGGTCTCCAGGAACGGGACCCCGCACCCGATCCGGGTGTCGCAGATCAGCACCGACGGACCGCCGGTGTGCGCACGGATTTCGTCGAGGCCGTCGAGCAGCGCGGCGATGTCGTTGCCGTCGACGCGCACGGCGTGCCAGCCGAACGCACGCCACTTTTCGGTCACCGGCTCGGTCCGCAGGACACCGGGCGTGGGCCCGTCGGCCTGCAGGCCGTTGACGTCGACGATCGCGGTCACGTTGCCGAGTTCGTGGTGGGCGCAGGCCAGCGCGGCCTCCCACGTCGAGCCTTCGTCGAGTTCGCCGTCGGAGAGCAGGTTGAACACCCGGGCCGGGTTGCCGCGGTACCGCAGGGCCAGTCCCATGCCGCAGGCGACGCCGAGGCCGTGGCCGAGCGAGCCTCCGGAGATCTCCATGCCGGGCGTGTAGGACGCCATGCCGGACATCGGCAGCCGGGAGTCGTCGGAGCCGTAGGTTTCCAGTTCCTGCAGCGGAATGGTGCCCGCTTCGGCGAGGGCGGCGTAGAGCGCGATGGCATAGTGGCCGACCGAGAGCAGGAACCGGTCACGGCCGTCCCACCCGGGGTCTTCGGGCCGAAGCCGCAGTTCGCCGTCACCTCGGGCGTAGAACACGGCGAGGATGTCGGCAACGCCGAGCGCTTGGCCGATGTAGCCCTGGCCCTGCACTTCGCCCATCGTGAGCGCGTTGCGGCGAATCCGGGTGGCGGCCGCGCGCAGCCGGGTGACGAGCTGCTCGCGGGGTGGTGCGGAAATCACGGGTTCTCCTTGTGTCAGCTGACCGGGGTGGGTGCGGGTGCGGTGAGCCCGCGTTCGAGGGCGGCGACCCGCGCACGTTCGGCCGCGCCCCAGGTCTCGCGGGTCAGCAGGGTGGCGACCAGGCCGAGCAGGCCGTAGCCGCTGAACAGCAGGGCCGGGCCGATCCAGCCGGTCGCGGTGAACAGAGCGGTGGCGATCAACGGCGTGAACCCGGAGACGACGGCGGACAACTGGTAGGACAGCGACGCGCCGCTGGTGCGGGTCCGCGCGCGGAACAGTTCGGAGAACCAGGCGCCCTGCACGCCGGCGAGGCTGTTCTGGCACACCGCGTAGCTGACGACGAACGCGAGCACGATCGCGACGGCGCTGCGCGTGTTGAGCACGAGGAAGAGGGGAATGCCCCACGCCAGGGTGATCGCCGTGCCCAGCAGGTAGACCGGGCGGCGGCCGATCCGGTCGGTCAGCGCGCCCCACAACGTCGTCGCGGCGATGCCGAGCCCGGCGGCGAGCATGAGGGCGAACAGCGTCACGGAGCGGTCGGCGAGCTTCTGGGTCGCCAGGTAGGACAGCACGAACGTGACCGACAGGGCGTAGCCCGCGGTTTCGGTGATGCGCAGGCAGAACGCCTTGAGGACGTTGCGCCAGTCCGTGCGCAGCACCTCCAGCAGCGGTTTCTTCGCGACCTCGCCCTCGGACTTGAGCTCCTCGAACGCCGGCGACTCCTCGACCTTCAGCCGGATCACGATGCCGACCACGATCAGCACGGCGGACAGCAGGAACGGCACCCGCCACGCCCACTGGTCGCCCAGCGGCACGCTGACCAGGAACGCCGTGTTGGCCAGCAGCAGCCCGACCGGGAACCCGGCCTGGGTGAGCCCGGTGTAGAGGCCGCGTTTGCGCCACGGCGCGTGCTCGAAGGTCATCAGGATCGCGCCACCCCACTCGGCGCCGAACGCCAGCCCCTGCACCACGCGCACGACGACGAGCAGGATGCCGGCCCACACGCCGACCTGCGAGTAGGTGGGCAGCAGGCCGATCAACACCGTCGCGATGCCCATCACCAGCAGCGAGCCGACCAGCACGGGCTTGCGGCCGATCCGGTCGCCGAGGTGCCCGCCGATGATCCCGCCGAGCGGGCGCACCGCGAAGCCGACGCCGAGCGTCGCGAACGACAGCAACGTGCCGGACAGCGGGTTGCTCGACGGGAAGAACGCCTCGTTGAAGTACAGGGCCGCGGCGGTGCCGAAGCCGATGAAGTCGTAGGTCTCGATGGTCGCGCCCACCGACGAGCCGAGTGCGACCCGCCGCCGGGCCGGAGTGCCCTCGAGCGCGGCGCGGGTCACCTGGCTGCTTTGTCCGGACATGAGATCTCCAGTGATCCGTCAGGAGAGGTTGAGAGTTGACTGTTAACACTCAACAGATAGCCCACCATGCAACCCGGCCCGGTCTTCTGTCAAGGGCCGCGGTCAGGCCTCGGCAGCGCCCCCGAAGTGGGCGGCGGCCGCCGTCATGTGTTCGTGGACGACCTCGAGCGCCTTGCCGAGGTCCCCGCGCTCGATGGCTTCGATGATCGGGGCGTGCCGGGCCGGCGTCATCATGCTCGGCGCCCCCTCGGGCCCCCGGTTCATGATGGTGATCCGGATCCGTCCTTCGAGGTGGCGCCAGGACTCGACCAGCATCGTGTTGCCGGACAGCTCACACAGCTTCAGATGGAAGCCGAGGTCGGCCTCCACGCGAGCGGCGAAGTCGTCACCGGCGTCCTCGAGCAGCCGCAGCGCGTGCCGGAGGGCGGTCACCGCGCTTTCGCGGCCCGGGCCGCCGATGATCTCGGTGACGGCGAGACCTTCGAGGGCCGCCCGCACCCGGAACAGCCCCTGGATTTCCACCTCCGAGAGCGCATTGACCCGCAGCATGCCCCGCATGCCTGCCCGCACGAGCCCTTCCTGCTGCAGGTGCCGGAGCGCCTCGCGGACGGTTCCGCGGCTGACCCCGAGCCGCTCGGCGAGCTCGACTTCGCCGAGGTGGTCACCGGGCCGGTAGGCACCGGAGGTGACCGCCGACCGCAGGGCCTGCAGCACCCGTTCCCGCAGCGTGCTGCGGTCCATCGTCGGCAACGGCTCGGCGGACAAGGCGTCTCCTCTCGACAACCCATGGTAACTGCCGACAGTCGACCGTCGACTCCCGGCACACCACGGACACACTGAAACTTGCAGTATTCCCGGGACCGGCGAAAGCACAGGTCAACCCGGCTCTCGCGGCGTTCCCGGGAGCGACGGCTGGACAAGATTCCCGCGCACGCGATGGACTCGCGGTACCGACAGACGAGCGCCCAGCCCGGAAAGTTAACGCTAACACGATGGAGTGTTCGCATGCCCCGACCCACTCGCCGCGTCCCCGTCATCGCCGCCGCGACCCTGGCCCTCGCATCGGTCCTCGCGACGGGACCGCAGATCCCCGCGAGCGCCGCGACCACGGTGACGGTCAACGGCGCCACGACGTTCCAGAAGATCGAGGGCTTCGGCATCTCCGAGGCCTTCGGGATGGCCAACGCCATCCGCGGCCTCGGTGCCACCGCCCGGCAGCAGGCGCTGGACCTGTTGTTCAGCACCACGAACGGCGCCGGCTTCAGCATCCTCCGCAACGGCATCCCGTCCGGCAGCGACTCGATCGAACCCCGCAGCCCGGGCAGCCCCTCGGCGACGCCCACCTACGTCTGGAACCCGAACAGCGACGCCACCGACCAGGGGCAGCTGTGGCTGGCCAAGCAGGCGAAGAACACCTACGGCGTCACGAACTTCTACGACAACGCCTGGGCCCCGCCGGGGTACATGAAGACCGACGGCAGCGACTCCGGCCGCGGCCCGTTGTGCGGTGTTCCCGGTGCCACCTGCGCCTCCGGTGACTGGCGGCAGCACTACGCGAACTACCTGGTGCAGCACGCGAAGTTCTGGGCCTCGGCCGGCCTGACGCCGTCGGCGACCGGGTTCGTCAACGAGCCGTCGCAGGGCTCCGGGTTCGGCAGCATGCAGTTCACGCCCGCGCAGGCGGTCAACTTCCTGTCCGTGCTCGGTCCGGCGATGAAGGCCTCCGGCCTGCCGACGAAGATCGCCTGCTGCGACCTGCTCGGCTTCAACCAGCTCCCGTCGTACGTCAGCGCGGTGACCGGCAACGCCGCCGCGAACGCCGCGACCGGGCTGTTCACCGCCCACGGCTACTCCGGCGCGCCGACCAGCCCGGTCAGCACCGGAGGCCGGAGTGTCTGGCAGTCGGAGTGGTCGGTCAACGGCAACACCTGGGACGGCTCGTGGGACGGCGGCGGCCCGGCCGACGGGTTCCACTGGGCCCAGCAGGTCCACACGGCACTGGCCGGGGCGAACGTCAACGCGTTCCTGTACTTCTGGGGCATCAGCACCACCAGCCACGACAGCTCGCTGATCGGCCTGCGTGGTTCGACGCTGACGCCGGCCAAGCGGTACTACGCGCTGGCGAACTACAGCCGGTTCATCCGGCCCGGCGCGACGCGGATCTCGGCGACCGGCTCCGGCAGCCTGGCCGCGTCGGCCTACCGGAACCCGGACGGCTCGGTCGTCGTCGTGCTGCTCAACAGCGGCACCGGCAGCGTCGCGACCACCGTCGCCACGACCGGCACCGGCCTGACGAGCGGGACCGTGACGCCGTACCTGACCAACTCCGGCAGCAGCACCGCCGCGCAGCCGACGATCGGACTGGCCAACGGCGCCTTCTCCGCGACCGTGCCCGCCCGCTCGCTCGTCACCTACCGCATCACGCGCTGAGGGGGCAGCTCATGCGACACTTCATCGCCGCCGCGCTCATCGCGGGCGGCAGCATCGCCGGCACCGCACCGGCGTCGGCGGCATCCCCGCTGCCGTGCGACAGCTACGCGGCGGGCGGCACGCCGTGCGTCGCGGCGCACAGCACGACCCGTGCGCTGTACTCCTCCTACACCGGTTCCCTCTACCAGGTAAGGCGTTCCTCCGACAACGCGAACAGGAACATCGGTGTCCTGGCGCCCGGTGGCCCGGCGAACGCCGCGGCGCAGGACTCGTTCTGCGCGGGCACCACGTGCGTCATCACGGTGCTCTACGACCAGTCCGGGCACGGCAACAACCTCGCCTACCAGGGCCCCGGCGGGGCGGGTGGGCAGGACGTCCCGGCCGTGGCGAACCGGGAGGCGCTGACCACGTCCGGCGCCAAGGTCTACTCCTTGTCCATCAACCCGAAGAACAGCTACTGGCACGACGGTTCCGCCTCCGGCGTCCCGAAGGGCAGTGCGCCCGAGGGCATGTACATGGTGACCAGCGGCACGCACGTCAACCACGGCTGCTGCTTCGACTACGGCAACAGCGAAACCGACCGGCGGGCCGACGGCGCGGGCGCGATGGACGCCATCTACTTCGGTACCAGCTGCTGGTTCGGCGGCTGCTCCGGCACGGGACCGTGGGTGCAGGCGGACCTCGAGTACGGGCTCTACCCCGGCGGCAGCAGCGCGTGGAACCCGAAGCAGCGGGCGTTCCCGGACAAGTACGTCACCGCGATGCTCAAGAACAACGGCACCACCCGCTTCGCGCTCAAGGGCAGCGACGCCCAGGCGGGCAGCCTGACGACGCTGTGGGACGGCGCCCTCCCCCGCGGGTACAACCCGATGAAGAAACAGGGCGCGATCGTGCTGGGCAGCGGCGGGGACTGCTGCGCCCACAACACGAACCTGAGCCAGGGCACGTTCTACGAGGGCGCCATGGTGTCCGGCTACCCGTCGGACGCGACCGACAACGCCGTCCAGGCGAACATCGTCGCCGCCGGTTACCGCTGAGACCCGGATTCACCCGAGACAGAAAGGGATCGATCGTGCCGAAATCCAGAATGCGGTCGCTGGCCGCGGCCACGCTGCTGGCCGCCGCCGGTACCGCGGCGGCGACGGCGCCGTCCGCGGACGCCGCGGTGAACCTGCCCTGCGACATCTACGCCGCGGCCGGGACCCCGTGCGTCGCGGCGCACAGCACCACCCGGGCGTTGTTCGCCGCCTACAACGGCCCGCTGTACCAGGTGCGGCGGTCCTCCGACAGCCGCACGCAGAACATCGGCGTGCTGGCGGCCGGTGGCTACGCGAACGCGGCGGCCCAGGACTCCTTCTGTGCCAACACGAACTGCGTCATCACGGTCATCTACGACCAGACCGCGCGGCACAACAACCTGACCCAGGCCCCGCCCGGCGGGTTCTCCGGCCCCGCTCCGGGCGGCTACGACAACCTCGCGGACGCCAAGGCCGCACCGACGACCGTGGGCGGCCACAAGGCCTACGGCGTCTTCGTCGCGCCCGGCACCGGGTACCGCAACAACAACGCGACCGGCACGGCGACCGGTGACCAGCCCGAAGGCATGTACGCGATCTTCGACGGCACGCACGCCAATGGCGGCTGCTGCTTCGACTACGGCAACGCCGAGCGCAACAGCCACGACAACGGAAACGGCACCATGGAGGCCATCTACTTCGGGAAGATCAAGGTCTGGGGCTACGGCACCGGACCGGGCCCGTGGATCATGGCCGACCTGGAGAACGGCCTGTTCTCCGGGGTCAACCGCGGCTACAACGCGAACGACCCGACGATCACCCACCGCTACCTGACGGCGATCGTCAAGGGCGAGCCCAACCACTGGGCCATCCGGGGCGGCAACGCGCAGTCGGGTGGTCTGTCCACTTTCTACAACGGCAGGCGGCCCAACGTCTCGGGCTACAACCCGATGCGCAAGGAGGGTGCGATCATCCTCGGCATCGGCGGTGACAACAGCCACGGTTCCGCGGGGACGTTCTACGAAGGCGTGATGACCGCGGGTTATCCGTCCGACGCCACCGAGAACGCGGTCCAGGCGAACATCACCTCGGTCGCCTACCACTGACGGGTTCGCGGCCGTCACCCACGCCGGGTGACGGCCGCGAACGCCGTCCTCAGGCCGACTCGCGGATCACCAGGGCGGTGTCCAGCACCACCCGACGCCGTCCCGTGGCACCACCCAGCACCGCGAGCAGCTCCCGCGCGGCCTGGGCACCGAGTGCCTCGACCGGCTGGCTCACCGTCGTCAGCGGCGGATCGGTGACGGCCGCGAACACCGTCCTCAGGCCGACTCGCGGATCACCAAGGCGGTGTCCAGCACCACCCGACGCCGTCCCGCGGCACCACCCAGCACCGCGAGCAGCTCCCGCGCGGCCTGGGCACCGAGCGCCTCGACCGGCTGGCTCACCGTCGTCAGCGGCGGATCGGTGACGGCCGCGACCGGGGCGTTGCCGAAGCCGACCACCGCGACGTCGCCGGGCACGCTGCGGCCGGTGCGCCGCAGGGCACGCAGCACCCCGGTCGCCATGAGGTCCGACGCCACGAAGACCGCGTCGACGTCGGGGCGGCGGTCGAGCAGCCGGAGCGTCACGTGCTCGCCGGACGCCTGGCCGAAATCGCCGTACGCCAGCAGTCCCGGATCGTAGAGACCGGCTTCGGCGACCACCTCGAGGTAGCCGGCGAGGCGGTCCTGCCCCGGCGCCGTGTCCTTCGGGCCCGCCACGGTGGCGATCCGCCGCCTGCCCGAGTCGAGCAGGTACTGCACCGCGGCCGCCGCGCCGCCGCGGTTGTCCACGTCCACGCAGGCCACTCCGGTGGCGTCCCCGCACAGCGGCCGCCCGGCGCTGACGACCGGCACCGCGAGCCCGGCCATGGCCACCGAGTAGCGCGCGTGCGTGCTGACGAACAGCACGCCGTCGACGTGCCCGCTGCTGAGGTAGCGGGCCGCCGACACCTGGGCGCTCTTCGGGGACCGCACCACGAGGACCACGACCTGCATGCCGGCGCGGGCCAGCTCGGCGCCGGCACCCCGCACCAGCCGCCCGAAGGACGGGTCGGAGAACGACCAGGGGCCGTCCTCCCCCACCGCGACGGCGATCGACCGCGTGCTCCGGTGGCCGGCGACGGTCCGCGTGCCGCGCTGGCGGACGTAGCCCAGCGCCCCGACCGCCTGCTCGACCCGGCGCCGGGTCTGGTCGCGTACCTGGGGGAATCCGTTGAGGACCCGGGACGCCGTCGCCGACGACACCCCGGCGACCCGGGCGACGTCGGCCAGTGTCGGCCGCGGGCCGGGCAGCTCGAAGACGGTCACAGTCACCTCCGTCGGATCGGGTCAGCGGGTACGGATCAGGACGGCACTCCCGGACGGCACCGTGGCCGTCACCGTGCCACCGGACACGGGCAGGGCCCGCGGCTGCGGGTGGAAGTCCCCGTTCGCGGTCACCGCCGAACCCGCGATCGTGACGGCCTTCGAGGTGAGCGCGGGCGCCGTGAGCACGTAGGCATCCGCCGCGGTGACGGTCCCCGCCGGGCGCACGGTGGCGGTCAGGGCCGAGCCGCTCTTGTTGTTCACCACGACGGCGTCGCCGATCCCCCAGGCCGAGACCCCGGACGCGCCGGACACCGTCGCCGCGTGCACGGGCCCGGTTCCGGCGAGGCTCCACAGCAGCTCGGCGTAGTAGACCGCCTGGACCCCGGTCGGCACCGACCCGGCGAACGCGATCGGCGAGTAGTACAGCGGGAACTGGGTCGACGTGCCGCCGTGGAAGTGCACGCCGGACCCGTCGTGGGACGCGACGCCGTTCAGGAAGTCCAGTGCCCACAGCGCCGCGGCCTGCACGTCGCTGACGCCGGGAGCGCCGCCGTGGAAGTAGGAGTTCGCCTCGGTCATCCGCCACTGCCCGATCCCGCCCGCCGCCTTCGCGGCGGCCATGGCGCTCCACTGGCGGGCCAGTGCGCCGCCCGGGGCGGTCGAGGCGAGCATGCCCGCCACGGACGCGGCGGTGTTCGGCCCGATGTAGGTGTGCATCGACAGCACCGCGAGGCCGGCGGCGCGCTCGTGGGTGGCGAACGGCATCGGCCACGAGGTGTCGCTCGCCGCGCCGGGTCCGTCGAACAGCGCGCCCGGCACGCGCGCGCGGATCGCCTTGACGTAGCTGTCGTAGGACGTCTCGTACGCCGGCTCGCTGCGGTAGTAGTTCGGCTCGTTGCCGATCTCGAAGGCGGCAAGCGTCGTCCCCAGTGCTTTGGCCGCGTACGCGGCTTCCGAAGCGGCCCGGGCGGCGGTGTTCTGCTTGAGGTTGATGCCGTAGAGGGCCTTCCACCCGGCGGCCTTCAGGAACCCGGCCAGCTTGTCCACATCGGACGGTGCGATCTCGGTGGCGGAGCCGCCCGCGCCGTCCGGGTTCCAGCCGACCATGTCGGCGAGGTTGCCGCCCAGCCGCAGGACGCCCGGGCCGAGCAGCCGGAACAGCGCGACCAGACCGGTGTTCCGTGCGTCGAACACGCCCGCGCCGACCCGGTCCTTCTCGTAGCTGAACCCCGCGAAGCCCGGGCCTGAGCGGCCGGCGGTGGCTTCGCCGACGGTGACGGTGACCGCCACGGCGGCATGGGCCACCGCGGCGGCTCCGGTGGTGACCGTGACCGCCGCCAGCAGCGCGGCGGTGTGCCGCCGGAAACGCCTCAGCCGGATCATGTTCCGCTTCCTTCCGTCGGCCGGGGCCGGGGACCCGCGAGGGATCCCCGGCCCCGGTGGTGAGGGTGCGTCAGCTCGCCGCGATCGTCACCACGGCGTTGCGGCTCGCGCCGGGCGTGACGTCGACCGAGAACAGGTGCGTTCCCGCGTCGTAGCGGACCGCGCCCGCCGTTCCGTCGGTCGCGGTCACCTTCGGTGCCGCCGGGGCGTACCCGCGCAGGGTCACCGTCTGCTCGGAGGCCGCGAACGCCACCGTCGCGTGCACGCTTCCGTTGTCCGACAGCTGGCTGATCCGCTTGCTGCCGAGCGAGGCGAACTTGCCGGTGTCCCCGAGGAACGCGATCCCCGACTGGCCGACCGGGGCCACGACGTAGTAGGAACCGTTGCTGTTCACCGTGTCGGTGAAGGACCCGCCCGCCGGGACGACACGCCCGGCACCGGTGAAGTAGTTGTACACATACGCCGCACCGGCGACGCCCACACTGGCCGGGGTGAAGCTGACCGACTGGGTTCCGTTGTTGCGGGCGTAGGCGAACACGTAGCCGTCACGCAGCCCGTTGTGGTCGCTGTAGGTCCCCGCCACCATCGGCGCGCTCGAGTTCTGCGCGATCGCGGGGTACACGCTGTCCAGCGGCACGAGCGAGGTGTCCGGCTTGACGATGACGCCGTCGCCGCGCACCGACTTCAGCAGGTTGGACACGCTCTGCTTGCCCAGCGCGTCCCCGACGCCGACCATGCCCGCCGACAGCGTGGACAACAGGAGGTTGTTCGTCTCGGTGCTCATGAACACGTCGGCCCACGGCCAGATGCCCAGCGCGCTCGCCAGCCGCGAGCCGAACAGGAACGTGTCCCACCGCGACCGCTCGAACCGGTCGAAGCTGACCCGGGTGGTCTGCAGGGCCGGGTACTGCGTGCTCTGCAGGTTGTTCCACGGCAACGCCATGCAGTACTGCATCGTGACGTTCTTCGCCGCGGCCGAACGCGCCATGTTGCCGAGGAAACCGTCCGGATCGGTCAGGTTGTACCGCGGCTGCGCCTTCTCCGACAGCCAGTCCTGCTCGTAGGTGACGACGCCGGAGTTCGCCAGGTAGTCCATCGTGCTGTTCCAGAACGCCGGGTCCTTGATGACGTCACCGGACATGCTGTACTGCTGCCGGTACGGGCTGGCCGGGTCGATCCACCGCGCGTGCGTCACCAGCGGCACGCCGACCTGCTGCTTGAACGCGGCCAGCCCGTTCGGGAACAACGCCGGCGCCGCACGGTAGGTGTACTCGCCGCCGCGGTCGGAGCCGGTGCCCTGCCAGGAGTTCGACGACCCCTTCGGGTACCACCAGCTGTCCAGCTGCAGGTACCCCACCGGTGTCCCGCGCGCGGCGAAGTCCTTCACCACCGCGTCCAGCGTTCCCGCATACCCCCGCGAGGTGTCGTACTTGTAGTAGTAGGTGGCGCCGTTGTCGGTCCAGTACCCCAGCTTGTTCAGCGTCACGTTGGCGTCGTTGGGCACCGGGCGCTTGCCGCCCAGTGCCAGCAGCGCCGACCCCCACGTGCCGAAGGTGCTGTTCACGCCGTTGCCGACGACCAGCATCGTCCGGTGGGTGAACCCGGCGGGCAGCGTGCCGACACTGGACACGATGCCGTTGGACACCGTGTTGGTGCTGCTGCGGGCCATGTTCGCGACCGGGAAGTTGTCGGCAGGGGACAGCAGGTACCCGTGGTTCTGGGCGTCGAAGGTCAGCAGCGGGCTGTCGTGGGCCGGTGTCCCGCCGAACTGGTACGGCGACCAGGAAGCGTCCTGGAACGACTCCCGGTACGCCAGCGAGGGCGAGGCCAGCGCCGGGAACGTCGCCCCCGCCGTTGCCGTGTTCGCCACCTGCGCCAGGTTGGTCGAACCGAACAGCACGACCGGGGTGTTCTGGTACACCCGGATGCTCCCGCTGCGGCGGACGGTGTCGGTGTAGGTGAACACGACCTCCTGGTACGCGCCGATCGCGTCGGTGCCGGTCGTGGTGCTCTGGCCGGTCACCGCGCGGCCGACGGTCCCGCTGAACGTCCACGCCACCGGTTGCTGCGTGCGGATCTGGTAGCTGCCGTCGGCGTTCACGGTGGCCGTGATCCCGGCCGCCGCGACCGAGCGCGGCGCCGTGTCGGCGGTCGCCGTTCCCTGGGCGGCCACCAGCGCGGTGAGCAGCAGGGTGGCGGTGGGCGCGGCGAACCGCGCGCGTCGTCGTGTGCGCTTGGACATCAGGGGCGTCTCCGAACGGTGTGTAGGGGTGGAACCGGCGAACCAGGCTCGGGCAGGCGTCAGCGACCGCCCGAAACCCGGTACATCACGACGCCGTGGCCCGGGACGCTCGCGCTGATCGCGCCGGTCGTGGTGCGCACGGCACCGGTCCACAGGTCGGCGAGGGAGTAGGTGGCCGCGCCGCTCTTGCCGATCGCGGACACCGTGGTGGTGATCGTGGCCGCGGCGGCGTTCTCGTTGAACAGCACCACCGCGACGTCGCCGTTGACGAGCGGTTTGGCGAGCACGTCGCGGCCGCCCGCCGAGGCGACCAGCCGTCCCTGTCTGCCCAGCGGGTCCTGGTCGACCGCAATGACCGCCTTGTTGCCCAGGGTGGCCAGGGTCGTGGCGCTCGCGCCGGCCAGGTTGTTGCCCGCCAGCAGCGGCGCGGCCATTTCGGCCCACAGGCTGAACTCCGCGCGGTCCTCGGTCGCCGTCATGCCGTTGCCGACCTGCAGCATGTCCGGGTCGTTCCACCGCCCCGGCCCGGCGAAGGCCGCGAGCCCGGCGTTCGTGTGGAAGATCGAGAGCATGCTGGCGAAGTTCGGCTGGATGTCCGGCGTGGTACGCCACAGGTTGCCGATCGGCGGGGCCCAGTTCCACGGGTCGTGCACGCCCCACTCGCAGATGCTGTAGACGATCTTGCGGCCGGTCGCCGCCAGCGCGTCGCGCATCGCGGTGTACCGGTCGATGTACTGCTGGGTGGTGCCGCCCGCGTAGCAGTTGTCGTACTTGAGGTAGTCCACGCCCCAGGAGGCGAACAGCTTCGCGTCCTGCTTCTCGTGGCCGAGGCTGCCCGGACGGCCCTTGCACGTGTGGGTGCCGGCGTCTTCGTAGATGCCGAACTTCAGTCCCTTCGAGTGGACGTAGGCAGCGGTACCCGCGATCCCGTCGGGGAACTTGGTGTAGTCGGGCTGGAGGTTCCCGGCGGCATCGCGGCTGTTGGCCATCCAGCAGTCGTCGACGTTGACGTACTGATAGCCGGCCGCGGCCAGCCCGGAGGCGACGATCTTGTCGGTCGTCTGCTTGATCAGCGCCTCGGAGACGGTGCACTTGTAGGCGTTCCAGTCGTTCCAGCCCATCGGCGGGGTCAGCGCGAGGCCGTTGTCGAGGGCCTGCGCGGGCGCGACCAGGACACCGGTGAGGGCGGCGGCCGCCACGAACGTGGTTCTCCAGCGCATGACGGGCTCCCCTCAGGCCGGAACGCGGTCGGAAAAGGTGAACTTCACGACGTAGGCCTGCGCGGCGAACGGCGCGGTCGCGGACGGCATCGTCAGGTGCAGCCCGCCGCCGTCCTGGACCGGGCGGGGCAGGGTGACGTAGCGGCCCGCGGTGTTGTCCAGCAGCTGGGTGGCGACGAGGCCGGCCAGCGGGAACCGGCTCGCGGTCAGCGTGCCGATCGTGGTCGTCCGGCCCTGCCAGCCCAGGACGGTGGCGTAGAGCACCTTGCCGTCCTTGCTGCGGGTGAACCGGATGTCCTGCGCTGTCCCGGCCTTCGGCCCGGTGAACGAGCCGCCGCCCATCTTCGTCGGGCCCTCGCCGAACGAGGACCAGGACCGGGTCGCGTACACGGACTCGCCGAACCGGCCGAGGTAGTCGCCGATGCCGAGCAGGATGCTGCGCTGGCCGTCGGGAATCGTGCCGTCGGCCATCGGGGCGATGTTCAGCAGCGTGTTGCCGCCCTTGGCGACCCGGTCGAGGATCGAGTGCAGGATCGCCTTGAGCGAGTAGTAGCCGATGCCGTTCGTGTAGCACCAGCTGGAGCTGGAGATGCTGTCGTCGGTCAGCCAGTACGGCGTGAGCAGCCCGGCCGGGCCGCCGCGCTCGTAGTCGTAGACCTCGCCGCGGTTGTTGAACCCGTCCTTGTAGGTGGCCACCACGTCCTTGTTCCACGCGACGGCCCGGTTGTAGTAGTAGGCCAGGAAGTTCAGCCGCCGGGCTTCCGGGAGCTTGCTCAGGTTGAAGTCCTGGTAGATCAGGTCGGGCTGGTAGCCGTCGACGATCTCCTGCAGCTTCGCGTACCAGAGCTGGTTTTCGGCGGTGGCGCCGAGCTGGCCGTAGAGCTTCTTGAGCGACGTCGTCGGCTGCGACGGCACGTGGTCGTAGTAGCCGGTGAAGTTGAACGCGTGGTGCAGCGCGCACAGGAACTTCAGGCCCTGCCCGCGGATGGCCTGCCCGTGCAGCCCCACCAGGTCCAGCTTCGGGCCCTTGGCCACGGAGTTCCACTCGTTGGCGCGGCTGTTCCACATCGAGAACCCGTCGTGGTGCTCGGCCACCGGCCCGGCGAACTTCGCGCCGGCCGCCTTGAACAGCTGGGCCCACGCGACCGGGTCGAACCGTCCGCCCGCGGAGACGAGCTTGGGCGCGAACTGGGTGAACCGGCCCGACTTGTCGTTGGCCCCGTTGATGAAGTTGTGGTAGGGCCAGACCGACGGGTCGCCGTACACCTGCTTGTGGTGGTTGTTCTCGTTGGACCCGGCGATGTGCATGTTCCGCGGGTACCACTCGTTGCCGAACGCCGGAACGCTGAACACGCCCCAGTGGTAGTAGATGCCGAACTTGGCGTCCTGGAACCACTCCGGCGCGGGCGCGTGCTGGTCGACCGACGACCAGCTCGGCGTGTAGGAGGCGGGGCCTTCCGTGGCGGCGGCGCCGGGAGCGAAACGCAGGAACCCGGCAGCGGTGGCCGCACCCGCCGCGGCCAGCACCGCGCGGCGGCTGATTTCGGGCATGGACAGGGAGTCCGGGGACATGGGAGCACCTTTCACGAACCGGTTTTCGGCCGGACAGACCCGGAACAGGAGAAGAAAAGGGAAAATAGTGTTAGCGCTAACACGGTCTCCGGCGGGTATCGCGAATCCGCACGGGAACGGCACGTCGGGGATCGGGAGACCGGGAGTTGTTCACGTCCGCACATCCTTGGGCGAGTGACGGTACCGGGGTTCTGGGACGGGTCGCGGTCGTCGTGACGATCGGTGATCTTTTGACCGCAGTCCCGTAAGGATGATGCTGGAACCACACCCACCATACTGTCAACAAACTGAACAAAAGTGCCCGAAAAATCCGGTGCGGTCGTCGAATACCGTCGAATAAAGCCAACCGCCGCTGCAACCGCGTCCGGCGCAATGGCCGGTCACGGCAATACCTCTTCGGCAATCGGGGCATATTTTGTTCAACGCTTGTCGCATCGCCGGGATGCGTGTACACCTCATGGATGTGGCGGCACAGCAACCGGGCACGCGCACCGAGAACCACGAACGCGTCATCGAACTGCTGCGCACGCGGGGACCGCTGACGCGGGCGGAACTCGCGCGGCTGCTGGACGTCTCGCGCGCGACGATCTCCAACGTCGTCGGCGCGCTGTACCGCGACGGCGTGATCGTCGAAGGCGCCGACGCCGGCACCGCCGGCCCGCCGCGCCAGGGACGGCCCGGCACCCCGCTGACGCTCAACCCGTCCGCCGGTGCGGTGGTGGGCATCGACTTCGGCCACACGCACGTCCGCGTGATCGTGGCGGATCTCGCGCACACCGTGCTGACCGAGCAGTGCCGGGAGCTGGAACGCGATCACGACGCCCGCGAGTCGCTGGAAACCGCGGCGGCACTGGCCGAGGAGGCGCTGACCGCGGCCGGTGTGGACCGCGGCAAGGTGCTCGGCGTCGGCGCCGGGCTCCCCGGACCGGTCAGCACCCTGACGGGGACGATCGGGCCGTCCAGCATCGCGCCGAGCTGGGTCGGCCTGCGGCCGGCCGACGAGCTCGGCGCGCTGCTCGGGCTGCCCGTGATCGTCGACAACGTGGGCAATCTCGGCGCACTGGCCGAGGTGACGTGGGGCGCGGGCCGGGGCGCGCAGGTGGCCGTCTACGTCAAGCTCGGCACCGGCGTCGGCGCCGGCTTCGTCATGGGCGGGCGGCTGTTCCGCGGTTCCTGCGGTACCGCGGCGGAGTTCGGGCACCTGACGATCGACCCGGCCGGCGCGGTCTGCCGCTGCGGCAACCGGGGCTGCCTGGAAACGTGCGTGAGCCTGCCCGCGCTGCTGGCGCAGCTGCGGACCCGCCAGGGCCCCGGGTTCACCGCCGACGACCTGATCCGGCGCGCGCTGGACGGCGACCGCGCCTGCGTCCGCGTGCTCACCGACGCCGGGCACCGCCTCGGCAGCGCGCTGGCCGTGCTCGGCAACCTGCTCAACCCCGACCGCGTGATCATCGGCGGCGACCTCGCCGCCGCGTTCGACATCCTCCTCCCGCCGTTGCGCAGCGCCCTCGAACGGGACGCACTCCCCTTCGCCGTCGCGCAGGTGTCCGTCTGCAAAGGACAGCTGGGCGAGCGCGCCGTCGCGCTCGGCTCGGTGGTCACCGTCCTGCACGCCTCCGCCCGGCTCGCCGGCCGCGGCTGAAAGTTACAGCCCGCTTTCCCCGGCCTCCCCGGCATCGCCTTGACACCGCACGGCGGCCGTGGAAACCCTTGGGCGGCAAGCGCTTCCCGCCGTGGTCGGCAAATCCACTCCACCCAGTCAGGAGAGCCATGCGATCCACGACCCCCGCCTCGTCCGGCTTCCGATGGCGCGCGCTGCCCGGCCTCGTCGCAGCGCTGCTGGCCATGGCCACGATGTCGGCGCCGCCGGCACCGGCCACCGTGCCTGCCACCACACCCGCGGCCGCCACCGCCGGGTGCGGCAAGGCACCGGCGCTGGCCACCGGCACCCACACGATCACCAGCAGCGGCAAGAACCGCAGCTACATCATCACCGTGCCGGCAGGCTACGACCGCAACCACCCCTACCGGCTCGTCTTCGGGCTGCACTGGCTCGGCGGCAACGCCACCGACGTCGCCACGGGCCGCACCGTCCTGACCGACGTCTGGGCCTACTACGGGCTGCTCCGGCTGTCGAACAACAGCACGATTTTCGTGGCACCCCAGGGCTTCAACAACGGCTGGGCCAACTCCGGCGGCGAAGACGTGACCTTCGTCGACGACATGATCAGGCAGATCGAAGGCGCCCTCTGCGTCGACACGACCCGGATCTTCTCGGTCGGCTTCAGCTACGGCGCGGGCATGAGCTACGCGCTGGCGTGCGCGCGGGCGAACGTGTTCCGCGCGGTCGCGCTCTACTCGGGCGGCCAGCTCAGCGGCTGCAGCGGCGGCACCCAGCCGATCGCGTACCTCGCCTCCCACGGCATCAGCGACCCGGTGCTGAGCATCGCCGGCGGCCGCTCGCTGCGAGACCGGTTCGTCCGCAACAACAACTGCACACCGCAAACCCCACGCGAACCGGCGAAGGGCAGCCGCACCCACATCGCGACGACGTACGCGGGCTGCTCGGCAGGCCACCCGGTCGAGTGGATCGCGTTCGACGGAGGCCACGACGCCAGCCCGGCCGACGGAGCGAACAGCACGGCCCCGGCACCGGTGAAGGGCCGCACCACCTGGCTCCCGGCGGAAACCTGGAAGTTCTTCACCCAGTTCTAGGCGGCAACCCGGGGCGCCGGTGTCACCACAACGGAACGGCCGGCTCGCCCAAGTTTCCGGCGAGCCGGCCGTCGCCGCTCCCGCGATCACCCCGAGGTGCGGCCGGTGCCGTTCGTGTTCCCCGGCAGCGCGCGGTGGAGCGGCTGCCGCGGCACCGGAGTCTTCGGCAAGCTGCGCAAGGACCTCTCCGGCACCGGCCACGCTTGGTCAAGGACGCCGTGGAGCCCGGCGGTGCAGCAGGTCGTAACCGCGGACAGCGAGCTGAAGCCGCTGCTGGTTGTCCACATCGGCCGGATCGAGGCCGAGGATTTCCCGCAGCCGGTCGAGCCGGTGGTACAGCGTCCGGCGCTGGACGAACAGCGCCTCGGCAGCGCGGGCCTTGTTGCCACCGCAGGTGAGGAACGTCCGCAGCGTCGGCAGCAGCGGGTTGCTCGTGCGGGCGTCGTGCTCCAGCAGCGGACCCAGTTCGTCCTCGACGTACCGGGTGAGTTCCGGGCCTTCCGACAGCGCCACCAGCAGACGCAACGCGCCCAGATCGTCGAAGCGCATGAGCTCGCACTCCGGCGCGGACGCGGCGACCGACGCGGCACTCCGGCCCTGGCGAACAGCCTGCGGCAACGCCATCGGCGGAACCATCCGGCTGATGCCGCCCCGGACCCGGCGCCGGGTCAGAGTGTCCACAAGCGACTCCGCGCCGTCCGCGAGGCCGGCCACCGCGAGGTCGAAGTCGCCGATGTCGCCGACAACGGACGGCCACTGGCCTTCGCGCAGGAGCCTGGCGAGGTCCTGGTCGCCGAAGGGTTCACCGGCTGCTTCGCGCGCGGTGACCACGACGATCAGCTCGCGGTCGCGCAGGTCCTGGCCGAGGGCGAGGGCGCGGCTGACGAACTTCTCGCCGGTGATGTCCCCGAGCAGCAGCCGGTTGAGCAGGGCGCCCTGCCGCTGGGCCGCCCGTGCCCCGCTTTCGCGTTCGCTGAGCAGGGAGATCGCGATGGCGGCGGCCGCGCGTTCCATGGCCCGCAGGTCCGCGGCGCCCGGCTGCACGCCGCCGTGCAGCAGGTGCAGCCAGCCCCACGACTCCCCGCGCAGGATCACCGCTGTCCGGGCGCAGGCGACGACCTCGCTGAACGAGCCCGCCCGGGCCTGGGGACGTTGCTTCTCGCCGGCCAGGATCGGGTGGTGGCGCTCGTGGATCGCCCGCGAGTGGGCGTCCCACCCGGCCACGAGTTCGTCGGCGGCCGGGGTCGAGCCGCTGTAGGCGAGCATCCGGTGGGCGACGTCTTCGAGCACCACCGGATGCCCGGTCCGCCGGGCCAGCTCCCGCACCATGCCGACGTAGTCCTCGTCGGCCAGCAGGAGGTCCATGAACGCCTGGCCGGTCGCCTCCTCGGCGATCAGCCTGCTGACCCGGGTCTCGACCAGGACTTCGTGAACCTGGGCGGAAGCCTCCACGAACGGGATCTCGTCGGCGAGGCCGACCAGCGGCAACCCGACGGCACGCGCCTCGTCGACGACCGCGTCCGGCATCCTGTCGAACATCCGGCCGGCCAGCTCGACCACGAGAACGGCCGCGTGGGCGTCGGCGAGGCGGCGGATGAAGGCACGCTGCTCGGACTCGGTGCGGCCCATCCCGAGCCCGGCGGTCAGCAGCATCTCCTGCCCGGACAGGAAACGGTGGATGTCGGGGATCTCGCCGGTGTGCACCCAGCGGACCGGCTGGTCCATGCGGTCCTCCCCGGCCAGCACGTGGACCGTGGTGCGCTGGAAGACCTCGAGCTGCAGGGCGTCGCGGACGGTGAGGACCTCGGGCATGTGGTCTCCAGTGTGTGAAACGTACGCGCTCACTATTACACGGATTGTGTCTGCCCGGCCCGCCCGTCGTTGCGCAGACTTCTTGCCCAAGCCACCAGGGGTCACCGTTTCGGTAAGGAGTGTGCAGTGTCCACAGCGGCCAAGCTCGTGAAGAAGCCCGTCGCGGAGACCACGTCACGGACCAGTCGTCCCGACATCGCCGACACGGTTTCCGAGATCATCGCCGACGTCCGGCAGAACGGTGACACCGCGGTGCGCCGCTGGTCGGAGAAGTTCGACGCGTGGACCCCGGACTCCTACCGGCTCGGGCCGGACGAGATCGCCGCGGTGGTCGCCTCGGTGCCCGGAACCGTCCTCGACGACCTGCGGTTCGTCCAGCGGCAGGTGCGCGGGTTCGCCCAGGCCCAGCGGGAGTCCCTGGCCGACTTCGAGGTGGAGACGCTGCCCGGAGTCTACTTGGGACAGCGGAACATCCCGGTCGGCGCGGCCGGGGCATACGTCCCGGGTGGCCGGTACCCGCTCACCGCCTCGGCGCACATGACGGTGGTGACCGCCAAGGTCGCCGGCGTCGAGCGGGTCGCGGCGACGACCCCGCCGGACCGCGGCACGCCGCCGCCGATCAGCATCGCCGCGATGCACCTGGCCGGCGCGGACGAGATCTACGTGCTCGGTGGCGTGCAGGCCGTGGCCGCGCTCGCGCTGGGTACCGAGACGATCGCTCCCGTCGACATGCTGGCCGGGCCGGGCAACGCCTACGTCGCCGAAGCGAAACGCCAACTGTTCGGCGAAGTCGGCATCGACCTGTTCGCCGGGCCGACCGAGGTGCTGATCGTCGCGGACGAGACGGCGGACCCGTTCGTCGTCGCGACCGACCTGCTGTCGCAGGCCGAGCACGGGCCGGACTCCCCCGCCGTCCTGATCACCACCTCGGAGGAGCTGGCGGCGCGCGCGATCGCGTGCGTGGAAGAGCTGCTGCCCGGCCTGCCCACCGGCGACGTCGCCGGCCGCGCGTGGCGGGACAAGGGCGAAGTGCTCGTCGTCGAAAACCTCGACGCCGCCTATGCGCTGGCCGACGAGTACGCGAGCGAGCACGTCCAGATCCTCACCGCCGAGCCCCGGGCCGCGCTGCGGAAGATGCGCAACTACGGTGCGCTGTTCCTCGGCGACAAGACGTGCGTCGCCTACGGGGACAAGGTGATCGGCACCAACCACGTGCTGCCGACCCTCGGCGCGGCCCGCTACACCGGCGGGCTGTGGGTCGGCAAGTACCTCAAGACCGTGACGTACCAGGAGATCCAGGACGCCGGGTCCAGCGCGGAGCTCGGCGAGCTCTGCGGCCGGGCGTCCCGGTTGGAGAATTTCGAAGGACACGCGCGCTCGGGTGATGTCCGCAGCGCACGTTTCGGTTCGGCTCGTCTCGAGTGGACCGACCACGTTTTCGGGCGCGCCTGACCGGCGCGAGCGGGGGATCTTCCGCGCCGAACCGGTCGACCACGGTGACGCGCGACCGCACAAGGAGCATCATCACTTCGGCCCCCGGAGGTCGCCATGACAACAGACAACCCGGCGGTTCCCGCCACCGCGCCCGAACCTGCCGTCGGCTCGGCGCCCGTTTCGTCCCGTGAGGACGCGGAACTCCTCGCGGCACTGGGCTACCAGCAGCGCTTCGACCGCAAAGTGAGCCTGTGGGCGAACTTCGCCCTCGGCTTCGTCTACCTCTCGCCGCTGGTCGGCGTCGTCTCCCTGTTCGCGCTGGGCCTGTCGGCGGCCGGGGGGCCGTCGATCTTCTGGATCGCCGTCGTCGGGCTGGGCCAGCTGCTCGTCGCGCTGGTGTTCGGCGAAGTCGTGTCGCAGTTCCCGCTCGCAGGCGGGCTCTACCAGTGGTCACGCCGTCTGTGGAACGGCCGTTACGCGTGGTTCACCGCGTGGACCTACATCTGCTGCATCACGATCGGCATCACCAGCACGGCCCTGTTCAGCTCGGACTTCGTGGCGAGCCTGTTCGGGGGTACCGCCGCCGAGCCGGGGGTGAGCTCGACGCCCGGCCAGCGGCTGCTCATCGCGCTCGCCGTGACCGCGCTCTGCCTGCTGTGCAACAGCTTCGGCACCCGCACGCTCGCGATCATCTCCAAGATCGGGCTCGCCGCCGAGCTCATCGGGATCGTGCTGGTCGGCCTGTACCTGCTGGTCTTCCAGCGCCACAACTCGATCTCGATCTTCTTCACCGGAGGTGGCACCAGCCACACGGGCAGCTACTTCGGCGCGTTCCTCGCGGCGTCGCTCGTCGGGCTCTTCCTCTTCTACGGCTTCGAAGCCTGCGGTGAGGTCGCCGAGGAGGTACCCAATCCCGCCCGGAGCATCCCGCGCGCGATGCAGCTGACGGTCGTCGTCGGCGGGGTGGCCGCGCTGTTCGCCTTCGCCGGATACGCACTCGCGGCACCGGATCTCGGCTCGATCCTGTCCGGACAGGACACGAACCCGATCCCGGCGATCCTCCAGAGCTCGATCGGCACCGTCGGTACCAAGCTGGTCCTGCTCGTCGCCCTCACCTCGTTCATCGCCGGCGTGCTGAGCCAGCAGGCGGCGGCGAGCCGGATCGTGTTCTCCTTCGCCCGCGACGACATGTTTCCGGGCTCGCACCTGTTCTCGAAGGTCACGACCCGCCACCGCGTGCCGATGAACGCGCTGCTGGCCGTGAACGTGGTGCCGGTGCTGCTGTTCGTGTTCGTCTACTTCTCCCCCGATTCGCTGGTGCGGATCGCGGCGTTCCAGATGCTCGCGGGCTACCTGGCGTTCCAGATGGTCGTGCTCGCCGCGCTGCGGATGCGGCTGAAGGGCTGGCGCCCGGCCGGCGCCTGGAGCCTGGGCCGGTACGGCCTCGTCGTCAACGTCGCCGCCCTGGTCTACGGCGTGCTCGCGATGATCCTGCTGGCGGCGCCGGCCGGCGACGCGAGCACGTCGTTCGTCGACCGCTGGATCGCGTTGATCGGCTTCCTGATCGTGTCGGCGGTGGGGCTGGTCTACCTGCTGGCCGCCAAACCAGACCGGAAATCCACCGCACCGGAAGGGGACGCGATCGAGATCGCCGCCCGGCTGCGGGACCGTGCCGCCTCGGTCGCCGGGGCAGAAAGGAGGATCGCGTGACCCGCGTGCTGTATCTCTACGGCGGATGGCCGGGGCACAAGCCCTACGACATCGCCGAAAAGTGGGCGCTGCCCCTGTTCACCGAGCTGGGTTTCGACGTCACGGAGACCAACGACGTCTTCGCGCTCGACGCCGACCTCACCGGCTACGACCTGATCGCCCTCAACTGGAACAACGCGCTGCTGTCCGAAGGGCTGTCGGCAGCCCAGGAGGACAGCCTGCTCGGCGCGGTCGAGGCGGGCACCGGGATCGCCGCGTGGCACGGCGCGGCCGCGGCCTTCCGGCTGAGCCTGAAGTACCACCTGCTGCTGGGCGGGAGTTTCCTGGAGCACCCGGCGGGCGAAGGTGTCAAGTACCCGTACGACGTGTCCATAGTGGACAGCGAGCACGAGATCACTGCCGGGGTGCGGGACTTCTCCGTGGCGTCGGAGCAGTACTACATGTCGGTCGACCCGAACAACCACGTGCTGGCGGAGACCAGGTCACCGGAGAGCACCTGTCCTGGCTCGTGGGCCGGACGATCCCGCAGGCGTGGACCCGGACCTGGGGCCGCGGCCGGGTCTTCTACAGCGCCGTCGGGCACGACCTGGACGACCTGCAGAACCCCGACGTGACCCGGCTGTGCAAGCAGGGTTTCGCCTGGGCCGCCCGCCGGAGCAACTGAACACAGAACGGAGAGAGTCACATGCCTGTCCTCACCGGCGGCCAGATCGTCGCGCGGACCCTGCACAACTACGGCGTCGGCTACGTGGCCGGCATCCCCGGGCACGGGATCTGGTCCCTGACCGACGCCTTCCTCGACGACGAGTCGAAGATCCCGTTCGTCCAGACGTTCCACGAGCAGAGCGCGGTCCACCTCGCGGACGGCTACTACCGCGCGACCGGGCGCCCGATCGCCGCGGTCACCTCGATCGGTGCCGGCGCGAGCAACACGGTGATCGGGATGGGCACGGCGTTCACCGACTCGACCAGCGTGCTGGTCATCACCGGCGGGCCGCCCACGCACATGCGCGGGCACGGCCTGCTCCAGGAGCTCGACCGCTACACGGCCAACGACTTCCCCAAGGTCGCCGAGGCGGTGAGCAAGCGGCACTGGGTGGTCACCCGCGTCGAGGAGCTGCCGTTCGTGCTGCACCGGTGTTTCAACTCGATGCTCACCGGCAGGCCAGGGCCGGTGCACCTGGAGGTCCCGATGGACGTCCAGGCCGAAGCCGCCGACGTCCAGCTGCACGACCTGGAGCGCCGCATCCCGGTCGGCCGCCAGCACCCGGACCCGCTGGCCGTCGACCGCGCGGTCGAGGTTCTCCGCGCCGCCCGGCGGCCGGTCATCGTCGTGGGCGGCGGCGCGATCACGTCGGAGGCCGGTGACCAGGTCAGGGCGCTGGCCGAACGCTGGTCGATCCCGGTCGTGACGACCTGGAACGGCAAGAGCGCGTTCCCGGAGGACCACGACCTGTTCGCGGGCAGCGTCGGGCAGACCGGCACGCTGGTCGGCAACGCGATCGCGAGTTCGGCCGACGTCGTCGTATCGGTCGGGTGCCGGTTCACCGACTGGTCGGCGTCCAGCTACGCCCAGGGAATCAGCTTCTCCATCCCGCCGGCCAAGCTGATCCACATCGACATCGACCCCCACGAGATCGGCAAGAACTACCCGGCCGAGGTGGGCATCGTCGCGGACGCACAGCGTGCCGTCGCGGCGATCGTCGATTCCCTGCCGTACCCGGCCGCCGACCGCTCGGAGTACCTGGCCGAGCTGGCGCAGCTCAAGCGGGACTGGGAGGACAAGCTCGCCGGCCGCCGCGACAGCGACCGGTACCCGTTCACCTCGCAGCGTCCGCTGGGCGCGCTGCGCGCCGCTTTGCCTCGCGACGCGATCATCGTCGCGGGCTCGGGCAACACGCAGGGCGCGGTGAAGCAGACGTTCCCGGTGTACGAGCCCCGCACGCACCTGACGTCCGGCGGCTTCTCGTCGATGGGGTGGGCGATCCCCGCCGCCGTCGGCGCGAAGCTGGGACGGCCCGACCGGACTGTCGCCTGTGTCCTGGGCGACGGCGACTTCCTGATGACGGCGCAGGAGATCGCGCTGAGCGTCACGACCGGGGCGCCGGTGGTGTTCGTCGTGCAGAACAACGCGGGCTACATGTCGATCCGCGGCGGGCAGCGCAAGCAGACGTCCCGCCACATCGGGACGGAGTTCTCGCGCCCCGACGGGACCCCGTACAGCCCGGACTTCGCCGCGCTGGGTGCGTCGTTCGGCATCGAGTCGTGGCGGGTGCCGGACGCCGAGTCGCTGGAGCCGATCCTGCGCAAGGCGGTGCAGTCGGGCGAACCTGCCCTGGTGGAGGTGCCGACGGACCGGGACGCGGCAGGCCCCTGGGTGCCGGGCTGGTGGGACTTCCCGATCCCGGCGTACGTCACCGACGAGCGCCAGGACGAGTACCGCCGGACCCGGGCGACCGAGCAGCACCTCTGAGCGGAACGTCGCGAATGACTCGTTCGGGACCTCCCACGTCCCGAACGAGTCATTCCCGACACTGGCGAGAACCGGGCTCAGCCGCGGGTGGCCACGCGGACCAGGTCGGCGAGCGCCCGGGAGCGGCTGTGCGGTGGCCAGGCGATGACCGTCGTCACGGCGTGGGCGTCGGTGACCGGCACGGCGGCCAGGCCTTCCTGCAGGTTCGCGCGGCTGGATTCGGGCATCACCACGGTGGTGCGGCCGAGCGCGATCAGCTGGAAGAGCTGGGTCAGGTTGCGGACTTCCGCGCCGGGGCCCTCGGGATAGCGGCCGCCGGGCCCGGGCCAGCGGGCCAGCGGGAGGTCCGGCAGGGAGCTGACCTCCGCCAGCCGGACTCCGGACCGGACGGCCAGCGGGTGCGAGCTGGGCACGATCGCGACCTGGCCCTCGGTGTGCAGGACTTCGGTGTCGAGCCCGGCCGCCGAGTCGAAGGGCAGGTGCAGCAGGGCCACGTCGGCCCGGCCGTCGTGCAGCGTCTGCTGGGGCTGGGCTTCGCACAGCAGCAGGTCGACCGCGACCGCGCCCGGCTCGGCGGCGTACGCGTCGAGCAGCTTCGTCAGCAGTTCGCGGGCGGCACCGGCCTTCGCGGCCAGGACCAGCGAAGGCCGGTTCACGGCGGCCCGCCGGGTGAGCCGCTCGGCCGTGGCCAGCGCCCCGAGGATCGCCCGGCCTTCGGTGAGCAGCACCGCGCCGGCTTCGGTGAGCGAGACCTTGCGGCTGGTGCGCGCCAGCAACGTGACGCCGAGCCGCCGCTCGAGCCGGGCGATCGTCCGCGACAGCGGCGGCTGGGCGATGCCCAGCCGCTCGGCGGCCCGGCCGAAGTGCAGCTCCTCGGCGACCGCGACGAAGTACCGCAGCTCCCGTGTCTCCACCCGGTCAGCCTACCCGCCGATCCATGTCGTTCAGGTATCGATTCCTGACCCGAGCGGTGTTGGTCCGCCGCCGGTTCCGCGTCACGATCAACCCATGAACGAACAGACGATCGCGCTGGTCACCGGCGCGAACAAGGGAATCGGGTACGAGATCGCGGCCGGGCTCGGCGCGCGGGGCTGGAGCGTCGGAATCGGTGCCCGCGACGAACAACGCCGGGCGGACGCCGTGGCCAAGCTGCGGGCGGCCGGCGTCGACGCGTTCGGGGTGCCGCTCGACGTGACCGACGACGCGAGCGTCACGGCCGCCGCCGCGCTGCTCGAGGACCGGGCGGGCCGGCTCGACGTGCTGGTCAACAACGCGGGTATCGCCGGAGCCTGGCCGGAGACCCCTTCGGCGGTCACGCCCGAGAGCCTGCGGGCCGTCGTGGAGACCAACGTGATCGGCGTCGTCCGGGTCACCAACGCGATGCTGCCGCTGCTGCGCCGCTCCGCGCACCCGCGGATCGTCAACCAGTCCAGCCACGTCGCCTCGCTGACCCTGCAGAGCACGCCCGGTGTCGACCTCGGCGGGATCAGCGGCGCCTACGCACCGTCGAAGACGTTCCTGAACGCCGTCACCATCCAGTACGCCAAGGAACTGGCCGGCACCGCTGTCAAGGTCAACGGCGCGTGCCCCGGTTACGTCGCCACCGACCTCAACGGCTTCCACGGGACGAGCACACCCGCGGACGGCGCCGAGATCGCCCTCCGGCTGGCCACGCTGCCGGACGACGGCCCGACCGGCGGCCTGTTCGACGACGCCGGGACCGTGCCCTGGTAGGTCACGACACCGCGGCGGCGATCGACGGCGCGATGCGCAGCGCGTTGGCCCCGATGGTCAACGCCGGGTTGAGTGCCGCCGAGGACGGGAAGAACGAGGCGTCGGCAATCCACAGGTTTCCCACGTCGTGGCTGCGGCACAACGGATCCAGCACGCTCTCCGCGGGATCGGTCCCGGCCACGGCGGTGCCGCACATGTGCGAGTTCGTCTCGATCCCCATCCGCTGCGTGAAGATCAGCGGATATCCGGCCTTCCGGACGATCTTCGTCACCCGCCGCACGAGTTCGTGGTGCGCGCTGAGGTTGGTCGGGGTCCAGTCGATGATCGTGCGGCCGCCGTCGACCCGGACGCGGTTGTTCCGGGAAGGCAGATCCTCGCTCGTCAGGTAGATGTCGATGCTGCGCGCCGCCATGAACTTCAGCGCCCACATCGGCGCCCACGCACGGGCCGGCTTGAGCATGGGTGCCTGCAGCTTCCCGAGCATCTGGAGGTTGCCCAGCGGGTCGGTACCCTCGTAGAAGTCGTTGATCCCCAGCGTCTTCTGCCACTTCGTCGGGTTGGTCCGAAGTGGATTCACGCCCACGAAGAACGTGCTGTTGTGGACCATGTAGTTGCGGCCGAGCAGGCCCGAAGAATTGCCCAGCCCTTCCGGGTGCTGGTCGTTCGCCGACCGCAGCAGCAGCGCCGCGGAGTTGACCGCGCCCGCCGCGACGACGAACTGCCGCGCGGTGATCCGGATCGTCCGGTCGCCGTGGCGGGCTTCGGCGGCCACCACCGTCCGGCCGTCGGCCGCGGTGACCAGGCGGGTCACCACCGCCTCGATCATCAGCCTGACGCCCGCCTGCAGGGCCGGGACCAGGATCCGGTTCTCCGCGTCGGACTTCATGCCCGTGTCGTCGGGGCAGCCGTCCGCCGTGCACACCGCCGCGCGGTCGGCCTGGGTCACCACGTTGAGCGCGTTCGGCGTGTGGTGCGGATGGAGTCCCTGACGGCGGAGGGCACCGGCGAACCGCTCGATCGCCGGTTCGTGCGGCAGCGGCGGATGCGGATACGGCGTCGAGTGCGGCGGTTCCGTGGGGTCCTCGGTGGTCTGGCCGTGCACCTGCAGCAGCCGTTCCATGGTCCCGTAGTGCGGTTCGAGATCGTCGTAGCCGAACGGCCACGCGCGCGAGCGTCCTTCGCGGTGCTGCACCTCCGTGAAGTCGCTGCGCCGGAACCGGGGCAGCATGGCGCCGTAGAAACGGGTGTTGCCCCCGACCCAGTAGTAGACGCCGGGCGCGAACGGCTTGCCGGTGCCACCGTCGTACCACCGGCCGGCGTTCTTGTACCGGCCCTTCAGGTACATCTGCTCCGGCTGCGAGTTCTCCGGTTCCCGCGGCAGGAACCGGCCCCGCTCGACGACCAGGACGCGGGCACCCGAGTCCCGCAGCGCCCACGCGAGCGTCGAGCCGCCCATGCCGGACCCGATGATCAGGACGTCGGTGTCGATCTCGTCCCGTTCGCCGGGAGCCTCGAGGACGTCGGCGGTCAGCCCGCCGGGGAGGTTCAGGTCGTTCATGCTCGCGAGGGTAAGGACACGCTCCCGGCCCGGCCATGCACAAACTGCGTAACTCCGGCTTGCCGAGCTGCTCATTGTGTGCACGGTTGCCTCCGGCGCGAGCTCAGCGGTGATCTGCTGTGCTCATCGGAGTCGTTGAAGAGCCTCTCGAGATCGTGGCTCAGCCGGTCGAACACGTCGCGGACCCGGACGTCCCGGGTGGGCTCAGGTATGGTCAAAAATGCGCAGCACTGCCGCCAGCACGGCAGGCCATGCCCAGCAGGGCCGGTCGCGAGACCGAAACTTCACCGTGAACGCATCGTCGGGATCGCCTGCCATCCGGCGGCCACAGGGACAGAAGACCATCCTGCGGACAAGGAGGTCCGCCGCGTCTGCGGGTGCGAGTTCGGCGCGTTGCTCACCCGGGGACCGCCACCGCACCTCCGGGCTCAGCGATCCGACCATCGCGCCGAAGAACACATGTTCCATAACTCTTCTGTGTTCAGTCGCGGCGCTAGGCTGGCGAGCATGCGGGCGAACGACGGCGAAACAGCGGATCTTCCGTGCTTGCCGTCGCCGCTTCAGGACCTGCGGGACGAGCGGCTCGAGCGCCGGGGCGTCCGCCTGCAGCTCAAGCGGGACGACCTGATCAGCCCGGAACTACCCGGCAACAAGTGGCGCAAGCTCCGCTACAACCTCCACGCCGCCCGAAACCAGGGCTTCACCACACTCCCGACCTTCGGCGGCGCGTACTCCAACCACATCCGCGCCACCGCAGCCGCCGGGCGCCGTTGGGACTTCGACACCGTCGGCGTCATCCGCGGCGAGGAACACAAGCCCCTCAACGATTCTCTGGCCTACGCCGCCGACTGTGGCATGACGCTGACCTACCTGGACCGGACAACGTACCGCCGCAAGACCGAGCCCGACGTACTCGCCGCACTCACCCGACAATTCGGCCCCTGCTACGTCCTACCCGAAGGCGGCAGCAACGGCCCCGCGGTCCGCGGCACCGCCGAACTGGTCGACGAGATCACCACGAACTTCGACGTCATCTGCTGCGCCACCGGCACAGGCGGCACGCTCGCCGGCATCGCCTCCGGCCTGACCGGTCCACAGCGCGCGGTCGGCTTCGCCGTGCTCAAAGGCGCGCAGTTCCTGGAAGACGACGTGCGCCGCCTGCAACTCGAAGCGTACGGAACGACAACGACCAACTGGACGGTCAACCTGGACTTCCACTTCGGCGGCTACGCAAAGCGCAACGCCGTGCTCGACGACTTCATCGCCGACTTCGGCGAACGCCACGGCATCACCCTCGACTGGATCTACGAGGCGAAGATGATGTACGGGCTCTTCGCCCGGACCGAAGCCGGGGATTTCCCGCCAGGGACCAGGATCGTCGCGGTGCTGAGCTGAACGCTACGCCGCGGGCACGGCCCCGTCTGCCGGCGTAGCCACCGGCAGGTCTCGTCGAGACCCCGGCGTCGAGGTGCAGCTCGCTGAGTGCTCCTTCGGCACCGACGGTGCCCAGGACGGCGTGCAGTGCCATTTCCAGCTCGCCGATTCCCCCGGCGAGCACCGGGACCTCGGGTCGGTCTTCGTCGTCGGCGGGGAGCGGGACGGAAACGTCACATCGCCTCCAGCAATGCGTTCTGTGTCACGGGGCTGAGCATCGGCTCAAGGTCTCTACGACCGGCCGGCCGGCTTCGGTTGTGGTCAGGTAGAACTTCGCGTCGTGGGGGTGGGCGCCGTTGTCGACGGTGTACGTTGTTTCGAGCACCCCGGCGGCGCCGGGGAACCGCCGCTGGAGGTTGAGGTCGGCGGCGACGAGGTCGTCGCGGTCGGCGATGTTGACCCAGCGCCGGACCTGCGGCGGCACGGACGGCGGCTGTGGCCGGACGCGGTGGTAGACGATGTTCCGCAGCCCGAGCGGTGAGCCGAGGGTGACCAGCAGTGGCAGTGGTTGCCCGAGCCGGTGCGCGGCTTCGAAGGCGACGACCGAGCCGAGGGAGTGGCCGACGACGACCTTGGTTTCGGGGCCGATGAGGACGGCGACGCGGTCCTGTACCGCCGCCCGGATCGTGTCGTCGGTGAGGTAACGGCTGACCTGGATGATCGCGGTGCGCAGCAGCCGTCCCGCGACGGCTTCCCCGAGGGCGGCCATGGGCCGGATGCGGGTCAGGGCGTTGAGCACCGGACGGAGCCCGGCGCGCAGTCCCTGTGCGTCGGGCAGAGTGCCCTCGGCCTGTTCCAGTGCCCGCCGGGCGCGTTCGCGGTCGGTTTCGCGGGTGCCGTGGTCGGCGATCTGCTGCGCCCAGTCCAGGGTGAGCTGCGCGGCGATTCCGGCGGCTTCCGGTGGGAGGTCGAACTGATCGCCCTGCTGGTCGGCCTGGCGGAACAGGTCGCCGTAGAACGCGACCCGGGCGGACAGGTCGCCGGGCCGGGCGTTACGCCAGATCCGGTCGGCCAGGCCGGGGTCGCCGGCGAGCCGGATGCCGCCGGCGAGATTCGGCAGGTACTCGCTCTCCACGGTGTCCGGCGACTTCTGCTGCTGCCCGATCCCGTGCACCAGGACGATCTCGGCCACCGTCTCCCCTTCGTCGACCGTCGGCGGGTGAGCAATCACGCACCGTGCGCGTCAAGCTTGCCCAAGCGTGCCTGGTTGAGCAAGGTGGGGATCATGCCGGGAAGACTGCTGCTGGTGATCGGCTCCAACTGGGGCGCACGGCCACCGCTGTCGTTCCTTCCCGGCGAAGCGCGCAACCTGTACGAGAGTCTCCTATCCCCGCAGCCGGGTCAGTGCGAGCCGGCGCTGCCCGGGCGGTCGCTGGTGCTCGATCCCGGTGCCGCGCAGCTGGACACGGCGATCGAGGAAGCCTTCGCGGCGGCGTCCGCGCAGGAGGCCACCTTGGTCCTGGCCTTCACCGGGCACGGGGTGACCAGCGGAGACGACTACTACCTGCTGGCCGCGGACTCGCCGGAGGACCCCGACTCGCGCACGGCCTACCTGCTAGGACAGCGGGTCAAGGAGCTGTTCCGCCGGTATTCGGCGATCGACGGGCTGGTGCTGCTGCTGGACACGTGTGAGTCCGGGCGGGCGGCCGAAGCGGCGGGCCGGGCGTGGATCGATGTCCTCAGCCGGGCCGAGCGGCGGTTCGAGCTGCTCACCGCCACCGGCGACGGCCCGGCCTTCGGCGGCTGCTTCGTCAAGTCGCTGACCTACCTGATCCGCAACGGGACCGTGAGCGGCCCGGACCGGCTCGGCTGTGCCGAGGTCCGCGACCCGGTCAACCAGATGTGCGCGCACCAGCAGGCCCGCCACGTCGCGTTCACCGGGACGGCGCCCGGCTCGGGTGACCCGACGCTCTGGCTGGCCCGCAACGCCGCGGTCGCCGACCGGCACGCGCCCCTCGACGGCTCGGTGCTGGCCGGCGTGGCGGCACTGGCCGCGCGGTCGTTCCAGCCGACGAGGTCGTACCGGCGGCTGCGCGAGCTGGTCGGGGCGGGGGCGCACGTCGCCGTCGTCGGCCCGGCGGGTTCCGGGAAGACCGCGGTGCTCACCGCGCTCGCCCAGCCCCGTGGCCTGCCCAGGGTGCAGGCCGCGTGGCTGGGGCAGACCGGGGAGAGCGTCGAGCAGATCGCCGGCGAGCTCGCAGCCCAGCTGACCCGCACGGTCGACGGGTTTCCGGCGGCCGCCGAGACCTACCTCGACGCTGTGTCCGGTGAGGAGTGGTCCCGCGCCGACGCGGTCGAGCGGATGCTGACCGGCCCGCTACAGCATCTCGGCGACCGAGTGCTGTTCGTCATCGACAGCACCAAGCCCGAAGTGTTGTCCCGCATCGCCCGGCCGCTGGCCATGCTGCCCCACGTCCAGGTCGTCGCCGGAGCCTACGAACCGGACGATCTCGGCGACGGATTCACCCCGCTGCCGCTGGAACCCGCCACGCGGCAGGACGTCGCCGGATACGTCGCCCGGCGCGGTCTGCCCGGCGAGGTCACCGACGAGCTGTTCCGCGGCTCGGGCGGCAACTGGATGGCGATCACCGCCCGGGCCGAACAGAAGACCACATCAGCAGGCCCGCCTCCGGCGCCTGGTGCCGCCGGGTTCCACGCCGCGGCCATCGAGCGTGCCCTCGGCCGCAGCACCCTCGGGCAGGAGGACGCCACGGCAGTACTGGCGGTGCTGGCGGCCGCGGGAACGGGTCCGGCCATGCCGTTCCGGGTGCTGCGCGGTGCCGTCGCCCGGCTTGGCGGCACCCGCTCGGTCCCGCGGCTGCACGAGGTCATCGCGCGCCTGGACACGCTCGTCGTCCACGGCCACACCGACACCGGCGGAGACCACTACGGCCTGCGCTACCAGACCGTCGCCGACTACGTGTGGGACCAGGCCCCCGGCGGCATCGGACGCGAGCAGGCGCACGCGGCCGTCGCCGAGGCGATCGAGGAGGCAGCACCCATGGCCGAACACCAGGCGGACGATTCCGTGCACGCCTACGCCGCCCGGAGCGAGGCCGAGCACCTGTGGCAGGCCGGCCGCCACGACGACGCCTACGCCTGCCTCGTCCTGCGGGAATCCCTCATCAACGCGGAAAACCTCGCGTCCTGGACCACCTGGACGAAGCGGATCAGCCGCGACCTCGGCGACACCCATCCCCTCGCCTTCCGCGCAGCCGGCCGCCAGGCCCGCGCGCTCGGCGAAACCGGCGATCCCGGGCAAGCCGTGGAACTGCTGCGGGAACTCGCCGCCGACAGCCGGGCGGTCCTCGGCCCGGACGACCGGACCACCCTCGAACTCGAGGACCACCTGGCCTACTGGACCCACCAGGCCGGCGACGTGCCCGCCGCGCGCGAGCAGTTCTCCGTGCTCGCCGGCCGGTGCGCCGTCCTGCTGGGCGCCGACGACCCGCAGACGCTCATGGCCCGCCACCACCTGGCCCTGATGACGGCCAAGGACGAGGACATCCCGACCGCACTGGCGCTGTGGCACGAGGTTCTCGAGTCACGCGAACGAGTGCTCGGACCAGAACACATCGACACTCTGCGTACCCGGCTGAACATCCTGGTATGGACGGCAAAAACCGGTACCCCCCCCCCGATCTCGAAGGGTTCACTCGCCTTTACGACATTCTGCGAAACACTTTCGGGGAGAATCACCCCGAAACGATCACCGTCGGCTACTTTCGCGCCCACTGGCGCGGCGAGACCGGCACGCCGGAGAACCTGCGCGCGGCACTGGCCGAACTCGCCGAGCTGCTACCCCGGTCCGAGCGGGTGCACGGCCCGAAAAGCCTCTGGGCCAACGCGATCCGCGACGACCAGAAGGCTTTCCGGGCCAGTCTCGGACAGCCGTGACCGCACCCGGCCACGTCCGTGACTGACCGCCTGCGCATCGCTCTGCTGTCCTATCGCGGCAAACCGACCTGTGGCGGCCAAGGCGTCTACATCCGGCACCTGAGCCGCGAACTCGCCGCGCTCGGGCACCACGTCGAGGTCATCGGCGGCCCGCCGTACCCGGTCCTCGACGACGGCGTCCGCTTCACGCCCCTGCCGGGCCTCGACCTGTATGCGCCGGACAACCCGTTCCGCACACCCGCGCTCCGGGAACTGCGCACCCTGCCGAACATCCTCGAATACGCCGGGATGAAGACGGGCCGGTTCACCGAACCACTCGCCTTCTCCCTGCGGGCACGCGCCTACCTGCGGCGGCGACCGTTCGACGTCGTGCACGACAACCAAGGGCTCGGCTACGGCCTGCTCGGACTGCCCGGGCTGGTCGCGACCATCCACCACCCCGTCGCCATCGACCGCGAATGGGAACTGCGCGACGCCGACGTCCGGCGTCGCCAGGAAGTCCTTTCCTGGTACCGGTTCCTGCGCATGCAGCACCGGGTCGCCCGCCGGATCCCCCGGATCATGACGCCGGCCGCGGCCAGCAGTCTGGCGGTGACGGAATGGATGGGCGTTCCCGCCGAGCGCCTCACCGTCACCCCGCTCGGCGTCGACGGTGCCGTCTTCCGGCCCGATCCGTGCGTTCCCCGTGTCCGCGGCCGGATCGTCACGACTGCCAGCGCCGACGTCCCGGTCAAGGGTCTGCCGCAGCTGCTGCGCGCCGTCGCCGCGCTGCCGGACGAGCTTTCCGCCGAGCTGCACGTCGTCGGCACCGCCCGTCCCGGCGGACCCACCGAACGTCTGCTCACCGAACTGGGCTTGACCTCGCCGGTCCGGTTCCACAGTGGACTCACCGACCGGCAGCTGGCCGACCTGGTCCGCAGCGCCGAGGTGGCCTGCGTGCCGTCGCTGTTCGAAGGCTTCTCCCTGCCCGCTCTCGAAGCCATGGCCTGCGGCACCCCGCTCGTGGCCACCACCGCCGGCGCCATCCCGGAAGTCACCGCGGACACCGCGCTCCACGTCCCGCCCGGCGACGCGACCGCACTCGCCCGTGCCCTGCGCGACGTCCTCACGTCCCGCACGCTCCGAGATCGTCTCGGGGCTGCCGGCGCGGCGCGGGCACAGCAGTTCACCTGGCGTGCCACCGCCGAGGCCACTGTCGCCGTCTACCGCGCCCGCCTCGGCAGGGCCACGGCCGGTGAGGAGTGCCGGACATGCTGACCATCGACTTCGACCGGCTCGGCGTCGACGCCGCCAGCACCGTGCTCGACATCGGCTGCGGCACCGGCAGGCACACCCGCGAAGCCCACCGCCGCGGCGCCACCGCGATCGCCCTCGACCTCGACGAGGTCGCGCTCAAGGGTATCGACCGCTGCTCGGTCGCCATCCGCGCCGACGGAACCCGGCTGCCACTGCCGGACGCGTCGGTCACCCATGTCATTCTCAGCGAAGTGCTCGAACACGTGCCGGACGACCGGACGATGCTCGCCGAAGCCGTCCGGGTTCTTGCTCCGGGTGGACGCCTCGCCCTGAGCGTCCCCCGCTGGTATCCCGAGCGGATCTGCTGGGCACTCTCGTCCGCCTACCACCAGGTCGACGGCGGCCACATCCGCATCTACCGCCGCCGACGGCTCGAAAACCTCGTCACCGGCACGGGGCTCGAACTCGACGGGCACCACTACGCTCACGGCCTCCACACCCCGTACTGGTGGCTGAAATGCCTCGCCGGAGTCGACCGCGAAACCCGGCTCGTCCGCCGCTACCACGACCTGCTGGTCCACGAGATCCTCACCGGGCCATGGCCCACGCCCACCGCCGCCGGCGTCCTCGACCGCCTGGCCGGAAAGAGCCTTGTCCTCTACGCCCGGAAACCGGTGCGATGATCGACGTCGACAAGACCGCGGCGTTCATCGCCGGGGTGCAGCAACCGGACGGCGCTATCCCCTGGTTCCCCGGCGGCAAACTCGACCCCTGGGACCACGTGGAAGCCGCCATGGGCCTGGACACCGCCGGACGGCACGACGAAGCGGCAGCCGCCTACCACTGGCTCGCCCGCACCCAGAACCCCGACGGCTCCTGGTACGCCGAATACCACGACGGACGGCCGGCCGATCTCGCGCGCGACGCCAACTTCACCGCCTACATCGCCGTCGGCGTCCACCACCACTACCGCACCACCGGTGACACCACGTTCCTCACCACACTGTGGCCCGCTGTCGACGCCGCGATGTCCTTTGTGCTCGGTTTGCGAGCCGAGGACGGCACCGTCCACTGGCGCCGCCGCGCCGACGGCACCCTCAGCCCCGAACTGCTCCTCACCGGCAACTGCAGCATCCAGCACGCACTGACCTGCGCCGCCCGCATCGCCGGAGAACTCGGCTGCCCACGACCGGAATGGACCACCGCCGCCGCCCGCATCCGCGACGCGGTCGTCCACCGTCCCGGCCGGTTTCTCCCCAAACCCCTGGCCATGGACTGGTTCTACCCCGTCCTGACCGGCATCCTCGGCACCGCACACCTCGACGCGCGCTGGCCGCAATTCGTCGAACCCGGCCACGGTGTCCGCTGCGTCCACCACGAACCCTGGACCACCGGCGGCGAAACGGCCGAACTCGCGCTGGCCCTCGCCGTCCACGGCGACCACGACCGCGCTGCGCAGCTGCTGGACACGCTCGACCACCTCGCCACCGGCGACGGCTCCTACTGGACCGGCTACAACTACCGCACCCGCACCATCTGGCCCGAGGAACGCACCACCTGGACCGCCGGAGCCGCCCTCCTCGCCCACGCCGCCATCCACCACGACACGGCGACCACCACGACATTCGGACGCTCACCCGGCCATACGCGGAGTCGATGAGGCAGGGTGAGCGCCCTGGCTGTCCCGCGCCGGCGGGACATCAGCGCTGACTGGCAGCAGCCCCGGGCGTGGCGCAGGAAGCGACCATCCGCATGGCGCTCGGAACGACCCCGCACGCCGAAAACGCCTCGACGTAGCGCGGTGGAACGATCATCCTCGCCGGCAGATGACACGCGAATTCCTCGGCCGGCCGCGGGAACGGTGCGACGTGACCGCGCGCGGGACAAGGCACGAGCAGGAGTCCCGCCGGCTCACGCCGTCCGTGGACGCATCCGAGCGCCTCTCCGGCAGTGGCACCACGCCAACAGAGCCTCACAAGCGGCGATGCCCCCCAGCACGATGCCGGGTTTACCTGCCGGCAGCCCGGCACCCGGCAACACCGGCAAGAACAGCAGGCACAACGCAGCGCACGTGGCCGCGACTCCGGCGACCAGCCGCAGCCGCTCGTACCCGGCCCCCGTCAGAACGCCTGCTGTGACAAGTACGG
Organism: Amycolatopsis melonis; assembly: GCF_040064235.1. Classification (NCBI taxonomy): domain Bacteria; kingdom Bacillati; phylum Actinomycetota; class Actinomycetes; order Pseudonocardiales; family Pseudonocardiaceae; genus Amycolatopsis; species Amycolatopsis melonis. The sequence continues at coordinate 171,101 of NZ_JBDZYD010000018.1, forward strand.
GTCCGCAAAGTGTGAGGCCGAGCAAGGCAACCGCCGTGCCGGGCAAATGGCCGACCGCAACCCACTCGGCGGCTCCCAGGACCGCAATGCCGAGCGCCACGAGCCGGAGGGCCACGATGACTCGGGGGCGCGTATCGGGTATGGCACCGGTGTCTGCGGTAGGACCCGCCAGCGCTCGAGCGACCCACCGTCGTACCGAGTACCGGGCCGTGAGCCAGAAGCCGCCGAGCAGGATCGCCCAGCCTCCGAGGGCGCTCCAGAGCGCTGACATGAGCGAAGTACGTCCGCCGCCGGCGAGCCCCAGACAGGTGAAGGCAACAACGAGGGACGCCATGCCGTAGAGCCGACGTCTCCGCAGTGACCTGGCGTAGTTTTGGGCATTGGCACGTTCGCCTGCCGACCGGATCGACCCGAGGTCGGGGGTCTTGAGGCGGCCGGCTTCGAGGAGGTCAACGGCGAGAAGCACGGCGGTCAGGCTGTGCCCGTGGCGGTGAAAGGGCCGGACGTGGTCGAGGAAGGGCACGGAAACCTCGGCGACGGGAACGACTGTGCAGCCCTCCCCCGGGTAGGTGAGCCTGGCCACGGGATCGTGTGGTGAGAGATACGCCCGCCAGGAGAAGCCGGAGTTCAGTGGGAGAGGTATCCCGGCCTCGGTGAACTCCTCGCGCAGAAGCAGGCCGACCACGCTACCCAGCACCAGCACCACGGTCGCAAGAACCCCCGCGGGCCCCTGCAGGGCGTTCGTCTGCAGGTGCATCAACTGCTGCCAGCTGTCCGTGACAACTGCGCCAGGGCCACGCCATCCGGCTGGGTCGCTCAGGAGAGCCCAGGGCTCCACCGCGAGTTGCCCCCAGGCGAACAAGACCAGGCCGTTGATACCGAGCAGACCGGCGAGCCCGGCAATCAACCGGACAACCTCCGGTATCAGAATCAGACCCGCCACCACCACATAGCCGGTGAGCAGGGCCGCTTTCACGTTGCTTCGCAAGCAAGAAAGGATGTGCACCGGCCGCAGCCCTGAGCCCACACTGGTGAAAGTCACTGTGGCGCGCTTTTTCTTCGGACGTGGAATCGTCTGGAACGCCTGATACGAGAGGTAGCCGCCGAGAGAATGCGCGATCACCACTCGTTCCGGACCACCGCGTGCCGCGGCAACCACCTGGTAGAGCATTCCACCGCCTGACGTGCACCCACAGCACAGCACCAAGAAGATCGTCACTCCAACGCCTGCGGCCCCCAGTGCGCCGGACAGGGCAACCATCGCCAGGACGCCGACGACCGACGTCAGCAGCACGAACCGCCACACGAACCGGGCCAGAGAGCCGTACGGGAAAGAGCGCACCGTACTGTCGAGACCTCGGCGAATCTGCCACCAGCGCCACGACAGCGAGCCGGTCCACCTGCGAAACTCCGGCAGATCCCGCAGATCGGGCCCCATGACGAGGGCCAGCACGATCGGGAACCGGATCAGGAGCCAAGCCCAGGCTCGCACCCAATATCCGAACTTGTTTCCGGTGCACGACCGGTGCAGCGCCGACCGCCAGGAGGCCACCGAAAATTCATAGTCGACGGACGTTCCGCCGTCGGCCACCGAGACGATCCTGACCGGCCGCCCCTCGTACTCGCCATAGCGGTCGGTCACCACGGCCTCACCGAGTTGCCGGCGCCAGGCAATCAGGACCGGGTCCGTCTTGGACTGTAACTCGCCCTTCTCCTCTCCCCGCTTTCCCGGCCGGAATGACCCGATACCGGGCACGAGAAGCCCCCCACGCCCATTCTGCCTGCGGACCCCGATATGAGCAACGACCGACGCGATGCGGTCAAATGGTGCCCATGAAACTCCAGCTTTGACGGGCAACGGGAGCGGCGGCCGCGATTGTCGTGACACTCGGCGCGGTGGGGTGGTTCGCCGGAGTTCCGCTCTCGGAATGGGCCGTCGGCCCGCAGCGCCCGGAGTTCTCCGCGTGGACTGGCTGACCGCAGTGAACAACACCCGCTCGTCCCTGCTCACCGGACTCAACGTGACCACCGTGGTCGGCGTCCGCCGCTACTTCATCAACCGTGACAAGCAGCGCCTGGAGGAAGACAAGGACCGGCCCGCCTGCGCATCAGGAACCGCAGGCCGAGGTCAAGGGCGAGCCGTCACACTGCGGCCCGCCGCAGTCGCCGGGCCGTTTGGGCATGTCGAGGTCGCCAGTGATTGCAACGACGGTGACAACGACCGAGTGGTCACGCTAAGCGAGTCCACGCGAGAGCCCTCGAAGTCGTGGCAATCGATGTGAGGCCTCCTCATCGACACAGTGAGGTGGGTGCGCACAACCGCGTCGGTGGCTTGGACCTTTTGCCGCCCGGGCCTACACTCCCCGCATACGAGTGATTGCGGTCACGCAGTCCTGGGCCGAGCGGAGTGATCATGTCGCAGCTGTGGGGGTCGCTCGGTCTGATCGCGACGTTCCTGGTGCTGGTCGCCGCACTGCGGTCCGCCCACAAGCGGCTGGATCGCGGTCAGTAGGCGACCCTTCGCGAGGGTAAAAGCCGACCGCACGTCGCCGCACCGGCGGCCGGGTCGCGGCTCCATTCGGTTTGCTTCGCCTGGGTCTTTGCGGCATCTTTACGCGTGGAGCGCCGGGAAGTCTGGTCGGCCCTCCGCCCGGAGGGGGTGGAGGACCCGACTTGAGGACGGTTCTTCCATGGCGCTCGTACTGGCGTTCGGCGTCGTTCTGCTCATCAGCGTGTCCCTGTCCGGTGTCGCCGCGCGGACGGTGCTCTCGACAGCGTTGCTGTTCCTGCTCGCCGGGGCACTGATCGGCCAGGGCGGGCTCGGCCTGGTCCACATCGCCCCGCACGATCCGCTGGTCACCGCGCTTGCCGACATTGCCCTGTTCACCGTGCTGTTCACCGACGGGCAGCGGGCGAACGTCCGCGCCCTGCGTGAGGGGTGGCGGCTGTCCGGGCGCGCGCTGGGCCTGGGCATGCCGCTCACCATGGTCGGCATTGCGGTGCCCGCGCACTTCCTGGTCGGGCTGGACTGGCCGACCGCGCTGCTGCTGGGGGCGATCCTGTCGCCGACGGACCCGGTGTTCGCCGCGGCGATCGTCGGGCGGGACGACGTGCCGTTGCGGCTGCGGCGGCTGCTGAACGTCGAGTCCGGGCTCAACGACGGCCTGGCCCTGCCGTTCGTGCTGATCTTCCTGGCCACCGCGACGCACGCGGAGTCGCACCTGGGCACCGTCGCGATCGAGCTGGTCCTCGGCCTGGTACTCGGGATCGCGATCCCCGCGCTGGTCGCCCTCGCGTGGCGGCTGAGGATCCTCACCGCCGAGCCGCGGCTGCAGGCGCTGGGGCCGCTGGCGATCGCCGTCATGCTTTACGCCGCCTGCCACCTGACCCACGCCAACCCGTACCTGGCCGCGTTCGCCGCCGGGTCGACGCTGGCCACGCTGGACAAGGTCGCCGCCGAGCACTTCGAGCCGCTGGGCGACCTGCTGTCGGAGATCACCAAGTTCGCCGCGCTGCTGGTGTTCGGCGCGTTGATCACCCCGGACCGGCTCTCGCACCTGAGTATCGGGGGCTGGGTGCTGGCGGTGGTGGCGATCGTGCTGGTCCGGCCGGCCGCGATGGCGCTGTCGCTGCTGCGGACGCCGCTGGCGGGGCGTGAGCGCGCGGCCGCGGCGTGGTTCGGCCCGAAAGGCTTCGCGTCCGTGGTCTACGGGCTGCTGGCGCTGCAGTCGGGCATCCCGGACGCGGAGCTGGTGTTCGACCTGGTCGCGGTGACGATCGCGTTGTCGATCGTGCTGCACTCCTCGACCGACGTTCCGGTGGCGAAGGTGCTGAGCTTCGAGCCGCCGGACAACCTGCCCACCGGGCGTCAAGAAACCGACAGGAGGACCGGCTAGTGCGCCACGAACCCGGCCGCGGGGCCGTACGCTGGGCGGATGCATGCTGTGGAGATGGCCGAGGAGTACCCGGTCGTCGACCTGGACTCCGATGCCCTGGACGCGGTGCGCCTGCTGGCCGAGCGCCGGTTGCCGGGCATCGTGGTGACCGACCGGGGCGGCTGCCCGCAGTCGATCCTGCCCGCGTCGCAGGTGGTGCGGTTCCTGGTGCCCAGCTACGTGCGCGACGACCCGTCACTGGCCGGGGTGCTGGACGAGTCGATGGCCGACCGGGTCGCGGACAAGCTGGGCGGCAGGACCGTCCGCACGCTGCTGCCGGAGAAGCCCTCGGAACTGCCGCGGGTGCAGGCCGACGACACGATCGTGGAGGTCGCGGCGATCATGGCCCGCCTGCGCTGCCCGCTGGTGGCGGTCATGGAGGACAAGCGCCTGCTCGGCGTGATATCCGCGTCCCGGCTGCTGGAGCTGGCGCTCACGCACCGCTGACCGGGGCGGCGGGGCGATGAGCACGGTCCTCGCCATCGCGGTGTTCGTCGTCGCCTACGTCTTCATCGCCACCGAGAAGCTGCCGAAGACCGCGGTCGCGCTGGCCGGCGCCGGGGTCGTGCTGGCGTTCGGGGTGACCGATTCGGCGGACGCGTTCTACTCCCACGACACCGGCATCGACTGGGACGTCGTCTTCCTGCTGTTCGGGATGATGGTCATCGTCGGCGTGCTGCGCCGCACCGGCGTGTTCGAGTACGTCGCCATCTGGGCGGCCAAGCGCGCCAAGGGCTCGCCGCTGCGGATCATGGTGCTGCTGGTCCTCATCACGGCGGTCGCCTCGGCGTTCCTGGACAACGTGACGACCGTGCTGCTGATCGCGCCGGTCACCCTGCTGGTCTGCGACCGGCTCGACATCAAGCCGACGCCGTTCCTCATCGCCGAGGTGCTGGCGTCCAACATCGGCGGCGCGGCGACACTGATCGGTGACCCGCCGAACATCATCATCGGCAGCCGCGCGGGCCTGTCGTTCAACGACTTCCTGCTCAACATGACCCCGATCGTCGCGATCGAGGTAGTCGCGTTCACCCTCGCGCTGCGCTGGGTGTTCCGCGGCTCCTTCGCCGTCGACCCGGAGCGCGCCGCCTCGGTCATGCGGCTCAACGAGCGCGAGGCGATCCGCGACCACCGCCTGCTGCTCAAGTGCGGGATCGTGCTGCTCGCGGTGTTCACCGCCTTCGTCGGCCACTCGCTGATCCACGTCGAGCCGTCGGTCGTCGCGCTGCTGGGCGCGGGTGTGCTGGTGCTGATCTCCCGGGTGGAGCCGCGGGACTACCTGGCCGGCGTCGAGTGGGAGACGCTGCTGTTCTTCGCCGGGCTGTTCGTGATGATCGGCGCGCTGGTCAAGACCGGCGTCATCGGCACGCTGGCCGAGTGGGCGGCGCAGGCGACGGGCGGGAACGCGCTGGTCGCGGTGATGCTGATCCTGGTGGTCTCGACGGTGCTGTCCGGCGTGATCGACAACATCCCGTACGTGGCAACGATGAGCCCGCTCGTGCTGGCGCTGACCCAGGACATCCCGGACCCGGCGCACTCGCAGGCCCTGTGGTGGTCGCTGGCGCTGGGCGCGGACTTCGGCGGCAACATGACGGCGATCGGGGCCAGCGCCAACGTCGTGATGCTGGGCATCGCGGCGCGGTCCGGCAGCCCGATCTCGTTCTGGGAGTTCACCCGCAAGGGCGCGCAGGTGACGCTGCTGACCGTGCTGATCGCCGCGCCGTACCTGTGGCTGCGCTACTTCGTCTTCGGCTGACCCTGCTCGACCTGACCGGACTGGGGTGCCATTTGCTGCTACGGGACCGCGCTGGGGCCGATGGTCATCGTCGCCGTCGATCAGTTCGCGCCCGCGCCCCAAATCGACGACCCGCTGGCCGACGCCGCGGCGGGCGGTCTCGACACGGTGGTCATCCTCGGCGCCGGGTTCGACACCCGCGCCTACCGGCTGCCCCAGCTGCGCGGCATCCCGGTCTACGAGGTGGACCTGCCGGCCGGCACCACCCGCAAAGCCGCCGCGCTGCGCAAGCACTTCGGCCGGATTCCCGACGGCGTCACGCTGGTCCCGGTGGACTTCGAGACCCAGGACTTCCGGGACCAGCTGGGCCGCCACGGCTTCACCGGCGGGCAGCGCACCTTGTCGTGTGGGAGGCGGTGACCCCTGCCGGTGTCGGAGATCGAGCGCTCGGTGCTGGCCGAGTTCACCGGCTGACGAACGTCCGCCAGCACCCGCACCGCCACCGCCGAAGCCGAACAAGAGGAAATCGAGGACATTTCGGGGCGCGGCCGGAGTAAAGTGACACCTGGTGTGCCGGGAAGCCTGGTCGGCGCGAGAGTCCTGCGCGCGAAACGAGGCTTCCCATGACGATCGACGCTGTCGGCCTGACCAAGCAGTACCGCGACGTCCTGGCCGTCGACGACCTGACCCTGCACACCACCCCCGGCGAGATCTACGCCCTGCTCGGCCTCAACGGAGCCGGCAAGACCACCACCATCCGGATGCTGCTCGGCCTCATCCGCCCCACCCGCGGCCAGGTGACGCTGTTCGGGGAACCGGTCGGACCCGGCCGCAACACCGTCTGGGCGCGCATCGGCTACCTCGTCGAAACACCGTCGGCGTACCCGGAACTGACCGTCAGCGAAAACCTCCAGGTGCTGGCTCGGCTCCGCGGCCTGCGCGAAGAGAAGGCCGTCTCCGACGTCATCGCCCGGCTCGGCCTGCAACCGCACGCCCACCGCCGCGCGCAAACGCTTTCCCTGGGCAACAAGCAACGCCTCGCCCTGGCGAAAGCCCTGCTGCACCAGCCTGATCTGCTGCTGCTCGACGAACCTGCCAACGGCCTCGACCCCGCCGGCGTCGCCGAAATCCGGACCCTGCTGCACGAGCTCGCCCACCAGGACGGGGTGACGATCCTGCTCTCCAGCCACATCCTCACCGAAGTCGCCCGCCTCGCCACCCGCATCGGCGTCCTCGACCGCGGACGCCTGGTCTGGGAAGGCGCCACCGCCGACCTGGTCGCCCAGGCCCGCCCGCGGCTGCGCGTCACGGTCCACGATCCCGGTCACGCCACCGCGGCGTTGCGCGCCGCCGGCCACACCGTCTCCACCGAAGACGGCGGGCTCACCCTCACCGAAGACCACGCGATCCACCACCCCGACGAGATCGCCACCCGGCTCGTGACCGCGGGCTGCCCGCCCACCCGGCTCGCCGTCGAGCAGGACGACCTCGAAACCTGCTTCCTCCGCCTGGTCAGCCACGCATGAGCACCGCCACCGCCGCCATGTGGACCGAGCTGCTGAAGGCCCGCCGCTCCCGGCTGCCGTGGGTCACCGCGGCGGCGTTCACCATCGCTGCCGGGTTCGGCGGGCTGATCATGTTCATCCTCCAGGACGTCCGCCGCGCCCGCGCCCTCGGCCTGCTCGGCACCAAGGCCGCGCTCACCGGCGGCACCGCCGACTGGCCCGCCTACTTCGCGCTGCTCGCCCAGATCACCGCCGTCGGCGGGGCCGTCCTCTTCGGCGTCATCGTGATCTGGACCTTCGGCCGCGAATTCAGCCAAGGCACCGCCAAGGACCTCCTGGCCCTGCCCACCCCACGCACCACCATCGTCGCCGCCAAGTTCGCCGTCACCACAGGCTGGTCCCTGGCCCTCGCCATACAGACCTACCTGCTCGGCCTCGTGATCGGTGCCGCGCTCGGCCTCCCCGGCTGGTCGGCCGCGGTGGCCGCCACCGGCCTGGGGAAGCTGCTGCTCACCGCTGCCCTGACCATCGCCGTCGTTACCCCGTTCGCGTTCGCCGCGAGCGCCGGCCGCGGCTACCTGGCCGGAATCGGCGCGCTGTTCCTCGCCGTCTTCCTCGCCCAGGTCATCGCCCTGCTCGGCTACGGCCCGTACTTCCCCTGGTCCGTGCCCGCCCTCGTCACCGACATCGCCGGCCCCGGCCGCCAGCCACCCGGACCGCTCGGCTACGGCCTCGTCGCCATCGTCGGCATCGCCGGGACGCTGGGCACGGCCCTGTGGTGGAAACACGCCGACCAAGACCGCTGAACCGGCGCCCCAGCCGGTCGGGGCCGACAGTGCACGGTCAGGAAGGCGGACGGTCTAGCGCCGGAGCCGGTAGCGGATCAGCCGTGAACTGTTCCCGACCACGGCGACCGACGACGCATTGTGCAGGATCGCCGCGGCCACCGGCGACAGGCCGCCCACGGCGGACACCGCGAGCCCGGCCGCGTTGACCGCGATCGACATCCCGTAATTCTGGCGGATCAGGGTGATGCCGCGGCGGCCGAGATCGCGCAGGTCGAGCAGGGCACGCAGGTCGTCCGTGGCGAGCGCGACGTCCGCGGTTTCCACCGCGACGTCCGTCCCGCCGACGCCCATCGCGATCCCGATGTCGGCCAGGGCGAGCGCGGGCGCGTCGTTGGTGCCGTCGCCGACGACCGCGACCGTGTGCCCTTCGGCCTGCAACCGCCGGACGACGTCCTGTTTGTCCTCCGGCAGCACCTGGGCGCGGAACTCGTCGATGCCCAGCTCGGCCGCGACCGCCTTGGCCGTCTCCGGGTGGTCACCGGTGAGCAGCACGATCCGCCGGACGCCGTCCTGCCGCAACGCCGCCAGCACTTCCCGCGACTCCGGGCGCACCGTGTCACGCAGGGAAACCAGCCCGGTCAGCCTGCCGTCGACCGCCAGCAGCAACGGCGTCTCGGTGTCCGCCTGCAGCTTGCGGACCCAGCGTTCGGCCTCGCCGGGGATGGCGATGTTCTCCTGGCGCAGCAGGTCGGCGCTGCCGATGAGCAGCACGCGGCCGTCGCTCTGGACGCGCATGCCCTGGCCGAGCAGGACCGCGCACTCCTCGTGCGGCGGGATCTCGATCCGCCGTTCCTCGGTCGAGCGGATGACCGCCTGGGCGAGGGGATGCCGCGAGTGGATCTCGGAGCTGGCGGCGTAGGCGAGCACCTGCTCCGGCGACCAGGCGTCGTCGAAGGAGATCACGTTCGTCACCACCGGGCGGCCCAGGGTGAGCGTCCCGGTCTTGTCGAACACCATGGCGTCGACGCGGCCCGCGGCCTCCAGGTGGGCGCCACCCTTGATGAGGATGCCGCGGCGGGCGCCGTTGCCGATCGCGGCGCTGATCGCCGTCGGCGTGGCCAGCCCGACCGCGCAGGGGCAGGCCACCAGCAGCATCGTCATCGCCCGCCGCACGTCGCGGGTCACCAGCAGGGTGAGCGCGGAGAGGGCGAACGAGGCGGGCACGAACCGGCGGGAGAAGGTGTCGCCGACCGTCTGGATCGGGGCCCGGTCCTCCTGGGCCTGCTCGACGCGCGCGATGATCCGCCCGATCGCGGTGTCGGGCCCCACCGCGGTGGCCCGCACGACGATCCGGCCCCGCAGCAGCACCGAACCCGCGTGCAGCACGGTCCCGGGCGCGACGGTGACCGGCAGCTGCTCACCGGTGACGGCAGCCTGGTCCAGGATGCCCTCGCCCTCGACGACGACCCCGTCCACCGGCAGCACGACGTGCTCGTGGACGACGACCTCGTCCCCGAGAACCAGGTCGGCGATGTCGGTTTCGAGCTCCGCGCCGGACGGCGTGCGGACCCAGGTCCGGGTCTGCGCGCCGGTGAGCAGTTCCGAGATCGCCCGCCTGCTTCGCCGGAGCGTCAGGTCCTGCAGGTATTCGCCGATGTTGAGCAGCCACAGCACCGTCAGCGCGACGACGTTTTCCCGCAGCACCAGGCTCGCCACCGTGGCCGCCGACACCAGCGCGTCCGTTCCGGCGCCGCGGCGGCCGGCCAGCGACCGCAGCGCGCCACGGAGGAAGGGATAACCGGTGAAGATGGTCACCGCCGTCGCCGCCGTGCGGCCGGCCGGGCCGAGCATCGGCGGACGGCGCAGCCCGTAGCGCCGGATGCCCAGCAGCGCCAGTGCCACGCCGCCAGCGAGCATGCGCAGCATGTCGCCGGTACGGACGTCCGCGGAGCGAGGTGACCGCACGACCGGGGCCGCGGGATCCGAACGCAGGGCTTCCTCGATGGCCGCCACCAGCTCGTGCCGGTCGCAGCGGCGCCGGTCGTACCAGACGACCACGCTGCCGGTGCGCGGATACGCGTGCACCTGGCGCACACCGGGGACCCGGTCGACCGCGTCCTCGACGGCGACCGCGCGGGCGCGGCTGTCCCGCAGTGCCGTCCCGGTGAACCTGGCCCGCCCGGCGGCGTCGGACACCAGGGTCAGGGTGGTCACGGCAGTCAGTGGTCGTGCCCGTGCCCGGCAGGCGCCCCGGGTACCGGCGCTTGCTCCCCGATGCGCTCCCGCGCTTCGCTGAGCACATCGGCGGTCGCCAACCGGACTTTCTCCGCACCGGTTTCGGCCGCCCGCGCGCCTTTCAGGCCCCACGCGGTGACGGCCACCGTCGCCGACCGGAAAGCACCCGACCGGGCGATCCGCTTCACGCCGTCGTAGACAGCCGCGCCGGCGACACCGGTCACCACCACGCCTGCCGCCTTGGCGGCGATCCCGCTCAGCATCACCAAGCCTCCTCAGCCATCCAGCTCACAGCACCGCTCCTCACCTGCGGCGCAGCACGTCGGACGCAGGTGATCTGCGAGCCTATCCCCGTCGGCGGGCGCTGTCCTGACGGCCGATACTACTGGCAATGATTGTCGTTATCTGCTGATGGGTGCCGTGAACCCGGCCACAAACGGCGACCCACCACCTCGTCAACCATCTGAGCGGCGCCGACCTCACCGCAGTCGACCTCAGCGCGGTTTCCGGGCTCACGATGGAAACAGTCAAGACAGCGCGCACCGACGTTTCCACGGTTCTTCCGGACGGCCTGAGGAATCAGGCTCCGGATCTCCGCCCGGCCGCAGTGGCCGCGCAGGACACCCGCCGTCCAGGGCCGGGCGAGCAGTCGGTTCATCGCGTTCTCCTCCGTCGTCGTCGACGGCCATTCAACGGGAAGCGACGTACACACCTCGGGCCTCACCCTGGTACACGGACGCCGGTTCACCGGGCACGATTCGGACTTGTGCCTGCCTGACAACAACTTCGGCCGGCGCAGCTGACATTTCTCACCGCACGTCCGCGGCGACGACTCCATTCATCAGCCGGAACGCAGCCATTCCCGAGACGCACACGGCGCGGCCGCGCCGGAGGCACCGGCCCGGCGGGAACGCCGGGCCGCTGACCGATGTGGACCGGACCTTCATGGTCAAGGTGCGGCAGGCGGGACTCTGGGAGATCCCCGCCGGACGCCTCGCGCAGACCCACGCGAGCAGCGAAGCGGTCAAACGGGCCGGCATGCACCTGCTCGACGGACACTCGCTGCTGGACCAGCTCGTCCGCGAGGAGTTCGACAAGCTCTTCGTCAGCCTCCTGCGCTCGTCCCACGGCAAGATCTTCGCCACCATCGCCGAAGTCCGCGCCGGCACCCAGAACGACCTCGTCCGGCGCCTTGCCCGCCAGGCCAACCAGACCGTCATGGACCACATGGAAGTCCTCGAAGACACCGGTCTGGTCAGCGCCCAGACCCTCGAGGAAGTCGGCGCCGCGGCCCGCAAATTGACCGCCTTGCCAGGCCGCCGGAAGGGCGGCCGGGCGGTCAGCCGGACGTCGGCAAGGGCCGGGTCGCGCGGATCGTGTCCGGTGAGGCGTTTGACGCGGTCGAGGCGGCAGGTGACCGCGCGGACGCGGTCTCGGTGGTGTTCTCCCCGGATGCCGTTAACCTGTCATTCATCTCCGAAGATCCGGACGATCGAGGTGGTGAACGTGCACGACGAACGACCCGTGGAGTTCGTTCCCCGGTCGGTGACCGAACTCGCCGCCGATCCCGCGTGGACGGTCACCCGGGCCCGCGCGAGCGGCCAGTGGCTCACCGCCGAGCGGGTTCTCGGGCACGGCAGGCTCATCGGGCTGACTCCGATCCACCCCGGCGCCGTCGCCCTCATGCTCTGGTCGGGTGGCGAGGTCGTCGAGCACCTCCGGACCACCGAGGCCGAAGCCTGCGCCACCGCACATCGCTGGGCCGCGGAGTTCCTGGGCGGCCGGCAGCCGTAAGGCCGCAGAGTTCACCTCCGGTTCATCTTCAGGACGTCTCAGTGGGCATGTTCCCGGCAGCACAGCCGACCGGAAGGTGACCGATGAGCACGCTGGACTCGATGACTTCCGCACAGCTCGACACCCACTTCGCCCAGCTCGAAGAACGGCTGGACCACGACTACACGAACGTCACGCGGGCCCGGCTCCACGCGATGGTCGACCGGGAACGTGCGCGGTTCGCCGGGGCGCGGATCCACGCCTTCGTGCCGATCCTCGTCGAGCGGGCCGTCCGGGCGGCGCTGGCCGCTATTTGAAAATCGCGATCGGGTGCACGATCAGCTCTCCGTGGTGCGGGTCCCAGTCCTCGACGCGGCCCAGGCACTGGGCGTGGAACGTGCCCTCCGGGACCTCGTCCGCGTCGCGGAATCCGTGGTTGCCGCACCGGAAGCGCACGCGCGGCCCGGCCAGTGGATCGGCCGGGTCGCCGTAGGCCGCGATGAACGTCGTGTAGCCGGGCTCGTCGGAGCCGGTCCGGCGGAACAGGCCCTTCAGCGACACGAACGCGTCGATGCCGCGCAGCCGTGCCGTCCGGAGCCGGGTCGTGTCCGGGCCGTCCGCCCAGCCCAGCGCGGTGACCAGTGCCTTGTTCTGCACCAGCTCCTGCTTCACGAGGTTGACGTACACGATGTCGTCGCGCTTCTCCAGCACCTCCATCACCATGCCGATGACGGTGATCGGCTCGGCGCGTTCGATGTACTTGCTGAACACCTCTTCGGACCGGGTGTGCTCCGCCTTGCCCCCGCCGGCCGGGAAGCCGAGCTGCGCGCTGATCGACCGGCCGCGCTGGTCGCGCTTCTCGACCTCCTTCTCCAGCGCGTCGTTGTAGCGGTCCTGCTGGTACAGCCCCATCACGGAGGTGTGGTGCAGGTAGAACGCGATCCCGCTGATCGGCCCGGTCCCCTGCCTGCCGCGCGCGCGGCGCCAGTGTGCGACCAGGATCCCGGCCGCGGTCAGCAGCAGCAGGAGCGTCAGGATCCACACGCCCCACCAGATTCCCCAGATGCTCCAGTAGAGGGAGCTGTCACCGGCAGCCACGGGTCTCCTTGAAGGCGTCGAGCAGCGAAGCCGCGGTCGCGTCGGCCAGGCGGCCACCGGTCGCCGCGGCGGCCCGGCCGAGTTCGGCGGCGTCCGCCTCGCCGAACCGGACGGCGTAGGTGTGCACCGCGGGCGGCAGGGGACGGTGCAGGAATTCGTCGACGCCCAGGCCGGCGTTGTTCTCGCCGTCGGTCATCAGCACGATCGACACCGGCGCGGCCGGGTCGGTCTTCGCCAGCTCCGCCGCCTTGTCGTAGGCGTGGGCGAGCGCCGACCAGATCGCGGTCGCACTGTCGAAATCTTCGACGTCGAGGAAGCCGCGCACGGCTGTGAGGTCGGCGGGACCGTGGATCGTGAAGTCCCGCTCACCCAGGATCCGGCCGCCGAACCGGATCAGCGTGATCCGCTCGCCGCGGTAGAACCGCGCGAACTCCGCCGCGCCGGCTCCGGTCAGGGCGTCGAACGCCGTGCGCAACGATGCGATGCGGCCGCCTCGCATCGAACCGGAGAAGTCGAGCACGAACAGCACGTGACCGGGCACCCGGCCACGCGGGTCCCCGTAGTACGCGAGCAGCTTGTCGACGACGGCCTGGTCGTCGGGAAAGTACAGCGCGGTGCCGACGCTCTTCGGCAGGCGCGGCTCGAGCGGCACCCCTTCGACGACCGGGCGGCGGAGCGTGCGGTCCATGATCTTCCGCTGGCTGTCCGGCCGTTTCAGCCAGTCCGTGACCCGCTCGTACGCGCCGCGCTTGGCGGGATCGAGCAGCAGCAGCGGGTAGTCCGACTGCATGATCCCGTCCCGCGGGTAGATCAGCTCCAGGGGCGCGGCGAGCTTCCCGCTCGCGTTGAGCGACAGCAACGTCGACTCGTAGCCGATCACGGCATCGGCTTCGGACTGGTGCGCGGTGAAGACGTCGACCAGCTCGCCGGAGCTGTTCGCGGTGAGCGTCTGCCCGGCACGGAACCCGCCGAGCCGGTCGCAGGCGACGTCCTGCGCCCGCAGCGCGGCCCCGGTGCCCGCGGCCGCGGTCGCGATGCCGACCAGCGCGGACAGCCCGCTCGCCGACCGGCCAGGGTCGGCCATGGCGAACCGCAGGGTGCCCGCCGCGGCGGCGTCGGCGAAGTCCGCCCACGACACGTCGGGGTGGCGGGCGCGCAGCGCGGCCGCCGCCTGCGGCTTCGCGCCGATGACGATCGGCGAGAGCATGATCCGCGTGCCTGCCGGGCGTTCCCCGGTGAACCCGGACTTGCGCAGCTTCAGCTGGAAGTACCGGTCGGTGGACAGCCAGGCGAGGTCGTGCCGGTACCGGCCGGGGGTGAGCGCGGTCCCGGCGTCGACGGTGCCCTGCAGGTCGAGGTCCAGCCGGATCCCGGTGTCCGCGCGCAGGTCGTCGAGCACCGGGGCGAGGTCGGCGAGCTCGGAGCTGGCCAGCACGCTCAGCCGTTCCGGCCCGGGCGCGCCGGTGCAGGCGGTCACCGCCAGGACCGCGCCCAGCAGCACCGCGGCGAGCCGCTTCACGGGCAGTCACCGACCGTCTTGATCATTTCCTCCAGGACCGGGTTGGCCGGCAACGGCGTGGTGCCGTCCTGGTCGGCCTGCTGCGGGGTCGGCAGCCCCTGCTCGGCGAGGAAGCTGTACAGCCGCGCGCTCTTGTTGCTCCCGGCGGGGGTGGCGACGCCGAAGCCGAGTTCCATCGCCCGGCGCTGCAGGTCCGGATCGGTGGTGATCAGTTCGCCGAGCCGTTCCGCCTCCGGCCGCAGGGGCACGAACTGCGGTTTCGTCAGGATGTTGTCCTTCGGGTACAGCAGCACGTGGTCGGTGTCCGGGCGTCCGGTGGCGGCCTTGATCCGCAGCTGCTGTTCGAGGTACTGGTGTTCGTAGATCACCACGATCGGCTTGTCGCCCTCGGCGACGTTCCAGTACGACTCGGCGAGATCGGCGGAGGCGAACCCCTGCCGGTTCAGCAGCGGCTTGATCCGGTTGGCCAGCTCGTGCGCGGCGTGCAGTGTCGCCGGGCCGGCGGGGCCGCCCGGCGGCGCCGGGTCGGTCAGCGGCACCTGCCTGCCGTTCTCCAGGTAGGCGACGAGCGCCAGGTACGTCGCGCCGGAGTTGGAGTCGCAGACGTGGGCGGTCTGGGCGAGGACCAGGTTGCCGTTGTTCACCCGCTCGGTGCCGAGCGAGTTCCAGGTGGCCCCGGCCTTCATCGCCCGCACGAACTTCCCGGTGTCCAGGGTGTAGTAGAGGGGTTCGCCGTCGCCGGACGGCGCGGACGCGATTCCGTTGCGGCGCAGCGCTTCGGCGTAGGGGCGGTAGGTCGCGAGCACGATCGGGCTGGTGAACGGCTGCCGGATCGTGCCGCCGAACACGTCGGCACGGGCGGTGCGGACCAGCCCCGCCGCGGGCTCGCCGGAGAGGAAGACGAAGTCGTACTTGTTCAGGTCGTGCGTGGCGACGTCCCGCGAGCCGGTGCGGGTCACGTGGACCCGGATGTGGTGGCGCATCAGCAGTTCCCGGACCTGCGCGTCGGCGAAGAAGTCCGCCTTCGACCCCATCTTGCCGGACAGTTCCAGCGTCGGCTCGAAGGGCACCAGGACGGTGCCCGACACCAGCAGGGTCACCAGGCCGGCGATGGCCAGCCCGAGTACCGGGCCGAACGACCGCAGGAACCGGCGCCGCAGGAAGAAGGCCGCGGGCCGGGGCCGGACGGTGAGGTGTGGTTCTTCGAGGATGGGGCTCTCGGTCGTCACCGATGCAGACCTCCCGACGGTTCCGCCACGGGAAGCGGACGTTTCGTACGGAAAGTCTATCGGGCCTTCCTGCGCGTTACAGCCGATTCAGGAAACAACAACGGCCGTGCCCGGAATGATCTTCCCGGCACGGCCGCAGGGCCGGTTCGGACCCTTAATTGTAGCCCATTTCGTCGGGCGACACGCCGTTGTACCCCATCTCGTCGGGGCCGTCGGCGAGGACCGCCGCCGTCCCCGCGGCCGGGACGGCGACGGCAGAGTTGGTGGAAGTTCCCAGGAAAACAGCCGCGAACAGGGTCAACGCGACCGTGGCGACCGCTCGGCGAACCCGCATCATTCCTCCGGTGGTCAAGCGGGCGAAACTGACTTTCGGGCCAGGCGGACGTTCCCAGAGCAGAAACAACCATCGGGCAACGAGTGGTTACGGGAGCGCCAACACCGGACGGCGACACCGGATATCCGAACAAATGCCGAACGCCACGTTTCCGAAAACGGAAGACCGAGTTTCCGGAGTGCTTCGACGCCATGTCGAGTACACCCCTTGTTCAAGATCTGTTTTTCTTCTATTATCGTCCGTGTGCAACCGCTCACGGACGGTGCTGACCTCCTGATCGGCCGGGACGGCGAGCTGTCCCGGCTGTCGGGCTGGGTGCACGACGTGGCCACCGGCCGCGGGCGGGCCGTTCTCGTGGACGGCGAGCCGGGCATCGGCAAGTCCGCTCTCGTCCAGGCCGCCTGCGCGGTCGCCGTCCGGGCGGGGTGCCAGGTCTTCCGGGGCGCCGGTGACGAACTGGGCCAGGAACTGCCGCTGCTGCCCCTGCTCGACGCACTGCGCATCACCGCCGCCGCCCCGGATCCCCGGCGCGGCGCCATTGCCGGGCTGCTGCGCGGCACCGCGCACGGCCGCGGTGCCGACCTCGCCGCCGCGGCGGCCGAACAGGTGCTCACGCTGGTGGACGAGCTGTGCCAGGCCGGCCCGGTGGTGCTGGTGGTCGACGAGCTGCAGTGGGCCGACCGCGCGACGGTGGCGGTGTGGGCCCGGCTCGCCCGGTCGGTCCGGCAGCTGCCGCTGCTGCTGATCGGCGTGCTGCGCCCGGTCCCGCGGCGCGACGACCTGCGCGCGTTGCGCCGGATCGTGGGGCCTGCCGAGCGGCTGCGCGTCGGCCGCCTCCCGGAACCGGCGGTCCTCGAACTGGTCGCGACGCTCGCCGGTGGCAAGCCCGGCGAGGAGCTGACCCGGCTCGCGGACGGTGCGGCCGGGAACCCGTTGTACCTCACCGAGTTGCTCGACGCGCTGACCAGGAGCTGCTGCCTGGCGGTCGACGACGCGGGGATCGCGGAGCTGACCGGCGGGCCGATCCCGGACTCGCTGCCGGAGGCGATCGCGGACCGGCTCGGCTTCCTGCCGGAGCCGACGCGGGCGGTGCTGCGGGCGGCCGCGCTGCTCGGCACCGGTTTCTCGGTCGCCGACCTGACGATCGTGGCCGGCGCCGAACTGCCCGTTCTCCTGTCCGCGCTCGACGAGGCCAGAGCGGCCGGCGTGCTCGTGGCCGCCGGTGCCGACCTGGCCTTCCGGCATCCCCTCATCCGCGCGGCCCTGTACGACGAGCTGCCGCCGGGAATCCGGGTGGTCTGGCACCGGGCCGCCGCACGGGCGCTGGCCGACGCCGGTGCCCCGGTCGTGCGGGTCGCCCGGCAGCTGCTGCCGACCGTGTCCACAGAGGACACCGGCGAGCCGGTGCCCGGCTGGGTGGTGGACTGGCTGCTCGGCGCGGCCGCTCCGCTGACCGGCCAAGCCCCCGAGGTCGCCGTCACGCTGCTGCGCCACGCGATCCGCGTCGCGCCGTCCGCGGTGCTCAGCGCCCGGCTGGCGGAGGCGCTCTACCGGGTGGGGCGCTTCGCCGAAGCCGAGCGCGTCGCCGCCGGCGCGCTGCCCGCGGCCGACGGCCCGGACCTGCTCGTCGACCTGCACACGACCGTGACCCAGTGCCGCGCGATGACCGGCCGGTCCGCCGAATCCCTCGCCACGCTGGACTCGGCCGCGGCGTCACCGGCCCTGCCCGCCCGGCACCGGGCCCGGCTGCTGGTGCTCACCGCGCGGACACACCGCGATCTCGGCGAGGTCGACACGGCGGCCGGAGTCGCCACCGCCGCGCTGGCCGAGGCGGGCGACGACCGCTGGGCGACCGGCTGGGCCCTGCACGTGCTGAGCCTGGTGGCGATGATGCGCGGCGAGTGGACCGAGGCGCTGCCGCTGTTCGAGCACGCGATGACCCTCACCGCCGAAGACCCCGCGCTCACCGACCTCGGCCTGCTGCTGCGCATCAACCAGGCCGTCACTTTCGGTGCCCTCGACCGGTATCCGGAGGCGCTCGCCGCCGCCGGGCGGGCCCGCGAGCTGGCCGACCGCGCCGGCAGCGTGGTGCGGCTGGCCCAGGCCCAGAGCGCGCTCGGCCAGCTGCTGCTGGGCTGCGGCCGCTGGGACGACGCCGTGGCCGAGGTGGACGTCGTCCCGGACGACCTGAAGGATCCCAGCGTGGTGTGCTGCGACCACGGCGTGGCCGCGATCATCGGCTTCCACCGTGGCGAGCCGGCCGCGGCGCGGCGGCATCTGGACGTCGCGGCGCCGTACGCGGACCGGATCGGCGGCCGGGTGGTCGAATCCCTGGCGCTGGCGCGCAGTCTCGCGTTCGAGCAGGACGGCGAGCCGGACCGCGCACTCGCCACGTTGACGGCCGCGCTGACCGGGGAGGACGAAGGCGAGGGCCTGCTCGGCGACGCCGTCCGGCTCGCGGTCGAGACCGGCGCGCCCGCCTCCGCCATCGGTGCCCGCGTCCGCGCGATCACCGCCGGGTCCGCCGTTCCGCACCGCCGCGCGCTGGGTCTCTACGGCCAGGGCCTGCTCGACCGCGACGCGGCGACCTTGCTGCGTGCCGCCGACGGCTACCGCGACGCGGGCCGTCCGCTGCCACGGGCCAAGGCGCTCGAGGCCGCCGCGATCGCGTTCGCCGAAGCCGGCGACCGCGCCTCGGCGCGGGCCGCGTTCACCCATGCGCTGGGGCTGTTCGAAAACCTCGGCGCGCAGTGGGACGTGGCGAGGCTGCGGGCCCGGTTCCGGGCGTTCGGCATCCGGCGTGGCCCGACGGCGAAACACCGCCAGGCCACGCACGGCTGGGAAAGCCTCACCCCGACCGAGGGGAAGATCGCCGGTCTCGTCGTCGAAGGACTGTCGAACCCGCAGATCGCGGCCCGGCTGTTCCTGTCCCCGCGCACGGTCGCCACGCACGTCTCGCACATCCTGGCCAAGCTCGGCGTCCACTCGCGCATCGACATCGCCCGCGAAGCGAGCCGCCACCCGGCATCGGGCTGAGCCTCAGCACCGCGAGTTCCGGATCCGGCTCCACATCGGCACGACGAACCACCACAGCGCGAACCAGCCCAGCACGCCGGCGGTGAACCACACGGCGAGCGCACGGCCGAGAGTGACGCTGAGGATCAGCAGGAGCGCGGACCCGATGGAGAGCATCAGCAACGTCAGCCCGGACAACGCGAACCGGCTGGACGCCAGCACCAGCTCCCGCTTGAGCCGCCGCCGGAACACCAGCCGGTGGAACGCGGCGGGGGCGATCAGCAGTGCCGTGGCCGCGGCGCCGAGCACCAGCGCACCCACGTAGACACGTCGTTCGAACTCGGTCAGCGTCGCGAAGCGCGGGGTGAAGGCGACGGTGAGCAGGAAGGCGAGCAGCAGCTGCACCCCGGTCTGCGCCACCCGCACTTCCTGCAGTATCTCGGCATAGTTGCGGTCCAGCCGCTGCGTCGGCGTCTCGCGGCGCACCGCGAAGTTCCACTGGTCATGGGCATCCGGAGGCTCGCCGAGGGGCAGCCGGTCCAGTGTGGTCTTCTCGATCCCGTTCACCTTCATGCCACCACGGTCCCGCGGACGGCGCAGCGAGACATCGGTCGATCAACGGATGCGGGAAGGTGGTACCCGGGCAGTACGCCGTGTCACGGCCAGGTGCGGGCCTGCGCGTCAAACAGGGCTTGGTCACTGTGCACCGGAATCACGCACAGCAGATGGCCGCCCGGGGCTCGTAGCACGTGGCAGTTCAGCCATTGGGAGACCTTGGTGGCGCCCAGGGCGAGCAGCCGCGCCACCTCGGCTTCCACGTCGTCGGTCTCGATGTCGATGTGGTAGCGGCCCTCGTCCGCCACCGTCTGGAGAGCCGTGTGGAGGTCGGGGATTGCCTTGGCGAGGGTCTTGAACTGCGGCTCGTCGGCGCTCTGCACGGCCGGTGTGCCGAACACCCCTGACCAGAACGCCGTGGCGGCGGCGTCCGCTTCCTCCGGCACGTCGATGATGACCGCGTAAGCACGGGAACGGTGCATCGCCCCAGCTTATCCGGGTTTCCGCGCCGGGGCCGCGCAGCTCGGGACCGGTCCCCGGCACCTTCCCGGATCATCGGCGGAGCTGCTGCGCACTCGAGGAGATCCGTGCCCGGCCTGGTTGCGGGATCACCGCTGGCGCAAGGAGATTCCAGCGCCTATGTCGTTGGCCGTCGCGGATCACCGGATTCGGGAAGTCCGGCCTCGCGGTCATCCCGAGGCCGGGCCGGTCCACTTCTGGTTCTGGCCGCCGTTGCAGGTGCCCAGGCGCACCGCGGTTCCGTTGGCCGTCGAGCCTGCCGCGGTCTCCAGGCACAGCCCCGACTGCACGCCCGTGATGGTGCCGTCGGCGTTGCTCTGCCACTTCTGGTTGGCTCCGCCGTGGCACGCCCAGATGATCACCGCGGTGCCCGGGCTGGTGGCGCCGCCCTCCGCGTCGAGGCAGCGCAGCGTGTCGCCCGTGTACACCGTCAGCTCGGCCGCCGCCGTGGCGGTCCACGTCTGGTTCGCGCCGCCGTTGCAGTCCCACAGCTGCAACCGCGTTCCCTGCGTCGTCGTCCGGCCCGGTACGTCGAGGCACCTTCCCGCCGCGACCGAGCGGACCGGCCCGGTGCGGGTCGCGGTTCCGCCGTTGTCGAGGCCCAGGAAGGAAATCGCGTACGCGAGCATGCCCGCCTGCGGCAGGGTGTGGCCGGTGCCCGCGATGACGACGCCTTCCACGGTGGCGCGGGTGCCGGTGTCGCCGTAGCGGGTCCGCGTCCAGGACGGCTGCGGGTGGTCGGTGAACGACGGTGTCGTGCTCAGCGAGTGCAGGGCGGTCCACTGCTTGATCTCTTCGCCGAAGTTGCGGTAGGCCAGCGTGGTGTCCTGGTCCCCGTGCCACAGCTGCATCCGCGGGTAGGCGCCGGTGTAGCCGGGGTACATGGCGTGGGCCTGGTCGGCCCACTGCTGTGCCGTCTTGACGACGTTCCCGCCGGCGCACTGGCTGTTCCACAGCGAGCCGTCCGTGGTCGCGAAACACCCTGCGGGCACGCCGGAGAACGCGGCGCCCGCGGCGAACACGTCCGGGTACTCGGCGGCCAGGACGTTCGTCATCATGGCGCCCGAAGAGAACCCGCTGACCACGATGCGGGCCGGGTCCACGTTGTAGTGCTGCCGGGTCCAGGCGACCATCGACATGATGCCGGTGGAGTCGCTGCCGCCGTCGCGGGTCAGGCCCGCCTTCGTGGAGACGTCGAAGCAGTGCCCGTCGCGGGTGGCCTCGGGCACGACGATGATGTAGCCGTACCGGTCGGCCGCGGTCACGTAGTCGTGCCCGTTGCCGTTGAAGATCGCGCCCGCCGAACCACTGCAGTAGTGCACGAGCACCAGCAGCGCCGGCTTCGCCGCCACCGTGTCGGGTACGTACACGTACATGCCGAGGTTGGTGGGGTTGGCGCCGAATCCGGTGACCCTGGTCAGGGTCGCGGCCGCGGCGGACCCCGCGGTCAGGAACGCCACCGTCAGCGGCAGCATCAGCGCCACCGCCAGCAAGCCGCGGATCACCCGTTTCATCGCTTCCTCCGCCCGTCGTGCGCGATTCACGGTAAAAGCGCCCGGCGACGTCGTCAACGATCTTTCCGCCGGGACTGAAAATTACACGGCAAATGAATGTTTCACCGCCCGAAAACGTCGAATCATTGAGGCGGGAAGTGAATCATGTTAACGTTCACAACCCCCCTCGCCGATGGGAGTTCCGTTGCCGCACACACCCTCACCCGCTGCCCGGCCGCCGCGCACCGCAGTCGTGTGCGCGGCGATCATCGCGCTGCTGGCCGGCTTCGTCGCCGTCGCGGCGCCCGCCACCGCGGCCGCCGCTCCGATCACCAAGCCGCCGATGGGCTGGAACTCCTGGAACTCCTTCGCCGGGGCGATCGACCACACCGTCATCGAGCAGCAGGCGGACGCGCTCGTCTCCTCCGGCATGAAGGACGCGGGCTACGAGTACGTCAACATCGACGACGGCTGGTGGACCGGCGCCAGGGACGCCGGGGGCAACATGGTCGTCGACACGGCGAAGTGGCCCGGCGGGATGGCCGCCATCGCCGCCTACATCCACGGCAAGGGCCTGAAGGCGGGCATCTACACCGACGCCGGCCGCAACGGCTGCGGCTACTACTACCCGACCGGGCACCCCGCCTATCCCGGCACCGGCGCCGAAGGCCACTACGACCAGGACTTCCTCCAGTTCTCCCGGTGGGGCTTCGACTACGTGAAGGTCGACTGGTGCGGCGGGTCGAAGGAAGGGCTCGACGCCCGCACGGCCTACACCGCGATCAGCGACGCCATCTCGCGCGCCACCGCGCAGACCGGGCGCCCGATGACGTTCTCCGTCTGCGAGTGGGGCAGCCAGCAGCCGTGGAACTGGGCGCCCGGCATCGCCAACCTGTGGCGGACGAGCGGCGACATCATCTACTGGGGCGAGCGGCCCCAGATGTCCCGCGTGCTGGCCAACTTCGACGCCGCGCAGCATCCGGGTGCGCAGAGTCCGGGGCACTACAACGATCCCGACATGCTCGTCGTCGGCCTGTCCGGGTTCTCGGACGCGCAGAACCGCACCCACCTGAGCCTGTGGGCCATCTCGGGCGCCCCGCTGATCGCGGGCAACAAGCCGAGCGACATGACCGCCGCGACGCGGGCCGCGCTCACCAACCGGGAGATGATCGCCGTCGACCAGGATCCGCTGGGACGGCAGGGCACGAAGGTGGCCGAAGACGCCACGGGGCTGCAGGTGTACCAGAAGCCGTTGTCCGGCACCGGCCGCCGGGCCGTGGTGCTGCTCAACCGCACCGGCTCGGCCGCCACGATCACGGCCCGGTGGTCGTCGCTCGGCCTCTCGGGCCCGGCGGCCGTCCGCGACGTGTGGGCAGGCGCCGACCGCGGCAGCTTCGCGTCGGCGTACTCGACGTCGGTCCCGGCCGGCGAGGCGGTCCTGCTGACCGTCACCGGCACCGACGGCAGCACGCCCCCGGGCGGCGGCGCGATCACCGGCAAGCAGTCCGGCCGCTGCCTCGACGTCCCGGGCGGCACGACCGCGAACGGCACCCAGGTCCAGCTGCAGGACTGCCAGGGCAGCCCCGGCCAGACCTGGACCCGCACGGCGAGCCGCCAGCTGTCGGTCTACGGGGGCACCAAGTGCCTCGACGCGTCCGGCCAGGGCACGGCCAACGGGACACCCGTGGTCATCTGGGACTGCAACGGCCAGGCCAACCAGCAGTGGTCCGTGAACGCCAACGGCACGATCACGGGCGTCCAGTCGAACCTCTGCCTCGACGCCAGCGGCCAGGGAACCGCGAACGGCACCAAGGTGATCCTCTGGACCTGCAACGGCCAGGCGAACCAGCAGTGGTCGGTCCCCACGGCGTGACCGGGCAGTGACGAGGCGCACCCGGCGGGCATCAGCGGCTCAGCCGCGCCGGGGCGCCTTGCTAGATTGCTGCCATGACCTCGACGGCACCGTGGTGGGGCGGCCCGCTGATCGCCTTCGGCGGAACGGTGTTCGGCCTGGTGATCACCGCCGTCACGACCATGCTGAACCGGCGCACCGAACGCCGCCGCCTCAGCCGGGACGGCAAGGCCACCGCCTACCCTGCCGTCCATGCCGCCGCCGGAAAACTCGCCCGGCTTCGCGTGTGGCCCGCGGACACCGGTGACCCCGCCGAGCTGGTCGAGCAGCTGCACGACCTCGGCACCGAAACGGCGTTCATCAGCCCGCCGCAAGTGAACGAGGCCATCGGCAAGCTGCTCGCCGCCGCGCAGGCCCACCGCGACATGATCATCGCCATTCGCCGCGACACCACACCCGGCCACGGCGACAGCATCGACCGGCGCGTCGCCGAAAACTATCGGAAATCCGCCGAAAACCTTCGATCGGCACTCGAGGAATTCGCCGGCACCGCCCGGCGCGATCTGGAAATCCGCGGCGCATTCGTGCCCATCGACCCCGTTTCACCCGAAGGAGTCAGCGATTCCGCGACGGCAAAACGGTTACCTTGAGTGATGAAATGGTAAACTTCACGCGCAGGACCGCAGGACCGCAGGACCGCAGGACCGCAAGACCGCTTAGCCGGGCCGGCCGGTGACGGCGTCCTGGCGGACAGTCGGCGTCCAGCGGACCGTCCTGGCCGTCGCGCGCACGACCACCTCCCTCAACCGGCTGCTCGACGTCCTGCCCGTGTTCGCCGACGACAGCCGGATCCAGATCGTCTTCACCGTCGACGAAGGGTCGGCCTTCAGTGAGGGCGTGGAAGACCACCTCCGCGCCATGGGAACACGCGTCGTCGGCTGGGCGGACGCCGTCAAGACCGAGTTCGACCTCGTGCTCGCCGCCAGCGATCACACGGACCTGCACGAGCTGCGCGGCCCGCTCGTCCTGTTCCCGCACGGCGCCGGCTTCCAGAAGTACTCCCCGCACCGGCGGACCGGAACCCGCGAGCTGTCCGGCCTGACCCGGTCGGCACTCTGGCACGACGGAAAACCGGTCCCCGCCAGGATCGTCCTCTCCCACGGCGACCAGCTCAGGCACCTCGAAGACGTCGCGGCCGAGCTGACCGAACGCGCGATCGTCGCCGGCGACCCGTGTCTCGACGGGCTGCTCGCCCTTGCCCAGCACCGCGAAACCTGGCGGACGTCCTGGGGACTGCACCCCGAACACACCCTGGTGACCGTCGCGTCGACCTGGGGCGACGGCTCCGCACTCGGCAGGCGGCCCGCGCTGCCCGCCCAGTTGCTGGCCGAACTGCCCTACGACGAGTTCCGCGTCGCCGCCGTCCTGCACCCCAACGTCTGGGCACACCACGGCCGCTGGCAGGTCCGGCACTGGCTTCGCCGAGCGAGCAGCGCCGGACTGATCCTCCCGTCGCCGACCGGTGCCTGGCAGGCCGCCGTCGCTTCCGCACAGTGCCTGATCGGCGACCACGGCTCCCTTACCGCCTATGCCTCCGCGCTCTCGATTCCCTTGATGCTGGCCGCGTTCAACGCAGACGAAGTCCCGGACGGCAGCGCAATGGCCGAACTCGGGGCCGTCATGCCGTCGCTCGACGAACAGCGTCCCTACGCACCGCAGATCCGGGCGGCCATCGACGGCAGTGACGCGGGCGTGCTCGCCCGGCTGGCCGACCGGGTCTTCGCCCACCGCGGACAGTCCCTTCAGCTGCTCCAGCACGAACTCTATGACCTGCTGGCCTTGCAGCCGCCCGGACACCCGCCGCTGCCCGCCGCGCTGACCGGCCCGCCGCTGACCGTCACGCATCCCGAGTCCTTCCAGGTCGAAGCCGAGGTTCTCCGCGACGAAGTGCAGCTGCAGCGGTTCCCCGCCGCGATGATCGACCGGCCGCCGGACCGGCGCAGGCACCTGGTGAGCACCGGCGGCGAATCCGATGCCCGGATGCGCGAAAACGCTGCCGTGCTCGTCGAAACCCCGTTCCGGGACCGGGATCCGGAAACCTGGGCCCGCGGCACGCTGGCCCGCCATCCCGGATGCCGGCTCGTGGCGTGCTCGCCGTCTCCCGACGTGATGCTGCTGTGGCTGCGCGACGGCCGGTCGTTCACCGCGACGATCCGGCACCGCTCCTCGGCGGCCTGGGACACGCGGCTTGCCGCGTCCGCGCTGTACTCCCTGTTCGTGCGCGGGCTTTCCCTGGACGTCCCGTTGCGGGTCAGTGCCGGCCGTACCAGTGCGGTCGTGGCGTTCGTTCAGTCCTCTTCGGACAGTTCCTGAAGCCGGGCTTGGTACCGCGCCGCGTCCGGTGAACCGCCCGCGAGGTGCAGCTCGACCACCGCCGTCAGGTATCCCCGCTCGGCGGCTTGGTCCCCGTTTCGCCGCGCCAGCTCGGTGAGCAGCTCGAGCGGCTTGACGACCAGCTCGCTCGCCTCGAGCCCGTTCGCGATCTCGACGGCCTCGTGCAGGCTGGTCACCGCCTCCGCCTCCCGCGACGCCGCCAGCAGCACCTCGCCCCGGCTGAAGGCCGTCCGGGACAACGCCCGCGTGTCCCCGGCTCGCTCCAGCAGGAGCTTCGCGCGGTCCAACGCCGTCAGCGCTTCGCCGTACCGGCCGAGCCGCCCCAGGCTGCGGCCGCAGAACTGCGCCTGCAGCCCGGTCCCGCGCTCGTCCCCGAGGTCCTCGCTGATGGCCAGCGCCTGCGCGAAGTCGGCGAGCGCGCGCTCGAAGTCCTGCTGCCGGTACGCAAGCTGGCCGCTGAAGTCGCACACCGACGCCAGCAGCCGGCGGCCGTCGTCGACGGTCTCGGCCAGCCGTCGTGCCTCGTCGAGATCCGTTGCCGCGGCGGCGAAGTCCCCTTGGTTCATGGAAGCCCGCGAACGCAGGCACCGGACCCGCGCCTCGGCGGCGACGGCCCCGGCGCGGTGGGCGCACGTCACCGCCAGGGCGCCCGCTTCCAGCCAGGCCTGCAGGTACGAGTGCGTGCTGTAGAACGGCCACATCGCCTCGAACAGCTGCCAGGCCTCGGTGTCCAGCTGCTGTGCTTCGGCGTGGCGAAGGACGTCGAGCAGGCTGCCGTGCCACCGGCCGAACCAGCGGAGTGCCGCCTTCTTGCCGAGCCCGGCCGTCTCGCTCTCCGCGACGGGCTCGAAGGAGTCCGGCACGCGATAGCGGTCCAGCAGCACGGCCCGGTCCGCCGCCATCGCCTCGGCGCACCAGGCCCGGACCACCCGGGCCCGGCACCGGTCCAGCTCTTCGGGATCGTCCTCCGCAGCCGCGGCCCCGGCGGCGTACATCCGCACGAGGTCGGGCATCCGGAACCCGCCGTCGACCTGTTCGAGCAGGTCCATGGCGACCAGCACGCCGATCCGCGGACGTGCGACGCGGACCGGGATGCCTGCCGCCGCCGCGATGATCCGTTCCGGGAACTCGCGGCCGGGAAGAACGGCGAGCCGGCGGCACAGGCTCGCGGCATCGGCGTCCAGCGCGCGGTAGGCGGAGTCGAGTCCTTTCGTCATCTCGTGGCGTCCCTCCGTCCGGGCTGGATCGCCGGCGTTCGAGACGACCTCGGATTCGAGTTCGGCAACCAGCTCGGCGACCGACAGCCACGGCTGGAACCGCAGCCGTCCCGCCGCGATCTGCAGCCCGTGGGGCGAGCCACCGCAGATTTCGACCAGCCGCTCGGTCTCCCCCGGCTCGGCCTTGACCCGCTCGCCGACGCCGATGACCTCCAGCAGTTCCACCCCGTGCCGGGTGCTCAACCCGGTCAGATGACGCAGTTCCGCCCGGTGCGTGGCGACCAGGTCGTGCAGCCGCACATGGCTCGCGACCAGCACGAGAGCGTGCGCGGAATTGGGGATCAGGTACTCGACCTGGGCGGGTTCGGTGACGTTGTCCAGCAGCACGAGTACCCGCTGTCCCTCCAGCAGGGACAGGTACCGGCGGTGCCGTCCGGCCGGGTCGGCCGGAATCCACTGCTGTGCCACGTAAAGGGCCTCCAGCATCCCGCCGAGGACACCGTCCATGTCGACGCGGCCGTCGCGGTGCCAGGCGGCGAAGTCCACCTGGAGGCAGATGTCGAAGCGGTCCCGCAGCACGGCCGCGGCCTGGCGGAGGAACGCGGTCTTGCCCATCCCCGGCCGGGCGTGCACGGCGACCACGGCGGGCGCAGCCCGGACCTGGTCGGCGAACTGCCGCAGCTCCGCCAGCTGCTCAGTGCGGTCGGTGTACCCGGGCACCGGCGGATCCGCGGTCCACACGGCCGGCACGGGCCCGACCCGCTGGAAGATTCCCTCGTCCCCGCCGGTAACCACGCTCTCGTCTCCTCCCCGCAAGCCGAGCTGTCGACGCTACCCTAGGGCACGCCAACGACACAGCGAGTCGTCGTGATTGTCGCCGGGCACTCCGTCAGCCGACTGGTGCGGCCGCGCGCAGGCCCTCGACGATCAGGTCCAGCCCGAACGCGAACTCCTCCGCCAGCGGCACCGGCAGCGAGCCCGCGACCGCGAGGGTCGCCGGGAACCGGTCCGGCGGCACGTCCTGGAAGAGCGCCCGTGCCCGCTCGCCGGTGTCGCCCGATCCGGTGAGCTGGATCGCGAAGCCGAGGACGTAACGCGCGAGCGTGGCGTAGGCGCGGGCGGCGAACTCCGGCGGGAACCCGGCGCCGAGCAGGACGGCCAGGCAGCGTTCGCGCAGCAGCATCGCGTTCGGCCCGGTCGGCGTCTGCTCGATGAGCAGGGGCGCGATCCTCCGATGCCGTCCGAGCGTCTCGAACATCGCCTGCGCGACCGTCCGGCATGCCTGGTCCCAGGTCAGGTCCGCCAGTGCCGCGGCGTCGAGGTCCACCTCGCCGAAGACGCGGTCGATGACGTGCGTGACCAGCGTCGCCCGGTTGCCGAAGTGGCGGTACAGCGTGGCCGTGCCGGATTCGAGCCGCTGGGCGAGGGTCCGCATCGACAGGGCTTCGGCGCCTTCCTCGTCGACGAGCTGCAGGGCCGTGGCGAGGATCCGGTCCAGCGGGACGGCGGGGCGGCCCCGCGAGCGTCGGGTGGCCGCGGCGGGCGGAGACGAACTGGTCACGCCCGCCAGTATGCCGTCCGGTTGACACCCCCGACAATAACGGCAACACTGTTGCCATTATGACGAACACCCAGTCGATCCCGGTGGACGGCCAGCGCGTCCACTACGTCCGCGCAGGTCAGGGGCCTGCCGTAGTCCTGCTGCACGGCAGCGGGTCGTCACTGGAGGGCTTCGAGCGGGTCGCGGCGCTGCTGGCGGTGTCCCACGACGTCATCCGCCCGGACCTGCCCGGCTTCGGGCGGACCGGACCGCGGCCCGACCGCGACTACCGCGTCCGGACCTACGCGAGCACGATCGCGCGCTTCATGACCGCGCTGGGCGTGCCGCGGTTCGCCGTGGCCGGCAACTCGCTCGGCGGCAACATCGCGTGGAACCTCGCCCTCGACGCTCCCGAGCGGGTGGACGCGCTGGTGCTGATCAACGCCACCGGCTACCCGGAAAAGACGCTGCCCGCGGGCCTGCGGCTCGCCCGGAACCCGCTCCTGCGCCCGCTGCTGCGGCGCTGGCTGCCGCGCGGCGCGACCGCGCGCGGGCTGCGGGAAGCCGTCGGGACGAACACCGCGATCGTGGACGACGCCATGGTCGACCGGGTGCACGCGCTCACCGGCCTGCCGGGGAACCGGTCGGCCTTCGTCGACTTCGCGAACACCGACCAGCCGGACCGCAGCGCCGAGATCCCGAAGATCTCCGTACCGACACTGGTCCTGCGCAGCGCCGCCGTCGACGGCCAGCACTTCGCCCGCGACATCCCGGGTGCCCAGGAGCGCGTCCATCCCGGCGGCGGTCATCTGCTGCCGGAAGAGGACCCGGACTGGGTCGCCGCCGCGATCAGGGAGTTCCTCCGATGAAGTACTTCGTCGCGTCCGACGAGGACCGCAGGCTCGACCCGGAAACGCGGCGGGCGCTGCGCGGCAGCTTCGTCACCCTGTCCGACGGGGTGACGCACTACGAGCTGACCGGTCCGGAAACGGGGGAACTCGCCGTGCTGGTCGGCGGTCTCACGATCCCACTGTCCTATTGGGACGGTGTGGCCGCGCGGCTGCACGCCCGTGGTCTGCGCACTCTGGCCTACAGCGCCTACGGCCGCGGCTACTCCGACCGGATCCGGGGCCGCTACGACGAAACGCTGTTCGTCCGCCAGCTCGCCGAACTGACCTCGGCGCTGGATCTCACCGCACCGCGGCACGTGGTCGGGACGTCGATGGGGGCCCTGGTCGCGATGGCCCACGCGAACCTGTCGCCCGAAACCGTGGCCACGCTCTCGATCGTCGGCCCGGCCGGGCTGGCCCGGCGGCCACTGGCGCAACGGTTGCTGGGCAACGACGTCGTGGGCGGGTTCATCGCCCGGCGCTTCGGCCGCGGGCTGCTGGAGGACCACCTCGGGCACAACGTCCGCGACCCCGGTCGCGCGGAGGAACTGGCCGCGATGGTGCTGGACGCCTACCGGTGTGAAGGCTCCCTCCACGCGTTCTTCCAGACGCTGCAGGACTTCCCGCTGTACGAGCGGCAGGACCTGTTCCGCAGGACGGGAAGCCTCGGGCTGCCGGTCCTGCTGGTGTGGGGCGACGACGACCAGGTCACCCCGATCACCCATCTCGACACCGTGCACGACCTGCTGCGCCCGCGGCAGACGCACGTCATCACCGACTGCGGCCACATGGCCCCCTTCGAACGGCCGGACGACGTCGGCGACCTGCTCGCGTCGTTCACCGTTCCGCACCCGGATCGGCTCGAACCATGAACGCACCCCTCGACGTCCTGATCGCCGGCGCCGGCCCGGCAGGCACCACACTGGCAATCGACCTGGCCCGCCGCGGCCTGGCCGTCCGCGTCGTCGACAAGGCCCCGCACTCCTTCGAAGGCTCGCGGGCCAAGGGCATCCAGCCCCGGACGCTGGAGGTGTTCGACGACCTCGGCGTGCTCGGCGACGTCCTCGCCGGCAGCAGCGACTACCCGCGCCTCGGCATACACCTGGGCCCGCTGACCTTGCCGTGGCGGATGTTCCGCAACCGCGACCGCAGCACCGACGTCCCGTATCCGAACACCCGGCTGATGCCGCAGTACCGCACCGACGCCGTGCTGCACGACCGGCTGGAGCAGCTCGGCGGGAAGGTCGAGTACGGCCGGGAACTCACCGCGTTCGAGCAGGACGGCTCGTCGGTCACCGCCACCGTCACCGGGGACGCGGGCACCGAACGGATCACCGCCCGCTACCTCGTCGGCGCCGACGGCGGTTCGAGCGCCGTCCGCAAGCTCCTCGGCCTCGGCTTCCTCGGCGAGACCCACGAGCAGGACCGGATGCTCATCGTGGACGCCGTCACCGACGGCCTGTCCCGCGACCGCTGGCACATCTGGCCCGGCGTGCGGGGCCGGTTCGCCGGTGCCTGCCCGCTCCCGGGGACCGAGCTGTTCCAGTGGATGATCCGCCTGGCCCCGGACGAAGAGCCGCCCGAGGGCGAGGAGGGGGTCACCCGGCGGATCCGGGCGCACACCGGCAACCGGCACATCGCCGTGCGCGACGTCCGGTGGCGGTCGGTGTTCCGGCCCAACATCCGCCTGGCCGAGGCCTACCGCCGCGGGCGGGTCTTCCTCGCCGGCGACGCCGCGCACGTGCACACCCCGGCGGGCGCGCAGGGCCTCAACACCGGCATCCAGGACGCGTACAACCTCGGCTGGAAGCTCGCCCAGGTCCTCGCCGGAGCCGACCCGTGGCTGCTGGACAGCTACGAAGCCGAGCGCCTGCCGATCGCCGCGGGCGTGCTCGGCCTGTCCACGAAGAAGTACGCCGGGATCGCCAAGCTGGATCCGTCGAGCCTGCGCCGCGGCAAGGACGAACAGCAGCTTTCGCTGACCTACCACGGCGGTCCGCTCGCCCCGGCCGGAACCGACCGCACGACCACACTGCAGGTCGGCGACCGCGCGCCGGACGCCGACCTGGGCGGGTCACGGCTGTTCGACATCTTCCGGGGACCGCACTTCACGCTCGTCGCGTACGGCTCGAAGGCCGCGGCGGCAAGCGACGAACTCGGCTGGCCCGCCACGGGAGCGCCGCTGCGGCGGATCACCGTCGACGGACCGGGCAGCTTCCGCCGCGCTTACGGCGTCGAAGGGGACACGCTCCTGCTGGTCCGGCCCGACGGCTATCTCGGCCACATCGCGACCCGGGACTTCCTGGCCTCGACCCGAGAAGCCGTCCGCACGATGATCCCGGAGGTGCCCGCATGAGCCGCATCCTGCTGCGTGGCGCGCACGTGATCACCATGGCCCCTGACCGGCCCGACGCCGAACGCGCCGACGTCCTCGTCGAAGACGACCGTGTCGCCGGGGTCGGCGAACGGCTCGACGCGACCGGCGCGGAGGTCGTCGACGTGAGCGGCCGGATCGTCCTGCCCGGCCTGGTCAACGCCCACCTGCACACGTGGCAGACCGCGCTGCGCGGCGTGGGTGCGGACTGGACGCTGGCCGACTACCTCGGCCGCCTGCACGGCGCGGTGGCCGGGCACTACCGTCCCGAGGACATGCGGATCGGCACGCTGGCCGGTGCGCTCAGCCAGCTCGACCGCGGCACGACGACCCTGGGCGACTGGTGCCACAACACGCCCACCCCGGACCACACCGACGCGGCGCTCGACGGCCTCCGCGCGTCCGGCATCCGCGGGGTGTTCCTCCACGGCACGCCGTACTCCGCGCCCGACGCGACCCATCCCGCCGGGGAGATCGACCGGCTGACCGGCGGCCCGCTGCTGACCTTCGGCATGGCCGTCCGCGGCCCGCAACTGTCCACTCCGGACACCGCGGTCGCCGACTTCCGTGCCGCGGCCGAGCGTGGGCTCGTGGTTTCGATGCACCAGAGCGGCGGCGAGCCGGGCCCCGGCTGGGAGGCGGTGCGGGACGCCGGGCTGCTGAGCCCCGCCACGAACGTCGTCCACGGCGCCGGGCTCACCGGCGACTGGCTCAAGACGCTCGTCGACGCGGGCGCGAGCTTCACGAGCACGCCGGAGAACGAACTCGGCCAGGGCCACGGCTTTCCGCTCACCGGGCAGCTGCTCCAGCTGGGTTCCGCACCATCGCTGGGCACCGACACCGACGCGGTCACGCCCGGCGACGTGCTGTCCGCGGCCCGGATCGCCCTGGCACACCAGCGCGGTCACGACCACGACGACCACCGGCAGGCCACCGGATCGTTCTCGTTCACCGCGACGATCACCGCCAAGCAGGCGCTGTCCTGGGCCACGGTCGAAGGCGCACGCGCACTCGGCCTCGCCGACCGCGTCGGCCGGATCGAGCCGGGTATGCAGGCCGACCTCGTCGTCCTCGAAGGGGCCACGGCAAACCCGGTCGCGTCGGCGCTGTACGCGTCCGCCGTCGAGGCGGTCATGATCGCCGGCCGCTGGCGCAAACGCGGCCACACCCTCCTCGGCGTCGACCTCGGCGCCGTGCGGGACCAGCTGCGCGAATCCGCCGCGCACCTCCTCCCCACCTGACGGGCTGATGGGCAGGCGCACCGAACTCGCCGTCCGGACGCGGGCCGACCTACTCGCCGCGGCGAAGCGGCTGTTCGGGGAACGCGGATATCCCGACACGGGGATCGCCGACATCGCCGCCGCGGCCGGGCGGGCCGTGGGGTCGTTCTACCGGCACTTCGCGGGCAAGGAAGAACTCCTCGCCGCGCTGCGCCACGAACTCGCCGAGTCGGCGCCGCCGTCCCCGGACGGCGACGACGCGATCCGCGCGCACGTCACGGCCTGCTGGACGGCGCTGAGAACCCACCGCCCGACGGCGATCGCCCTGCTGCAGTCGGCGGTCGCGGCGGCTCCGGCGTCGGGAACGTTGTGGCGTGAACTGACCGGCTGGACGGCCCCGCTGCGACGGCATCTGGAGGCCCGAGGCGTGGCCGACCCGGAGCTGGTAGCGGCGGCGGTGGGGGCCATGCTCGCCGGGCTCAACCACGCCCTCCCCGCGGGAGACGACCGCGTGGCCGACACCGTCACGAACCTCCTGCTCCACGGTCTGCCGCAGTCGTCGTGAGTGGTAATTCGGGTTAGACCCCGAATTACCACTCACGACCGGTGTCTACAGAGGACAGGTGCTGCGGTACAGCGAAATGCCCGTGGCGTCCGCCACTGTCGGGCAGAGGAACCGCTCGTAGCGGGTGTCCCGGTCGAGCGCCAGTTTCAGCCACGGCACCAGCGTGCGCATCTCGACGGTGTTCGGCCGGGTCGTGAACAGGTGGTCCACGCCCGCGATCTGCACGTAGGCCTTCTTCAGCGCCGCAGGCATCGTCGCGTACAGCCGGTCGAGGTACGCCGGGGTCACGACCGGGTCGCGCTGACCCGAAATGAACATCGTCGGCACCTGGTCACCGGCCAGGTCGAGGTTGCCCACCGGAGACCCGGGCGCGAGCCCGACCGCCGACTTCAGCGACGGGCGCCGCAGGGCCGCGAGCAACGCGCCCGCACCACCGGCCGAATGACCGATGACGCCCAGCCTGCCCGCGTCCACCCGGGCACGCACCGGGCTCTTCTGCACCAGGTAGTCGAGCGCGGCAAGCAGCTGCATCGCGCGGGCGTCGGCGCTGTCGGTCCGGCTGAGCGTCTCGATGCCGAGGACAACGAACCCGAACGACGCCAGCCTCGGCCCCATCCAGGCTTCTTCGTTGGCAAAGAGGGCGGAATAACCGGGCACGATCGCCACGGCACCCCAGGTGCCGAAGCGCGTGTCGACCGGGTAGTAAACGTATCCGCCGTTGAACCCGTTGCCCGGCGGGATCTTCGCCTGCGCCGTCGCGAACGGGCCGTACGGCGCCGCCACGCTCGCGAGCGTCGGATCGGGTCCGCGCTGGTACGGGTTGGCGGCCGCAGACGCTTGCGGAGCGGCCACCACACCAAGAACCGCCGCGACGATGGCCACGGCTCGGGAAAGAACACCTCGCATGTGCTGTGCCTCCTCGGACGACCGGCCGATGACGCACGGTAAGATCACCGGAGGGGTACGGCCAACCACCGCGATTTCCGGCCGCCGTCGATTTCCTCGAAACGGCCAGCTCAAAGTCTGACGCGCTGCCTCGTCCGGTGGCTGAAAGTTACAGATCCGGCGCACCCGGCTATGGTGGGCGGCACCGGACGCCGAGGGCGGGGAGGCCCGGTGAAATGGCTTCAACAAGGGGTGACTGGAATAGTTCCGTTCCGAGGGGCGCCCGGGAGCACCGGAAACCGGTCGAACAGCACGCACCGACCGGCGTCCAGTCCCAGAGGCGTCTCGATGGCTGACCGGATCCGACGAGCCGCGCTGGGTGGCGTCGTCATTGCCTTGGCCGCGACGGGCTGCAGCGGTCAGGGCGAGCCGGTCCCGACCACGTCCGCGCCGGCTCCGATGACCGAGGCGCCGCTCGATGCTGCCCGCTATCTCGCCAGTCCCTGTTCCGGCGTACCCGCCGGCCTCACCGTACAACTCGGCCTGGCCCAGCGAGCGGAGGCGCACAACACCGTTCTTCCCGGCGCCGGTGACCAGTCCCAATGCCGGCTCTCGAGCGGACCGCCGTTGTCCGCCGCGGCCGAAGTCCGGTTCTATCCCGGAGCACGGCCGCTCCCGCTCGTCACCGGAACCGGTAGCGAGGTGATACCGGCTTCGGTGGCCGGCTATCCGGCCGGTGAATGGATTCCCGGCACCGGCACCGACGGCGGTTCCACCTCCTGCCAGGTGATCGTCGACATCGCCCCGAACCAGGGAATCGGCACTGTGTACAACAGTCCCACCGGTGAGGAAGTCACGGCGTCGTGTGCCAAGGCGAACCAGCTCGCCCAGGGAGTCGTCGCCGCACTGGCGCGCTGAAGCATGCGGGAACTCGCCGATGCGATCGGCACGTCTGCTGCCTCATCCCGGCGATGGTTGCGACGTCGCCTCGGTCGGCGCTAAATCAGAATTGGCACTCGGTGCGGTCGAGTGCCAATCAGCGCTGACGTGTGCCCGAACGGAGGACGAACCCCATGGGGCTGGAGAAGGTCTGGATCCGCACCCTCAGCGACGGTCTCCTGCGTGCCGACCAGGTCGTCGGCCTGACCTCGCATGCCACGCCGTCGCTGCCCGGGAAGGCGCCGCGGTGGCTGCTGGCCGCCACCGTCTCCGTTCCCGCCGGCAGCGGGGCCGCCGGGAGCGGGTGGGACATCGGCATCCTGCACCGCACGCTCGCCCAGTGCCGGACCGAGCCCCTCGGCGCGCCCGAAGAGCTGGCTCGGCTGCTCGCCCGCCTGGACCGGCCGGGCACCGCCGGGATCGTCAAGCCGGTGACCGACGGCGGTGGCGTCCGGTTCACCTTCACCCCGTTCACCGAGGACGTCGAGGACACCGCCTTCGCGGACGCGGTGCGGGAGGAGGTCCTGGTCGGCTGAACCCGGCCACGGTCGCTCACGCCAGGTTCCGCGCCTTGCGGAAGTCCGCCAGCCGCCGCCACGCCAGCTGCGGGTGGGCGGCCATCTGCCGGCGGGCCAGCGCCAGCTGGTCGAACTCCCGCGTGAGCGACTCGTGGCCGAGCGAGTCGTCGAAGACCTCGAGGAGCGTGGCGCAGAACAGCGTGAAACAGCCGGCGTTCCAGCGGACGACGTCGGTCGGCCGCACCGTCGTGTCGACCGTCTCGCCGACCAGGTCCTCCGCCATCCTCGCCAGCTCCAGGGCACCGGTCGTGTCGCGGATCGCCAGCAGCCGCGCCGTCAGGGCGACGTGCTCGGGTTCCGCGGCGAACGTGCCCAGTAACCCGACCAGCGCGTGGATCTTGCTCGCCAGGTCCCGCCCGACCAGGGCCCGGGTCACCGTGGCCAGGCCCGGCTCGTGGTCGCGGGCGGCCACGTCCAGCATCTCCACGGTGTAGCGGCGCAGCTCCCGCGGCAGGCCGCCCGACAGGCAGTGGTTGAGGTAGCAGAACTGCTCCGTGACGCCGGGAACCCGCGACACCACCCACTGGCGGCTTTCGTCGAGCGTGAAGTGCTCCAGCCGCACCATTTCCGAAAAGGCGCTGTCGAACGCGTCGCGGACACCGAGACCGCGCTGTTCGAAGTCGAGCACGGCGTCGTCGGAAACCGACACGAAGAACAGGCAGCCCGGGACGCCGAAGATTCCCTTGACGTCGTTGACGAACTGGTGCGCCTTCTCCGGCTCGCCGATCTTGTCCAGCTCGTCGATCGCGATGACCATGCGGCCGATCAGCTCGTGCTCGCGCAGCGTCCGCGAACTCTCGCCGGCGAACAACCGCAGCTGCTCGACCACCTCCGGATGGGTCAGCTGCTGCTCCGCCCGCTGCGTCGACCACGTCCGGCCCGCCTCGCCCTTCAGCGGCAGGGTCAGCTTGCCCGACCAGCCGGTGGTGTGCGTCTGCAGGAACCTCGTGCGCGACAGCTGCCGCAGCGCCGACCGCCGCAGTTCGAAGAGGTCGCGGTGGCGGCGTCGGGCGCCGACGACGATCAGCCCGCCGAGCGGTGCCCGGACCACGAACGCGGCAAGCAGCCCGGCGGCGAGGGCGATCAGGCCCAGCGCGACGACGTGCGACGGCGGCTGCCCGGTCCACAGTACCTGCGCGGACGACGGCAGGTCCGCGGCCACCGCCGCGCCGAGCCTGCCGAGTTCCGCCGCGAACCGGGCCGCCGGAACACCCCACAGCAGCAGTGCGCCACCGAGGCAGGCGAGCACCAGTGCCAGGGCACCCGCACCCCGGCGCAGCGCCGCCCGGCGTTCGCCTCTGGTGCGCGGCAGTATCGGCGCCAGTGCCTGGGACGTCCGGTCGATCACGGTCTGGCAGATCAGGGCGTGCAGGTGCAGCACGAAGTCGCGGGCTTCGTAGTTCGCCGGCGCCGAGGCCATGACGACCAGCGGTGGCAGGCCTGCGGTGCGCAGCTTGCCGTCGCGGACGGCCTCGATCGCGGTCGTCTTGCCCACCCCGCGCGAGCCGGCGAGGGCCACCGCCCCGGACTCGGCCCGCTCGATGATGCGCCGCAGCCGTTCCGTCCCTGCGGTCACGACGACTTCGCCGTCCCCCTCGAGTGCCGAATCACCGGTGTGGACGAGCTTGGTCCCGTAGCGCACGGAACGGTGGGAGCGCACGAACTCGTGGATCGCCGGCACGACGAGTTCCGCGATCAGCTCGGCGTGCCGGTCGCCGAGGCGCAGCAGATCCGGATGCGGCCGCGGCTCACCCCGCTGTGCTCCGGCCATGTGCCGCATGACGACCCGGGCCGACAAGGCCGTCACCCCGACCAGCCCGGCCACCGCGACCACGTGCCACGGCAGCGGAAGCAGCGGCCAGGCGGCCCTCATCAGTGTCAGGTAGCCGACGCCGCCCGCCGCAACCAGGAACAGCAGCGCATACTGCCCGGCGGTGAAGGACCGCGACGGCGGAGCCGGCACACCGCTCGCCCGGTCCTGCGCGATGCGGATCCGGCCGACGAGCGAGGCGTCGGCGTACAGGCTCCGCCGGACGTCGTCGCGTTTCAGTCGCTCTTCGGCCAGCGCCCGGTTGATGTCCGGGTCCGCGAGCGCCTCTTCGGTCAGCACGCGCAACGCCAGCCGCGCGGACCAGAGGTCGAAGACGTCGAACTCCGGGCTGCCGAGATACTCGGTGATCACACCGGCCCGTTCCCGCCCGAGGTGTGCCCGGTCGTCCTCACGCATGCCGTACCTGAGCGCCGGGCCGAGGAAACAGCACGCCAGTCCCGCGCAGAGCAGCGGAACCGACACCGGCTCCAGCGTGTCCGAGAGCGTCACGTAGCCGACGAGCAGCAGACCGGACAGCGTGAGCAGCGGAAGCCCGAGCCGGCGCATCCGTTCGTGCGCACGGCTCGGGCCTGGGGTGAGGGATCCGGGCACCCCGGCGATTCTTCCAGCCGCCGGGGTGCGCCGGGGGTCTTCAGCCGGACAGGCCGAAGAACGCGATCGCGGCGGCGGCCATGCCGGTCGACGGCAGGCTGTGGCCCGCGCCCTGGATGCTGTACGCCTCCACCTGCACCTTGCCGGAGCTGTCCGCGTAACGGCGGCGGTTCCAGTTCGCCTGGGGCGTGTCCGTCGACGTCGGTGTCTGGCTCAGGCCCAGCACGTTGGTCCACTGCTCGATTTCCTCCTGCAGCAGCGAGTACGGCACGAGCGTGTCCGCGGTGCCGTGCCACAGCTGGACCCGCGGGCGGGGACCGGTGTAACCCGGGTACGCCTGCCGGACCGCGTCACCCCACTGCTGCGGGGTGCGGTTCATGCTGCCGCCCGTGCACTTGCTGGACCACGGCGGGAAGTCCGCGGCGTTCGCGAAGCACGCGAACGGGACGCCCATGAACGCCGCGCCCGCCTTGAACACGTCGGGGTAGAGCGCGAGCATCTCGTTGGTCATCATGCCGCCGGACGACGAGCCGGTCGCGAAGACGCGGGCCGGGTCGCCGCCGTAGCGCTGCTCGGCGTAGGTCACCATCGACACGATCGACACCGGGTCGCTGCCGCCGCCGCGGCGCTTCGCCGGGTCGGACCAGGTGTCGAAGCACTTGCCGAACCCCGCCTGCTGCTGGGCGCTCGGGTAGATCACGAGGAACCCGTACCGGTCGGCGAGCGAGGCGAACTCGCTGCCGGAGTAGAAGCCGGGACCCGATCCGCCGCACCCGTGCATGGCGACCACGATCGCGGGCTTGGCCGGATGGGAGTCCGGCACGTAGATGTGCATCCGCATCCCGCCAGGGTTGTTCCCGAAGCCGGTGACCTCCACCAGGGACGCGGCCGACGCCGGCGCGGTGAGCCCGGCGAGGCCGAGTAGCAGGATGCTGGCCACTGTCACGAACGCCGTTCTGAATCCACTCATCGGTGACCTCCGGTCGGCGATCCCCCTCGCCTCAGCGAGAGTAGGCATATCGACGACGACCGTCAACGATTCATCGAATGAATTTCGGGTCCGAAAGTTTCGATGTGTGCTTATGTGACAAGAAAGTTCGACACGTCGCCGTTGATCGTCACCGACATGACGAATTCGTGTTCCGAGGTAGGTTGGGCGGCGGTGGATCTGGCGAGGAGGTGGCGCATGCCGGCAGCCGACGCGCTCCCCGACGGCGGGCACGGACCGGCCGTACGGCCGGAGACGCTGCTGCTCGCACTCTTCGGCGACCACGTCCTGGACCGCGGGATCGCCGTGTCGACCGGGGGCGTGCTCGCCGTGCTCGGCCGCCTCGGCGTCGGCGAACACGCGACCCGGGCGACGCTCAGCCGGATGAGCCGCCGCGGGCTGCTGCGGACCGTCCGCCGAGGCCGCCAAGCGTTCCTCGGGCTGACCGAGCACGGCACCGCGGTGCTGCGCGACGGGCAGCGCAAGCTCGACGGCGACGTCGTCGACCGGCACTGGGACGGCCGGTGGACGCTGCTGAGCTTTTCGGTGCCGGAGAGCCGCCGCGCGGACCGGCACGCCCTGCGCACCCGGCTGGGCTGGTTCGGGTTCGGGCTGCTGCGCAGCGGCCTGTGGGTCTCGACGTCGGCCACCGACATCTCGCCGGCACTGGCCGAACTCGACCTGCTCGACCACGCCGAGGTGTTCCGCGCGGAACCCTTCATGTGGACCGACCCGGCCCGGATCGCCCGCGAGGCGTGGGACCTGCCGGAGATCGCGGCAGGCTACGAGGAGTTCCTCCAGCGATGGACCGGCGACGACGGCGGCGGGCCCGACGAGCTGGCCCAGCGCACCCTCCTGGGCGCGGAGTGGCTCCTGCTCATCCGCCGCGACCCGGTCCTGCCGCCCGCACTGCTGCCCGAAGCCTGGCCGGGCGTGCGCGCCGCGGCGCTGTTCCGCACCCTGCGCCACCAGTGGGCCCGGCCCGCCGGCAAGCTGGCCGCGGAGCTGCTTCAGTCCATTGTGGAGGAATAAGGCCGAGGGGCGTGAACCGCGACACGCAGGCTCTTCCGCTCGACCTCCAGAACGTGCCGCTGCGGCAGCACCTGCCACCCGTCCTGCGGCCAGCCAGTGGACCCGACCAGCACCCGGCCCGGCTCCACGCGGTAGCGCAGGTCGAAGAAGTCCGCGCCCCGGCGGCGGCTCACCGGACTGTCCGGATCGTGCTGGGTGTAGGCGTAGAGCGCCTGTTCGGTGAGCAGCAGGCAGTTCAGGCTGCTGAACTCCGCCTGCCCGGCGATCTCGGCCGCCGCGGTCGCGATCGCCGCGGGTGGTTCGTGGTCGCGCAGCAGGGCCAGCACCCGCAGGAAGTACCGCTCGCTGTCGGTGTTGCCCTGCGGCTCGGCCGCCAGGCCGTCCAGGACGTCCGGCGGCAGGAAGTGACCATTGTGGACGAACGCGGCGCCGTCGGCACTGAACGGATGCGTGTTGACCGCCCGCAGCGGCATTCCCGGGCTGGCCAGCCGGATGTGTAGCACGGCCGCGTCGGTCTCACGGGCGGCCAGCTCGGCGAACTCCGCGCCCTCCCGCGCGGGCGTGGTGTGCCGGACCACGGTCAACCCGGCGGAGCCGGTGTGCGCAGCACCCCAGCCGTGGCAGTGTTCCGCGGACAGCTCACGGAACGCCCCGGCGTGCGAGCCGAGCGACTCGGCCAGCGGCACCGGCGTGCCGGTGACCACCCCCAGCAGACGGCACATGGGATTCCTTTCACGACCGGGCAAAGCGCCTCAGGCTAACCGGCGGCCCGGGGATCGGCGAACGGTTTTCGCCATGGCCGGAAACCGTTCCGGCATCCGCGGAAGCGGCGGTACGGTCCGGCAAATGGACAACACAGCGTTGACCGGCCGCGTCGCGATCGTCACCGGGGTCAGCCGCCGGGCCGGGATCGGCTTCGCTGTGGCCAGGGAGCTGCTGGCCGCCGGCGCCTCGGTGCTGGTGCACTCGTGGTCGCCTGCCGATGCCGAACAGCCGTGGGGCGCCGATCCGGCCGGTGACGCCGGGATCGTCGAGCTGCTCGGCGGGGCGGGACCCCGGCTGCGGCACGTCGCGGCCGACTTCGCCGATCCGCAGGCACCCGCGCGGGTCGTGGCCGCCGCCGTGGCCGCGTTCGGCGCGGTCGACGTCGTCGTCGCCAACCACGCGCGCAGCTCGAACCGGACCCTCGCCGAAGTCACCGCCGCCGAGCTGGACCTGACCTGGGCGGTCAACGCCCGGGCGAGCGTGCTGCTGGCCCAGGCGTTCGCCGCCGCGCACGACGACGAGCGGCCCGGCGGGCGGATCGTCCTGTTCACCTCCGGCCAGCACCTCGCGCCGATGAGCCGGGAGATCCCGTACGCGGTCAGCAAGGGCGCCATCCACCAGATGACCCTCACGCTGTCCGACGCGCTGATCGACCGCGGGATCACGGTCAACACCGTCAACCCCGGGCCGGTCGACACCGGCTGGGCCGACGCCGAACTGACCCGGCGCGTCCGGCGGGCGCTGCCCGCGGGCCGGTGGGGCCGCCCGGCCGACGTCGCGCGCCTGGTCCGCTGGCTGGCCTCCGACGAGAGCCGGTGGATCACCGGCCAGGTCATCGACGCCGAAGGCGGCTTCCGCCGCTGGGTGCCGTGAGCGGCTGGGCCGACGCCGAACTGACCCGGCGCATCGGGCAGGCGCTGCCCACGGGCCGGTGGGGCCGCCCGGCCGAGCCGCTGGATCACCGGCCAGGTCATCGACGCCGAAGGCGGCTTCCGCCGCTGGGTGCCGTGAGCCGCGGGGCCGGTATCATTTGCGCCGATGATCATCGATGCGCGCGGGCCGGTGGGGGCGGAGACGCCGTGGTCGGTCGGCCGGAAG
The DNA here is from genome assembly GCF_040064235.1 of Amycolatopsis melonis. NCBI lineage: Bacteria > Bacillati > Actinomycetota > Actinomycetes > Pseudonocardiales > Pseudonocardiaceae > Amycolatopsis > Amycolatopsis melonis. Next base: position 213,593 of record NZ_JBDZYD010000018.1, read on the forward strand.
GTGCGGCTGCGGGAGGTCCGCCCGGCGGACCGGCGCACCCTCGCGGGCTTCGACCGCGACGCCGACCCGCAGGTCGCCGGCTACCGGCACTGGGCAACGCACCGGCGGCACCCGTCCGGGTCGGCCGACGACTTCCCGTTCGCGATCGAGACCCTGCACAACCGGACGCTGGTCGGCTCGATGTGGCTGCGCACCGACCCGGCGGCAGGCTGGTTCAGCTACGGCATCGGCATCGGGGCACAGCACCGCCGCTGCGGTTACGCGGCCGACGCCGTCGCGGTGCTGCTGGCGTTCATGTTCGAGCAGCGCCGCTACCGCACGTGCGAGGTCAGCATCAACGGCAGCAACTTCGCCTCGCTGGCCCTGCACGGCGAGCTGGGCTTCCGCGAGGTGGGCCGCCCGCGCGACACCGAGCTGCTGCGCGGCGAAGTCCGCTATCCGGTGCTGATGAGCATCACGGCCGAGCAGTTCGCCGAGCACCACCCGGCCTTCGCGGCGGCTCGCGGACCGCTGCGCCCCACCCGCGGACGGCACTGGCGGACCCGCCGCCGCGGACGGCACTGGCGTCCCGACCACCTCCGCGGAATCGCGTCCCGCTTCGAGTGACCCGGGCCCGCCAGTCCGGCTGACCTGCTGCCCGACGGGGCCGAGCGCAGACCTGGTGGCGCACCTCAGCCCCTCCGACCGCGGTGCGCCAAGGCGGCCCTCGGCGCACCCAAGGTGGCCTTCGGTGCGCTCAACGCACCGAAGGCCACCTTGGGTCGCTCGGGGAAACCTGTCAGCCGCAGGCCTTCCCGTTGACCGTGAACGCCGTCGGGCTGGGGTTGCTGCCCGTGTAACTCCCGTTGAACCCGATCGACACCGACTTGCCCGGCGCCACCGAGGCGTTCCACGGCAGGGCCACCGCGGTCACCTCCGGCCCGGCCTGCGACCACGTCGCCGACCAGCCCTGGGTCACCTTCTGGTTCCCCGGGAACGGGAACTTCAGCGTCCAGGTCGGCCAGGCCGCCGTGCCGGTGTTGGTCAGGGTCACCGTGGCCGTGAACCCGCCGTTCCAGGTGTTCGCCGAGTACGTCACCGCGCACCCGCCCGGCTGCGTGTCCGGTGCCGTCGTGAACTGGGCCGACGGCGAGTCCGTGCTGGTCAGGCCCGCGCCGTTGCGGGCGACCACGACCAGCGTGTACGCCGTCGAGGGCGTGAGGCCGGTCAGCGTCGCCGTCGTCCCGGGCACCGTCGCCAGCACCGTGCGGTACGAGCCGTTCACGCGGACGACGTCGTAGCTGCGGACCCCGCTCTCCGGGTCCGCCGACGCCGCCCACGTCACCGTCGCGCCGGTGGCGGACACCGCGGACACGGCCGGCTTGCCCGGCGCCGAGGGCGGCGTCCGGTCCGGCGGCGCCGGCGACTTCTCGGCGGTCCAGTTCGCCAGCCAGGCCAGTGCCGAGTTCCAGTTGATCGCGACCTCGTTCACCGAGTACGCCTGGATGTCGTCGACGAAGCAGCGCTGCGGCGCGCAGCCGGTGAGCAGCCGTGCCGCGGTCGGGTCCTGCAGGCCGCTGTTGGGCCCGCCGGACAGCGCACCGGGCGGCGCGGTCGGCAGCGACGCGTCCAGCTGGTGGGCCCAGAACCGGTGGTGCACGTTCTTGACCGGCTGGTCACCGTGCCCGGCGACGTACGAGTAGTTCGCCGGGTTGCGGCCCAGCAGGTAGTTCAGCGCCGCGAACGCGCCGTTGCGGTACTTGTCCTGCTTGGTGAAGTCGTACGCCAGTGCGAGCACGACGCCGTTGTTGGCCACCAGGCCGTTGGAACCCCATTCGTACGTGCCGTCGGCCGTCCGGTACGGCGCCGGGTAGCCCATCGACGCCATCTGCGTCAGGTGGCTGTCGGCGGTCGTGGTGATCGCCGCCTTGATCGCCGCGACGTCGGCGGCGGGCAGGTCGGTCGGCACCAGTGCGAGCGTGATGTCGCCGAGCGCGCCGGTCGAGCCCCAGTCGAAGCCGTGGGTGTTGAAGCTCGCGCCGCGGTACAGCGGGGACCCGGTGACGTCCGTGCGGTACGCGCTCTTGCCGGTGGTGGCGAACAGTTCCGCGGCCGCCCAGTAGAACTCGTCGGTGACGGTGTTGTCGCTGTAGGTCCCGCCGCCGGTGCCGTCGTTCGGGTCGGCGAGCACGTTCGGGTTGGCCTTCGCCGCGGCGTAGGCCTTCTCGGCCGCCGCGAGCAGCTTCGCCGAGTACGTCGCGTCGATGGTCCGCCACAGCCGCGACGCCTGCGCCGCGACCGCCGCCATGTTGAGCGTGGCCGCGGTGCTCGGCGGCGACAGCCGTCGTGGCTGGCTGTCCTGCTCCGGCCGGGTCGGCAGCGCCGTCCACTGCGCGTCGTGGATCTTGTGGTGCACCATGCCCGCGTTCGGCTTGCCGTCCGGGACCTGCATCTTCAGCAGGAAGTCGAGTTCCCAGCGGGCCTCGTCGAGGACGTCGGGCACGCCGTTGCCGCGTTCCGGGATCGCCAGCTTCCCGTCGCCCAGCGCGCTCGCGTCCCCGACCCGCAGCGCGCGCTCGTACTCGTCGAGCAGCTGCCAGGTCGCGATGCCGCCGTTGACGACGTACTTGCCGTGGTCACCGGCGTCGTACCAGCCGCCACGCACGTCGAGGGTGTACCCGCAGTTCAGGTCCGACCGGCACGGGACGTTGTCGTCACCCTGGTTGGGCGCGACGTTCACGTGCCCGGCGGGACGCGCATACGTCGCCCCGACGTACTGGGCGTCGATCGCGATCCCGCTGCGCTGGTGGTAGAAGAACGCCAGCGCGTCGTACCGCAGTTTCTGCAGCCCGGTCGCCGAGATGTCGAACGGGAAGCTCGTCTCGGCGCCGACGGTCAGCGTGTAGCCGGTGCCTTCGGTGTCGTAGGAAGAGAAGTCGATCTCGTGGACCTTCTCGCCGGACGCGGTGTCCGCACCGCGCGGCCGGGTCTGCCCGGTCGCCACGGCCGTCCCGGCGGAGTTCTTCAGCGTCCACGTCAGCGGCGAAGTCGCGTCGCTGATCAGCGTGGCCTGCTTGGGCAGCCCGGGGACGTAGCTTTCCTGGTTCACCCGGATGCCGCTGGTCGGCGGCAGGCCGCCGGGCGGGACCACCCCGCCGATCAGCGAGATGTTGTCGAGGCAGATGGTGTTGTCGGCGGGCTGGCCGCCGAACCAGAACGCCAGCTGGCCGTTGCCGGCGCCCGGGAAGTCGAGGGTGGAGGTGAACGTGAAGGTGAAGTGCTGGGTCGTCGGCGTGACCGTCACGTCGTCGCGCGCGATCTGCCGGTAGGGCGAGACGGACTCCCCTGCGACGGCGGAGATCTGCTGGCTGGTGGTCGCGTGCGCGTCGAAGGACAGGGTGTACTGCTGCCCGGCTTCGAACGGGACGCCGTTCTGGCCGACGAGCGCGTCGTAGCCGTTGGCGGTGCCGCCGGTGACGCTGGTGCAGAACTCGCCGCCGGTGACCCGGCCGGTGGTCCCGGCCCCGGCCCACCACGGGTCGATCGTGCCGCTGGAGAAGGACCCGTTGAGCAGCCGCTCGTAGTCCGCGGCGGACGCCGGCCCGGACGTCACCGTGAGCGCGGCCGCGGCCAGCAGCACCACGCCGGTGTGAAACTTTCTTGACCGCATGCACCATCTCCTCGTCGTCGGGGAAGCCTGGGAGCGCTCTCAGCGCGCAGACTGTAACCAGACGGGCACATCCTTGGCAATCAAGGCGAATCCGGCACGGGTTTCCCGCCGGACGCAACCGCGGAGGGGCCCCGCGCGTGAACGAGGCACCACGTCGTCCCCGAGGAGTCCGCGATGCGCCGTCTCGCCGTCCTGGTTCTCACGCTGCTGTGCGCCGCCGTCGCGGCTCCCGTGGCACACGCCGCCGTGACCCCCAAGCCGCCGCCGCTGTCCACGCCGTGGACGGCACAGGTCAGCACCACCGACCCGCTGCCCGAGTACCCGCGCCCGCAGCTGACGCGGCCCGAGTGGCAGTCGCTCAACGGCGAGTGGGAGTTCCTCAACCCCGCCACCGGCGCGGGCGGCAGCGTCGACCGCTACGCCGCGCCACCGCTGGGGCAGACGCTGCCCGAGCGCATCCTGGTGCCCTACCCCGTCGAGTCGGCGCTGTCGGGCATCATGCGCAACGACAACCGCGACCTGATGTTCTACCGCCGCACCTTCACCGTGCCGGCGGCGTGGGCGGGACGGCACGTGCAGCTGCACTTCGGCGCGGTCGACTACGAGGCCACGGTCTGGGTCAACGGCGTGCAGGTCGCCACGCACAAGGGCGGCTACGACCGCTTCGAAACCGACGTCACCGCGCAGCTCAACGGAGGCACCAACGAGCTGGTCGTCCGTGTCTACGACCCCACCGACGGCCGCGGCGAGAAACAGCCGGTCGGCAAGCAGGCCACCACCCCGTCGAACATCTTCTACACGCCCTCCTCCGGCATCTGGCAGACCGTCTGGCTGGAGCCGACCGCGGCGTCGTCGGTGCTGAACGTCGACATCCGCCCGAACCTCGCGGACAACACCGCGCGCGTGCGGGTGTCCGGCCGTGGTGACGTCACCGGCTACTCGGTGCTCGCCGAGGCGATGACCGGCGGGACCGTCGTCGGCAGCGCCACCGGCGGCTTCACGGAGTTCTCCGTGCCGGTGCCCGGCGCGCGGCGGTGGTCGCCCGACGACCCGTTCCTCTACGACCTGCGCGTGTCGCTGCGCGATCCCGCGGGCGCGACCGTCGACCAGGTCGTGAGCTACTTCGGCATGCGCGAGGTCGGCACGAAGGTCGTCAACGGCGTGCTGCGGCCGACGCTGAACGGCGAGTTCGTCTTCCAGATCGGCACCCTCGACCAGGGGTTCTGGCCGGACGGCCTGTACACCGCGCCCACCGACGCGGCACTGGCGTCGGACTTGCAGAAGCACAAGGACCTGGGCTTCACCATGGTCCGCAAGCACATCAAGGTGGAGCCGGCACGCTGGTACTACTGGGCCGACCGGCTGGGTCTGCTGGTGTGGCAGGACATCCCCTCGACGACGTGGAACGACTTCACCCGGACGCCGGCGCAGATCGCCGAGTTCGAGACCGAGGCCCGCGAGATCGTCGACGAGCACCGCTTCTCGCCCGCCGTCGTGACCTACGTGCCGTTCAACGAGGGCTGGGGCGAATGGAACCTCGACGACACCAAGCGCGTCACCAGCAGCCTGGAAAGCTACGACCCTACCCGCCTGATGAACCCCCACAGCGGCGTCAACTGCTGTTACGCCAAGGGTGATCCGGGCACGGGTGACATCCTCGACTGGCACGTCTACACCGGCCCGGACGCGCCGCGGCCGTCCGGCAGCCGCGTGTCGGTGCTCGGCGAGTTCGGCGGGCTCGGCCTGCGCACCCCCGGCCACGAGTACAGCCCCACCGGGAACTTCTTCGCCTACGAGCCGATGGCGAGCGCGGCGCAGCTGAACGACCGCTACACCGGGATGGTCCGGGACGCGCGGCAGCTGATGACCACCAAGGGCCTTTCGGCGTTCGTCTACACCGAGCTGACCGACGTCGAGGGCGAGTACAACGGCCTGTTCACCTACGACCGCCGGGTGCAGAAGGTCGACACCGCCCGCGTCCGCGCCGCGCACGCCGACCTGATCGCGGCGTCACGGAACCTGAACGCGGCGGTGCCGCTGACGCTCGGGCACGTCCGGTCGTTCCGGGTGACCACGCCGGGGTACACCGACCGCTACCTGCGGCACGCGGATTCCTTCGCCCGCACCGACGTCCTGACGACGGGCAGCGCCGACGGACCGCGCCAGGACGCCTCGTTCCGGACGGTCGCCGGGCTGGCGAACCCGCGCTGCTTCTCGTTCGAGTCGGTCAACTTCCCCGGGAAGTTCCTGCGCCACGCCGAGGGCCGCGTCCGCATCGACGCCGACACCGGCGGCACGTTCACCGCGGACGCCACCTGGTGCAGCCGCCCGGGCCTGGCGGCGGGCGGGACATCGTTCGAGTCGCTGAACTTCCCCGGCCGCTACCTGCGTCACTACGCCGAGAACGTCTACCTGGCGGTCAGCGGCGGCAGCAACCCCTGGGACACCCCGGCGAGCTTCGCCGCCGACGCCACCTGGGACGTCTCGGCCCCGGCGTTGTGGCGCAGTTCGGTGCCCCTGACGGTGAACGCCCGCCAGTCGCTGCGGGTGACGACGTGGGGGTACACCGACCGATCCCTGCGCCACGCCGACGGGCTCGCGTACACGGCGGTGGTCACCAGCGGCAGCAGCACGCTGCTCAAGCAGGACGCGACCTTCACGGTGCGCCGCGGGCTCGGCGAATCGTCGTGCTATTCCTTCGAATCGGTGAACTACCCTGGCCAGTTCCTGCGTCACCGCGACGGCCGCGTCCGCATCTCCCCGGACGACGGCACGGCACTGACGCGCGCGGACGCGACGTTCTGCGCGCGCCCGGGCCTGGCGGGAACGGGCGTGACGTTCGAGTCCCTGAACTTCCCGGGCGCCTTCGTCCGCCATTACGACGCGGCGGTGTACATCGCTTCGGGCGGCGGTTCGGGCTCGGACCGGCCCCAGACGCTGACGGCCGACAGCACGTGGCTCGTGGCGCCGCCATGGGCTCCCTGAGCCGCCCGTCACGACCAGCCGGCGGGGGTGGGCTGAAAGGGACGTTCGTCTCATCCGATGCAGCGAAAGGGACTTTCCGTGCATCAGACGCAAGGAAAGTCCCTTTCAGCCCACGCGAGCGGGCGTCGAGCCGTCCGCCACCAGCACCGTCAGCGGCAAGCACGGCGCCCCTGAGGTTGCCATCCCGGAGGCTCGTGGAATCGCCGTGGTTAACCGTCCGCTAACCGGGAAAGCCCGGTGGACCCGCCGGTCCCCAGGCGGCATCACCGCGGATGACGAAGGGAACCCCTGTGTTCCGTCACACGAAGCTGCTGCAGTTCGAAGCCAAGCCCGAGAAGCCGGACCCCGTCTACGCCCACAAGCTCCAGGAGCTGATCGGCGGCGCCTTCGGCGAGATGACCGTGACCATGCAGTACCTGTTCCAGGGCTGGAACTGCCGCATCGAAGGCAAGTACAAGGACCTCATCATGGACACCGCGACCGAGGAGATCGGGCACGTCGAAATGCTCGCCACCATGGTCGCCCGCCTGCTCGAAGGCGCGCCCGCGACCGCGACGGCCGAGGCCGTCAAGGACCCGGTCATGGCCGCCGTGCTCGGGGGCATGGATCCCCAGCAGGCCATTGTCGCCGGTGGGGGCGCGCTGCCCGCCGACAGCAACGGCACGCCGTGGAACGGCAAGTACATCGTCGCCTCCGGGAACCTGCTCGCCGACTTCCGCGCCAACGCCGCCGCCGAAGCACAGGGACGGCTCCAGACCGCGCGGTTGTACAACATGACCGACGATCCCGGCGTCAAGGCCATGCTCAAGTTCAACCTCGCCCGCGACACCGTCCACCAGAAGCAGTGGCTGGCCGCGATCGAGGAGCTGAAGGCCGACGGCCTCGAAGACGACATCGCGCCGAGTGCGCTGTTCGACGAAGAGGACCAGACCCACAACAGCACGATCTGGCACCTGTCCGACGGTCCCGACGGCGCCAAGGGCGCGAGCTGGACCACCGAGTCCGGCATCGAGTACCTCATGGACCCCGAGCCGCTCGGCGGTCCGGGCACCGCGCCGAAGCCCGACCCCGCCCTCTACGGCACCTACGCGCCGCTGCAGGACGCGAAGGGCACCGCCAAGGGCAAGGCCAAGGAGGTCAAGAACAAGCTGACCTGACGCCGGGCGGCCGTCCGGGTGAGGAGAGGCCGGTCACGGATTCGCGAGGCCCCGGCTGGGTATCCAGCCGGGGATCCCTCGCACCTGTGGAGGCCCTGTGCAGCCTTGGCCTGGTTCCCCCTACCCGCTCGGCGCCGACTACGACGGCGTCGGCACCAACTTCGCGCTCTTCTCGGAGGTCGCCGACCGCGTCGACCTCTGCCTGTTCGACCCGGACGGAACCGAGACCCGGATCCGGCTGCCGGAGGTCGACGGCTTCGTCCACCACGGCTACCTGACCGGGATCGGGCCCGGCCAGGAGTACGGCTACCGCATCCACGGGCCGCACGATCCCGCGAACGGGCTGCGGTGCAATCCCGCGAAGCTGCTGCTGGACCCGTACGCCAAGGCGGTCACCGGCCGGGTCGACTGGGACGAGTCGGTGTTCGGCTACCGGTTCGGCCGTCCCGGGGAGCGCAACGACGACGACTCCGCGGCGCACACCGTCCGCGGGGTGGTCGTCAACCCGTACTTCGACTGGGCCAACGACCGGCCGCCGAACGTGCCGTACAACGAAAGCGTCGTCTACGAGGCCCACGTCCGCGGGCTGACCAAGCTGCACCCGGACATCCCGGAGGAGCTGCGCGGCACCTACTCCGGGCTGGCCCACCCGGTGATGATCGAATACCTGAAGACGCTCGGCGTCACCGCCGTCGAGCTGATGCCGGTCCACCAGTTCCTGCACGACCACGCCCTGACCGAGCGCGGTCTCGCGAACTACTGGGGCTACAACACGATCGCCTACTTCGCGCCGCACAACGGCTACGCCGCGTCGATCCTGCCCGCGACGCCGGGCAGCGAGGTGCACGAGTTCAAGGCGATGGTGCGGACGCTGCACGAGGCGGGCATCGAGGTGATCCTCGACGTCGTCTACAACCACACCGCCGAGGGCAACCACCTCGGGCCGACGCTGTCGATGCGCGGCATCGACAACCGCGCGTACTACCGGCTGGTCGAGAACGACCCCCAGTACTACATGGACTACACCGGTACCGGCAACTCGCTCAACGTGCGCCAGCCGCACACGCTGCAGCTCATCATGGACTCGCTGCGGTACTGGGTGACCGAGATGCACGTCGACGGCTTCCGGTTCGACCTCGCCGCCACGCTCGCCCGCGAGTTCTACGACGTCGACCGGCTGGCCACGTTCTTCGACCTGGTGCAGCAGGACCCGGTGGTGAGCCAGGTGAAGCTGATCGCCGAGCCGTGGGACGTCGGCCCCGGCGGCTACCAGGTCGGCAACTTCCCGCCACTGTGGACGGAGTGGAACGGCCGCTACCGCGACACCGTCCGCGACTTCTGGCGCGGCGAGCCGGCAACGCTGGGCGAGTTCGCCTCCCGCATCACCGGCTCGTCGGACCTCTACCAGAGCGACGGCCGCCGCCCGTTCGCGTCGATCAACTTCGTCACCGCGCACGACGGCTTCACCCTGACGGACCTGGTTTCCTACAACGAAAAGCACAACGAGGCCAACGGCGAGGAGAACCGGGACGGCGCCGACGACAACCGGTCGTGGAACTGCGGAGTGGAGGGCCCGACCGAGGATGAGAAGGTCCTCGACCTGCGTGCCCGCCAGCGCCGCAACATGATCGCGACGCTGCTGCTGTCCCAGGGCGTGCCGATGCTCCTCCACGGCGACGAGCTGGGCCGCACCCAGCAGGGCAACAACAACGCGTACTGCCAGGACAACGAGCTGTCCTGGGTGGACTGGTCGCTGCTGGAGAAGCATCGCGAGCTGTTCGAGTTCACCTCGGCGGTCGTCGACCTGCGCCACCAGCACCCGGTGTTCCGCCGCCGCCGTTTCTTCGCGGGCCGCCCGATCCGCCGCGGCGACGAGCTGCGCGACATCGCGTGGTTCACCCCGGCAGGCGAGGAGATGACCGACCGGGACTGGGAAGCCGGCTTCGGCCGCAGCATCATGGTGTTCCTCAACGGCACGGCCATCCCCGACCTGGACGCCCGCGGCGAGCGGGTCGTGGACGACTCGTTCCTGCTGTGCTTCAACGCCCACGAGGACGACATCACGATGACGGTCCCCAACGGCGAGTACGGCGCGGAGTGGGCCATCGTCCTCGACACGGTGACGGGCGAGGTGTACCACCGCTCGGTGGGCGGCATCCTGGTCGGCGGCGTGGCGGGCGACCAGCTGGCCACACCCCGCACGGTGGCAGGCAACGGCTCCGTCCTGGTCGGCGCCCGCTCCCTCATGGTGCTGATGCGAACCTCGGAGGAGTGACGCCAGAGCACCCAAGGCGACCGGGCATTCGGTGACCGAGCGCAGGCCTGGTGGCGGCCGGCAGTGGCTCACCTCAGCGTCTTGAATGACTCATTCAGGACCTCCGAAGACCTGAATGAGTCATTCAAGACACCGGCAAACCGCCCTCCGCCCCGGACCGCGTTCCACGCGAGCCGCAGGTCGGCAAAGGTGGTTTCCCAAGGCCGGCGGGTCAGCCGAGGCCGGGACCCCGTGCCGCGTGCGGGCCCGCGCCCGCCCGGTCCGTGCGGCCCAGCAGCAGGCCGAGAGCGATCATGCCGATGCCCAGGCCCAGGTGCAGCCAGTTGTCGGCGGTGTTGACCGGCACGAAGTTCGCGTCGCTGCCGTGGTCGATCAGCAGCCCGTACAGCCACAGGACCAGGTACACCGCGCCGCCGGCGATGAGGAACAGGCGGGCGCCGCGGGCCGTGCGGGCCGCGGCCAGGCCCGCGATGCCGAACAGCAGGTGCACGATGTTGTGCAGCACCGACACCATGAACACGCCCAGCAGCATGGCCATCGAGTCGTGGCCGGCGAAGCTCAGCTGGTCGTAGTCGGTGGTGACGCCCGGGACGAAGCCGAGCACACCGACCAGCAGGAAGACGGCCGCGACGACCACGGCGGCGAGCTGCACGGGCGTTCTCGTGCGAGTGGGGGATGCGGTGGACATGGCGGTTCCTTTCACGAGGGAACGCGGCTCGGCACCGGGCGGCACCCAGCAGTCCCGCGATACCCCGCCCGTCCCGCGCCAAACCGGGCCACCCGGACGGCGGAAACTACGTGTATCCGCCGGCGAGAGTGGGTACGCGCGCGAGGACCGCCCGTCCACCGGCCCAGGTGGGGAGTTCGATGACCGACACGGCGACCCGTCCGACCCCGATCCCGCACCGGCCCGTGTGGCGGGGCCCGCGCGGCGGGACGATCCTCAAGACGATCCGGACCACCGACCACAAGACGATCGGCGTGCTCTACCTGACGACGTCGTTCGGCTTCTTCCTGGTCGGCGGCCTGACGGCGCTGCTGATGCGCGCCGAGCTGGCCCGGCCCGGCCTGCAGTTCCTGTCACCGGAGCAGTACAACCAGCTGTTCACCATGCACGGCACGATCATGCTGCTGCTCTACGCGACGCCGAACCTGTTCGGGTTCGCCAACTTCGTCCTGCCGCTGCAGATCGGCTCGCCGGACGTGGCGTTCCCGCGGCTCAACGCGTTCTCCTACTGGCTGTACCTGTTCGGCGGCCTGATCGTGCTGTCCGGCTACCTCACCCCGGGCGGCCCGCCCGACTTCGGTTGGACCGCCTACACCCCGCTGTCCAGCGCCATCCACAGCCCCGGCATCGGCGGTGACCTGTGGATCTGCGGGCTGATCATCACCGGTCTCGGCACCATCCTCGGCGCGGTCAACATGATCACGACCGTGGTGTGCCTGCGCTGTCCCGGAATGCTCATGTGGCGCATGCCGATCTTCACCTGGAACATCCTGTTCACGTCGGTGCTGATCCTGCTCGCGTTCCCGATCCTGACCGCGGCACTGTTCGGCCTGCTCGCCGACCGGCACATCGGCGCGCACGTGTTCGATCCGGAGAACGGCGGCGCGATCCTGTGGCAGCACCTGTTCTGGTTCTTCGGCCACCCCGAGGTCTACGTCGTCGCGTTGCCGTACTTCGGGATCGTCACCGAGATCATCCCGGTGTTCAGCCGGAAACCGCTGTTCGGCTACAAGCTCATGGTGTTCGCGACGATCGGGATCATGGGGCTGTCGGCGGTGGTGTGGGCGCACCACATGTTCGCCACCGGCGCCGTGCTGCTGCCGTTCTTCTCGATCATGACGTTCCTCATCGCGGTGCCGACCGGGATCAAGTTCTTCAACTGGATCGGCACGATGTGGAAGGGCGCGATCACCTTCGAGTCGCCGATGCTGTGGTCGGTCGGCTTCCTCGTGACGTTCCTGCTCGGCGGCCTGACCGGGGTGATCCTGGCGTCGCCGCCGCTGGACTTCCACATCCACGACACCTACTTCGTCGTCGCCCACTTCCACTACGTGCTCTTCGGCACGATCGTGTTCGCCACGTTCGCCGGCATCTACTTCTGGTTCCCCAAGATCACCGGCCGGATGCTCGACGAAGGACTGGCGAAGTGGCACTTCTGGACGACGTTCGTCGGTTTCCACACGACGTTCCTGATCCAGCACTGGCTCGGGGACGCGGGCATGCCGCGCCGCTACGCCGACTACCTGTCCAGCAACCACTTCACCTGGATGCACATGGTGTCCACGGTCGGGGCGTTCCTCCTGGGGCTTTCGGTGCTGCCGTTCATCTGGAACGTCGTCAAGAGCTACCGCTACGGCGACCCGGTCGAGGTCGACGACCCGTGGGGCTACGGCAACTCCCTCGAATGGGCGACCACGTGTCCGCCGCCGCGGCACAACTTCCTGGAGCTGCCCCGGATCCGGTCCGAGCGTCCGGCGTTCGAGCTGCACTACCCGCACATGGTGGAGCGGCTGCGCGCGGAAGGCCACGTGACCCGCGGCCACCCGCCCGGCGCCGCGTCCCCGGCCGAAGTGGCGGCGGCCGCCACCCAGCCCGACGGGCAGGGAAGCAGTGAAGACCCCCGGGGCCGCTGACTTCGGCCCGCCGCTGACGGCGTGGGAGCGACGGCGGCTGCACGGGATCGAGCGCGGGCTGCGGACGTCCCCGGCCCGCGTCCCGCTGGTGCTGTGCCTGGGCCTGGACGCCGTGGCGCTCGGACTGCTGGCGGCGGGGATCTTCCTGGCGCTGCCGTGGTTGTTCGCGGCGTTCGTGGCGGGGAACCTCGCGGTCTGCGTCCACCACTCACGAGCGGACTTCAGAGAATCGGCGCACCGCCAGTGACCGCGACGCGCGCCCCCGAGACGTAGCTGCCGTCGTCGGAGGCGAGCAGCACGTACACCGGCGCCAGCTCGGCCGGCTGGCCGGCGCGGCCCAGCGGCACCTGCTCACCGAAGGACTTCACCTGCTCCTCCGGCATGGTCGACGGGATCAGCGGCGTCCAGATCGGGCCCGGCGCCACGCTGTTGGCGCGGATGCCCTTCGGCCCGAGCATCTGCGCCAGCGCCGCGGTCATGTTCGCGATGCCCGCCTTGGTCACGTCGTAGGGCAGCAGCTGCGGGGTCGGGTTGTCGGAGTTCACCGACGAGCTGCCGATGATCGACGACCCCGGCTTCATGTGCGGCACCGCCGCCTTCGCGAGGTGGAAGAACGCGCTGAGGTTGATGGCCAGCGTGCGGTCCCACTCCTCGTCCGGGATCTCCTCGAGGGTCTCGTGGCTCATCTGGAACGCGGCGTTGTTGACCAGGACGTCGATCCGGCCGAACTCCTCGACCGTGCGGGCGACCAGGGCCCGGCAGTGCGCCGGGTCGGCGACGTCGCCGGGTACGACGACGGCCTTGCGCCCCGCCTCCTCCACCCAGCGCCGCGTCTCTTCGGCGTCCTCGTGCTCGTCCAGGTAGGAGATCAGGACGTCGGCGCCTTCCCGCGCGAAGGCGATCGCGACGGCGCGGCCGATCCCGCTGTCGGCCCCGGTGATGAGCGCGGCCTTGCCGGTCAGCTTGCCGGAGCCGCGGTAGCTGTGCTCGCCGTGGTCGGGACGCGGCGTCATCTCGGCGGTGGTCCCGGGCGGGGTCTGCTGCTGGGCGGGCTGCTGGGACACGGGTGACTCCTCCGTACGGGGTTGATCTCCGTTCCCGGGTTCCCGCCGGGCCCCGCTTCACACACCCGGGTCAATGTCATCTTCTGGATGACTTCCTACTTGTCATCGTTTGGATGACATGGTAGAATAGTGGTGCGTGTTGACATACCGAACCGAAGGAGGAGGACCCCGATGTTGATGCGCACCGACCCGTTCCGTGAGCTGGACCGCCTCACCCAGCAGGTCTTCGGCACCCCCGGAACCTGGTCCAAGCCGGCCGCGATGCCCATGGACGCCTACCGCGCCGGCGACGAGTTCGTCGTCTGCTTCGACCTGCCCGGTGTCTCCCCCGACGCGATCGAGCTCGACATCGAGCGCAACGTCCTGACGGTCAAGGCCGAGCGTCGCCCGCTGCCGGGCGGTGACGACGTCCAGATGCAGGTCTCCGAGCGGCCGCTGGGTGTCTTCTCGCGGCAGCTGTTCCTCGGCGAGAGCCTGGACACCGACCACATCTCCGCCGACTACGAGGCCGGCGTGCTGACCCTGCGCATCCCGGTCGCCGAGAAGGCGAAGCCGCGGCGCATCGAGATCGGCGGCGCGCAGTCGGACCGGAAGGAGATCCAGGCCTGACCGCGTCACCCGACCCGAACGACCCGGCCCGCGCCGCGGCGGAGCGAATCTTCGCCGCGGCCGCCGAACTCGGCACGACCCGCCAGGAGGCGATCCTGGTGACCCGCGCGGTCCACGCCGTCAAGAACGGCCGCCCGACCGACGTCGCGCTGACCGACACCCCGCAGCACCGCCGCCGCAAGCTCGCCCACGTCGTCGGCTGCGAGCTGTGGGACCCGGCACTGAACGCCGACGCGGTCCTCGCGGCCGTCACCAGCGCCCCGCGCGAAAAGCCGCAGCCTCAGCCGGTCGCGGCCTGACCGGCAACCGACATGAACGACTCGTTCACCTCTTCCGACGACATGAACGAGTCGTTCATGTCGTCGCAGTGGCGCCCCGCAGGTCGTCTCCCGACCGCACGTCCGGAGCCCGGCGCACCGTGACCGCCGCCCTGGCTCCGGTCCCGGCCACCGGAGCCGGGCCGAACCAGTCGAGGCACACGACCATCGCGTCGTCCTCGGCCTGGCTGCCGTGCCGGCGCGTCGACAGCTCACGCAGCACCGCGCCCGGCACGTGCGCGGCCGGCAGCTCCGCGGTCGCCGTCACGGCTTCGGCCAGCTCGCGGTCCCCGTACAGGTCGCCGTGCGGGCCGCGGGCGTTGTAGACGCCGTCGCTGACGAACACGAACCGGTCGCCCGCGGCCGCCTGGAATCCTTCGACCGTGTAGATCGTCCCGTCGAACGTGCCGAGCGGGAGCTGCTCGTCGAACACGATCCGCTCGGCCTTGCCGTCGCGCAGCCGCCACAGCCGCGGCGAGCCGGCGTCGACCACCGACACCGCGCCGGTCGCGAGGTCGAACTCCAGCAGCAGCGCGGCCACGTGCTGCGCGCCGCGGTAGTGCGCGTACAACGCCTGGTCGGCCAGCTCGGCCTGCGCGTCGAGCGGCACGCCTGCCCGGCGCGCGTTGCGCAGCGCGTTGACCGCCAGGTTGGTCAGCAACGCCGCTTCGCTGCCCTCGCCCATGCCGTTGATCAGCGTGACGGCAAGCTTGGTGGCCGACGCCGACCAGTCGAAGCAGTCGCCGTAGATGGCGTACGCGGGCTCCAGCTGGCCGCCGAGCGCGAACTCCGCACGGGTGCACGCCCGGCCCGGCAGCAGCTGCCACTGCATCTCCGCGGCCAGCGTCAGCCGCGACGACCGCCGCGCCTGGATGTACAGATCCGTGTCGCGGTCGGCGACGAACAGCTCGTGCGCCAGCGCCTCGGCGAACCGCTCCAGCTCCGCCCAGACGGGTGGCTCCGGTTCCGACGGCAAGGTGACGGCCAGGACGCCGAGCCGGTCGCCGCGGACGCTCACCGGCAGGTACCCGGTCACGCTCGCGCCGTCGCGGGAGAACGTCGCCGCCTGCGCGACGAACGCCGCGCCCGGTGCCGTGCCGTCCACCGGGATCGGCTCGGCCGTGTAGGGCCGGGTCCCCACCCGGCACAGCTCGGTCAGCGCGTAGTCGGCCATCAGCAGCTCGACCGCCTCGGCACCGAAGTGCTCGCGCAGCGCCGAGCGCAACGCCGCGGGCAGGTCGTGCGGTGGCACGTCACGCAGAAGCCGTTCCACCGCCAGGGATCTGTCCAACGCCTGCCTCCTGCTCACGGGATCCGCACGCGCCCGGCGCACGGCGAGTCGCCGCGAGCTGTGCTGCCGGTTCAGCATAGGGATGCCAGAGTGGACCCCGTGGATCGATCCCGCGAGCAGGACGACCCGGAGGTGCCGGCCCTCGCCCGCCTCTTCGAGTCGGTCGTCGAGAGCGGCTGGGACGTCTCACCGCGCCCGCTGTCGGTGTCGCAGCTGCGCGCGGTCGTCGTGCTCGACCACCACGACGGGATCAACCTGCGGCAGCTGGCCGAGCAGCTGGGTTCCACGCCGCCGCTGGTGAGCCGCCTGTGCGACCGGCTGGAGGCGGTGGGCTTCCTCGACCGCCTGCCCAGCGCGCGCAGCCGCCGCGAGCTGACGCTGCGGCTGTCCGACCGCGGCCGCGCCTACCTGCGCGACCTGCGGGCGCGGCGCCGGGAAGGCGTCGAGTCGCTGCTGGCGAAGATGAGCCCGGCCGGGCGGGCCGCGCTGGAGGCGGGCCTGCGCGAGTACCAGGCACTCGCCGAGGCCGATTTGCATCGGTGACCAAAATGTTGTTATATGACAACAGTAATCTGGCGTACAGCAGAGCGCGCCCCGACGACCGGAGGAGGAGTCGGTGCTGGGCACGGACGACGGCCAGGTTCGCGCGGTGCTGGCGCGCATTCTGGAGGAAGACCGGGCGACGCTGGCCCGCGAGTGGGCGGGCCAGGGCGACGGTGACGGCCGCGAGCTGCTGGAAGCGCTGCGGAACGCACTCGGCGGCACCCTGGCGGTGTCCCGGATCGCGGAGCAGGACCCGGCGGTGCGCGACGCGCTGACATCGCTGTCGGAACGCCGGGCGCGCGCGGGCGCCGAGCCGTCCGCCACCGCGATGGCGATCCTCGCGCTCAAGCGGACGATGCTGAGCGCGATCGAGCGGCACACCGAGGACTCGGCCCTGCGCTACCGGGCCGCGCTGCTGGTCAACGAGCTGCTCGACAGCGCGGGGGTGCTGACCTTCGAGGTCTACTCCGCCGGGCGCGAACGGATCATCCGCGAGCAGCACAGCCAGGTGCTCGAGCTGTCCACGCCGGTCGTGCGGCTGTGGCGCCACGTCCTCGCGGTCCCCCTGATCGGCACGCTCGACAGCGCGCGGACCCAGGTCGTGATGAACAACCTGCTGGAAGCGATCCAGGCGAACGAGGCGCGGGTGGCGATCATCGACATCACCGGCGTCCCGACCGTCGACACCGCGGTGGCGCAGCACCTGCTGCAGACCGTCAGCGCCGTGCGGCTGATGGGCGCCGAGTGCGTGGTCAGCGGCATCCGCCCGTCGATCGCCCAGACCATCACGCAGCTGGGCATCGACCTCTCGCACATCGTCACGCGCGGCTCGCTGGCCGACGCGCTGGCGACCGCGATGCAGCTGCTCGGCGACGGCGCCCGGCCGGGCGCGGTGACCGGGTGAACACCGGCCTGCCGATCCTGCGGCTCGGGGACGTCCTGCTCGGCGGGCTGCTGAGCGACCTGGACGACAAGACCGCCCTCGCGTTCACCGACGAGCTGACCACGCGGATCGCGAACGAGGGCATCCGGGGCGTCGTCATCGACATCTCCCGCCTGGAGATCGTCGACTCGTTCGTCGCGCGCGTGCTCATGCAGCTGGCCGCCACCGGGCGGCTGCTCGGCACGCGGATGATCGTGGCGGGCATGCGCCCGGCCGTCGCGCTGACGCTCACCGAGCTCGGGCTGCAGCTGACCGGCGTCCAGACCGCGCTCAACGCCGAGCAGGCCATGGAACTGCTGGGGTGGCGCCGCCCCGAAGAGGCGCCCCATGCTTCCTGACGAGCGGACGGTCCCGTCGGGCGAGTACCCCGTCCGCGCGGAGGAGGACCTCCTCGCCGCTCGCCACGCCGTGCGGGCCGCCGCGGTCGCCGCGGGGTTCTCGATCGTCGACCAGACGAAGATCGTCACGGCGGCCAGCGAGCTGGTCCGCAACGCCTACATCCACGGGGGCGGCGGCACCATGACCGTCGAGGTCGTGCGGGACCCGGCCGGGCGGACCGGGCTGCGGCTGCGGGTCCGCGACGAGGGACCCGGCATCGCCGACGTCGAGCAGGCGATGACCGACGGGTTCAGCACCGGCGCCGGCCTCGGGCACGGGCTCGGCGGCACCCGCAGGCTGGTCCACGACTTCCGGCTGGACACCGAACCCGGCCGCGGCACCACGGTCACGGTGGTGCGCTGGCAGTCATGACCGCCACCGTCGCCGCGCTGACGCGCCAGATCCGGGTCGACCACCCGAGTGCCGGGTACGCCGCCGCCCGCGTGGCGCGCGAAACCGCGCACGCCGCGGGACTGCCGGAGGTGCTGGCCGACCGCGCCGCCGTCGTGGCGTCCGAGCTGGCAGGCAACATCGACAAGCACACCTCGGGCGGGTCGGTGTTCGTGCAGCGGACGCTGACCGGGCGCGGCGTGGACGTGCTGGCCGCCGACGACGGTCCCGGCATGGCCGACCTCGACCACTGGCTGCTGGACGGCAACACGACCACCGCGACCCTCGGCACCGGCCTCGGCGCGGTGAAGCGGATGGCGACGGAGTTCCGGATCACCTCCTCGCCCCAGGCCGGGACGCTCGCCGCCGCCCGCCTGCTCGACCCGGCCGGGCCCGCGCCCGGCGCGGTCGCGCACTTCCGGCTGCCCCGCGAGGGCGAGGAATACTGCGGTGACGCCGTCGCGCTGGCCGACGTCACCGGCAGCCGGACCGCCGTCGTCGCCGACGGGCTGGGGCACGGGCCCGACGCCGCCGAGGCCGCGGACGCGGCAATGCGGGTGTTCACCGAGAACCCGGACCGCCCGCTGCCCCACCAGCTCACGAACATGCACCGCGCGCTGCGCACGACCCGCGGCGCGGCGATCGCGCTGGTGCGGATCGCCCCGCGGCGGCTCGAGTTCTGCGGGGTCGGCAACGTCAGCGGCGCGAGCGTCGGCGGCGGGACGTCCCGGCTGCTGCTCAGCACCCCCGGCATCGTGGGGTTCACGCTGCCGGCGGCGCCGGTCCGGCACCTGCCGCTGGCCGAGGACGACGCCGTCGTCCTGCACACCGACGGCGTCGGCACGGCCTGGCGGGTGTCCGGGCCGTCCGCGGACCTGCGGCTGCTCGCCGCGACCCTCGCCCACCGGCACCGGAACCCGCGTGACGACGCGGCCGTGCTCGCCCTGCGCGCGGACCGGTCCGCCTGATGCGCCCCGACCTGGCCCGCATCCGGCGGCGGCTGCGCTTCGCCTGCGCCGAAGCCGGCGTCCCGGCCGACGAGCGCGGGCGGCTGGTGCTGGCCGTGACGCTGCTCGCCGAACCCGCGCTCACCGCGGGCGAAACCGTCGACGTGGCAACGGCCGCGGCGGACCGGCGGCTGGCCGTGACAATGCGGCTGACGCACCCGGTGAGCCAGAGCAGCCGCGCCGCGCTGCCGCTGCTGCCGGGTCCGGGCGACGACGAGACGCTCACCTGGCACCTCACCGGCGGCCGGACCACGGCCCCGGCCGACCCCGACGACGACCGGGCGACGCGCGAGGAGATGCTGGCGCTGGTCGCCAGGGCCGACACGCTCGCCCAGGAACAGCGGGACCTCAAGCACGAGCTGGCGGAGACCAACAGCGGCGTGCTGGCGATGTACGTCGACCTCGAACAGCGCGACGAGCAGCTGCGCCGCGCGCACGCGGTGATCTTCCGCGAGCTGGAGGACGCGCTGCGCCCGCGCCCGCCCGCGGTGCCCGGCCTGGAGCTGGGCGTCCACTACTCCCCGACCGACCAGGACTCCCCGACCGGCGGCGACCTCTACGACTGGTTCGTCCTGCCCGACGGCCGGGTCCACGTGACCCTGGTCGACGCGGTCGGCCACGGCGTCACCTCGACCCGCCACGCCCTCACGGTGACGCACGCGATCCGCACGCTGGCCCTGGCGGGACATCCGTTCCCGGACCTGATCGCGCACGCGTCCCGCACGCTGGCGCCGATCGAGCCGGGCCTGATGGCCACGGTGCTGCTGGCCCGCATCGACCCGTCGACCGGCCACGCCCGCTTCGCGAACGGCGGCCACCCGGAGCCGGTGGTGGTCACGGCGGCGGGCACGGCGCGGCTGCTGCCCGCCCCGGTCCCCGGCCAGGGTGTCGGCTTCCCCGACCCGGGCAGCCGACGGCTGGTCGACGTGGTCCTCGCCCCGGGCGACACGGTGCTGCTGTACACCGACGGCCTGGTGGAAAGCCGCAAGGACCTCGACGAGGGCCAGGCCCGGCTGCTGTCACTGGCCGAGGCGTGCCACGGGCATCCGGTGCCGTCCCTGCCCCGCGAGCTGGTGACCCGGATGCACGACGTCGTTCTGCACGCCGACGACACCGTCGTCCTGGCCCTGCGCCGGACGCCCGGCTTGTCGTGAGTGAGAAACAGTGTTCTAACCCTGGTTCTGCCACACCACAAAATGCGGCCCACCACCCCCGCGACTTCGGCCCGGTGGGGGGTTTTTGGTGTTTGAAAAACGGTTGTACACCCCTGGATCCCCACCCCCCACAACTTGCGGCAGACCACGCGAGCTACTGCGGCCCGTTGGTCAGCGAAAGGTTGAAGGTGTACCGCGAAGCCCGGTAGACGTGCCACCCGTACTCGACCACCCGCCCGGAGTCGTCGTACGTCGTGCGCTGCATCGTGAGCAGGGCCGCTCCCGGCTCCTCGTGCAGCAGTTCCGCGTCCTCGTCGGTGGCCAGGCGGGCGCCGATGTTCTGCTCGGCCGCGTGCAGCCGGATCCCCGCCGAGCGCAGCAGCTGGTACAGCCCCCGCTCGCGCAGTTCCTCGTCGGTGGGGTCGATGACGCCGTCGGGCAGGTAGTTGTTCATCAGGGCCAGCGGCTCGCCGTCGGTGGACCGGATCCGCTTCAGCCGCCGCACCCGCTTCAGGCCCGGCGCCTCCAGCAGCTCGGCCACTTTCGCGTCGGCGTCTTCGACCCGGTTGACCAGCACCGCGGACTCCGGCTTGCCGCCGAGGCCGGACAGGTCGTCGAACAGGCTGCTCAGCCGCAGCGGCCGGGTCACCTTCGTGCGGACCACCTGGGTGCCGACGCCGCGCCGCCGCACGAGCAGGCCCTGGTTGACCAGTGTCTGGATCGCCTGGCGGACGGTCGGCCGCGACAGGCGCAGGCTCGCCGCGAGGTCCACCTCGTTGTCCAGCCGGGCTCCCGCGGGCAGCCTTCCGTCGGCGATCGCGGCGTGCAGCTGCCGGGAGACCTGGAAGTACAGCGGCTCGGGGCTGCCCGGATCCAGCACGATCTCCCGGCCCGGGTCCCAGGCCGGGAACGTGATGTCCGGTGGCGGCGTGCTCATCAGCCGCAGCCTACCGCGCCGGAGCCCACTGTAGGGATGACGTGTTGTCCATATGTCTTGACAAAGTCCGCGGCCCCTGGAATCGTCGGAGCCGGACCGGGCCACCGAGGGCCGGGTACGGAAGCTGGGAGTTGTCACCGTGACCGAGCTGGTGCGGCGGATCGTCGCCAAACGGGTCGACGATCCGGAAGCGATCGCCGAGGCGGCCGCGAACCGCGTGCGGGCCGGATCCCCGTTCAACGACAGGGGCCGCACGATGATCATCGCGGCGGACCACCCGGCCCGCGGTGCGAACGCGGTCGGCGGCAACCCCACGGCGATGGCCGACCGCGGCGAGCTGCTGGAACGGCTGTGCCTCGCGCTGGAACGGCCCGGCGTCACCGGTGTGCTGGCGACCGCGGACATCCTCGACGACCTGCTGCTGCTCGGCGTGCTGAACGGCAAGACGGTGATCGGGTCGATGAACCGCACCGGGCTGGCCGGCTCGAGCTTCGAGATCGACGACCGGTTCGCCTGCTACGACGCCGAAACGATCGCGAAGATGCGGTTCGACGGCGGCAAGACGCTGACCCGGATCTGCCTCGACGACCCGGCCACCCCGAGTGTCCTGGAGAACACCGCGAAGGCCGTCAACGAACTGGCCGACCGCAAGCTGATCGCGATGGTCGAGCCGTTCCTGTCGACGTGGGTGGACGGGCGGCTGAAGAATGACCTCTCCCCCGACGCCGTCGTCAAGTCGATCACCATCGCGGCCGGGCTCGGCCGGTCCTCGGCCTACACCTGGCTCAAGCTGCCCGTGGTGGACGACATGGAGCGGGTGCTGGCGTCCTCGACGCTGCCCGCGGTGCTGCTCGGCGGCGAGGTCAAGGACGCGGACGCGGCCTTCGCGGCCTGGCAGCGGGCGCTGGCCCTGCCGACCGTGCAGGGCCTGGTGGTCGGGCGCTCGCTGCTGTACCCGCACGACGGGGACGTCGCCAAGGCCGTCGACACGGCGGTGGGGCTGCTGTGAACCTGCACCGGAAGGCGGGCACCACCGCCGAAGGACCGTTCGAGCTCGTCGTCACCCCGGAGTCCGCGGGCTGGGGCTACTCCGGCCTGCGTGTCCTCGATCTCGACGGCTCCCAGGCCGTCACGACCGGCGATGCCGAGACGCTCGTGCTGCCGCTGTCGGGCAGCTGCACCGTCGAGGTCGACGGCGAGACGTTCGCCCTCGCCGGGCGCACCGGCGTGTTCGACGCCGTCACCGATTTCGCCTACCTGCCCCGGGATGCCGAGGCGACGATCACCGGCACCGGGCGGTTCGCGTTGCCGTCGGCCAGGACGCCGAAGCGCCTGCCCGCGCGGTACGGCCCGGCGCAGGACGTCCCGGTCGAGCTGCGCGGCGCGGGCCAGTGCAGCCGCCAGGTCAACAACTACTGCCTGCCGCACACCTTCGACGCCGACCAGCTGCTGGTGTGCGAGGTGCTGACGCCGGGCGGGAACTGGTCGTCCTACCCGCCGCACAAGCACGACGAAGCCCGCGAGGGCGAGAGCGAGCTGGAAGAGATCTACTACTTCGAGGTCGCCCGCGGCGGCATGGGCTACCAGCGGGTCTACGGCACCGCCGAGCGGCCGATCGACGTGCTCGCCGAGGTGCGCTCCGGCGACGTGGTGCTGATCCCGCACGGCTGGCACGGTCCCTCGATGGCCACGCCGGGCTACGACCTGTACTACCTCAACGTGATGGCCGGCCCCGGCCAGGAGCGGGCGTGGCTGATCTGCGACGACCCCGCGCACGGCTGGGTGCGCCAGACCTGGGAGGCGCAGGAAGTCGATCCTCGCCTGCCGTTCGGAGGCGCGCGATGAGGCCGGCCGGCACCGAACCCGAACACAAGACGTACTCCGCGGCCGAGCAGGCCCGGCGGCACCACCCGGAGGAGCAGGCGTGAACACCATCGAACACTGGATCAACGGCGCCGCCACCCCGGCAGGCTCCACCCGCACGGCGCCGGTCTTCGACCCGGCGACCGGCCAGCAGCGGGCCGAGGTCCTGCTCGCCGAAGCGTCCGATGTGGACGCTGCGGTCGCGGCCGCGGGCACGGCTTTCGAGACGTGGGGCGACTCCTCGCTGTCCCAGCGGACCAAGGTGATGTTCGCCTTCCGCGAGCTGCTGGTGAAGCACGAGGACGATCTGGCCCGGATCATCTCGGCCGAGCACGGCAAGGTGGTCGACGACGCCCGCGGCGAGATCGTCCGCGGCCGTGAGGTCGTCGAGTACGCCTGCGGCATCGCCGACGCGCTCAAGGGCAGCTTCTCCGACCAGGTCTCCCGCGACGTCGATGTGCACAACTTCCGCCAGCCACTGGGCGTGGTCGCCGGGATCACGCCGTTCAACTTCCCGATCATGGTGCCGCTGTGGATGCACCCGATCGCGATCGCCACCGGCAACACCTTCGTGCTCAAGCCCAGCGAACGCGACCCGTCGGCCTCGGCACTGGTCGCCGAGCTGTACGCCGAAGCCGGGCTGCCCGACGGCGTGTTCAACGTGGTCAACGGCGACAAGGTCGCGGTCGACGCGATCCTCGGCCACCCGGGCATCGCCGCGGTGTCGTTCGTCGGCTCGACGCCGATCGCCAGGTACGTGTACGACCGCGCCACCGCGGCGGGCAAGCGCGTGCAGGCACTCGGCGGGGCGAAGAACCACGCGGTCGTCCTGCCCGACGCCGACCTGGAGTACGCGGCCAACCACCTGACGGCCGCGGCGTTCGGCTCGGCAGGCCAGCGCTGCATGGCGATCTCGGTCGGCGTGGCGGTCGGCTCGGCAGGCGACCGGCTCGTGGAGATCCTCGAGCGCAAGGCCCGCGAGGTGAAGGTGGGCCCGGGCACCGACCCGGCCAGCGACATGGGCCCGGTCGTCACCGAAGCGGCCCGCGAGCGCGTGGTCAACGCGGTCACCAGCGGCGCGGAGCAGGGCGCCACCGTGGTGGTCGACGGCCGCGACCTGAAGGTCGAAGGCCACGAAGCAGGCTTCTTCGTCGGCCCGTCCCTGCTGGACCGGGTGACCACGGAGATGGACGCCTACCGCGAGGAGATCTTCGGCCCGGTCCTGGCGATCGTCCGCGCGGAGACGGTCGACGAGGCCATCGCGATCATCAACGCCAACCCGTACGGCAACGGAACGGCAATCTTCACGGCCAGCGGCGAAGCGGCCCGCAAGTTCCAGCGCGAGGTGAAGGTGGGCATGATCGGCGTCAACGTCCCGATCCCGGTCCCCATGTCGTACTACTCGTTCGGCGGCTGGAAGGACTCCCTCATCGGCGACAGCCCAATCCACGGCCCAGAGGGCGTCAAGTTCTACACGCGAGCCAAGGTAGTAACCACCCGCTGGCCCCACACGGCGGCAGGCTTCCACTTCCCCACCGCCAACTGAACCCACCCCACCGTGGCGGCCGCCCACTTCCCCACCACCAGCTAAGCCGACCCCACCCCGCGGCGGCCGCCCACTTCCCTACCGCCAACCGAGCCCCCCCACCCGCCAGCCCCCCACCGCGGCAGGCGCCAACTGAGCCCGCCCACCGACCCACCCCCAGCCGGAGGTTCGAGGTCCGCCGACGTGAGCGGTTTGCCGCGGCTTGTCGTGAGTGAGAAACAGCGTTCTAACCCTGTTTCTCACTC
>NZ_JBDZYD010000019.1:2500-191132 GCF_040064235.1 Amycolatopsis melonis
GGCCGCGTCTGCGTCGTCCACAACGGCATCATCGACAACGCCGACGCCCTGCGCGCCCAGCTCGCCGACGCCGGCGTCACCCTCACCTCCGAGACCGACACCGAGGTACTGGCCCACCTCATCGCCCGCGCGAAGGCCGACACCCTCGAAGACGCCGTGGTCGAGGCCGTCTCGCGGATCACCGGCACCTACGCCATCGCCGTCACCGACACCGCGCACCCGGACCGCCTGGTCATCGCGCGCAACGGCTCGCCGCTGATCATCGGCGTCGGCGAGCGGGAGATGTTCGTCGCCAGCGACCTCGCCGCCCTGGTCCGGCACACCTCCCAGGTCGTGCACCTCGACGACGGCGAGTTCGCGACCGTCTTCGCCACCGGGTACCGCACCTTCACCGTCGACGAGAGCGACACCACCAAACCGGCCACCGAGATCGACATCGCCGCCGAAGACCTCGACCTGGGCGGTTACCCGCACTACATGGCCAAGGAGATCCAGGAGCAGCCCGAGTCGGTCGAGCGGATGATCCGCGGCCGCCTCGACGACCGGTTCGGGGTCGCCCGCCTGGACGGGCTCAACCTGACGCCCCGTGAGCTGCGCGGATTCAGCCGCGTGAAGATCCTCGGCTGCGGCTCGGCCTACTACGTCGGCCAGATCGGCGCCACGATGATCGAGGAGCTGGCGCGGATCCCGGCCGACGCCGAAGCCGCGTCCGAGTTCCGCTACCGCAACCCGATCATCGAGGCCGACACGCTCTACATCGCGGTCAGCCAGTCCGGCGAGACGATCGACACCGCCTTCGCCGTCGAGGAGATCAAGCGCAAGGGCGGCCGGGTCGTCGGGCTGGTCAACGTCGTCGGCTCGACCATCGCCCGCGCCTGCGAAGGCGGCGTCTACCTGCACGCCGGCCCGGAGATCGCGGTCGCATCGACCAAGGCGCTGACCAACATGGCCGTCGGCTTCGCGCTGATCGCGCTGTCCCTCGGCCGCGTACGCGACCTGTCCAACGCCGACGGACGGCGGATCATCGACGCCATCCGCGCCCTGCCGGGCCAGATCAAGACCATCCTGGACGCCGAACCGGAGATCGCCGAGCACGCCAAGACCGTCGCCGCCGCGCAAAGCCTCTTCTTCGTCGGCCGCGTGCGCGGCTTCCCGGTGGCGCGGGAGGGTGCGCAGAAGTTCAAGGAGATCTCCTACCGGCACGCCGAGGCGTACCAGACCTCCGAGCTCAAGCACGGCCCGCTCGCCCTGATCGACGAGTCGCTGCCGACGGTGGCCGTCGTGCCGTCGGACGAGCTGACCGACCGCAACCTGGCCGCCGTCCAGCAGATCAAGGCCCGCGGCGGTGCGGTGCTGGCCGTCACCCACGAAGACGTCGACTTCGGTGAGCTCGACGTCCCGCGGATCGTCGTGCCCCGGACCGAGCCCGAGCTGGACCCGATCCTGCTGACCGTCCCGCTGCAGCTGCTGGCCTACCACGCCGCGCTGAGCCTGGGCTACGACATCGACAAGCCGCGCAACCTGGCCAAGTCCGTCACGGTGGAGTGAGGCTCAGCCGAGGCGGAAGTCGGCCACCCGGATCGGCGAGGGCGTCGTCCCGGTCGAGGTCTGCTGGTAGAGGACGGAGATGATGCCATCGGAGGCCAGCCGCGAGTCGTCGACGTCGACCTCGCCGAATGCGCCGAGGGCGGGGCTGAACACCGTCGTCCAGTCGGTCCAGCCGCTCGCCTTGGTCGCGGCGACGATCCGGCCGTACGGCATCACCAGGTAGGCGTTGTCGCCGCGGTCGAACACCAGCTTCGTGCGCTGGGTCGACTCCGGCGCCACCGGCACCTCGCGCTTGGTCCAGCCGCCGTCGGCCGCCCGGCTCAGGAAGAACGTCCGGCCGTACTGCTTCCGCTGCGCGGAGTAGTTCGTGACGCACTGGGTGAACCGGCCGGGGACGTAGCTGATCACGACGTGCGGCTGCCCGGCGGAGTCGACGGCCTGGCTTTCCTGGTTCATCAGCGCGTGGTCGACGCCGAGAGGGTCGACGACCGTGCCCGCGGACCCCACGGCCACCGGGGTGCCGCCGGTCGTCCCGACGACCGCGCCGGCGTTGTTCCGCCAGGTCCGGCCGCGGTCGTCGCTGTAGACGTAGCCGGTGTCGTGGTTGGCCAGCCCGCCGGAGTTGCACAGCACCCCGGAGTTGCCTTCGCGCCAGGTGAACGCGGCGTGCAGCCGCCCGCCGGGGCCGTAGGTGATGCCGTGCAGGTACATGTTGCGGGTCGTGCTGGTCACGCCGTTGCCGGAGGTCCACGCGCCGGTCGCCGACGACCACTTCCCGAGCTTGCGCCAGCTGCCGCCGCTGTACTCGGCCAGCTCGTTGGTGCCGTTGCCCGACGCCCCCGTCCGGTAGCTGAGCTGCAGTTTCCGCTCCGGGGTGACCACGAACTGCGGGTAGGTGATCGACCCGAGGTCGACGCCGTTCAGCGTGCGCTGCACCGCGCCGAAGGCCGACGACGTCCAGGCGTGCGACGACGGCGCGGACAGCAGCCCGGCCACCGACTGGACGTAGTAGACCTGGTTGCCGTGGGTGTCCATGGCGACGTGCAGGCGGCCGTCCTCCGGGGAGACGCCCAGCGAGATGACGTTGTGCGAGTCGTCGACGGTCAGCTTGTGCGGCAGCACGACGGTCTGCCAGGCGCCGTCGAACCCGGCGCGCCGGGCGACCACGGCGCTGCGGTCGGCGGTGTACCAGGTCGCGTACTGGTAGCCCGCGTAGCTGAAGATGCCGCTCTGCTGGAAGGAGTCGTTGTTGACCAGGCCGTCGTAGGAGACGAAGTACAGCGCCGTCGCGTCGAGCTGGGTGTCGCGGATCTTCACCGCCGCCACGGCCGCCTCGGCGGGCGGGGCGGGCAGCAGCGGAGCACCGCGGCGACCACCAGGCCGAAGATCCGTGAAAGCGCTCTCTTACCGGCCATGGGCCCGTCCTTCCCGCGTGGTGAACGTGACCAGGATCGGGTCCGGCCGGGCCGGCGTCAACCCCGCGAAATGCGGCTCAGCGGGGCGAAATCGTCGATTTCCACCCGCCACTGCCGGGCCTGCTTGGGCATGTTCCAGCCGAGCACCCCGGTGACCACGCCACCCCGGCGGTACCGCGCGACGAACCGCCCCGACTCCGGTGATCCCTCCACAATGGACACGTCGGTGGCCGCGGGCAGGAGGCCGTGCACGTGGATCCGGGCGTCGAACTGGTGGGTCCAGAAGTACGGCACCGGCGTGTACGGGCGGTCCTCGCCGAGGATGTTCCCCGCGACGGCGACCGCCTGCTCGGTCGCGTTCGTCCGGTTCTCCAGCCGCAGCAGCGTGTCGAGGCCCTCGTGGTGCCAGCGGGCGACGTCGCCTGCCGCGTAGATCCCCTCGGCCGCGCGGCACCGGGAGTCGCACACGACGCCGTTGTCGCAGAGCAGGCCGCTGCCCGCCAGCCATCCGGTCTCCGGCGCGGCGCCGAACGCGACCACGGCGACGTCCGCGGGCAGCACCTCCCCGGTCGCCAGCCGCACGCCGGTGACCCGCCCGTCCGCCCCGGTCAGGCGGGTGACTGCGGCGCCGAGCCGCAGCTCGACACCGCGAGCGGCGTGCAGCCCGGCGAGCAGTTCCGAGACCAGCGGGCCGAACTGGGCGGCCAGCGGCGCGGGCTGCGGGCCCGCCAGGGTGACCGGCAGGCCCAGCCCGCGGACGGTGGCCGCGACCTCGGTGCCGAGCACGCCGTCCCCGACGACGACCACCCGCTTGCCCGGCGCGAGGTCGGCGTGCAGGGCCAGCGCGTCGTCGAGGGTGCGCAGGACGTGCACGCCCGCCAGGCCGTCCTGCCCCGGCAGGGTGCGCGGCCGCAGCCCGGTGGCGAGCACGACCGCGTCCGCGGACAGCGTGCACCCGCTCGCGGTGTGGACGGTCCGTGTCCCGGCGTCCATCCGCACCGCCGGGTCGCCGAGCACGAACTCGGCCGAGAGCGCGGCCAGCGCGTCCGGGCTGCGCAGCTGTGCCTGTCCGGGCGTCCAGCTGCCGCCGAGCACCTGTTTCGACAGCGGCGGGCGGTCGTATGGCAGGTGCGGTTCGGCACCCAGTACCGTCACGCGGCCGCGGTATTCCTTGCGGCGCAAGGCTTCCACGGTGGCGAGCCCGGCCGCCGAGGCGCCGACGACCAGGACGTCGCCGGTCATCCCTGCTCGCTGACCGAGATGGCGGCCCCGGGGCACACGCTCGCCGCTTCCCGGACGATCTTGTGCTGCGCCTCGCCGGGACGCTCGTCGAGGAGGATCACGATGCCGTCCTCTTCACGCTGGTCGAAGACGTCCGGGGCGAGCAGCACGCAGGTGCCGGCGCCGCAGCACTTCTCTTCGTCCACAGTGACCTTCATGGCCGTTCCTTTCGTTGCTTCGTGGCCCGTCACCAGCGGACGGGCAGTTCCCGCAGCCCGCCGACGGCGAGTCCCTCGACGCGGCGCAGCTCGCCTGCCGGGACGGCCAGCTCGAGCGACGGCAGCCGGCGCAGCAGCACCTCCAGCACCACCTGCAGCTCGGTGCGGGCCAGCGGCTGCCCGAGGCAGGCGTGCGCGCCGGCACCGAAGGCCAGGTGCGGGTTCGGGCTGCGGGTCAGGTCCATTTCGGACGCTTCGGGGAACGCGCGCTCGTCGCGGTTGGCCGCGGCCATGCTGCACATCGCGCTGGTGCCCGCGGGCAGCACGGTGCCGCCGACCTCGAAGTCCTCGCTGATGTAGCGGAGCATGCCGACACCGGCGTTCGCGTCCATCCGCAGTGCTTCCTCGACCGCGGTGCGCACCAGCGACGGGTCGGCGAGCAGCCGTTCCCAGCGGCCGCGGTCCGCCAGCAGCATCGCGACCATCTTCGCGATCATGTTGGCGGTGGTTTCGTGGCCGGCGATGAGCAGGCCGATGCCGGTGGCGACCAGCGTCGCGTCGGACCAGCCGGTGTCTTCGGCGATCAGCGCGCTGAGGATGTCCTCGCCGGGTTCCGCGCGCTTGGCCGCGATGTGCGCGCCCATGTACCGGGCGAACTCCGCCTGCGCCGCGTCGAACTCCGCCTGCGTGTAGCGGGTCATGCTGAGCATGACGTCGGACCAGTGGGCGAACCGGTCGCGGTCGGTGTCCGGCACGCCGAGCATGTCGCAGATGACCCAGACCGGCAGCGGGAACGCGAGGCCCGCCTTGAGGTCCCCGGGTGCGCCCTTGGCGACCAGGTCGTCGATCAGCTGCTCGGCCATCGCGGCCATGCCGGGCCGCAGCGCGGTCATCCGCTTGGCGGTGAACCACTTGCCGATCATGCGACGCCACTTGAGGTGGGCTTCGCCGTGCTGCGGGATGACGGTCGCCATCTCGCTGTTGAACACGCCGCCGGACTCGGTGTCGGCAACCCGCGCCGCATTGTCCGACGGCGTCGGCCGGGTGAACCGCGGGTCGGACAGGACGGTCTTGACGTCGTCGTAGCGGGTGATCAGCGTGGCTTCGTCCCCGCTGGCCAGCGCGACGCGCGCGACGGGGCACTTCTCCCGGAACTCGGCCCACTCGGCCGGCGGCTCCAGCGCGGTGCCTGCCTCGAACGGGAACCGCGGCAGCGGCTGGGTGTGGCTTGGCGTCATCACGGGCTCCTCGTCGGTGGATGTCTCCCGTCGCCGAGCATGCCGACGTTCCCGGATTAAGTCAAGCGGTTGATTTAAAGATCGAAGCCTCAGTGCGTGGTCTACCGCGGCTTGTCGTGAGTGGTAATTCGGGTTAGAACCCGAATTACCACTCACGACCTCCCAGCAGGGGCGGTCCCGCCATCCGGACCACCTCCGGGTTGCACCCAGGTGGGCCGAAAGGCGCTTTCGTCGCACCTGACGCAGCGAAAGGGACTTTCCTCGCGGCAGACGCCAGGAAAGTCCCTTTCAGCGCGCGCCGACCGGTGGATCCAGGCTGGATGCCCTGATGGTGGCCTTCAGAGCACTGGGCGGTGTCGGGCCTACTCGCGCTCGACCTTCCGCAGCCCACCCGTGGGGGTCCACCACTCGACAACCAGCAGCGTCGCCGCCGGGTTCAGGTGCGTGTGCACCACCTCGGCGACGTCGGCCCGGAAGCTCTCCCCGTCGCCGGTCAGCGCGCGGCCGGAGATCTTCGCCTCCCCCGGCCACCGCGCCTCCTCGCCCTCGACCGGGTCGACCGTCGCGCTGTGCAGGGCGAACCGCGGGTCACGCAGCAGGTCCGCGCCCTTGCGGGCACGGGGCATCGAGCCGAAGCGCAGCTCGCCGTCCTCGAAGACCGTCTCGATGCCGGAGATGCGCGGCGATCCGTCGGCGCGCAGGGTCGCGATCGTCTTGTGCTTGTGCGCGTCGAACAGGGCCCGCACCCGCCGCGCGAACTCCGGTTCCGCCGCCTCGAACTCCCGCCAGGCCGTCATGCGTCCATCGTGCCGCACCGCAGTCCCGCGACGAGGATCCCGACCAGCTTGCGCGCGTCGTAGCGGGGGTCGGTGTCCGCGCCGATGCAGAGGTTGCCCACGCCGCGCATGAGTTCCAGCGGCTGCACCCCGGCCCGGATCTCGCCCGCCGCGACCGCCGCGTCGAGCAGCTCGGCGCACACCGGCACCAGGCGGTCCACGAAGTACGCGTGCAGCGTCTCCGTACCTGCCTGGTCGGACTGCAGCACGCCGGCCAGCCCGTGCTTGGTCACGACGAAGTCGACGTAGCGATCGACCCACTGCGCCAGTGCCCGGAACGGCGACTCGTTCGCGGCCAGCAGGGCGGGCCCCGCCGCCACGCAGGCGTCCACCTGGTGCCGGAAGACGGCGATGATGAGGTCCGCGCGGGTCGGGAAGTGGCGGTAGATCGTGCCCATCCCGACGCCGGCCTTCGCGGCGATCTCCCGCACCGGCGCGTCCACCCCGGACGCCACGAAGACGGCGGCCGCCGCGTCCAGCAACGTCTTTTCGTTGCGGCGGGCGTCGGCCCGCTTGGGCTTGCGCTCGCCCATCACACCTCCAGGTTGCCAAGCGGAACAGTGTTCCGTATAGTTACCGGAGCAACGTTCCGGTTGCTCATTCTGCCACGGAGGCACCCTCATGCAGTACCGCACCCTGGGCCGCACCGGCGTCCAGGTCAGCACGCTCGCCCTCGGCGCCATGAACTTCGGCGCGATCGGGAGCACCACCCAGGAAGAGGCCACGGCGATCGTCGACGCCGCGCTCGAAGCCGGGATCAACCTCATCGACACCGCCGACATGTACGGCCAGGGCGAGTCGGAAGTGATGGTCGGCAAGGCGATCCACGGCCGCCGCGACGACATCGTGCTCGCCACCAAGGCCACCATGCCCATGGGCGAGGAGCGCAACCACCGCGGCAACTCCCGCCGCTGGCTGGTCACCGCGCTCGACGACAGCCTGCGCCGCCTCGATGTCGACCACGTCGACCTCTACCAGATCCACCGCTGGGATCCCGGCACCAGCGACGAGGAAGCGCTTTCGGCACTGACCGACCTGCGGCGGGCAGGCAAGATCCGCTACTTCGGCTCGTCGACGTTCCCCGCGTACCGCATCGTGCAGGCGCAGTGGGCCGCCCGCGAGCACGGCCTTGGCCGGTACGTCACCGAACAGCCCAGCTACTCGATCCTGCAGCGCGGCATCGAAGCCCACGTGCTGCCGGTGACCGAGGAATACGGGATGGGCGTGCTGGCGTGGAGCCCGCTCGCTTCGGGCTGGCTGTCCGGGGCCGTGCGGGCCGGCCGGGAGATCACCACGAACCGGTCGACCGTCGTGCCGCACCGCTTCGACCTTTCCCTCCCGGCCAACCAGGCCCGGCTCGACGCCGTCGAGAAGCTCGCGAAGATCGCCGACGGGGCAGGGCTTTCCCTGATCCAGCTGGCGCTCGGCTTCGTCACAGCCCACCCCGCGGTGACGAGCGCGCTCATCGGCCCGCGGACGCTCGACCACCTGCGTTCGCAGCTCGCGGCGGCCGATACCGTGCTGACGGCCGACGTGCTCGACGAGATCGACGCCGTCGTCGCGCCCGGCATCGACCTGGCTCCCGACGAGAAGTTCGACACCCCGCCCGCCCTGCTCGACCCGGCGTTGCGGCGACGCCGATGACCCCGAGTTTCGGCATCATGACCGCGCCGCAGCAGGTCGGCTACGACGACCTGCTGCGGGTGTGGCGCGAGGCGGACGCGGTCGCCGCGATCGAGCACGCGTGGCTGTTCGACCACCTCATGCCGATCGGCGGCGACCCGGACGGCCCGGTCCTCGAAGGCTGGACGCTGCTGTCCGCGCTGGCGGCGCAGACCGGCCGGCTGCGGCTCGGTGTTCTGGTCACCAGCAACCGGTTCCGGCCACCGGCGATGCTGGCGAAGATCGCGGCGACGGCCGACATCGTCTCCGGCGGACGTCTCGACTTCGGCATCGGCGCGGGTTCCCGGCCAAGCCATCCCCTGGCCCGCCGGGAATACGACGCGCACGGCCTGCCGTACCACGACCAGGCGGACGCGGTGGCGGCGCTGGCGGAGGCGTGCACGGTGATCCGTCGCTTGTGGACTTCGCCGGAGCCGTTCGACTTCGACGGCGAGCACGTCCGGCTGACCGGGGCGTTCGGGAATCCGCGGCCGGTCCAGCGCCCACACCCGCCGATCCTGATCGGCGGCCGGTCGAGCGCAACCCTGCGCGTCGCGGCGGAACACGCGGACCTGTGGAACATCCCGGGCGGCGGCGACATCGCCGACGTGGCGGGCCGCAGCGCACTGTTGGACCGCTTCTGCACGGAGATCGGCCGCGACCCGGCGACGCTCACCCGCTCGATCCACCTGCCGGTCGACTACGACCGGCCGGAGCGCACGCGGGAGCAGATCGGGGAAGCGGCCGGCGCGGGATTCGGGCACGTCGTGCTCGGGCTGCCGTCGCCTTATCCGGAGGGGGTTGCGCAGTGGGTCGCCGACGAGCTGATCCGCCACCGGTTGTCGTGAGTGGTAATTCGCGTTAGAACCCTAATTACCACTCACGACAAGCCACGGCAGACCACCTTCGCGCGGCGGTCAGCCTGAGTTCGCCAGGTGGGCCAGCGCCGAACGCAACGCCCGCCGGGTCGCCGGGTCGAGACCCGCCAGCCTGTCCTCCTCCACCTCCCGGATCGCCGTACGGACCGCCGCGTGCCGCCGCACTCCCTCGGGGGTCAGGCGGACGATCCGGGCCCGGCGGTCGGCCGGGTCGGGGTCGCGGGTGACGAGGCCGGCCGCTTCGAGGCCGTCGAGCAGGGTGATCAGGCGGGTCTTGTCGTAGCGGATCTGGCGGGCCAGGACCAGCTGGCTCGGCGCCTCCCCGTCGGCCAGCGCCGACAGCACGACGTACTGCCACATCGAAAGCCCGTGCCGCTCGAGCACCGGGCGTTCGGCCTCGGCCAGTGCGCGGCCCGCCCCGGCGCACAGCGCGCCGAGGTCGTCGTCCTCGTTCACCGGCCGGATTTTACGCGTGGACAGATCGTACGCAGATGCGTATCGTTTCGGCCATGACCTCCTTCGTCCCCGGGCGCGCCGAGACGCGCACCATCTCCGTCGCGGCCCCGCCGCACCGGGTCGTCGAATACCTCGCCGATCCCCGTCACCTGCCCGAATGGGCCCCGGGCTTCGCCACCGCGGTCGCCCACGACCACGACGACATCTGGCGCGTCCAGACCGGCGGCGGGCCGCAGCGGGTGGCCGTCCGGGTCGCGGCCGACCACGGCGTGGTCGACGTCGTCAGCGCCGACGCGCCGGACGTCGGCCTGTTCACGCGCGTGGTCCCGAACCTGGGCGGCGCGGAACTGATCTTCAGCCTGTTCTTCCCCGAGGACACCGACCCGGCGGCGGTGGACGCGCAGATGGCCGTCGTCGGCGAGGAGCTGCGGGCGGTCCGCGAGCACGTCGAGAGCGGCCGGTGAACCGCGAAGTCGGCTCAGTCGGCGACCTGCTGCACCTGCTGGACGGCCTGTTCGACGACGGCTCGGCCCCCGATCGCTGGGACCGGTTCTACGCCGACCGCGACCGGCCTGTCCCGTTCTTCGTCACCCACCCCGACGAAAGCCTCGACTCCTGGCTCCGCACCGGCCTCCTCCGCGGCGGCCGCGCCCTCGACCTGGGCTGCGGCCCTGGCCGCAACGCACTCCGGCTCGCGGCCGCGGGCTACGAGGTGGACGCGGTCGACCTGTCCCCGGTGGCGATCGAGTGGGCTCGCGAACGCGCGGAAGGCGTCGACGGCGTCCGGTTCCACCGCGGGGACATCTTCACCGTGGACCTGCCGCACGAGACGTACGACCTGATCTACGACTCGGGCTGCCTGCACCACCTCGCCCCGCACCGGCGGATCAGCTACCGGCAGCTGCTCGACCGGCGGCTGGCACCCGGCGGCCACTTCGGCCTCGCCTGTTTCGCGGCGGGCACCGGGAATCCCGGCTCGGGAGTCGAGATCCCCGATGCCCAGCTCTACCGCGACGGCAGCCTCCACGGCGGCCTCGCCTTCGAACCGGCCGACCTACGCCGGCTCTTCGCCGAGTACACCGAGGTCGAGCTGCGCCCGATGACGGAACCGGACGCGGACAGCGGCGTGTTCGGCGTGTCCTTCCTGCACGTCGGCCTCTTCCGGCGGGACTGACTTCAACCCGCCGCGCAGAGGACGCCGTTGAGGGTGAACGCCGTCGGCAGGATGTTCGGCCCGCCGTAGTCGGCCACGAAACCCGGGTCCGCGCCGGCGGCCAGGGAGGCCGACGACGTCACCGTCACCGTCGAGCCCGTCTGCGTCCACGTGCCGTTCCAGCCGCTCGTCACCCGCTGGCGGGCGGTCGGCCAGGTGAACGTCAGCGTCCAGTCGCCGACCACGCCCGTGGCCGTGACGTGGACGCTGCCGACGAACCCGCTCGCCCAGTCGTTGACGTCGGTCATCCGGACCGTGCAGGTGCTCGTCGCCGGCACGCCCGTCGTGAACGTCAGCGGCGGGGACGACCACGACACGTTCCCCGCCGTGTCCCTGGCCAGCACGTTCACCGTGTAGCGGCTGCCCGGGACGAGGTTGCCCACCTCGAGGGACGTGCCCGTGCTCTCGCCCCACTGCTCGCTGACCGCCCCTGCCTGGCGGTACACCTCGTACTTCGCGATCGGGTGGCCGCCCGGTGCCGCCGCGGGCCAGCTGATCGTCGCCGTGCGGTCGGTGGCCGTGGCCGCCGGCTGTCCCGGCGCCGCGGGTGCCGCCGTCACCGGGGGCGCCGGGTGCAGGACCAGCGTCGTCAGCGAGTACGGCGGCAGCGTCTGCGAGCCTGCCGGACCCGAGGACGTCGTGAAGGACGTCGCGCCGTTGGTGAACGTCGACACCTGCGCGGTCGCCGCCGGGGTGTAGCCCGCGTAGTCCAGCGTCACCGCCCTGGCCTGGTCCGGGTCCTTGTTCACCAGCAGCACGGCGACGTCCCCGTTCGGACGGCGGGCGGCGTGCGCCGCGATCAGCGGGTCGGTCGAGCCCGCGCGGACGAACTGGTCGCCAGGGCGCGCGAACGCGCTGAACATCTTGATGCCGTAGTACGGCGCGAACGGCGTGTTGAGCGCCGGTTCGCAGGCGCCGCCCTCCAGGCAGGTCGCGCTGGACAGCAGGCCTGCGTCGCCGTAGTCCGGGTATCCGGCCACTGTGGACAGTTTCGTCCCTCCGTTGTGGACGTCCCACCAGTCCACAGTGAACACGCCGTTCTCCAGCATCGCACTGTAGGCGTCGGCGGCGAACAGCGCGCCAGGCTGGGTGTTCAGGCCGACCGGGGTGTTCATCTCGGTCAGCGCGATGCCGATCCGGCCGGAGTCCGCGCCCGCGTACCGCGTGATCTGCTGCCGTGCCTGGAAGAGCATGTCGCTCACCGGCTCGGTCGTCGCGAGTGCCTCGGCGGCCGTCGAACCGGTGGGGTACCAGTGCAGGATGACGAAGTCGATGTGCGGGCCCGCGATGGACAGCACCGTCTGGTTCCACGTCGCGGAGTCGCCGCTGCCGACGATGCCGTCCGGCCAGTTCGCCGGGGTCGTCAGCACCGCGCCGATCCTGACCGAGGGATCCACGGCCTTCATCGCGTCGGCGTAGGCGACGACACCGTTGGCATACGCCGTCGGGCTCTTGTCCGCGTGGTTGTCGGCCTCCCAGTTCGCCCCGTAGTGGCCGTTGCCGTACAGCTCGTTGCCGATCTCCCAGTACCTGACGCCGTAGCCCTTGGTGACGTTGGCGTACCGCACCCAGTCCGCGGCCTCCTGCGGCGTTCCCGTGCCGTAGTTGGCGATGATGATCGGCTGGGCACCGGCCCGCCGGACACCGCCCATGAACGTGTCGAAATCGGTGTTCGGGGCCACGTAGCCGCCCGGCGCGGTGTTGTCCTTCCAGTGGTAGATGTCACCGTAGGAGCCGCCCGGGTAGCGCAGGGTGCGGACCCCGGCGCCGCCGAGCAGGTCGGCCACCGTGTCGGTCCCCAGCTGGCTGTCCCACACCGCGTGGTTGGCGCCGACCCCGGTGTCCGGCATGGTGGCCAGCCCGGCGCGGACGTTGACGGTCACCGTCGCCGCGGGAGTGTCGGCCGCGGCGGTGCCCGCCGCAGGCAGCGCCGCGGCGAGCACGGCGGCCACCAGCCACGCTGCCCGGCGCAAACGTCTGGCTGTCATGAAAGTTCCATCCTCTCGTCCAGCACGAAACGGATGGCTGAGAGCGCTCTCAGAGCAGAGAACCATCGCGCCGACCGGAAGTCAACGGAAGTCCCGCGACGGCCCGGCGGCCATGCCGGGGTCGAGGCGTTCGAGCCGGTCGGCGACGAGCGTGACGACTCCCTCCGCGGCCTGGACCCGGCCGCGGACCAGCAGTGCGGCACTGGTGCGGGCGACCAGCCGCTGCCGCTGCCACAACCCGGGCGAGACGAGGACGTTGGTCATGCCGGTCTCGTCCTCGAGGTTGAGGAAGGTGATCCCGCCCGCGGTCGACGGCCGCTGCCGGTGGGTGACCGCGCCGCCGACCCACACCCGCGTCCCGTCCGGCACCCCCGTGAGTTCCGCGGTGGTGAGCGCGCCCCGCCGGTTCAGCAGGTCCCGCAGGTACTCCACGGGATGGCTGTCCGGGGAGACGCCGGTGGCCCACAGGTCCGCGGCGGTGATCTCCAGCCGCGTCATGCCGGGCAGCGCGGGCGCGTCGAGCCCGGGCGCGAGGCCGGGCAGGTGCCCTGGCCGGGTCGCCGCCGCGGCCCCGGCGGCCCAGAGGTCCCGGCGCCGCTCGCCGCCGAACGCCCCGGCCGTCGCCAGCGCTTCGACGGCGTTCTTCTTCAGCCGGACACGGCGGGTGAGGTCGCCTGCGTCCCGGTAGGGGCCGTTCGCGTCGCGTTCGGCGACGATCGCCGCGGCCGCGTCGGCGCCGAGGTGCCGCACCGCGGCGAGGCCGAGCCGGAGCGCGACGCCGCCGGTGCTGCCCGGATCGGGTTCGAGGGTGGCGTGGGCGAGGCTGGCGTTGATGCCGGGCTCGCGGACGTGGACGCCGTGGCGGCGGGCGTCGGCGACCAGCGACTGCGGGCTGTAGAACCCCATCGGCTGGGCCCGCAGCAGCCCGGCACAGAACGCGGCCGGGTAGTAGCGCTTGAACCACGCGGACGCGTACACCAGCAGCGCGAACGACATCGAGTGCGCTTCGGGGAAGCCGTACCCGGAAAAGGCGTGGATCTGCTCGAAGATGCGGGTGGCGAGGTCGCGGCCGATCCCGTTGGCTTCGCAGCCGCGGAAGAACCGCGCCATCAGCGCCTTCATCTTGGCGCTGGACCGCTTGGCGCCCATGGCGCGGCGCAGCCGGTCGGCTTCGGCCGGGGTGAAGCTCGCGACGTCGACGGCCATCTGCATGACCTGTTCCTGGAACAGCGGCACGCCGAGCGTCCGGTCCAAACTGGACGCCAGCAGCGGGTGCGCGTGCTCCCACTGCTCGTCGCCGCGGCGGCGCCGGATGTAGGGATGCACCGAGCCGCCCTGGATCGGGCCCGGCCGGATCAGCGCGACCTCGACGACGAGGTCGTAGAACTCGCGTGGCCGCAGCCGCGGCAGCGTGGCCAGCTGGGCGCGGGACTCCACCTGGAACACTCCGACGGCGTCGGCTTCGCACAGCATGTCGTAGACCGCGGGATCGGC
Source organism: Amycolatopsis melonis (assembly GCF_040064235.1). Taxonomy (NCBI): domain Bacteria; kingdom Bacillati; phylum Actinomycetota; class Actinomycetes; order Pseudonocardiales; family Pseudonocardiaceae; genus Amycolatopsis; species Amycolatopsis melonis. Next base: position 16,668 of record NZ_JBDZYD010000019.1, read on the forward strand.
GAGGTCGAGCTTCCCGATGTCCACTGTGGTCTGATGGTGCTCGGCGACGAGGTCGATCATGTAGTGCAGTGCGGACAGCATGCCGAGGCCGAGCAGGTCGAACTTGACCAGCCCCACGGTGGCGCAGTCGTCCTTGTCCCACTGCAGGATGCTGCGGCCGGGCATGGCCGCCCACTCGACCGGGACCACTTCGGACACCGGCTGCTTCGACAGCACCATGCCGCCGGAGTGGATGCCGAGGTGACGCGGGAAGTCCTCGATCCGGGCGGCCAGGTCCAGGACGTCGGCCGGGATCGCGTCGCCCGCCTGCTCTTTCGTCGCGGCGACGCCACCCCAGCGGTCGACGAGCTTGCTGTAGGCGTCCTGCTGCCCGGGGCTGTGCCCGAGCGCCTTCGCGGCGTCACGCACCGCCGAGGGCGCGCGGTAGGTGATGACGTTGGCGACCTGCGCGGCGTGGAAGCGGCCGTGTTTCTCGTAGACGTACTGGATGGCCTCCTCGCGGCGGTCGGACTCGATGTCGATGTCGATGTCCGGCGGCCCGTCCCGCTCCGGGGCCAGGAACCGCTCGAACAGCAGGTTCCACCGCACCGGGTCGGCGTGGCAGATGCCCAGCGCGTAGCAGACCGCGGAGTTCGCGGCCGAGCCGCGGCCCTGGCAGAGGATGTCCGCTTCCCGGCAGAACCGGACGATGTCCCAGACGACGAGGAAGTAGCCGGGGAAGCCGAGTTCGCCGATGACGGCGAGTTCGTGGTCGAGCTGGGCGTAGGCCTTCGGGTTCTCCTCTCGCGTCCCGTACCGGGCCCGCGCCCCGGCCCAGGTCAGCTCCCGCAGGTAGGACAGTTCGTCGTGGCCGGGCGGGACCGGGAACGGCGGCAGGTCGGGCGCGACGAGCCGCAGGTCGAAGGCCACTTCGACGCCGAGGACGGCGGCCCGCCCGACCGCACCGGGGTACCGGCGTTCGAACCGGCGCCGCTGTTCCATGCCGGACCGCAGGAACGCCTGCCCCGACGGCGGCCGCCACCCCTCGAGGTCCTCGGCGGGCCGCCGCGCCCGGACGGCGGCCACCATGTCGGCCACGACGGCGTCCTCCGGGCGGGCGTAGTGCACGTTGTTGGAGACGACGGTGGGCAGCCGCAGGTCCTTCGCCAGGTCGGCGAGGAGGTCGTTGGCGGCGTCGTCGAGGGGCAGGCGGTGGTCGATCAGCTCGACGGCGACGTGCGACCGCCCGAACCGGTCGGCCAGCCACGCCAGCTCGGCGCGCGCGGCGGCGGGACCGCGTTCGGCGAGCGCCCGCCGGACGGCACCCTTCCGGCAGCCGCTGAGCACGACGACGTGCCCGGCCAGCTCGCCGACCAGCTCCTCGACGTCGTAGACCGGGCGGCCCTTCTCCCCGCCGGCGAGCTGCGCCCGCGAGATGACCCGGCACAGCCGGTGGTAGCCCTCCTGCTGCCGGGCGATGACGAGCAGGTGCGTCCCGGCGGGATCGGGCTCGCCGCCCTGCGGCCCGGGCAGCCCGAGCGACAGCTCGGCCCCGAACCCGACGCGCACGCCGAGTTCCCGCGCGGCGTCGTTGAACCGGACGGCGCCGTACAGGCCGTCGTGGTCGGTGAGGACCACCGCGTCCAGCTCCAGCCGCGCGGCCTCCTCGACGAGCGTTTCGGGATGGCTGGCGCCGTCGAGGAAGCTGAAGTTGGAGTGGACGTGCAGCTCGGCATAGGGCGCCCGGATCCGGTCCCCGGCGTCGTCCCGGCTCCGCCGTCCCAGCAGATCGGGCGGCGCCCCGGCATACCCTTCGCGTTTGCGCGACCACGCGGGGGCGTCGTTGCCGTCGCCGGGCGCGCGGCCGGAAGCGATTCGCTCCACTTCGGACCACGGCACACCGGGGTTGTTGAAGGCCAATGCCAGCTCCCACAAGAGTTTTCGCTGTGGGGAAGCCAGCTACGGTTCTTTCGTGACGTCCGAAGCCTCCGTCCTGGGAGCGCGTCCTGTCAATGTGACGGCCGTCGACCGGACCGCAGCCACGAACGCCTCGACGTCCAGCTCGTCGTCCCACGCGGCCTGCAGCAGCAGTCCCTGGTAGATGGCGACGAGCACGCGGATCGCCGCGTCCGGCACGGTGGCTCCGAACGCGGCGGCCTGCTCGTCCACGCCCTGGCGGGCGAGTGCGCGGATCCGGGGTTCGCGGACGGTCTCGGCCCACGCCTGCATGCTGAGCTTGCGCTGCCGGTCCGCCTCCGGCGCGGCGATCGCCCGCAGCAGGTCGAGGTAGCCGTCCAGTGGATCGCCCGCGGCCTCGAGACCGGCCGCGCGGGTCGTGTGCCACTCGTCGACGATCGCCAGGATCATGTCGTCCTTGCCGGTGAAGTACCGGTAGATCAGCCCGGCCGACAACCCGGACTCCCGGACGATGTCCTGCATCGACGTCCGGTGGAAACCGTTGCGGGCAAAGCAGTTCGCGGCGGCGTCGAGGATCTGCCGCCGCCGGTTCGCCAGATGCTCCGCGCTGACCCTGGGCATCTACCGGACCACCGCCCAGGCGATCCGGTAGAACCCGGCGGCGGGCTCGTCCCGGCCGTAGCGGGCGGCTGCTTCCTCCGCCGACAGGTCGCCCTTCAGGTCCAGGCCACGTTCGGCCAGGTAGCCGGGGACGTCGGCGGGCGGAAAGCCGAACGTCCAGGGCTCGCCGACCTTCGCGACTTCCCGGTGCCACGCGGTGCCGTCGCCGAGCGCCGCCCGGTCCACGTAGGTGAAGACGACCGTGCTGCCCGGCGCGACGATCGTGGCCAGGTCACGGAAGGTCGCGTCGACCGCCTGCGCGGTGAGGTAGTTGGTGACGCCTTCCCAGACGACCGCCGTGCGTTTCCGGGGAAACCCGGCGAGGGCCGCGGCGAGGCTTTCCCGGGTGAGGTCCACGGGAACGTAGTGGACGTGCGGGCGGTCGGCGATGCGACGGCGCTTGGCCCGCTGGGTGGCCGGGTGGTCGACCTCGTACGTGGGCGGCATCCCCGGGATGCGGTGGGCCCGGCTGTCGTAGCCGGCGCCGAGCAGCAGGACCTGCTCCGGCGCCGCCTCGGCGAGCAGGTCGTCGATCAGCCGGGTGCGGGCGACGGCGGACGTGCGGGGCCCGCCCGGATAGCGGTGGTCGATGAGCCGCGCGATGCCGCGGCCGACGGGCCGGACCGTGGCGGCCCGCACGAGCCAGCGGTAGCGGGCGGGCAGGAACCGGACGGCGTGGTCGTCGGCGAAGAGCCGGTCGCGGCGCCGCGTCTCGAGGGCGCGGAACAGGGCGACGTGCTCGGCGGTCCGGCTGGCGGTGTCCATGCGGCGAGCATAGTGAATGAACGTTCGTTTTTGCTACCTTCGGCGAATCGGGTCCGCGGCACCGGCGAACCTGGCACGATTACCGGTATGCCCGACGACACCGAGCTGCGCCTGCGCATCACCGGCGACGATCCCGCTGCGCGGCTGCGTTCCCTGCACCGCTGGCTGGGCAACGAGGACGACCTGCGTGGCCGGGTCGAGCTGCGGAACCGGCCGATCGCGCCCGGGGAGATGGGCGGCGTCGCGGACGTGCTCGCCGTTGCCCTCAGTGCCGGCGGCGCCGGGACCGTGCTGATCCGCTCGCTCGCGCGGTCGGTGTCGACGTGGCTGGCCCAGTCCCGCGCCGACGTGAGCGTCACGGTGACCACCACCGGGGACACCCGCGAGGTCAAGGTGGACATCCAGCGCGCCCGCGACCCGGAGGCGGTCCTGCGCGGCATCGAGGAGCTGCTCGAGCCGGGCCGTTCCGACCGGGCGTGAACCGGCCCCGGTTCCCGGACCCGGCGTCCTCGCGTGCGGTGCTGATCGGCGTCAGCCACTACGAGTCGGCCGGGCTGCCGCCGCTTCCCGCCGTCCGCGCCAACCTGGCGGACCTGCGCGCCGCGCTCACCGACCCGTCCGGCGGCACGGTCACCGGGGACGGTTGCCGGGTCCTCGGTGACGACGCGACCCCCGCCGACGTCGGCATGGCACTGGCCGAGAGCCGCAGGCAGGCAGGCGACCTGCTGCTGGTGTACTACGCGGGCCACGGCATCCTCGACGACGACGGCCGTCTCCACCTGGCCCTGCGCACGACCAGCGGCGACCACCCCGGCTGGACGGCCATCCCGATCGAGCTGATCAAGCGCGAACTCGGCCGGGCCAGGGCCCGGACGCGGGTGCTGCTGCTGGACTGCTGTTTTTCCGGCCAGGCGGTCGAAGCGATGGCCGACCCGGCCGGCCTGGCGTCGGGCCAGCTGCGGCTGACGGGCACGTTCACGCTGACCTCCACGACGGCCAACGACCCGTCGAGCGCACCCCTCGGTTCCCGCCACACGGCGTTCACCGGGGCGTTGCTGAGCGCGCTGGCGAACCCGGAACCGCTGACGCTGGACGGAATCCACCGGCACACCGAAGAGACGCTGATCGGGCTGGGGTTGCCGAGCCCGCAGTGCCGCTCGGTCAACACGGCCGGGGAGCTGGCCCTGGTACGGGGCCCGGTGCCGCGGCGGGTGACGGAGGCTGCGCCTGGGGTCGGGACACGCCGGGACCGGCCCGGCTCGACGGCGAAACCGGCCGGGCCGTCGCAGCCCGATCCCTCGCCGAAGTCACACCCCGAAACCGCACCAAGTTCGGCCGCGGCAACCAAATCTGCGCCTCACCCGCGCCGGCCCGAGCACGGACCGGATTCGGCCGCGCCGCCCATCCCCGCACCGAGCCCGGCCACCCAGCCGCGGAAACAGGCCGCTTCCTCACCGGCCTCACGCCCCGAAACCGCGCCCGGCTCGGCTCCGGCCACCGAAGCCAGCCCCGGCTCGGCCACGCCGAACTCACGCCCCGCAGCCGCACCGAGTCCGGCCCCGGCCACCAAAGCCAGCCCCAGCTCGGCCACGCCGAACCCACGCTCCGCAGCCGCACCAAGTCCGGCCCCGGCCACCGAAGCCACCCCGAACCCGGCCACGCCGCCGAAGAAGCAGCCCGGCCCCACCCCGTCCTCCCAGCCGAAACCCGCCGCCGTCTCGTCGTCCTTCGCTCTCGAATCCCGCGGCCGCCCGGCCTGGCGCAAGGAAGTCCTCGCCTTCCCCGCAAGCGTGGCGGCGGCGATCCTGTCCTGGATCAGCTTCACCGACCCGTTCCGCAACGCCGATCCGGGCTTCTTCGATATCGTGCCGGCCTTCCTGTTCGGGCTGCTCTTCGCCGCGGGCGCCGTCGTGGGCGTTGCCTTCGGGATCGTCAGCCTGCGCGCGGCCTCGCCCGGCTGGACCTGGACCGGGCTGGAAGTCCGCCAGGCCGGGCTCGTGCTGCTCGGGCCCGGCTACCAGCGGACCGTGGCGTGGCGGCAGATCGAGCGCCTGGCCGTCGTCCGGGGCACGACCGTCGTGGTCACCTTCCGCCCGAACGCCGTCCCGGCCGGCATCAAGACGACGAAGAACCGCGTCACCCTCGGCCGGTGCAAGCAGTGGCCTGCCCTTGCCGCCGCCGCGCGACGGCTGGCTCCGCAGTCCGTGGCCGTCGAGCGCTAGTCCACCGCCGCGGCGAGGCGGGCCGCCAGCTTCGCGATGTGCTCGACCAGCTCCGGGGGTTCGTGCACGCGGAAGCCGAATCCCTTGCCCGCCACGTAGATCGCCAGCTCGTCCAGCGAATCCGAGCCGGCGCGCAGGGTGCAGCTGTGCTCGTCGATCGGCTCGATCGCGCCGGTGGTCGGGGCGATGCGCTCCGCCGCCGTTTCGGCGCTGACGTCGAGGGTGAACCGGGCCTGGTAGCGGTAGGCCGAAGTCGAGATCGCGCGGGAGGTGTACCCGCTCAGGTCCGGATCCGGCGGGGTGCGCGGGGTGAACCGCGGGCCGGTGGGCGTGCGGGGTTCGAGGCGGTCGACGCGGTAGGTGCGCCAGTCCTCGCGGTCGACGTCCCAGCCGATGAGGTACCAGCGCCGTCCCGTGTGGACCAGCCGGTGCGGCTCGGTCGTGCGGAGGCTCGCCGTCCCGTCGTGGGTGCGGTAGCCGAACCGCAGGCGCAGCGAGTCGCGGCAGGCGGCGGCGATCGCGGTCAGCGTGTCGGGATCGGCGGTGGGGCCGGTGGCGGCCATCGGGACCGTCACCGACTGCAGGGCGTTGATCCGGTGCCGCAGCCGCGACGGCAGCACCTGTTCGAGCTTGGCCAGCGCCCGCACCGACGTCTCCTCGATGCCGGTGATCGAGCCGCCCGCCGCGGTGCGCAGGCCCATCGCGACCGCGACGGCCTCGTCGTCGTCGAGCAGCAGCGGCGGCAGGTCCGCGCCGGGCCCCAGCCGGTAGCCGGCGACGCCCGCGGTCGCCAGCACGGGGTAGCCGAGTTCGCGCAGCCGGTCGATGTCGCGGCGGACCGTGCGCGGCGTGACCTCCAGCCGCTCGGCCAGTTCCGCGCCGGACCAGTCGCGCCGCGTCTGCAGGAGCGAGAGCAGGCGCAGCAGCCGCGCCGAGGTTTCCCACATGCCGTGAAGTCTGCCATCGGCTTAGGACCGGAGTTGACCTAACCGGCTCCTAGAGTCGTCGGCATGGAGAACAACAGCGAGATCCGGCCCTTCACCATCGACGTCCCGCAGGCCGACCTGGACGACCTGCGCGACCGGCTGGCCAGGACCCGGTGGACGACCGACCTGCCCGGCACCGGCTGGAGCCGCGGGGTGCCGGCGAGCTACCTCAAGGGGCTGGCCGAATACTGGCGCGACGGCTACGACTGGCGCGCGTACGAGCGCGAACTGAACCAGTACCCCCAGTTCGTCACCGAGATCGACGGGCAGGACATCCACTTCCTGCACGTGCGCTCGCCCGAGCCGGACGCCCTGCCGCTGATCCTGATCCACGGCTGGCCGGGCTCGATCGTCGAATTCCTCAACGTCATCGGCCCGCTGACCGACCCGCGAGCCCACGGCGGCGATCCGGCGGACGCGTTCCACCTGGTGATCCCGTCGATTCCCGGCACGGCCTTCTCCGGCCCGACCCGCGAGACCGGCTGGGACACCGGCCGGATCACCCGGGCGTTCGCGGAACTGATGAACCGCCTCGGCTACGACCGCTACGGCGCACAGGGCGGCGACACGGGCGCGGTCGTCGGCCCGGGACTGGGCCGCCTCCACCCGGGCCGGGTCGTCGGCGTCCACGCGAACGGCCTGGCGGCGTTCACCATGCCGGACGGCGAGCTGACCGAAGCCGAGCAGGCGCGGCTGAAGCACTTCGAGTACATGAGGACCGAGCAGTCCGGGTACGTGGCGATGCAGACGACCCGGCCGCAGACCCTGGCACACGGGCTCCACGACTCCCCGGTCGGACAGCTGGCCTGGATCGTGGAGAAGTTCAAGGAGTGGACGGACCCGGCGGCGGACCTGCCGGAGGACGCGGTCGACCGGGATCTGTTGCTCACCAACGTGACGCTGTACTGGCTGACCGGCACGGCGGGGTCGTCGGCCAACTGCTACTACGAGACGGCCCACGCGGGAGCATGGGGCGCGAGCGAGCGCTCCCCGGTACCGACGGGGGTGGCGGTGTTCCCGCTGGACGTGTCGATCCGCAGCACCCTCGACCGCGAGCACACGATCGTCCACTGGTCGGAGTTCGACCGCGGCGGCCACTTCGCCGCACTGGAGGCACCGGACCTGCTCGTCGGGGACGTCCGGGAGTTCTTCGCGAAGCTGCGGTGAACCCGGTCGCGCAAAGCCTCTGAAGGCCACCATCAGCGCATCCAGTGCTCTGATGGTGCCTTCAGAGGCATTCGCTTCAGCGGAGGCAGGTGATCCAGTAGTCGCCGTCCGCGTCCCGCGCGACTCCGTGTGTCTCGCTGGGAAATCCGGGGAAGTGCCGGTCGAAGTCCTCCAGCGCGCGCAGGTACCGCAGGGTCGGCTCGTCGTGGCCACCGGCGTTCTCGCCGGGCATCAGGACCGGGATGCCCGGCGGGGTGGTGACCACCTGCGTCGCGACCGTGCGGCCCGCCAGCTCGGCCAGGCGGACCGGCTCGGTGCCGCCGCGCAGGAGCCGCTGGTAGGTCTGGGCCGGGGTCAGCTCCGGGCGGGGCGGGTGGGTGAACGCCGCGTCGAGCAGCGGGATCAGGTCGCTCTTGCGCAGGTGGGCGTGCATCTCGTCGCACAGGTCACGCAGTGTCGCCCCCGTGTGGCCGGTCAGGCCGGGGAGGACGTCGGCGAGCCGCGCGCCCGAGTCGTAGAGCGCCTTGAAGTCCAGGAGACCGTCGACGAGCGTGCCCCACTTGCCCTTCGTGATCCCCATCGAGAAGAGGATCAGGCACGTGTAGGCGTCGGTCTTCTCGACGACGATGCCGCGGGTCTCCAGATACGCGGTGAGGATCCGCGCCGGGATGCCCTGGTCGGCGGCCACGCCGCGGGCGTCGGTGCCGGGGCAGGTGACGCTGACCTTGACCGGGTCGAGCAGGCAGTAACCCGGTTCCAGCCCGGGGAAACCGTGCCAGCCGGCGCCGGGCTCGAGAGTCCAGCACGCCGGTTCGGTGCGCAGCAGCTCCAGCGGCGCGTCCGCGAACGCGTACCGCTCCCCCGTGTGCGGGTCGCGGACCTCGTCCGGCTGCCACGTGCCGAAGAACCAGCCGGGCCGGTCGCCCGCGGCGGCGATGCGGCGGCCGATGCGGGCGACCGCCTGGCGGAACCGGATGGCTTCGGTGACGGCCTCGTCGACCAGCCACCGCCCGCCCGGCCCGTCCATCATGCCGGCGGCGACGTCGAGCCCGGCGATCATCGGGTACAGCGGCGACGTCGTCGCGTGCATCATGAACGTCTCGTTGAACTGCCGGTGCTCGACCGGCGACCGGGGCGAGTTCTTCACGTGCAGCATCGCGCTCTGCGACATCGCCGCCAGCAGCTTGTGGGTGGACTGCGTGGTGAACACGGTCGGCCGGACGGCGTCGGGCACCGCGTCGCCGTCCACCGCCATGCCGTACCGGCGGGCATAGAGCGGATGGAACCGCGCGTAGGCGAACCACGCCTCGTCCAGGTGCAGCCGGGGCACGCTGGTGCCGAGCAGCTCGGCGACGCGGACGGCGTCGTAGCACAGGCCGTCGTAGGTGGAGTTGGTGATCACCGCGTACACCGGGTCCGGCGCGGCGGCCCCGGCCGCGAGCGGGCTGCCCGGCACGAGCCCGGCGACCGCTTCGCGGCCCAGCGCGGCGGGCGGGATCGGGCCCATCAGCCCGTAGCCGTTGCGCGTCGGCACGAGGTAGACCGGGCGGCCGCCGGTGAGCGTCAGCCCGTGGTAGATCGCCTTGTGGCAGTTGCGGTCGACGAGCACCAGCTCGTCGTTCGCGACGCTGGCGTGCAACGCGATGCGGTCGCCGGTGGAGTCGCCGTGCAGCACGAAGTACGTCAGGTCGGCGCCGAAGACGCGGGCGGCGTTGCGCTCGGCGTCGCCGATCGGCCCGGTGTGCTCGAACAGCGAACCCAGTTCCGCCACCGAAATCGAGAGGTCGGTCCGGAAGAGACGTTCGCCGTAGTAGTCGAAGAACGCCCGGCCGACCGGCGACTTCAGGAACGCCACGCCGCCCGCGTGGGCGGGGGTGTGCCAGGAGTATTCGTGGGTGTCGTCGAACCGGCGCAGTTCCCGGAAGAACGGCGGCAGGACCTCGTCGGAGTACCGCCGGGCCGCCACGCCGATCCGGCCGGCGATGAACCCCGGCGTGTCCTCCAGCAGCCACACGTACCCGCAGACCACTTCGGACACCCACAGCGGCAGGTCGTCCACCGCGGTCGAGCTGGTCACCAGGAAGACCGGGAGCCGGGTGAACCGGTTGACGAGCGCTCTCAGCACGGCTTCGGCGGGCGCGGCCCGGTCGCCGTCGTCGTCGCGCAGGTCCCAGCTCACCAGCGCGGCGGTGAGATCGGCCCGGCTCTGGACGAGGGCGAGTGCGTCGTCGTCGGTCCCGGCGTGCACGACGTCGTGCCCGTCCGCGGCGAGGTGCTCGCAGATCCGCGCCAGCTGGGCGGCGAGCACCGAACCCGGCGGAATGTCGTTCAACGCCAGCAGAACCGTCGAACCAGCCACAGTGGACGTCCTTTCCGGAAACGCGAATCCTTCAGGTATAGGCGTGCTCCGGCGGCCTCGTCGATCGGCCGGAAGCCTGACGTCGCCCGGGAAAACCGCACCTGCGCGTAGCGGCTCGTCACGCTTTCGGGTCGGCGCGACAGCGGGTGACGGCGCATCACCACATCGAGGAAGCGCTGTCCCCCGGGTGCACTAGTCGTACCAGCCCTCGACCGTCCATTGTGGATTGTCGCCGACCGGCACCTGGAGCAGCAGCGCGAGTTCCTCCCGCTCGCCCGCCAGGACCACCTGGATCCGGGCCAGGACACGCTCGCCGCGGTGGTGGACCACCCACGGTCCCGCCGAGCCGAGGACGCGCCGCGGCGGCCCGCCGTCGATCGCGACCGTCGACGGCGAGTCGCTCAGCTCACCGCGTTCGGTGCAGCGGACCGCGGTGCCCGTCGCGTCGAGCACCGCCGCCGGGACCGGGTGGCGCGGCACCAGTGTCGGGGAGGGCGCCGGCAGCCGTCCGGGCCACGGCTGGCCGTCCGTGGTGGCGCGGCGAGGTTCGCCCCACGGGACGAGCCGGACGCGCTCGCCGGGGCCGCGGCCGCCGTCGAGCAGCGGGGTGACCACCGCGCCCGGGCCGAGCAGGCCCTGGATCCGCACCAGGGCGCGGCCCGCGCGTTCGGCGGCGTCGGCGTCGCGGCCCAGCGAGCCGAGCTGCAGCTGCAGTGCCTGCCCGCCAACGACCTCTTCGGGGTCCAGCCGCAGCCGGACGATCCCGGCGGTCGGCCGGTCGCGGGCGGTGAGCCAGCCTTCGCACTGCCAGCGCACGCGGTCGGCCGTCGAGCGCGCGGTCAGCGGCTCGGCGCAGCGCCAGACGCGCACGCGTTCTTCGCCGGCTTCGGTGACGGCGGTGATGGCCAGCCGGGTGCAGGCGAGGCCGTGGTTCGCGAGCGCGGCGAAGAAGCGTTCGCCGAGGGTTTTCGCGACGAACGCAGCTTCGTCGACCCTGGTCAGCGGCTCTTCGAAGGTTTCGGCGACGGCGAGGTCCGGCGGCAGGGCGCGGCGCAGCGGCGGACGTTCGGACAGCCCGCGCGCCAGCCGGTGGGCAGCGATCGCGTCACGCGGGAACCGGCCGGCGACGTCCCGCTCGGCCAGCGCGGCAAAGGCGCCCAGGGTGCGCAGGCCGAGTCGGTCGAGCAGATCGACCAGGTCACCACGGTCGTCGCCGGGCTGGTTCAGCTCGGCAATGGACAGCGGCGCGAGGAACGCCGAGGTCTCCCCGCGCGGAACGATGGCCGAGCGACGGGCGGCGAGAGTCGCGGCGAAGAGCCCATCGGCAACCCCGACCTGGCTCTCGACCCCGGCCTTGGCGGCGACTTCGTCGATGAGCAGCTCGGCAAGCCCGGCCTCACCACCGAAGTACGCGGCGGCCCCATCGGCGGGGACGGCAACGATCCCGGGCCGCACCACCTCAACCCCGACGGCCTGCGCTTCGACGGCGGCGGCCACGGGCTCGAACAGCCGGGCATCGCGGCCGGGATCGTGCGGGTGCACAACGAGTTCCGGACACCGCGACTGGGCATCCCGCCGCCGCATCCCCCGCCGGACACCACCCCGGCGCGCGGAGGCAGAGCAGGCAACAACCCGGTTGCCGGAGAAGACGGCGGCCGGAGAAGTGGGCGGAGTCCCAGCGGCAGCCCCGGCGGCGACGACCGGCCAGTCCGGACACCACAGCACAAGCATCCGCGGCGCAACGGCGTTCACGCGACGGCCCAGCTGCCGCGGCGGTCGCGGTCGTGAGTGAATAACAGTGTTCTAACCCTCATTACCACTCACGACCAGCCGCGGCAGACCGCACTCTCGCACCCGGACCCGGGCCCGGGCCCGGGTCCGGTTCACTTGCGTCGGTAACGCCGCCCGGCCGCTGCGCGCACCGAGCCACCACACTCACTCACCTCGGCCGCTGCCACCGACACTCGGCAACGGGTGGGCCACCACACCCGCTCACCCCGGCCAGCCGCCGCCCCGGGGGAGCCGGGCGCCTCGACGCGCCACCCGCAGCAACACCGGCACACACCGAGCCACCACACTCACTCACCCAGCCACCCCGGCCAACCGCCGCCGCGGGGAGCCTGCCGTCTCGACTGCGCCGCCCCTTCCCGGTAGCCGCAAGGGCACCGCGGTCGGGCGGGCTGCCGGGCCTCGGCCGTGGCTGATGGCCGTCACCTCGCGGTAGCTCAGGTGGCCGTGGCCGTCCCCGGTGAGGCCGTGCCAGCGGCCGTCCGAGATGGTCAACTCGAGGTCCGCTCCCGGCCAGTGGCCCGCCACCAGCAGGACCGCGCCGCGGTTGCGGACGCGGCCGGCCAGGCGGCGGGCCGGTTGCGGGGGCAGCCCGCCGCCGAGGACCACCAGGTCGAAGCCGTCCACCAGGGCCGATGCCACCGCCACCAGCTCTGCGCCGGGGTCGGGTACCAGCGCGACGCGCCCCAGGTCGACGCCCAGTTCCGCGGCCGCCGCCAGGCCCAGCTCCGGCAGGCCGGTCACCGCCGCCCAGCAGCCGTCGCGGGTTGCCGCCGCGAGCAGGGCCAGCACCAACGACGTCGCTCCACGGACGGCCACCGTGCTGCCGCGCCGTAGGGCGCCGCCCGGGAGCAGGCGGGCCAGGGCAGGCAGCACCGTCAGCTGCTCACCAGAGCCCCGCAGCTGCGCCGCCGTGCGGACGCCCGGGATCGCCGCGAGCCCGGCCAGCGCCTCCGGCACCGCCACCGCCGATCACCTCCAGCACCACGTACTCGTACCGGAGACACCCGCGTGAGGAAGCCACAGGCGAACCCAGAACACTCATCGAACACTTGTTCGCATACTGCGAGACGCAGGGGCCCGCTGTCAAGCGGCCTCACCCACCCCGGCGGAGGCGGCGTGCCCTGACAATCCGGGAACCCCCCGGCCGTCACCGGAATGACAATTTCCGATTTTCCCCTTGACGGCACCGGAACAGCCCGATTTTCTTTTGATCACCATCTCCGAAGCGATGCGGAGTTTCCGTAATGACTCAATTCCTCCGGCGCGGCATGGCCGCCGCCATTACCGCGGTACTGATCACGGCCGGGATCGCGTCGCCCGCCGGTGCCGCGACGACCTCGATCTACACCCCGCCGTCACCACTTCCCGCAGGTCAGAACGGCGATATCCTGAAGTCCGAGCCCTCGGTCCACAATGGCTCGAAGGCCACCAGGATCCTGTACCTGTCCCGCGACAACAAGGACAAGCAGGTTGCCGTCAGCGGCACGGTTTTCGTGCCGAACACGCCGTGGAACGGTCCCGGTGAGCGGCCGATCGTGGCCTATGCCCCATTCACCTTCGGCATGGGACCGCAGTGCGCACCCTCGAAAACCCTCGCAGGCGAAGGCGCGTCGGACATGGTTTCCGGATTCCAGGGCGGTTTCGTCGACGCGCTGCTGGGTGCCGGGTTCGCCGTGGCGCAGACCGACTACATCGGACCGTGGGTCGAGGGCAGCGGCGAGCACCCGTACGTGATCCGGCTGTCGGAGGCCCACACCGTGCTCGACGTGCTCCGCGCGGCGCAGCGGCTGCCCGGGACCGGCCTGCCCGCGCACGGCCCGGTGGGCATCGCCGGCTACTCCGAGGGCGGCAGCGCCGCGGCGGCAGCGGCCGAGCTCGCCGCCACGTACGCACCCGACCTGGACGTCAAGGGCGTCTACGCGGGCGCGCCGCCCGCGGACAAGGCCGGCCTGGCCAAGTCGCTGGACGGCGGCATGTACGTCGCCTTCCTCGGCTACGCGCTGATCGGCATCAACCAGGCCTATCCGGAGGCGAGGCTGATGGACCTGGCCAACCCGGCAGGCGCCCAGCTGTTCCTGGAAGCCCGGCAGACGTGCACGCTGGACGCGGTGTTCCGGTTCATGGGCAAGCAGACCAGTGCGCTGACCAAGGACGGGCGGCCGGTCGCGGCGTTCCTGTCCCAGCCGCCGTTCGACGCGATCGTGGCCGAGAACCGGATCGGCACCCTCCGGCCCGCCATGCCGGTCATGGTCGAGCAGAGCCCGCTGGACGACGTGATCCCGGCCGCGATGGGCAAGCAGCTGGCCAAGGACTGGTGCGGCCGCGGCGCCACCGTGCAGTGGAAGGAGCTGGTGTCGTTCACGCCGTTCTTCTCCCACGCGCTGGGCATGCTCTCGGCACCCGGCGACGCCACAGCCTGGCTGCAGAGTGTCTTCAAGGGACAGGCCGGCACCGGGAACTGCGGGCGGTTCTGAGGCCAGGCCAGTTTCGGCGGATTGGCCGTGGATCCGGCGGCCCGGGCGGCGCTACGGTCGCCCGGGAAAGGAGCCGCATGGACCTCGGACGGATCGGGCTCTGGAGCCCTCTGCAGCTCTTCGTGCAGGCGGGCGCGCACCTGCCCGAAGCGATGGCCGAACTCGACGACTCCGGCTTCGGCACGGTCTGGCTGGGCAACGGCCCCACGATCATGGACGTGGCCGCCGCGATCCTCGACGCGACCGAGCGGATCACGGTGGCCACCGGCATCGCCAACATCTGGATACACCCGGCGGCCACGCTCGCGGCCCGCCACCGGGAAATCGCCGGGCGGCACCCGGGACGGCTGCTGCTGGGCCTCGGCAACGGCCCGCGTGACGCGACGCAGCGCGCGTCGTCTCCGTACCGGCGGATGGTGGCGTACTTCGACGAACTGGACGCGCTCGGCATACCCGCCGGGAGCCGGGTGCTGGCCGCGAACGGCCCCCGGATGCTGGCGCTCGCCGCCGGACGCAGTCTCGGTGCGCATCCGTTTCTCGTCACCGCCGAGCACACCCACTTCGCCCGCACCGCGCTCGGGGACGGGCCGTTGCTCGCCCCGGAGCTGAAGGTCGTCCTGGACGCCGACCCGGCCACCGCCCGCGCGACCGCCCGCCAGGCACTGGACTTCTACCTCACCAAACAGGGTTATCCCGCCACCCTGCGCCGGCTCGGCTTCACCGACGAGGACCTCGCCGACGGCGGCAGCGACCGGCTGGTGGACGCGGTCGTCGCCTGGGGTGACGTCGAGACCGTGCTCAAGCGCGTCGACGAGCACCACCAGGCCGGCGCGGACCACGTGGCCCTGCAGGTGCTGACCCCGGACCCCGGCAGGCTGCCACTGGCCGAGTACCGGGAACTCGCCGCGGCCGTGCGCTGAGCCCGGTCACCCGGTTCGGCGATCCGCGGAAACGGCGTGGTCGCGCCGTGACCTGCACGCTGTGACGCGCGTCGCGGTCACGTCCTCCGCCGCCACCTCGTCCAGGGGGTGAAGCGAGAAAAGAGGACGAAATGCGCCAGATCCTGATCGTCGGCGGTGGGTACGCGGGCTTCTACGCCGCCTGGAAGCTGGAGAAGAAGCTGCGCCGCGGTGAGGCCGAAGTGACCCTCGTCGACCCGCGGCCCTACCTGACGTACCAGCCGTTCCTGCCCGAGGTCGTCGCCGGTTCGGTCGAGGCGCGGCACGCCGCCGTGTCGTTGCGGCGGCACCTGCGCCGGACCCGGATCGTCGCCGGGAAGGTCACCGCCATCGACCACGCCCACCGGGTCGTCACCGTGCAGCCGGCCGACGGGGAGACCTTCGAACTCGGCTACGACCTGATCGCCGTCACTGCCGGTGCGGTCACGCGGACGCTGCCCGTGCCCGGCATCGCCGAGCAGGCCATCGGCCTCAAGCACGTCGAAGAGGCCGTCGCGATCCGGGACCGGCTGCTCACCGCCTTCGACCGCGCCGCCGCGCTGCCCGCGGGCCCGCAGCGACAGAAGCTGCTCACCGTCACCTTCGTCGGCGGCGGATTCTCGGGGGTCGAGGGCTTCGGCGAGCTGCTGTCGCTGGCCACCGCGCTACTCAAGCGCTACCCCGAACTGCACCGGGACGAGCTGCGGTTCCACCTCGTCGAGGCGTCGGGCCGGATCCTGCCCGAGGTCACCGACCGGCCGGGCCGCTGGGTCGTGCGAGAACTGGAACGCCGTGGTGCGCACGTCCACCTGGACACCCGGGTGGTGTCGGCGGAGAACGGCCACGTCGTGCTCTCGACCGGCGAGGAGTTCGACGCCGGACTGATCGTCTGGACCGCGGGCAACGGCGCCAACCCGGTCATCAGCCGGCACACCGACCTCCCGGTCGACGAGCGCGGGTACCTGGTCGTGCGACCGGATCTGCGGGTCGAGGGCGTGATCGACGCGTGGGCCGCCGGGGACGACGCCGCGGTGCCCGACCTCGCCTCGCCGGTGCCGGGCACGCGGACCGTGCCCAACGCGCAGCACGCCTACCGGCAGGGAAAGCTCCTGGCGCGCAACATCATTGCGACGCTGCGCGGCCGGGAGCTGAAGCCGTACGTCCACCACAGCCTCGGCGCCATCGCGACGCTCGGGCTGGGCCGCGGGATCTTCCAGTACCGCCGTCTGGTGATCACCGGGCTCCCGGCGTGGCTGATGCACCGCGGCTACCACGTGCTGGCCGTGCCGACCTGGGAACGCAAGATCCGCGTCCTCGCGGTGTGGCTGACACAGGCACTGTTCGGCCGCGACATCCTCAGCCTGGCGTCGGTGCAGCACCCGCGGGACGCCTTCGTGGGTGCGGGCCTCACCGCAGCGGGTGAGGCCCGCCCCGATCAGCCCGCGAAGGGGCTGGCGTCGATCGCGCAGGTCTTGCCCGCCGCGGGGAAGGTCCCCGAGATCAGGTAGTCCCGCTTGACCTGCTCGGTGCAGGTGCTCGGCACGTACATCGACGAGTGCCCGTAGCCCTCGGTCACGAACACCCGGGCGCGCGCCAGTTCCGCGGCGCCGTCCCGGGCGCCGTGCAGCGGCGTCGACGGGTCGTACCGGTTGTTCAGCACGAGGATCTCCGCCGACGTCGGGCGGTTCCACGGCCCGGTGTACCGGTCGGTGTCCTTGGCCTGCCAGAACGCGCAGCTCATCATGTCCAGCACCGCGATCCGGCCGAAGTACGGGACCCGCTGGTCCTCCGACTCGGCGTAGCGGCTGTAGATCGCCGGGTCGGTCGGGACGTCGCTGTCGGAGCACTGGATGGCGTTGAACGCCTCGGTCCGGTTCGAGGTGTACTGCTCACCGGCGGCCGCGGCCGTCCGCAGGGCGGGCGTGGCCGGGGCGTCGTAGAGCCGCTGCAGCAGCGCGGCGATGTCCGGCCAGCCCCGCGAGTCGGACAGGTCGGCCGCCGCGTTGATGATGCCCGAGTACGTCCACGTCTCGCCGTCGCTGACGATCGGGGCCTGCTTCGCGCGTGCGGTGAGCGCCGCCCACTTCGCCTTCGGGTCGCCCGAGGAGAACGCGCACTTCGGGCCCGCTTCGGTGCACAGGCGCAGGAACTGCTCGAAGGTCTGCGCGATGCCGGTCGCGACGTCCTGCCGGGTGTCCAGCGGGACGCTCTTGCCGTTGCCGTTCTGGCCGGTGGAGTTGCCGGCGAAGTCCATGGTGCCGTCGAACACCATCGCGCGGATCCGGTTCGGGAACAGGTTCGCGTAGGTGGCGCCGAGCTGGGTGCCGTAGGAAATGCCGTGGTAGTTCAGCTTCGGGTCGCCGACGGCGCGGCGCAGCAGTTCCAGGTCACGGGCGGTGTTGGCGGTCGAGACGTGCTCGAGGATCGGGCCCGCCTTCGCCGCGCAGCGGTCGGCCAGCTCCTTCGACTTGGCGTAGAAGGCGGCGTTCCCGCTCGGGTCGCCGGGCATCTCCGGGAACGACGCGAAGAAGGACTGCTGCTCGGCGAGGGTGTCGAAGCACCGGACGGCGGTGCTGTTGGCGATGCCCCGCGGGTCCCACGAGACCAGGTCGAACCGCGCGCGCAGCTGGTCGGAGAACAGCCACGGCCACTTGCCGCGCTCCCGCAGCCGCTGCAGGCCGGACGCGCCGGGGCCGCCGAAGTTGACGAACAGGGTGCCGATCCGGTGCGCGGGATCGGCGGCGGGCAGCTTGATGAGCGCGAGGTCGATCTTCGCGCCGTACGGCCGGTCGTAGTCCAGCGGCACCTGCGCCTTGGCGCACTGGAAGCCGTCGGCGCAGTCCGCCCAGCTCAGCTGCGGCGCCGGCACGCTGTCGATGGAGGCCGGTGCCGCGGACGCCACGGCGGGGGCCGCCACGACGGCCATCGAGACACCGAGCGCGGCGACGACGCCGCGCACGATGCCTCCCCCAGGAAATCGACGCACGAAAGGTCCTTTCGGAAGAAGACGATCACTTCGCCTCCCCAGACGGGTGAGGGGGTACCGAGGTTGGCCGCGGAGCCGGAAAAGATCACGAGCCGGTGGCGCGGACCGGCACTCCATAGCTATAGTGCTAGGTAACTAGATAAATGGAGTTGCCGATGATCGAGTTCCACCTGGACGCCAGGTCCGGCCTGTCGCCGTACCAGCAGCTGGTCCAGCAGGTGCGGCACGCGCTGCGGCTCGGCCTGCTCTCCGAGGGAGACCAGCTCCCGAAGGTCAAGGACGTCGTCGCGAGCCTCGCGATCAACCCGAACACCGTGCTGAAGGCCTACCGCGAGCTGGAGCACGACGGTCTCGTCGCGGCCCGGCCCGGCGTCGGCACCTTCGTGACCGCGACCCTGAACGGCGCTTCGTTCGCCGTGCTCGGGCCGCTGCAGCAGGAGCTGCGCCGGTGGCTGGGCAAGGCCCGCCGGGCCGGGCTCGACGAAGAGAGCATCGAGGCCCTGCTGATGTCCACGTTTCGCGACTCCGCCAGAGAGGACATAGCGTGACCGTCCTGCGAGCCCGGGAACTGGGCAAGAAGTACCGGCGCAAGTGGGCGCTGTCCGGCTGCACGATGGAGATCGAGGCCGGGCACGTGACCGGGCTCGTCGGACCCAACGGCGCCGGCAAGTCGACGCTGCTCAACATCGCCGCGGGCGTCCTGGAACCGACCACCGGCACCATCGAGGTGTGCGGCGGCGTGCCCGGCAGCGGCCCCGCGCAGCTGGCGAAGGTCGGGTACGTCGCGCAGAACACGCCCGTCTACAGTGGACTGTCCATTGAGGAGCACCTGCGGCTCGGCGCCCACCTCAACCCCGGCTGGGACAACGCGCTCGCCGCCAAGCGGATCGAACGGCTGGGCCTGGACCCGAAGCAGCACGCGGGCAGGCTCTCCGGCGGCCAGCGTGCCCAGCTCGCGCTGACCGTCGGCCTCGCCAAGCGGCCCGAGCTGCTGCTGCTCGACGAGCCCGTCGCCGCGCTGGATCCCTTGGCGCGCCGAGAGTTCCTGCAGGATCTCATGGAGGCCGTCGCCGAGCACGAGCTGTCGGTCGTGATGTCCTCGCACCTGGTCAACGACCTGGAACGGGTCTGCGACCACCTCGTCGTGCTGGTGGATTCGCAGGTCCGGGTGATCGGCGAGGTCGAGACCCTGCTCGCCACGCACCACCGGCTGTCCGGGCCGCGCCGCGACGTCGGCACGCTGCCCGCGGACCAGCACGTCGTCTCCGCAACACACACCGATCGCCAGACCACCGTCGTCGTCCGCACCGAGGCGCCGATCCTCGATCCCGTGTGGACGGTCGGGCAGCTCGGCCTGGAGGACCTCGTCCTCGAGTACATGAGCAACCCTGCCGCCGCACGACCTGCCCTGGAGGTGCTCCGATGACCTGGCTGACCTGGCGCCAGTTCCGCACGCCCGCGCTGTCCGTGCTCGCCGGGCTGGCCGCGATCGCCGTCGTCCTCGCGATCACCGGGCCGGACCTGGCCGGCCGCACGAGCTTCGCCGACCAGGACTTCCTCTTCGGCGGCACCATCCTGACGTTGTTCCTGCTGCCCGCGGTGATCGGCGTCTTCTGGGGCGTCCCGATGATCACGCGGGAGCTGGAGACGGGCACGCACAGCCTGGTGTGGAACCAGACCGTCACGCGCAGGCGGTGGCTCGCGACCAAGCTCGGCTTCGGGGTGCTCGCCGCGATGGTGGCGGCCGGGCTGCTGAGCGTGGCGGTGTCGTGGTGGGCGAGCCCGATCGACGCGCTCTCCGCGCAACAGACCGACCGCGGGATGCTCTCGCGCATGGCGCCGGTGGTGTTCAGCGCCCGCGGCATCGTCCCGATCGGCTACGCGGCCTTCGCCCTGGTTCTCGGCGTGGCCATCGGGATGCTGCTGCGGCGAACCCTGGCGGCGATGGCCGTCACGCTCGTCGTCCTCGCCGCCGTGCTGCTGCTGGTCCCGTCCTTCGTGCGGCCGTACCTGCTGCCGCCGCAGACCGAGACCGCCGCGATCGCCGGCCGGAACATCACGAAAATCACCGCCGAGGGGCCGTCCGGCCGGATCCTGGAGATCGGGGTGCGGAACCCGCCCGGTGCCTGGGTGCTGGCGAACGAGACCGTCGACCCGGCCGGGAACGTCGTCTACCCGCTGCCGGACATCGTCCAGAACTGCCTGCCGAAGCCGGAGCGGGAAGCGCTTCCGCCCGGCCGCGGCGCCGCCGAAGCCTGCCTGGCCCAGCTGAGCACCCACGGCTACCAGCAGCGCCTGACCTACCACGCGGGTTCGCGGTTCTGGCCGCTGCAGTGGCTCGAACTGGCGCTCTACCTCGCCATGACGGCCCTGCTCACCTGGTTCTGCTTCCGCCGCGTCCGCCACCTGTCCTGACGAATCCGACTGGGGGAATCATGCGTACTCTCGCGCTGGCCACCGCGGTGGCCCTCACCCTGACCGCGCCGCCCGCTTCGGCGGACTCCGCGCTCACCCTGGCGAAACCGACCGGCGACCGGCCGGTGGGCACGACTTCGGTGTACCTCAAGGACACCTCGCGCCCCGACCCGTGGGTGCCGTCGGTGCCCTACCGGGAACTGATGGTCTCGCTGTTCTACCCGGCAGTTCCGTCGCCGGGCCCGAAGAAGCAGTTCATGACCGAGGCCGAGGCGAAGGCCGTCTTCGACGAAGCCGGCATCACCGGCATCCCGCCGTCGGTGATGACGACCGTCCGCACCGACGCCGTCGTCGACGCCCGCCCCGCCGGGCGCGCCCTGCCCGCCGTCGTGCTGTCGCCGGGCTTCAAGCGGCCGCGCGCCGAGCTGACCTCGCTGTCGGAAGACCTGGCCAGCCACGGCTACCTGGTCGTCCTGGTCGACCACACCTACGAGAACGTCGCCACCACCTTCCCGGACGGCCACGTCACCGGCTGCGCCGCCTGTGGCAACTATGACCCGCAGTTCTGGCAGAAGCTGCAGCGCGGCCGGGCGAAGGACGTGTCGTTCGTGCTGGACTCGCTGACGCGGTCGAAGTGGGCGCCGCTGCTCGACGCCTCCCGGATCGGCATGGCCGGGCACTCCGTCGGCGGCGTGAGCACGGTCAACGCCATGGTGACCGACCCGCGGATCAAGGCCGGGATCGACGTCGACGGCACGCAGAACGACCCCCTGCTCGCCCCCGGCCTCGACCGGCCCTTCCTGTTCTTCGGCCGTCAGAGCCTGTACGCGCCCGGCACCGGCCAGGAATCCCAGACGTGGGACGACGACTGGAAACAGCTGACCGGCTGGAAGCGCTGGCTCACCGTGGCCGGGATGGCTCATCCGTCGTTCACCGACATCGGCCTGGTCGGCGAGCAGCTGGGCCTCGACTTCGGCGCGAGCACCCCGGCCGTGCGCGGGCAGGCGATCACCGCGGCGTACGTCCGGGCGTTCTTCGACCGGCACCTGCGCGGCCGCCCGCAGCCGCTGCTGGACCAGCCGTCCGTGCAGTACCCGGAAGTCGCCTTCGCCCGGACGTCGACGCCGTACCTGCCCGCCCCGACCGGGGACCGGCCGGTGGGCAGCACGCAGGTGTACCTGAAGGACACTTCGCGCCCGGACCCGTGGGTGCCGTCGGTGCCCTACCGGGAACTGATGGTCTCCCTCTTTTACCCGGCTGCTTCGCCGAAGGGCCCGAAGACGCAGTACGTGACTCCGGAGGAGTCGGCCGCGTTGCTGGACCGCAGCGGCCTCGACGTGCCGCCCGACACGCTCACCACGATGGTGACGAACTCGGTGGCCGATGCCCGTCCGGCCGGACGCGGGCTGCCGCTGATCGTGCTGTCACCGGGGTACACCAAGCCCCGTGCCACGCTGAGCGCGCTGGCCGAGGAGCTGGCCAGTCACGGGTACGTGGTCGCGGTGATCGGCCACACCTACGAGAACACCGGCCAGAGCTTCCCGGACGGGCACTTCGCCGGGTGCGCCTCCTGCGCGGTCTCCCACGACGACGGTTTCGGGGAGAAGCTGGAACTCGGCCGGGCCGCCGACG
This sequence comes from Amycolatopsis melonis, assembly GCF_040064235.1. Taxonomy (NCBI): domain Bacteria; kingdom Bacillati; phylum Actinomycetota; class Actinomycetes; order Pseudonocardiales; family Pseudonocardiaceae; genus Amycolatopsis; species Amycolatopsis melonis. The sequence goes on from NZ_JBDZYD010000019.1 coordinate 38,959, forward strand.
TGTCGTTCGTGCTGGACTCGCTGGCGCACTCGAAGTGGGCACCGCTGATCGACAGCTCACGGATCGGGATGGCCGGGCACTCCATCGGCGGCGCGAGCACGATCCCGGCAATGGTCGCCGACAGCCGGATCCAGGCCGGGATGAACATCGACGGCACGACCCACGTCCCGCTGACCCCGCCGGGGCTGTCCCGGCCGTTCATGTTCCTGGGACACCAGCTCGGCGCGACTGCCTGCGCGCAGACGGACTCGACGTGGGAACGGGACTGGGCGCAGCTGACCGGCTGGCGGCGCTGGGCCGAGGTGCAGGGCGCCCAGCACGCGTCCTTCACCGACGTGGGCCTGGTCGGCGACGAATTCGGCGTCGGCTACGGCGCGAAGACGACCGCGCTGCGGACCCAGGAGATCACCCGCGCGTACGTGACGGCGTTCTTCGACCGGCACCTGCGCGGCGAGCCCCGGCCGATCCTCGACCGGCCGGGGTACCCGGAGGTGAGCTTCTGCCACTGAGGCGGTCTGCCGCAGCTTGTCGTGAGTGGTAATTAGGGTTCTAACACCCAATAAAAAACCACTCCGGCGCGGCGGACGACGGGGTGGGGGCGGGCCGCCGCGGGTGGGGTTGGGGGGTATGGGGGGAGACCCACATACTAACCCCCCCCCACGGCCGCGGCAGACTCAGTGGTCGAGGCCGAGGAAGGAAATCGCGTACGCCAGCTGGCCGGTCATCGGCAGGGAATGCCCGACGCCCGCGATGCTCACACCCTCCACAGTGGCCTGAGTCCCGGTGTTGCCGTACCGCGTGCGCGTCCACGACGACTGCGGGTGGTCGGTGTAGGCCGGTGTCTGGCCCAACCCGTTCAGGTTGGTCCACTGCTTGATCTCTTCACCGAAGTTCGGGTACGCCAGCGTGGTGTCGGTGGTGCCGTGCCACAGCTGCATCCGCGGGTAGCGGCCGGTGTAGCCGGGATACATCGACCGGGCCAGGTCGCCCCACTGCTGCGCCGTCTTGATGGACTTCCCGCCCGAGCAGGTGCTGTTCCACAGCGAGCCGTTCGTGGTGGCGAAGCACCCGGCGGGCACGCCGGAGAACGCCGAGCCCGCCGCGAACACGTCCGGGTACTCGGCGGCCAGCACGTTCGTCATCATCGCCCCGGAGGAGAACCCGCTGACGACCACACGAGCCGGATCGACGTTGTAGCGGGACTTGGCGTAGGCGACCATCGACATGATCCCGGTCGAGTCGCCGCCGCCGTTGCGCCGCAACGCCTTCGGCGTCGACACGTCGAAGCACTTCTCGCTGCGGGTCGCCTCCGGCAGCACGATGACGTACCCGTAGCGGTCGGCGGCGGTGACGTAGTCGTGGCCGTTCCAGCCGAAGATCGAGCTGGCCGAGCCGCCGCAGTAGTGCACCAGCACCAGCAACGCCGGGCGCGCGGCGACGTGGTCGGGGACGTAGACGTACATGTTCAGGTTGGTCGGGTTGTTCCCGAAGTTCGTCACCCTGGTCAGCGCCGCCGCGTGGGCGGGCGAGGCCAGGCCGGTGACCATGACCACGAGGGCCAGGAGCACACCGAGCATGCGTTTCATCGCGTCACTCCCTTACGCCGCACCGAAGGCCTGGAGCACGGCGGTGTAGGCCGGCTTCCTGGCGTAGTTGCCGTCGAACAGCAGCGGGGTGCTCCCGCTGCGCCACGAGTACTTGTCGGTGACGCCCCACGTGGTGATGCTCGTGCAGCGCGACACCGCAAGGCAGGCACGGACGACCTGGCCGTAGGTGTTCGCCTGTGCGCTGCCCGAGCCGCCGACGTCCAGCTCGGTGATGTTCACGTCGACGCCGAGTGCGGCGAACCGCTGCAGGTTCGCCTGCAGCGTCGAGAGGTTCTGCCCGGCCGAGAGGTGCGCCTGGAAGCCGACGCAGTCGATCGGCACGCCGCGGGCCTTGAAGTCGCGCACCATGTTGTAGACGCCGTTGCTCTTGGCGTTCTGGTTGTCGGTGTTGTAGTCGTTGTAGCAGAGCTTCGCCGAGCCGTCGGCCGCGCGGGCGGCGCGGAACGCCTCTTCGATGTAGCTGTTGCCGATGCGCTGCTGGAACACCGACGGGCGGCGCGTGCCGTCCTCGTTGAACGCCTCGTTGACCACGTCCCAGTAGGCGATCTTGCCGCGGTAGTGCCCGGCCACGCCGGCGATGTGGTTGCGCATCGCGGCGAGCAGCTCGGACCCGGACCCGATGCCGCTCACCCAGCCGGGCAGCTGGGCGTGCCACACCAGGGTGTGGCCGCGGACCTTCTGCCCGTGGCCCTGGGCGTGGCTCACGATGGCGTCGGCCGCGCCGAAGCGGAACGAACCGCGGGACGGCTCGGTCGCGTCCCACTTCATCTCGTTTTCCGGGGTGATGCCGGTGAATTCACGGTCCAGCGTCGTGGTGTACGCGGATTCGCCGAGGTGGCCGTTCGCGACGGCGGCACCGAACGTCCTGCCCTTGGCCGCGGCCGCCGAGCCGAGCGTTGCGGCCGCGAGTGCCTCGGTGGCCACCGCGGCACGCGGATTGCCGATGCTGCCCGGGACCGAACGCAGGGCGTTGTACCAGACCGCCGCCATCTTGTCGTACCCGGCGGCGTTCGGGTGGACGCCGTCGGGCAGGTCGGCCGCGCTCACCGCGCTGTGCATGTCGACCAGGTGCACGCGCTTGCCCGCGTTCACCTTGCTCTGCACGATGCCCGGCAGCGCGTTGTTGAACGTCCGCACCGCGGCGTCCCCGCTCGCCCAGCCGATCGGGATGAGCTGCGCGACGAAGACGTCGGCACCCGGCGCCGTCGCGGTGATGTGGTCGAGCAGCGTGGACAGCCGGCCCGGCGCGCCCGCGACGTTGTAGTTCTGCAGGACGTCGTTGGTGCCGATGTGCAGCAGCACCGACCGCGGGTTGTAGGTCCGCAGCCAGCCGGTGATGTTCGCGTCGATCTGGTCGATGCGCCAGCCGGGGTGGCCTTCGTGGTCGTGGTCCCACAGGCTCGACGGCCCGTTGAACTGCGAGCCGACGAAGTCGTTGGTGTAGCGGCCCGCGGCAAGGCGCTGCCACAGGCCGATCCGGTACCCGCCGGGCACACCGGTGCCGTAGGTGATCGAGTCACCCAGCGGCATGATCCGCACGCCGCCGTTCGACTCCGCGTTCGCGACCCCGGTCCAGCCGGTGAGCGCGATGGCCAGTGCCGCCGCGGCGGCCAGCAGTCGTTTCATCGCCGTGCTCCTCCTCAGCAGTTGGAGTTGGTCTGGGTGAGCAGGCCGAGCCGCCAGGGCAGGCTGTTGTAGTCGCCGCCCGCACTGGGGTTCTTGCCCTGGTAGAGGTACTGCAGCCGGCAGGGGTTGATCGGCAGGGTCTGGTCGTTGCCCGAGCGGAGCATTTCGCCGTGGCTGATGTCGTTCGTCCACTTGCCGGCAGGGAAGGTGACGTTGGCGGCGCCGGCGAAGGGGTTGCTTTCACTGGCCGCCAGCGGGGTCCAGGTGCCGGTGAGGCTCGGCGACGTCCACGACCGGAAGTAGCGGCGCCCGCCGCTGCCGATCGCCTCGACCAGCAGCAGGTACTGGTTCTGGCCGGCGATCTTGTAGACGTTGCTGGCTTCGAACAGGTTGTTCTTGTTCGAGTCCCGCATCGCGATCACGGTGTTGCCGAAGCCGTTGGGGAAGTTCGCCACGGTTGTCTGCGAGCGGTACAGGTGGCCGTTGTCGTCGGAGGAGAACAGGTAGCAGTTGGCCGAGTCGCAGATGACCCACATGTCGACCCAGTAGCCGTTGCCGATGTTCTGCCGGATGATGTCGGGCATCGAACCGTAGAAGTTCTTCGGCGCACTCCAGCCGTTCGGATTCGCAATGTCGCTGTTGGTGGAGTAGGCGGCGTTGCCGTTCTGGTAGACGAGGTACCACTTTCCCTGCGGTGCGAAGTAGAAGACCTGCGGCGCGGCCCGGTAACCGGTGCCGATCGCGGACCTGTCCAGGTAGTACTGGGGCGCCGAGGCGGCCTGCGACCAGTCGGAGAAGCTGAGGTAGACGAGGTTGTAGCCGGACGCGTTCGCGGTGCTGGCGAAGACGTGGTATTTGCCGCCGGAGTAGACGACCGTCGGGTCCTTGATGCCGGCGATGTTGTGTGTCGCGTCGGACTTCGGGCTGATCAGGACCCCGCTGGAACTCCACCGGAAGCTGCCGGGAAGGGCGGCGTCCGCCGCCGGGGTGTTCAGAAGCGTGGCCAGAACCACCGCTGCGGTGGCCACCAAATGCCGGATGCCGAGTTTCACGAAACCTCCTGGTACCAGGGGGAAAAGGCGAGCCGGGCACGGGCGAAACTTTCGCCGCCGGGGTGACGCATTCGACGGTTTCCGAAACTTTCGCTGCGCTGTTAGCGATAACATTCCTTGCGTGGCAACAGCTTAAACCCACGCACGGGAAACTGACAACGGTCGATGACGACACGGTCACCCAGCGCGGCGGCAACTGTCCTTTGTGGACGCACCCCGATCAGCGCGCGAGCTTCGGCGGCTCCGCCCCGCCGGATTGACAAGATCAAGAGCGCACCCCTAGGCTGCGCTGCCACCAGCGGGAAATAACCCACTGGCACAACACTGGGTGGAAAGTTTTCTGGGAGGCATCGTGAAACTCATCAGGACCTTCGGCGTCTTCGCCGCGGTCGCGGCCGCCTCGGCCGTGCTCGCGCCGGCGGCGTCGGCCGACACCGTCGTCACCGGCGGGAACGTCGAGATGGTGCTCTTCGGCAGCGGCTACCACGTCGACAAGGCCACCGTGCACGGCATCCCGGAACCGCAGGGCCCGGCGCAGTACGAGTTCATCTACTCGGCGACGACCTCGCCGACCAAGACGTACACGATGATCTGCGGCGGCAGCAGCACCGGCAGCAGCTGCCTGCACAAGTTCACCGTCAACGCCACCTACGCGCACGGCGTCGGCATCAAGAGCTGCGGGCAGATCAAGCGCGTCGACAACCAGCAGATCCTGGGGACCGCCTGCAAGAAGTGGTGACGAGGCCGGCCGGTGGCCGGGCGGCGCTCAGAGCTTGCCGCCCGCCACCGGCGGCATGTCCGGGGCGTCCTCGACCTCGGTGGCCGACTCGCGGTACAGGTGGTTCTCGACCTCGAACAGGTTGCCGCCCGCCCGCTCGACGACCGTGAGCAGCGTCGACATCTGGGCGACCTCCTCCACCTGCTCCTTGAGGAACCAGTGCACGAACTGCTCGCCGAGGTAGTCCTCCTCGGCCCGCGCGGCCTTGGCCATCTCCTCGATTTCGGCGGTGACCGTCCGTTCCTGTGTCAAGGCCAGCTCGATCGCTTCGTGCACGCTCGAAAAGTCGTTCCGGACGTCCCCGGTGCCGGGGATCGTCACCGGCTGGTCGCGGTCGAGCAGGTAGCGCACCATCGCCAGCGCGTGGTTGCGCTCCTCGAGCGCCTGCCGGTAGAAGCGCTTGGCCAGTCGCGGCAGGTCGCGGGCGTCGAACCAGACGGCCAGCGCGAGGTACTGCTGGGCGGCGGTGAACTCGTGGCGGATCTGCGCTTGGAGCAGTTCGGCGAACTTCTGCGTCTTGGCCATGCCCCACAAGGTACGACGGATCGCGGGCGCGGATCTACGGCGCGGATCTACGATCGGCCGATGAGCCTGCCCGACCTGTCCGGCACGACCACGTGCGTCACCGGCGCGTCCGGCACGATCGGCCGCGGGATCGCGCTGCGGTTCGCCGAGGCGGGCAGCGCGGTGGCGGTGCACCACCGGCGGCCGGGCGCGGCGGACGACGTCGTCGCGGCGATCGAAGCCGCGGGCGGCCGGGCCCGCGCGTTCGCCGCCGACCTCACCGACGACGCCGCGTGTCACGCCCTGCTGGCGGAGGCGGCGGACTGGGGCGGCAGGCTCGACGCGCTGGTGAACAACGCGGGCATCCAGCCGGTCGAGGCACTCGCGGACCTGACGGCGGACCGCTGGCGCGAGATGCTGGACGCCACGCTGACGAGCGCGTTCTCCTGCACCCAGGCCGCGGCTCGCCTGATGCGCGACGGCGGCAGCGTCATGCACATCGCCTCGATCGAGGCCCGCCAGCCGGCGCAGGGGCACGTCCACTACAGCGCGGCCAAGGCAGCACTGGTGATGCACGCCCGAGGCGCGGCGCTGGAGTACGGGCCGCGGGCCATCCGCGTCAACACGGTGTCGCCGGGGCTGATTTCCCGTCCCGGCCTGGAGGACGACTGGCCGGAGGGTGTGGCACGCTGGCGCAGCGCGGCACCGCTGGGCCGGCTGGGCACCCCGGCCGACGTCGCCAACGCGTGCGTGTTCCTCGCCTCGCCGCTGGCGTCCTGGATCACCGGCCACGACCTGGTCGTCGACGGCGGAGTCACCGCACACCCGACCTGGTGACCTTCAGTCCGGGATCTCCCCCATCGACCGGCACAGCCGCCGCAGCAGGCAGGCCAGCTCCCGCCGGTCCGGCTCGCTCAGCCCCCGCACCATGTCCTCCTGTGCCGCCAGCTCGGCCGTGAACGCCTCGTCGGCCAGCGCCAGGCCCCGCGGGGTGAGGCGGATCAGCGCGGTGCGGCGGTTGGCCGGGTTCTGGCGCCGGTCGACCAGGCCGGCCGCGACCAGGCGGTCGAGCCTGCTGGTCATCGTGCTGTTGCCGGCCAGCATCCAGCGGGCGATCTCGGCCAGCGTCAGCTCGTACGGCTCCCCCGCGCGCCGCAGTGTGGCGAGGATGTCCAGGTCGACGTGCAGGAGGCCGTACTCCTTGAGCGTGTCGTCGAGGCGCCGGGTGACCCGCCGCGCGATGCGCGTCAGCCGGGCCAGCACCGACAGCGGGGCCGGATCGAGGTCCGGGCGCTGCGCGCGCCACTGGTCCAGCACGTCGTCGACGAAGTCACGCTCCATCCTCGTACTCTACAATGACGGATAGTACGACGTCGTACCTTTCGGGCTCGGAGCATGGGAGGGAAGATGCGCGGAGTGATCGTCGCCGGCGGCGGGCCGGTCGGCATGCTGCTGGCCGCCGAACTCGGCCGTCAGGGGGTTCCCACCACCGTCGTCGAGAAACTGACCGAGACCCACGACGAACCCCGCGCGGGCACGCTGCACGCGCGCACCGCGCAGTCGTTGCTGCGCCGCGGTTATCTCCCCGCGCCGCCGCGGCCGCGTGACCCGCACGCCGTCGTCGAGGTCCCGTTCCACTTCGGCGGCCGCCCGGTGCTGACGCTGGAATCGCCCGCGATCGAGGGCGCGCCGATGATCGGCCAGGCCCAGTCGGACATCGAGCGGTTCTTCGAGGCGCAGGCGCGCGCCCGCGGCGTCGAGATCCTGCGCGGCCACCGGATCACCGGCGTGCGTGACGACGGCAGCCACGTCACGGTCACCACCGACCACGGCGAGCTGACCGCCGCGTACGTCGTCGGCTGCGACGGCGCCCGCAGCACCGTCCGGGAAGCGGCCGGGATCACCGGGACGACGCACCCGGCGACGTTCGCGGGCATCCTGGGCCTCGCGCGGCTGGGCGACCCGGCGCGGGTGCCCGGCGGCTGGACGCACGGGCCGACCGGCTGGACGCTGATCAACGTCAACCCGGCCGGGCACAGCCGGATCCTCACCCACGAGTTCACCGAGCCGCTGCCCGAGCGCGGCGCCCCGGTGACGCTCGAGGACCTGCGTGCGGCCGCGTCCCGCATCCTCGGCCACGACGTGCCGATGGCCGATCCGGTGTTCCTCGGGCGGTTCAGCGACTTCACCCGGCTGGCCGACACCTACCGCCGCGGCAGGCTCCTGCTGGCGGGCGACGCGGCCCACGTGCACGCGCCGCTCGGCGGGCAGGGCCTCAACCTCGGCCTGCAGGACGCGGTCAACCTCGGCTGGAAGCTCGCGATGGTGGTGGCGGGCACCGCACCGGAGACGCTGCTGGACACCTACCACGCGGAACGGCACCCGGTGGCCGAGGCGGTCATCGAGAACACCCGCGCCCAGGCGGCGCTGATGCGGCCGGGCCCGGAGTTCGAGCCGCTGCGCGCGCTGGTCGCGGACCTGCTGTCCACCCCGGACGGAAACCGGCTGCTCAGCGACCGGATCAGCGCACAGGGCGTGCGCTACGGCGACGGCCCCGGCCTGGACGGCACGTTCCTGCCGAACCTCCCGGTCGGCGAGCAGTCGGTGGCGCAGCTGCTGCCCCCGGGCCGCCCGGTGCTGCTGCTCGGCCCGGGCACGCACGACCTGACCGACGTGGCGGCACGCTGGAAGGACGCGGTCGACGCGGTGGCGCACGAGGAGGACCTGGGCGCCCCGGCGATCCTGCTGCGCCCGGACGGCTACGTCGCGTGGTCCGGCCAGGACGCGGACCACGCGACGGCCGCCCTCACGAGGTGGTTCGGCCCGCGGTGACGTGAATGACTCATTCATGTCGTCTGGCGACATGAATGAGTCATTCACGTCATGCGGACTCAGGCCGGGCGGACCGACTGGCGGTGCCGGAAGACCTCGCCCGGGTCCCAGGCCGACTTCGCCCGCTGCAGGCGCGCGTAGTTGTCCTTGAAGTACAGGCCGTGCCACGGCACGCCCGAGGTGTTCCACATCGGGTCGGACAGGTCCGCGTCCGGGTAGTTGACGTAGCAGCCGTCGACGACCTCGCCCGGCACCGGGACCCCGCCCGTCTCCGCGTACATCGCGCGGTAGAACTCCCGCACCCACGCGATGTTCGCCGCGTCCGCGTCCACTGTGGACCAGAACGCCTGATACAGCAGCTTGAACGTGCTGTCGCGCTGGGCCACCGCCGTCGCGGCCGGGTCGACCGCCGCGATCGCGCCGCCGTAGGAGAACGCCACCAGCATCGTGTTCGGGTTGGTGACGTCCGGGCGGGTCAGGAACTCGTACGCCGTCCGCAGCTGGGACTCCGGCAGCGTGCCGCGGACGTAGGCCGACTTGTGCTCCGCGCGCAGCGTCGGGTCGTTGAGCACCGGGGTGTTCGTGCCCAGGAACCGGGTCGCCCGCAGCCACGGCAGCCGCCGCGGGCGGGACAGGCCCGGCATCGGGCCGAACTCGCCCGCCGCGGCGAAGTCGCGGACCGCGAGATCCCCGAGGACCGTCGACAGGTACTCGTCGAGGACGCGCTGCGCGTGCGGTGCGGCCGCGTCGATCTGTGCCACCAGGCCGACCGTTCCGTTGCAGCGGTGGTTCAGCATGAGCAGGCTCGACAGCGCCCTGCCCGGCGCGTCCGGCGCGCGGTGGTCGTGGTGCCAGCGCGCGTACCCGCCGAGCAGCCGGGCGAACGCGCCCTCGTCGAGGTCCGCCCACGGCACCGACATTGCGGCCACGAGCACCTCCGACGGCGGAGTGACCAGCGGCGCCTCGAACAGGAACCGCGTCACCACGCCGAACGAGCCGCCCCCGCCGCCGGTGTGCGCCCAGAACAGGTCGGCCTCGGCGCCGGTCGAATCGCGCGTGACGACGACGGTCCGGCCGTCGGCGAGCACGACCTCGACGCCGGACAGGTGGTCGACGGTCAGGCCGTCGCGCCGCGACAGCAGGCCGTAGCCACCGCCGGTGATGTGGCCGCCCGCGCCGACCGAGTAGCAGATCCCGCCCGGGATCGTGACACCCCAGCCGCGGTACAGCTTTTCGTAGACGTCGTGCAGGCGCGCCCCCGCCCCGACGGAGTAGACCCCGTCGATGAAGTCCACATCGGACAGTGCGCTGAGGTCGAGGATTTCGTCCACCCCCTCGTGGTGGACGAAATCCTCGAAGCAGTGGCCGCCGCTGCGGACCGACAGGTGCCGTCCGGCGGCGGAGACGACCGAGGCGACCTCGGCGGTGGTCCGCGGCAGGTGCACGGACCCCGGTTTCGCGGTGTAGCGCTGGTTGATCCCGGCCGTGAAGTCCGCGTAGCGCGGGTCGTCCGGGCCGATGACGATCATGACTCCTCCCGGCGAAGAGAGGCCGGGACGACGCTGTCCCGGCCTCTCGGCTCAGAGGTCCGCGGCGAGCTTGCCGCCCAGACCCCAGTGGTCCTTTTCGACGTCGGTGACGATCACCGTCACCGCGGCTTCGGGGCACTTCGCGAGCCGCGAAACGGTGCCCGTGACCTCTTCCACGAGCTGGCGGCGTTCGGCCTCACCGGCCCCCTTCCACCAGTTCACGTGCACGACCGGCATCGTGGTCCACCTCCTTCCCGGTGCCGTTTCCCCGGCGGTCCATGCCCACCGCGGCCAGCGCGACGAGCAGCGAGGCCACGGCCAGCCCGGCGCCGATCCAGCTCGGCGAGAGCAGCCCGGCACCGGCGCTGATGCCGAGGCCGCCGAGCCAGGGGCCGAGCGCGTTGCCGACGTTGAACGCCGAGATGTTGCTGGTGCTCGCCAGCGTCGGCGCGCCTTCGGTCTCGTTCATCACGCGCGTCTGCAGAGCCGGGTTGATCAGGAAGCTGCCGATGCCGAACAGGAACAGCGTCACGACCATGGCCGGCTTGCTGTGCGCGGCAAGGGAGAACGCGCCGAGCATCACCGCGAGCAGGAGCAGGCCCGCGCACAGCGTGCCCATCAGGGACCGGTCGGCCAGCCGCCCGCCGAACACGCTGCCGAGGAACGTCCCGATCCCGAACAGCGCCAGCAGCGGCGGCACCGCGCCCGCCGAGAAGCCGGTGACGTCGGTCAGCAGCGGCGCGATGTAGGTGTAGGCGGTGTAGAGCGCGGCCTGGCTGAGCATGGTCGTGCCCAGAGCCAGCCAGACCTTGGGGTTGCGGAACGCCGCCAGCTCGTGGCGGATCCCCAGGTGGCCGGCGCGCGGCTGGTGCGGGACCAGCGCGATGACGCCGACGAGGTCGATCACGCCGAGGACGGCCACGGCGAGGAACGTCGCGCGCCAGCCGAAGTGCTGGCCGATGAACGTGCCGAGCGGGACCCCGGCGATGGTGGCGATGGTCAGGCCGCCGAACATGATCGCGATGGCCCGGGCCCGCTTGCCCGGCTCGACCAGGTTGGCCGCGACCACCGCGCCGATGCCGAAGAACGACCCGTGCGCGACGGCGGTGACCACGCGGGCGGCCATGAGCACGCCGAAGGTCGGCGCGAACGCGGCGAGCACCTCGCCTGCCACGAACACCACGAGCAGCGCGATGAGTGCCGTCTTCCGCGGCACCTTCGTGGTCGCCGCGGTGATCAGCGGCGCGCCGATGACGACGCCGAGCGCGAACAGCGAGATGAGCAGCCCGGCCTGCGGCAGCGAAACGCCGAACGCGCCGGACAGTTCCGGCAGCAGGCCGGCGATCATGAACTCGGTCGTGCCCAGGCTGAACACCGTCAGCCCGAGCACGAACAGGGCGATGGGCATCGTGACTCCCGGAGGTCTCGGCGAGCGATCAGGACTTCGCGTCGAGGACCGCCAGGCCCGCCTCGGCGATCTTGACGTCGTCGGTCCAGTGGGCGCCGGAAACGCCGACGGCGCCGACGAGCTCGCCGTCGATCACGATCGGCAGGCCACCGCCCATGCTGACCAGGCGGTCGATCGCGGTGGGCGCGCCGGTCCGCAGGACCGGGTCGGCCTCCAGCACCTCGGACCATTTCTGCGTCGGCATCGCCGAGGACGCCGCGGTGTAGGCCTTGTCCTGCGCGACCTGCACGGCGTTGAGCTTCGCGCCGTCCTGCCGCAGGAACGCCTTGAGATTGCCGCCCTCGTCCACCACGGCGATGGCGAACCGCTTGTCGGTGGCCTTCGCGGCCTCGTCGGCCGCGCGGACGATCTGCCAGGCCAGCTCGTCGCTCACGGACGACCGGCGCTGCACGTGGGGCATGACGGAAACTCCTCCTTCGCTCGGCTGCTTGTTCTCCTGCGTGTTCTTCGCTGCCGGTGACGGCGCGGGTGCGCACCGGGACCGGCCGCGCACGGACCGCATCCGGCGGCCACATCCCACGGTAGCAAATCTGGATCGCTCAGTAAACAACCAGGGCGCGTATCCGCGACGATGATGTTCGAACGTCCTGGTCAAACGCCAGAAATCCAGGTCAGAAGACCAGCCATTGTTGATCATTCAGTCCAGATACAACCCCCGGTTGTTGACTGGTCGTTCCAGGATCTTTAAACTGGGTGCCATGCCCCGCGTCCGCGAGTTCGACACCGACGAGGTGGTCCAGAAGGCCATGGAGATCTTCTGGCGCCAGGGTTACGAAGCCACCTCGATCCAGGACCTCGCCGAGGCGACCGGGCTCGGGCGCGGCTCGCTCTACGCCGCGTTCGGCAGCAAGCACGGCCTCTACGAACACGCGCTGCAGCGGTACGTGCGGCTGACGACCGACGCCACCCGCACGTCGCTGATGCAGCGGGTGCCGATCCGCCAGGTGGTGCGCGACCTGCTGCTGGGCCGGATCGACGACGCGCTCAAGGAGCCGGGCAGGCCCGGCTGCCTGCTGGTCATGGCGATCACCGAGCGGCTGCCGCACGACGAGGCGACCAGCCGGATCGTCCGCGACGCGATCGCGGCCCTGCAGGACTCCTTCTACGGCACCCTGCACCTGGCCCGCAGCATGGGCGAGCTGCCACCGGAAACCGACATCCCCGCGGTGTCGAACTTCCTGGTGACGATGATCCAGGGCCTGCGCGTGATGAGTGCGGTCTGCCGCGACAAGGAGATGCTCTCCCAGGTCGTCGACACCGCGCTGCTCGCCATTCCACAATAAGCGCTCCTGCCGTCCGCGAATGGCCCGTACCGGCCATTCGCGGACGGCGCTCACCCGATTGACGGCGCCCCCCCCGCAAAAACCCCCGCGCCGCCGCGCCTATTTTCTTGCGCCCAGGTGACCGGATCTTGAATTCGGCCCCGCCATGGCGGATCATGGACGTCGGATGCCCGGTGCTGCACCGTATTCGAAGTGCGGTACCCAGAAATCGGCGGGACAAATTGTGACAACCTTCACAACCGCCGCCGAGACCGGCTTTCCGGGCGGCTTTGCGCACAACGGAGGACAGGAACGTTCCGACGTTCGGTGGAACCGGAAATGAACTGAATCGATTCGTTCCATGTCGCTACTCCATTAGATACCCATTCTGCGGGCCCCTTTGCGGCTTTGCGCACCCCGGCGCACTTCTGTACCTTCGCTTCCGGAAGCGAATCGCGGGATCGCGATGCCATGATCATTTCCGCTTCCCATCGAATGGCAATCGTCAGCAACCTGATTGGAACCTGGGGATGCTCACCGACCAGATTCAAGGAACGATCGTCCGCGCGGCGGACTTCGTGTTCTCCCCGTTCGACTGGGGCCGGGTCGCCGAACCGGTCGGCCCGGCCATGGGGGCCCGCAAGGTGACCCTGCTCGTGGTCGAGGTCGCGCCCGGCAAGACCTGGCGGCTCGGCTGGGCACTGGAGGAGGAGAACGTCGCCGTCGTCTTCGCCGGCTCCGGCCACGGCGACATCACCGGGCACCGCACCGAGGTCGCCCGCGGGTCCGCACTGCACTCGCCGACCGGCCGCACCCTCGAGCTCGAAGCCGGCGACGACGGCCTGACCGCGTACGTGTGGCGGACGCGCCTGGAGGGCGGCGAGCCTGCCGGGACCGCGCCCCGGCTGGAAAACGAGCTGTGGAACACCGAAACGCAGCTGCGCGGCTTCACCGGCACCGGCGAGGTGCCCGCCGACGAGCGCACCGCCGTGATGAACTTCCTGTTCTGGCCCGGCACCGGCAGCGCACGGCTGTGCCTGCACTGCGGGATCCAGGAGCCCGGGCAGACCTTCAACGTCCACCAGCACCCGGACAGCGAAGAGGCCTTCATCGCCTTCGAAGGCGAGGGCCAGATGTACCTGATCGACCGCTGGCACGACGTCTCCCCCGGCGACGTGCTGTTCGCCGCGCCCGGCGTGCCGCACGGCACGCGCAACCCGGAGTCGGCCACGAAGCGGTTCGCCACCTGCGGCGGCCCGACCCCGTTCGACCCCGTCCTCTATGCCCGCGCGGGCGTTTCCGCGGAGGTGAAGTAGACGTCATGTGCCGGATCTACGGACACCTGGGCGGCAACCTGGCGCACCACCACCTGCGCACGGTTTCGGCGCTGCAGCGGCACGGCGGCCCGGATGCCCGCTTCAGCGCCACCGGCGACGGCTGGGCGCTGGGCAACAACCGGCTGGCCATCATGGACCTCGACGGCGGCGAGCAGCCCTACCGGCTCGGCCGCGACATCAAGGTCGTCTTCAACGGCGAGATCTACAACCACGCCGAGCTGCGCTGCAAGCTGAACGCGGCGGGGTACGTCTTCCACGACCACTGCGACGGCAACGTGCTGCCCGCGCTGTACCACAAGTACGGCCTGGACTTCGTCGACCACCTCGACGGGATGTACGCCATCGCGGTGCTGGACCTGCGGGCCGAGCCCAAGCTGGTGCTCGCGACCGACGACGCGGGCATGAAACCGCTGTACTACCACGAAAACCCGGCGCGGCGGGAGCTGTACTTCTCCTCGGAGCTGCCGGCGTTGCTGAGCGTCCCCGGCGTGCAGTGGGAGCAGTGGGAGGAGGGCCTCGACAGCTACCTCACCACCAAGACGCCGTTCGGCGAGCGGACGATGTTCGACCGCGTCCGGGTGCTGCCGCGGGCGGTCACCGCCGTCTACACGCGCTCGGGCGGGCTGAAGATCTCGCGGCGCGCCGAAAGCGTCTTCCCGGACGAGCACGGCGGCAGCCTGGCGGCGGCCGGGACGCGGGTGCGCGAGACGCTGCGCACCGAGACCCACCGGCTCGCGCTGGCCGACGTCCCGATCTCCACGATCACCAGCGGCGGCCTGGACTCCAGCCTGGTGACGGCGCTGCTGGCGGAGAAGGTGCCGCACGTGCACGCGTTCAACATCGCCTACACCGGCGACTGGCCGTTCGACGAGAAGCGTTACGCCCGCGAGGTCGCCGCGCGCTGCGGCGCGACCTATCACCAGATCGAGGCGGATCCCAAGACGTTCCCTGACCTGCTCGAGGAGGTCGTGTGGCACCTGGGCCAGCCGAACGCCGACCCGATCACGCTCAGCACGTACCTGCTGTTCAAGGGCGTGCACGACGCCGGGTTCAAGGTGACGCTCTCGGGTGACGCGGCGGACGAGATCTTCGGCGGCTACAACCGCATCCGCGACGCGCTGCTCGGCACCGAGGACTGGCCGAACGGGTACGTCGAGGCGCTCGCCGCGGTGCCGTCCGCGCTGCGCAACCGCCTCTACACCGACGACTACCGGGACCTGCTGCGGCAGAAGGGAACCGAGGCCGAGCGCATCGAACGGCGACTGCGTGCCGCGGGTGGCGACCGGCTGGCCGCGATCACGGAGTTCGAGGTGGACGAACGCCTGCCCGCCTACCACCTGCGCCGGGTCGACCATCTGAGCATGGCCCACTCGGTCGAGGTGCGGCTGCCGTTCTGCCAGCGGTCGGTGACCCGGCTCGCGCGTCGGCTGCCCACGGAACACCGTGTGCAGGGCCGGGAGGTCAAGCGCGCGCTCTACGCGGCCGCGCGCGGCCTGATCCCGGATTCGGTGCTGGACCGGCCGAAGCAGCCCTTCACGCTGCCGATCACCGCCATGCTCGCGGCGGGGCAGCCACTGCACACCTACGCACGTGACGTGCTGTCCGGGCCGTCGCTCGCCCGCGGCGGGCAGCTGGACCCGAAGGCCGTGGCCGGGCTGTTCGACGCCCAGGCCGCCCGGCCCAACGACGAATCGGCGCTGGCCATCTGGTCGCTGCTCATCCACCGCATCTGGGACGAGCAGCTGACCCGGGGCAGTGCCGCGGAAAGGAGGGCGGCCTGATGCTCGCCCACATCGCCCACGCCCACGGCAGCCCGAGCTCCACGCTGGTGCTGCCCGCCGAGCAGCTGCCGTCGTCGGAGGAAGCGCTCTCCCGGGCGCTCACCGACGGCGTCGCCTGGCTCGCCGACCACGGCCTCGCCGCGGTCACCAAGATCGCGCTGGTCTCGATCTCCGAGCACCCGCTGTTCGACCTCGACTACCGGTTCGTGCAGGTCATCCCGGGTGATCCGGTCCGGTTCGACTTCCGCGGCAGCTGCGGGCACTCGGTGCTGTCGTCGGTCGTGGTGGCCAGCAGGCTCGGCTGGGTCCCCCGGCTCGCTCCCGGCCACCGCACCCGCGTGCGCGTGCTGAACACCGAGGACCACGTCGTGTGCGAGGTCGACGAGTGCGTCCGCGACCGGACGACGTTCACCGCGCACTTCCTCAACCACCCGGCGGTGCCGCTGCGCGAACTGCTGCCGTTCGGCGAGCCGACCACGGACCTGCCGTACGAGGACGGCCTGATCCGGGTCAGCGCGGTCTCGGTCGGCAACCCGTACCTGTTCCTGTCCGGCCACGACCTCGGCGTCGACACCCCGGAGGAGCTGTTCGCCGCCGGCGAGCCGCTGTTCCGCACGATGAGCGCGATCCGCCGCTCGGCCGCGCGGCAGTACGGCTACCCCGTCGGCGGCGCGTTCCCGAAGGTGGCCGCGGTGCTGCCGGACGGCGAGGACGGCCTCGCGGTGCGCGCGGTGTCCGTGCCGTCGTGGCACCCGACGATCGCACTCACCGGCGCCGTCTGCCTCGGCGCGGCCCGCCGGATCCGCGGCACGATCCCGTTCCACCTCGCCGGCGGCGAGACCCGGCGCACCGCGCCGCTGCGCATCCGCACCGCGGGCGGCTGCACCACCGCCGCCGCGGCGGTGACCGGCCACGACCGCGACAGCGAGCTGTCCTGGGTCAGCGTCCCGGAGAAGGCGGTGTCGTTCACCGGCACCGTGTCCATCGACTCGATCGAGCCCCACGTCCTGAAGGAGGACTCGTGCCTGCTGTCGATCTGACCGCGCGCCTCGGCGTCGACGAGCTGATCGGCGTGCTCGACGAGCACGCCGCCGCGGCCGACGAAGCCGGCCGCCCGGCGCCGGAGGTGCTGGCCGCGCTGCGGAACTCGCCACTGCCCGGCCTGGTCGTCCCCCGCCGCTACGGCGGCGCCGGGGCCGGCTCCCTGGAGGCCAACCGGATGATCGCGCGGATCGCCCGGCACGACCCGTCGACGGCGATCATCGCGTTCCAGCACCTGGCCGTGTGCAGCCGGATCGCCGAGTGGGGCAGCGAGCAGCAGCGCGAAGAACTGCTGCCGAAGCTGGCCTCCGGCGAGTGGCTGGCCGCCTCGGCGTGGAGCGAGTCCGGCGCGGGCGCGGCGAAGAAGAACCTGGCCACCGTGGCCGACGAGCTGCCCGGCGGCGGCTGGACGGTCAGCGGCGGCAAGGCGTTCACCACCGGCGCCGGCGTCACCGACGTCTACCTGGTGCTCGCGCAGACCACCCCGGTGGCCGAGGACGACGACTCGGCGTACGGCTCGAGCGGGCAGAGCTTCTTCCTGATCCCGGCGACGAACCCGGGCATCGAGCCGGACCTGAGCCTGGACCTGGTCGGCATGCGGGCCTCGGCGACCGGGTTCGTCGAGCTGAAGGACTGCCGGCTCGGGCCGGAGGCGCTGCTCGGGCCGCGCGACGCCGCGAGCACGATCATCGCCGGCGTCCGGCAGTCGGGCGCGACGCTCGGCGCGGTGTCCGTCGGCATCGCCGAAGCCGCATGGGACCTCGGTTTCCAGGCCGCGCAACGGAAGTCGCTGCTGGAACTGCAGGCCGTCCGGCACCGGCTGGTGGACCTGCGCGGGCAGGTGGAGTCCGCCCGCGCGCTGGTCGAACGGGCCGGCCGCCGCGACGGCGACGACCCCGGCGAGGTGACGCTGCACAGCAAGATCCACGCCTCCCAGGTGGCCGAGGAGGTCGTCGCGGCGATCGCGCGGCTGCTCGGCAGCGCCGGGTACGTGGTGACCAACCCGATCAACCGGATGGCCCGCGACGCGCGTGCCGTGGCGCTGATGGGCCCGACCAACGACCTGAGCCGAGAGCTGGTGAGCTTGCCATGGGCCGCGTGAAGGACTACGACCTCGTCGTGCGGGGTGGCCGGGTGACCGGCCCCGACGGCGTCCGCGTCGCCGACGTCGCCGTCGCGGACGGGAAGATCGCCGACGTGCTCCCGGCAGGCAGTGGCGTGTCCGGCACCGAGGAGATCGACGCGACCGGGCGGCACGTGCTGCCCGGCCTGATCGACTCCCACGTGCACTTCCGCACGCCGGGCCTGACGCACAAGGAGGACTGGGCGCACGCTTCGCGCGCCGCGGTGGCGGGCGGCGTCACCACGGTGTTCGACATGCCGAACACACGCCCGGCGACGTTCACCCCGGACGACGCCCGCGCCAAGGACGCCGAGATCCGCGGCAGCAGCCTGGTCGACTACCGCTTCCACGCCGGGGTCAACCCGGAGGACGTCGCCGCGCTGGCGGCGTTCGAACCGGCCGAGGCGATGACCGCGAAGGCGTTCCTGACCGGCCACCACACGGCCCCGCACGTGCTGCGCGACCCGGCGAAGCTCGACGAGCTGTTCGCCGTCGCGAAGCGCAAGGGCCTGCGGCTGCTGTTCCACGCCGAGGACGACGCGGTGTTCCGGCTGCTGGACCAGTGGCAGGGCGAGCCCGCGAGCTACCGCGACTACGAGCGGTTTCGGCCGCGCTCGGGCGGGATCGTCGCGGTGGCCAAGCTGATCGAGCTGGCCCGGCGGCACGGCACGCCGGTGCACGTGCTGCACGTGTCCAGCCGCGAGGAGGCGGACCTGCTCACCGCGGCCGGCGCGACCGGGCTGCCGGTGACCTGGGAGGTGACCGCGCACCACCTGTCGTTCACCGCGGCCGACACCACCCGCTACGGCGCCCGGATCCGGCTGAGCCCGGCCATCCGCGAGCAGGCCGACCAGGACCGCCTCTGGGACGCGGTGCTCCGCGGCGAAGTGTCCACTGTGGGCAGTGACCACGCACCGCACGCGTTCGAGGACAAGGTCCTGGACGCCCCGGACGCCCCGCCCGGCCTGCCCGGGGTGCAGGAGCTGTTCCCGGCGCTCTACACGGGACTGTGCCGGCGGGCGCCGGAGGCGACCCCGGATGAGCGGCTGCGGATCGTCACCCGCCTGATGGCCGCCGAGCCCGCGCGGCTGTTCGGGATCGCCGACCGCAAGGGCGCGATCGCGCCGGGCCTGGACGCGGACCTGGTGCTGTTCGACGCGGCGGAGAACTGGTCGTTCGGCCCCGGCGAAGTCCAGTCGAAGTGCGGCTGGACGGCGTACGCCGGCTGGCTGTTCACCGGCCGCGTCGAGCGCACGATCCGCCGCGGCCGCACGGTGTTCTCCCGGGACGGTGGCTTCGGCGCCCCCGAGGGCGAGTGGCTGACCCCGTCGGCGGTGGGAGCGGCCCGATGACCGCGGCACTGCAGGACGAGTTCAAGGACGCGATGGCGGCACTGGCAGGCGGGGTGTGCGTGGTGACGGCGGTCGACGACGACGGCACGCCCCGCGGCTACGCGGCGACCTCGGTGACGTCGGTGTCGATGCACCCGCCGCTGCTGCTGGTCTGCCAGGCGAAGACGTCGAGTTCGTACCGGGTGTTCTCGCGCTGCACGCACTTCGGCGTCAACGTGCTGACGGCGAAGCAGGCCGAGCTGGCGGCGCTGTTCGCGACGCCGGGCGCCGACCGGTTCGGCAGCACCGGCTTCGAGCGCGGCGAGCACGGCACGCTGCTGCACCCGGAGGCGCTGGCGACGGTCGAGTGCCGCCGCCGCGACACGGTCGACGCGGGCGACCACGGCCTGCTGCTGGGCGAGGTGTGCGCGGTGCGCACCCGCGCCGGCGAGCCCCTTGTCTACCACGGACGCCGCTACCAGCGCGTCCAGCCGGTCTGAACCCTTTCGGAGGTAACCGATGTTCGAACTGCCCGACCGCCCCGGCCCCGCCCCGCGCACGCGCGGCCCGGTCCCGCACGGCCAGCTCAACCAGATCGCGCCGACGACGCTGCAGGAGGAGCTGTGGCAGCGGATGCGTTCGCTGGCGGGGGTGTACGTGGCGCCGACGCACGTGCCGTACCCGGAGGCCAGGGCGATCCACCTGGCGCCGGAGTTCGGCACCGGCCCGGACGACGCGTTCATCAAGAACAGCCGCGAGTTCGCCCACCTGCACCCCCAGCAGGACGGCAGCCTGCACATGACGTTGCCGCAGACGGTGAAGAAGATCGTGACGGAGGCGGGCTGGGGCGTGCCGCACCCGATCCAGAACACCCAGCTGGTGTACGGCCCCCGCGACCGTGACGAGATCGAGGTGGTGTGGCGGGTGCTGCTGCAGTCGTACGAGTACGCCCGCGGACGGCTGCTAGACTAGAACAAGTTCTAGTCACTTGGGGGTGCTCCGAGGTGCAGTTCCCGGTCGTCGACGGCATCCCACCCGCCCGGGCCCTGCTGGGCGCCCGCATCCGCGAGCTGATCGAGGCATCGGTGTGCGCGGGCCCCGAAGCGGACCTGACCGAGGCGGCGGCTCGCGTCGCGGCGATCACCGAGGAGCTGCGCTCTGCCGGGGCCGCGTCCCCCTTACTGCTGGCGGCCCTCGATGGCGGCGGTCACCTGAGCGTCAACAATCCGTTGGAGGGGCCGGGGAATCCCCTGGCCCCTCCTCTGACGTGGGTGGAGATCGGCCCGGAATCGGTCCGCGCGGAGGTGGCGCTGGGCGCGGCTCACGAAGGCCCACCGGGCCGGGTCCACGGAGGCTGGGTGGCGGCCATCCTGGACCACGTCCTGGGCCGAGCCACGGCGGCGGCGGGATTTCCAGGCATGACGGCATCGTTGACGGTCGACTATCACCGGGGGACGCCTTACGCTGTGCCACTTTCCGCGGAGGGGAGGTTGGTGCGGCGGGAGGGGCGGAAGCTGTACGCCACCGGGACGCTTTGGGCGGGTTCGGAAGCGTGCGCCACCGCGTCGGCGATTCTGGTGCACTTCAGCGCGGATCGGTTCCCGGCGGCTGTCGATACGGAGTGATCCGTTGCGCTGCACAGACCCGCCGCGTCCTGCAACCGGCGCCAGGCCGCGCGACGTGCGGCCGCCAGACGCAGGCCGCGCCGACGTGCAGTTGCGCGACGTCCCTCGGTTGAGCGCAGCACCGCGCATGGTCGGCCGCCCGCTCGCTCGCACCCCAGCGACTGTCGCCTCAACTCCACCCTGGTCGCATCCAGCGAAACCTGTCCATTGTGGACTACCTGATCGTGTGATGACGTTCGAACGCGTGTTCGGCTAACGTGGGGGCATGGCCGACACCGGGCAGACCTCAGCAGCGTGGCAGCTCTCCGACGAGCAGCTCGCCACAGCACTGTGCGCTGCCGAGAAATCTCTCCGGGCCGCGTACGCCCGGCACCTGGACCTGGTGGCCGAGGCCGAGCGGCGTGGCCTGGGGCGTGCTTCCGGGTGCCGGGACACCGCAGGGTTCCTGGTCAGTGCTTCGCGTCTGTCCTGGGATGACGCCCGGACCCGGGTTGTCCTGGCCACCACGGAATTCGCCGGAGTACGGGCCGCCCTGGCCGCCGGGGACATCAGCCCGGACCACGCGCTGGAGATCGTGAAGGTCCTGCGGCAGGCTCCCGCCACGCTTGAGGTGGGGCGGCTGGCCTCGGATGAGGTGACGTTGCTGGAGCTGGCGCGGCAGGCAATCCCGTCAACTGTGCGGAAAGCCGGGCAGCGTCTGCTGGCCTACTGGGACCTCGAAGGGAAAGAACCCGCGGCTCGGGAGCAGGAGCTGGCCCGGCCACGGCGGGAGTTCCGGTACTGCTGGACCCGCGACGGACGGATGAAGTTCTCCGGCGAATTCGACCCCGAAACTGGCCGCCTCGCCGAAGACTTGTTCGTGCCGTTGGCCAAACCGGACCCGGCGGATGAGCACGGCAACCCCGACCCCCGCACCCTGTCCCAGCGGCAGGGAGACGCGGTCGCGGCGATCTTCGACCTCGCCGCCCGCGCCGACGGCCTCCCGGTCAAGGCCGGGGAACGCGCCGTCGCCACCGTCACCATCGCCTACAAAGACCTCCTGCGCGACTCCGGACTGGCCACCCTCGACGACGGCCAGGCTGTGCCGGTCTCGCAGCTACGCAGGTGGCTGTGCGATGCCAAGATCTACCCCGCCGTCCTCGGCGGCGAAGGCCAAGTCCTCGACCTGGGTCGCTCCGCCCGCACCGCCACCCCCGCCCAGCGACGAGCCCTGGCCATCCGCGACCGCGGCTGCACCCGCCCCGGCTGCCCACGCGGCCCGAAGTGGACCACACCGCATCACGTGATCTTCTGGGCCACCCAAGGCGGCAAAACCAACATCAACGACCTCGCCCTCGTCTGCGAACGCTGCCACCAGCTCATCCACCACGGCGGCTGGAACATCCAAATCCACCACGGGGTCGTGTACTGGGTGCCCCCGGCCTGGGTCGATCCACAACGAAGACCCATCCGCAACACCGCCCACGACCCACCCCAACACCAAGCAGCCTGACCGGCCGGGACGGCCGAGACACCAACCGGTGCCTCGGCCACCCCGCCATGCCGCCTGCCCGGCAGGACAGCGGACTCGGTCAGCACGTGCAGCCAGTACTCGGCACACTCACCGCTCGTTCTCGGTCTCAGCGAAGACGAGAGCCCAGAAGCCTGCTGCGAACGCTACGAAGTTCACCGCCGGTAACACCGGCGCCGAGCAAGTACTGTTCGACGTCAAACCCCTCAAGGGCCGCGACAACAGCCTCCTCGACCGTGGTACCCCGGTCGGCCAGGACGGCCTGGACGACCGGTGCCTGGTCGGCGACCCCCATGGCCGCGAACAGTGGCCGGACGGCCTCGGCGGACAGGGCGTAGTCCGCGGCGATCGCCTGCGGTTCGACGTCGACCAGCGCGAGCAGCAACAACGTGACCAGCCCGGTCCGGTCACGGCCGATGCCGCAATGGAACAGGACTCCGCCGGGATCGGTGTGGGCCATCGCCTTGACGACGGCTGCGCAACGCTCGGCCTTCCGCCGGAGGAAGACGGGATAGTAGAGCGGGGTACCGTCCAGCCGTTCGCGGTGGATGTGCTGCCAAAGCTCGACGTCCTCGATGTCGTCGAGCGGGACTTCGAGCCGGTCGACGCCCTCGACCGGCGTTGCGGGCGGCCGGATTTCGTCCGCGTTGCGGAGGTCGATCACCGTGCGGACGCCGGACTCCCGTGCCTGCGCCCACCCTGCCTCGGTGACGAACCGGAGGTCCGCCGCCCTGAAGAAGGCTCCGTAACTGGTCGTGCCGCCGGATCTGGTGGGCAGGCCGCCGAGGTCCCTGGTGTTGAAGAAGCCTTCCCACGTCACTGCTCTGCTCGTGCTCATCGTAAGTATCGACGCTTGACACGCCGATCGGTTCACACAGTCAGGAAACCACCGTCGTGTGCCGGGGCGCTTCCGAACTCGACGTTGCCATCAGCACCGCGCAGATCGGCACCGCCATGGCCAATGCCGCCAGGACGAACACCGGGAACAGGAACGAAAACACCTCCGTCCCCGATGGGTCCGGCGCCGCCGGGTCCAAGTGGAGACGGACCGCCGCCATGCCCGTGTAGTGCATTCCCGTCACCGCCGCCCCCATCACCAGGCCCGCCGCCAGGCGGGGCAGGAGCTTGTCCAGTCCCACCGTGAACCACAGGGCCGCCGTGGCCGCCACCACCGCGATCACCACCGACAGCGCCACCAGTGCCGGGTCGTAGCCGATCGTTCCCTTCACCTGGACCGCCCACATTCCCGTGTAGTGCATGACGTTCACCGCCAGGCCCGTCAGCAGCCCGCCCAGCAGCAGCCGCTTCCACGCGAACCGGTTGCGGACGCCGAACACCAGCAGCCCGCAGAACACCGCCACCACCGACAGGACCGCCGACAGCGCCGTGCGGAGGACGTCGTAACGAACCGGGAGGCCCGGGGTCGCGAAGCCGAGCATCGCGATGAAGTGCATCACCCAGATGCCCACCCCGCCGATCGACACCGCCGCCAGCACCAGCCACGTCAGGCGGGCGCGGGGGCTGTCGGTCGACCTCGCCTGCAGGGTGCAGGCCAGGCCCAGCGCGCAGCCCACCACCGAGGTCAGGTACGCGAGCACGATGAGCCACGAGCCCATCGCGAAATCTTGGTGGTCCATCGGCATTTCCGGGGCTCCTGTCAGGCTTTCCGTTGTCTGGGGGCGTGCAGCTCGGCGAGCGCGTGCTCGGCCGCGGCGATGAGGGTCTGCTTCGTCGACTCCGGTGACCGCGCGTCACACGTGATCACCTGGACCGCCGACGGGATCTTGAGGGCTTCGCGCACCTGGTCGGGCGCGTGCTGGCGGGTTCCCTGGAACTGGTTGATCGCCACCAGGAACGGCAGCCCGCGGGACTCGAAGAAGTCGATCGGGGCGAAACAGTCCGCCAGGCGGCGCGTGTCCACCAGGACGATCGCCGCCACCGCGCCGCAGACCAGGTCGTCCCACATGAACCAGAAGCGGTGCTGGCCCGGCGTTCCGAACACGTACAGCACCAGGTCGTCGGACAGGGTGAGCCTGCCGAAGTCCATCGCCACCGTCGTGGCGAACTTGCCGGGGACCGCTTCGGTCCGGTCGACGCCGACGGCCGCCGTGGTCATCAGGGCCTCGGTTCGCAGCGGGTTGATTTCCGAGACCGCGCCGACGAACGTCGTCTTGCCGGCGCCGAACCCGCCTGCCACGACGATCTTGGCCGAGGAGATCTTCCGATCAGAGTGCACGTAGTCCACTGAGGACCCTTTCGAGCAGGTCGTTCCGTTCGTCCCAGGAGGCGTCGGTGGTGAGCGTGTCGCGGATGGACACCTGGCCGGCGCTGAGCAGGTCGCCGATGAGCACCCTGGCCACGCCCAGCGGCACGCCGAGGTGCGCCGCGACCTCCGCCACCGACCGCTGGTGCAGGCACAGCTGCGTCACCACCGCCAGGGGGTTCGTCGGGCTGTACGGCGCCGTCCGCCCCTCCGGCGTCGTCTCCACCAGCGCTTCCACCGCCAGGTCCACCGTCGGCCGGGTGCGGCCGGCGGTCCACGCGTACGGGCGGGCCAGTGACGCCGCGTGCCGCCCGCCTTCGCGTCGCCGGCCTTCGGTCACCGGGCCGCTCCCGGGGACGCCGCGGGCCGCGCCGGGGTCTCGACCATCTTGCCGACGCGGTCGACGAGCAACGTCATCTCGTAGCCGACCAGCCCGATGTCGCAGCCCGGGTTGGCCAGGACCACCAGGTTCGAGCCGTCGCCCACGTTCATCAGCAGCAGGAATCCCTGCTCCATCTCGATCACCGACTGCACCACGCGGCCCGCGGTGAACAGGTCGGCGGTGCCGAGCGCGAGGCTCGCGAGGCCGGACGCGATCGCCGAGAGCTGGTCGGCCCGGTCGCGCGGCAGGTCGTCGTTCGCCGCGACGAGCAGCCCGTCCGCCGAGACGAGCGCGGCGTGCGCGACCCCGGGCACCTCCTGGGTGAACGCCGACACCAGCCAGTTCCGCGACCGCTCGGCCACTTCCGCTCCTTCCTGCCGGGTGCTCATCACTGCTGCTCCGCCTCCGGCTCGGCCGCGACCCGGTGGCGGGCCGCGCGCATGCCGCTGTAGTGCCGGGAAAGGTTGTTGCGTACCGCGGCCGGGTCGCGGAACGACGTGTCGGGCGGCTGCCCGCGGCGCGGGGCGACCGAGCCCGGCGCCAGCTGCGCCCCCGGCTGCCGGGTCGGCAGACCCGAGTCGGTGAACTCGACGTCGTCGAGCGTGCCGACCGCGGCTTCCGCGGCCTGCCGGACCGGGTCCGCCGGGGTCGTCCAGGCGCCCGGCCTGCCCGGTTTCGCCGGGGCGTCGGTGAACCAGTGCGACAGCATCTGGTCGAAGATCGGGGTTGGCAGGGTTTGATTGGACAGGGTTTGATTGGACAGAGTTTGTTCCACGACGGCGGCGGCGGGGGCCGGGCCGGGATCCTCGGCGGGCCAGCGGGGTTCCAGTTCGTGCCGGGCGGCGCCGTTGACGGCCGCGGGCAGTCCCGCGGGGCCGGGCCGCGGTGGCAGGTCGACCAGGATCAGCACGCCGGGGACGTGCACGCTGGCGGTGATGCCGGCGCTCGCCGTGCGGGTGGTCGTCGGCCGCAGCCGGACGGTGATGCCGTGGGACGCCGCCAGCCTGCTCACCACGAACAGGCCCATCCGGCGGGTGGTCTCCGGGCTGACCGCGGCGCCGGCGGCGAGCCGGGCGTTCGCCGCGTCGAGGTCGTCGCGGGTCATGCCGAGCCCGACGTCGACGACCTCGATCAGCAGGCCGCCGTCGAAGCCGCGGTCGGCGGTGAGCACGACCTGCTCGTCCGGCGGCGACGAGCGGATGGCGTTCTCCAGCAGCTCGGCGAGGATGTGCACGACGTCGGCGGCGGCTTCGGACTGCACCGATCCGCGCGGCGCGTTGCCGAGCGTGACGCGCTGGTAGTCCTTGACCTCCGAGGTCGCCGCACGCAGCAGCTCGACCGTCGCGACCGGGCCGACGTCGCGGCGCACCGGCCGTCCGCCCGCGAGGACCTGCAGGTTCTCGCCGTTGCGCCGCAGCCGGGTGGCGATGTGGTCGATCTGGAACAGCTCGGCCAGCCGCTGCGGGTCCTGTTCGTCGGCTTCGAGGTCCTCGATCACCGACAGCTGCAGCTCCACCAGCGACTGGCTGCGCCGCGACAGCGTCATGAACATCTCGCTGACCTGGATGCGCATCTCGGCCTGCTCGCCGACGGCCAGCCGCACCGCCTGCCGGTGCATGTCGTCGAAGGCCCGCGCGAGCTGCCCGATCTCCTCGTCGGAGGCGATGGGCAGCGGCGGGGTGGCCCGCCAGTCGACGTCGTCGCCTTCGCGGATGCGCTCGATGGTGGCGGGCAGGCGGCGGCGCGCGGTGTCGAGCGCGGCGGCGTGCAGCCGCCGGATCGGCACGACCACCGACCGCGCCACGGCGAGGGCGATGGCGAGCGCGCCGAGCAGCGACGCGAGCACCAGCGCGGCGTCGCGCAGCGCGGCGGACCGGGCGAGGTTGGTCTGCACGCCGACGGCGTCCGACAGGGTCTTCACCTGCTCGGCGAGGATGCTGCCGAGCGTCTCGCGTTTCGCGGCGGCCCCGCCGGCCCCGGGACTGGTGGCCGCGGCGAACCGCGCGGCGGCGGCCCCGCCGGGCAGTGCCCGCCGGATCTGGCCGGTGAGCACGGTTTCCTCGGCGGTGGCCCGCTCGACGGCCACGCGGTCGGTCCCGCCGGTGAGTGCTTCCTGATCGGCGAGGCTGGTCCGCAGCTGCACCAGCGATTTCGTGATCGTCGCCGAGGCGTCGAGATCGGCATTGGCGGACTGGCCGACGATGCCGGGGATCACTTCGCTGAGCGCGACGGTGAAGTCGTGGTAGGCGGCGGCTTTCGCCGCTGTCGAACCGCTCTGCTGGCGCAGGTCGGCCAATTTCCCCAGCTGATCTTCCAATACACCGGACAGTTCCGGCTTGAGCTGCGCAAATGCGGCGTCGTGCCGGACGGAGGCGGCTTTCGCGTCGACCGCGGCGGTCTGCGCGGCGGCGCCGTCGTGGATCATCTCGTCGTCGACGAGCCCGGCCAGTTCGGAAATCCCCTGCACGACGGGCATCTGGTCCCGCACGGCGCTGAGCCCGCCGGCACGGGCGAGTTCCCCCTGCACGCGGGCGCCTGCCAGCAGCAGCGCGACGAGGACGGGCAGCAACAGCACCACGGAGATCTTGGTGCGCAGCCGCCAGGTGCCCGGATTCCAGGAGACGGCCGAACGACGGGATGCGGGTTGATCTTCTTTCATCGGTGGCGTGGCTCGATTCGTACCGGTGGCCCGAGAACGATTTCCGGTTCCTTTTCCGCGGAATTCAGCCGGAGACGTAACTCCGGAGACCGCGGTGTTGTCAAGGAACGCGAGCCGTTTCCCCCGTACGCATCAGCTACACAGGGTGAAGTTCCACAGCACGGGATTTTACCCTTGCGGAGGGTGAAGAAAGATCCAAGATCGGACGGAAAGCCTTGCGGAGTAGGTGAATTTCCGCCGGGGCGGGGCGCACCCGGCCCGCCCCGGCGGAAACCGGCTCAGCTCGCCTTGACGCCGCTCGCGGGACTGACCGTGGTCACCGCGGTCAGCCGGTTGTCCACGGCGTGGCTGTCGCCGTCGTAGCGGCCGTCGATGGTCGCGAACACCTCGAACTCCGCCTGCCCCGCCGCGGCGTCGGCCGCCGTGTAGGTGTAGGCGAAGGGGAACTCGACCCGGCTGCCCTTGGCCACCCACTGGGTCAGCGTGCCGATGTCCTGGTAGTAGCCGCTCTCGGTCTTCCGGCGGAACGAGACGACGACCTTCTCGTCGTAGCGGGTGTTCACGACCGACACCTTGACCGGCTTGGTCTGGCCCGCCCGCGCCGTCGCCGGGAGGGACAGCCCGGTGAGGGCGACGTCGTGCGTCTCGACGTGCACGGTCTGGACGCCGGTCCCGGTGCGGCCGTCGTCGGTCGTCGCAGTGATCTCCATGCGGTAGTCGCCGTCGGCGGCGTACCGGTGCGTCACCGGGGTGTTCCCGGTGAGGGTCACCGAGGCACCGTCGCCGAACCGCAGTTCACCGCTGACCAGCGGGCGGCCGAGGCTGTCGCCCGCGTACGGCGAGAAGGAGACGTCGTCGAACACCGAGGGCGTGCCGGGCTGCAGGTAGGCGTTGGGGGTCAGCGCCGGCGCGGTCGTGAGGCGCATGTCGTACCAGGACGCGCCCTCGGCGTCGTCGGCGATCCGGATCCAGTACTGCTGTCCGGCGGCGGCGGTGAACACCGGCCGCTTGTTGCCGCCACCGGCGGCCACACAGTCCACTTCGGACAGTGTGTCGCGCGTGGCGCCCCGGTACACGGTGACCGACGGCGACCAGCGCGAACGCGCTTCGACGCTGATCGACCGCGTGCGGTCGGGGGTGTACCGGAACCAGACGGAGTGGTCGGCACCGGGGTTGCACGAGGGCATCGCCTCGCCCGGCTCCGCCGAGGCCCGGGTCAGGTCGCCCGAGTACGTCCCGGGCACCGTGGCCGGGGTGGCCGCCGCGAAGTCGTCGTTGGGTGACGGCGAGACGGCGGCGAGGTCCAGCGTGACCGGGCCCGGCACGCCGTAGTAGTCCTGGAACAGCATGATGTGGTACGTCTGCCCGGCGGTGACGGGGAACGTCGCGGACGGGCCGTTGTTGTACTGCGCGCAGGCTCCCGGCACCTGGGTCAGGGCACCGCGGTCGCCGGTGTACACGGCGACGAACGGCCGGGCGCCGGAGCCGGAGCCGGACGGCAGCGCCCGGACCAGCCCGTTCGCGGGGGCGGTGTAGCTGTACCACACGCTCCGGCGGATCTGGGAGTAGCACGACGTCGGGTCGTCGGACGCGGCCGTGGCGTCCGCGATGTCCTGGGTGGCGCGGAACGGCAGGGCGCCGACGGTCGCCGGGCTGCCGAAGTCGTCGTTGGACGGCGTCTCGGCGTGGGCGGTGGCCGGCGTGACCACGGCGGCCGCGATCGCGAGGCCGGCGACCAGCAGGCGCGTGAGAACGGTGTGCTTCATTGCGGATCCCCCTGCGCTCAGACGGCCACGACGTGCGTGCCGCGCGGATTCACGGTCGTGGCGATGGCGATCACTTCGTTGTCCATCGGCCGGGCGTCGGTCACCGGGTAGTCCAGCCGCAGCTCGGCCCGGAAGGCCACCTTGCCGACGGCCGCGTCGTCGGGCGTGAAGGTGTAGGAGAAGGGGAACCGGACCGTCCGGGTGGGCCGCGCGGGGACCTGCAGGGTCAGCCTGCCGACCTCCCGCCAGAACGTCCCGTCGTGCTTGGTCAGCACCACCGTCGCCGTTTCGGTGTACCGGGTGTTGCTCACGTCGACCGAGATCGGCTTGCTCTCCCCTTCGCGCGCCGAAGTGGGCACGGTGAACTTGGCGATGCCGACGTCGTGCGTGAGCACGGTGACCTGCCGCGTCACGGTGGCCGTCCGGCCGTCCGGCGACGTGGCGTGCGCGGTGAGGGTGTACGTGCCGTCCTTGGCGTAGCGGTGCGAGACGGACTGGGTGGTCGCCGGTGCCGTGGCGCCGTCGCCGAAGTCCCACGCCACGGTCATCGGCTTGTCGATGTCGTTCCACGACTCGGCGGAGAACGACACGGTGTCGTAGACGCTCGGGGACGACGGCGACTGGTAGACCGACGGCTGCAGGGCCGGCGCGTCGTCGAGGGTCAGCGTGACCGGCTCGTAGGCACGGGCGGGCCCGGTGACGCGGACGTAGTACGTCGTGCCCGTCTCGGCGCGGAAGGCCTTGGGGCTCCAGGAGGAACTGTCCTGGCAGGTCACCTGCTTCAGCTCCGGCAGGACGGCGCCGGTGTACACGGTGACGTCCGAGCCGCTGCCGCTGACCTTTGCGGTGACCGACTTCGCCGGGCCCGGGTTGGTGTAGGAGTACCACACCGAGGGCACGGTTTCGTCGTACACGCACGTCGACTCCGGTTCGTCGGTCTCGAAGGACGCGACCGAGAAGTCCGGCTGCGCAGTGAACGGCAGCGCGGGCACCGGCTGTGCCGCGGCGAACGCGTCGTTGGCCGCGGGCGCGACGGAATCGAGCGAAAAGGACAGCGCGCCACCGGGGACGTCGTAGCCGGAAACCATGAAGTAGTACGTCGTACCGGCGGTCGCCCGGAACGTCATCGTCCCGTTCGCCCCGGAATCGCACGCATTGTCCACTCCGCGAAGGTCGCCACGGGTGCCGGTGTTGGCCGCGACGATCATCTGCCGGTCACTGCCCTTGGTGGACGCACGCAGGTAGCCGTCCGCGGTCGCGGTGTAGTGGAACCAGACGCTGCCGCGGACGTCGTAGAGCTGGCACCAGAGCGGGTCGTCGGGAGCCAGGGTGGCCTCACTGGTGTCCTGCTGCGTGGTGAACGGCAGGGCCGTGATGGCCGTCGAGTGGTCGAAGTCGTCATTGGACGGTGCCTCCGCGTGCGCCACGCCCGGGACGAGCAGCGCGAGCACGGCGGTGAGCACGGCGGTCAAGGCGATCCGGCCGCGCGATCGCAAGGACAGCAGCACGAGTCATCCCCCCAGCTGAGTTCGGTCCCCACCCGGTGATGGGGCTCCCCGCCGGGCACATCGCCGGACACCCGTCCGATGTGACCGGTCGGCCGAGAGTTAGCCCGGATGCCTCAACCGCGCTACTGCGGGTAGACCGCGGGGTGCGGACCACCCGCACCCCGCGGTCCGGCTCAGGCCGGAACCCGGCCGAGCAGCCGCTCGCTCATCGTCCGCAGCAGCACGTCCTGGTGCCGCGTGAGGAAGAAGTGGCCGCCCGGCAACGCGACCAGGTCGAACCCGCCGGTCGTGTGCTCCGCCCACGCCGAGACCTCCTCCACCGACGCCACCGGGTCCTCGGTGCCGGTGAACGCCACCACCGGGGTGGCCAGCCGGACGCCCGGCGGGTGGCGGTAGGTCTCCACCGCCCGGTAGTCGTTGCGCAGCACCGGGAGGATCATCCGGACCACTTCGTCGTCGCCGAGGAGGTTCGTCTCCGTGCCGCTCAGCCGGCGCAGCTCGGCCAGCACCCCCTCGTCCGAACGCGTGTGGACGCGGTCGTCGCGGTACCGGTCCGGGGCGCGGCGGCCGGAGACGAACAGCGTCACCGGGGCCGGGCCCGACGCCTCCAGGCGGCGGGTCACCTCGTACGCCACCATCGCGCCCATGCTGTGGCCGAACAGCGCCAGCGGCCGGTCGCCGAGGTCGCCCAGCAGCCGCGCGATCTCCTCGGCAAGGCCGTCGATCGTCGGCACGAACGGCTCCTGGCGCCGGTCCTGGCGGCCGGGGTACTGGACGGCCAGCACCTCGACGTCCGGGGCGAGTGCCCGCGACACCGGGAAGTAGAACGACGCCGAGCCGCCCGCGTGCGGCAGGCACACCAGGCGGGCCTTCGCCGCCGGGGCCGGGTGGAAGCGGCGGAACCAGCGGTCGGCGGTCACCACGTCACCGGCAGCTCGGCGACGCGGTAGACGCCCAGCCCGCCCGGCGGCACCTCCTCGGCGGGCACCGCCAGCCGCAGGCCCGGCAGGCGCGCGAACAGCGTCGAGAAGACGACCTCGAGCGCGGCCGTCGCGAAGTTCATCGCGACGCACTGGTGCGGGCCGTGGCCGAAGGTCAGGTGCGTCTTGTGGTCGCGGCGCAGGTCCAGCTCGTGCGGCTCGGGGAAGGCCGCCGGGTCGCGGTTGACCGCCGGTGTCGCCAGGATGATGCCCTCGCCCGCGCGGACGGTCTGCCCGCCGATCTCGATGTCCTCGGTGGCCAGCCGCGAGATGATGTCGCCCGCGGAGATGTAACGCAGCAGCTCCTCGACCGCGCGCGGCGCCGCGCCTGCCGGGTCGTTGCGCAGGATGTCGGCCTGCGCCGGGTTGTCCAGCACCGCGAACGCGCCCAGCGAGATCATCGTCATCGTCGACTCGTTGCCCGACACCGTCACCAGCATCGCCGAGTTGAGCAGCTGCTGGAAGCCGATCTCGCCCGGGCGCTCGTCGAAGCTGGTCACCATGTGCGTGGCCAGGTCCTCGCCCGGCTCGGCGCGCTTGCGCTCGAAGAGCTTCGTGTAGAAGTCCGACAGCGTGTAGATGGCCGGGACCATCATGTCCGGCCGGGTCGCCAGGTACTGGACGTGCTCGGTGTAGACCGCGCGGTCCTCCTCCGGCACGCCGAACAGCTCGGCCATCATCATCGACGGGAACGGCACGGCGAACGCCGACACCAGGTCCGCGCCGGGGCCGTCGGCGAGCATGCCGTCGATCAGCTCGTCGACGATCTTCTGGATCTTCGGCCGCATCGCCTTGGCCTGGCGCAGCGTGAAGCTGGGGATGACCAGGCGGCGCTGGGTGTTGTGCTCGGGGTCGTCGAGCTGCGCGAACGTCAGCGCGTCGCCCTCGGGCACCGGCTGCGGCATCCCGGTGCCGGGCATGATCTTCGCGTTGTTCGGGAAGTCGGGGTGCGCGCGGGCGGCCGACAGCCGCGGGTCGGCCAGCAGCGCGCGGGCCTCGGCGTAGCCGGTGACGACCCAGGCCTGCTTGCCGTCGACGAGCTTCACCTTCGACAGCGGCGCCTTCTCGTGCAGCTCCGAGTACGCGGCGGGCGGGTGGTACGGGCACTTGCCGCGCGGGAGCGGGAACGACGGCACCTCGGTGGCGGCATCGAGCATTTCGGTCACGGGAGGATCTCTCCGATCGGTTGGGTGGTGCTGACGACCAGCGGGACCCGCTTCGGTCCGAACAGCAGATGGGATTCCTGGTACTCGACGACGCCGTCGACCGTCCACATCGGAAGGTGGTCGAACAGCGCGTTCAGCGCGCCGGTGATTTCCACGCGGGCGAGCATCGCGCCGAGGCAGAAGTGGATGCCGTGCCCGAACGTCAGGTGCCGGTTCGGGCTGCGGCGGATGTCGAACACCCTGGGGTCGGCGAACACGGCCTCGTCGTAGTTCGCCGAAAGCATCCACGGCACGACGATCGCGCCCGCCGGGATCGGGTGGCCGCCGATCTCGGTGTCCACTGTGGTGTATCGCTGCAGCCGCGTGGACGGCGGGCGGCAGCGCAGCACTTCTTCGACCGCGCCCGGGATCAGCGACCGGTCGGCCCGCAGTTCGGCCTGCGCGTCCGGGTGCTCGGCCAGCAGCACCAGGGCGTGCCCGAGCACGGCCGCGGTGGTGAGGTGCCCGGCCTGCAGGATCTGCACGGCCAGGCTGGCCACCTCCGGGTCGGCCAGGCGCTCACCGTCCAGCTGCGCGCGCACGAGGTCGGAGATCAGCCCGGGTCCCGGTTCGGCGCGGCGCCGCGCGCACAGCTGGAGCAGGTAGCCCATGAGTTCGAGGAACGGGCCGCCCAGTGCGCTGCCTGCCGCGGCGCGCACGGCCGCCTCGTCGGTGAGGTCCGGCGGCTCGATCGCCATGATCTGCTCGACCAGCGCGCGGAACGCCCCGGCGTCGGCGGCCGGGATGCCGAACAGCTCGGCGATCATCGTCGCGGGCAGCTCGACGGTGAAGTGCTCGACCGCGTCGAAACCGCCCGACGGCGCCCGCTCCAGCAGGCCGGCCGCGATCTCGGCCACCCGCGGGCCGAGGTCGCGCATCTTCCGCGGGGTGAACGCCTGCGCCGCCAGCCGCCGCAGCTTGCCGTGCTGCGGCGGGTCGGCGACGAGCATCATGCCCTCGGTCATGTTCGGCACGTCGTCGGGCAGCACGCGGGCCGGGTTGCTGGAGAACGTCGCCGGGTCCTTGGTGACGCGCTCGACGTCGGCGTGGGAGAAGACGTGGTGCGCGCCGGACGCGTCGACGTACACCCCGCTCTCCCGTTTCCGGCGCAGCCAGGCCAGCTGCTCGCCCGGGCCCAATCGCGCCGACGGGATGTCCTCTGTGGACAGACTGCTGGTCACGCCCGCTTCACCCGGATCCGGACGCTCTTCGGCGTGAACAGCTCGCTTTCGTAGAACTCGACCGGCTCGCCGTCGAGGACCTCGATCGAGGAGAACCGGCGCAGCAGGGCCTCGATGCCGAACTTCGCCTCGGTCTTGGCCAGCGCGGCGCCGAAGCAGTAGTGGATGCCGTGGCCGAAGGTGAGGTTGCGGCCGGCGCCGCGGTCGATGTCGAAGACGTCGGGGTTCGCGAACACCTTCTCGTCGTGGTTGGCCGACAGCAGCGACAGGAACACCATGCTCTTGGCCGGGATGTCCACCCCGCCCAGCTGGGTGTCGGCGGTGGTGAACCGCTGCAGGCGCGGCACCGGCGGGGTGAACCGCAGTGCCTCGTCGACCGCGGCCGGGATCAGCGCCGGGTCGGTGCGCAGGCGCGACTCGACCTCGGAGTGCTCGGCCAGCCGCAGCACGAAGTTCGCCAGCACCGACGCCGAGGTGATGTGCCCGGCCTGCAGCAGCTGGATGGCGAGGTTGACGGCCTCGTGGTCGGCGAGGCGCTCACCGTCCACTTCGGCCTGGAGCAGGTCGCTGATGAAGCCGTCACGCGGGTTCGCGCGCAGCTCGGCGCACAGCCCCGCCATGTACTGCTGCATCTGGACGAGCGGGCCGAACATGGCGGCCTGCATGGCGGCGTCCATCTCCTGCGCGTCGTTCGGGTTCGGCACGGTGACCTGCAGCAGCTGCTCGGTCCAGGTGATGAACTGCGGCAGGTCGGTCTTCGGGATGCCGAGCAGCTCGGAGACCACGACCAGCGGCAGGTACTGCGAGAACGCCGTGACGAAGTCGAACTCCTCGCCGGGAGCGGCGTCGAGCAGCTCCTCGGCGATCTGCGCGATGCGGTCGTTGAGGTCCTTGACGCGCTTGGGGGTGAACGCGGCGCTGGCGATCCGGCGGACCTTGGTGTGCGCGGGCGGGTCCATCACCGCGAGCATGCCTGCCGACAGCTCGGCGGCGGCCTGCGGCATCACGTGCGACGGGTCGCTGGAGAACGTGCCGGGATCGGCCAGCGCCTGCTGGACCTCGGCGTAGGTGAACACGTGGTGCATGCCGAACGGGTCGCGCAGCACCGGGTTGGCCGCGCGCATCCGGCCCAGCCACGGCAGCGTGTCCGACAGTCCGAACCGGACGGACGGGGGCAGCAGCGCCGGGTCGATCTGCGGCATGACGAAGTCGGTCATTGTCTTCCTTTTCTCGGGTTTCAGAGGTTCTCGAGCCAGGCGCGGACGGCGTCGGCGGTGGTCGCGGCGTGGTTTTCCATCATCGACCAGTGGTTTCCCGGCACGTCGACGCCGACGTGGGCGGGCGCCCAGGTCGGCCGCCACGCGTCGCTTTCGGAGCCGTCGGTGCCTTCGCCACCGACCGACTGCAGGGATTCGGTGGCGCGCACGAACAACGTCGGCACGGCGGTCTCCTCCGGCTCCCAGTCGGCGAAGACGCGGAAGTAGCAGCCCATGCCGGTCAGCCGCAGGTCGTCGATGCCGCCGACGGCCTCTTCGCGGTCCTGGGCGCTGGTGACGAACGTGCTCTTGAACCGGTCGATCTGCCCGCTCTGCGGCACGTAGGTGTCCATCAGCACGATGCCTTCGGGCGGCGAGCCGAGCCGCTCGAGGTGCGTCGCGACCGCGTGCGCCAGCCAGCCGCCCGACGAGTGTCCAAGAAGGACGAACGACGTGCCGCCCGCGGCGTTCCAGGCCAGTTCGGCCTGCAGCTCGACGGTGGCTTCGACGGTCGAGGGCAGCAGCTCGCCGGGCCGGAACCCGGGCGCGGGGATCATGGTCAGCTCGCGTTCCCCGCGGAACCCGGCGGCGAACCGCGCGTACTGCTGGGCGCCGGTGATGGCGACCGGCGCGGCGAAGCACAGCAGGCCGGGTGCGGCGTCGCCGCGGGCCAGCCGCACCGGTTCGGGCAGCTGCTTCAGGTCGCCGATGCTGTCGAACGACGGGCGCAGCCGTGAGGCCGCCTTGATGAACTCGACGGCTTCGGCGATCTTGCCTTCGTCGCAGGCCTTGCGGTAGAGGAGCTGGATCGAGCCGGTCTCCTCCTCGGCCGGGGTGTCCTCCGTTTCGGGGGTGTGCTCGGCGGGGACCAGCTCGCTGCCGAGGAAGGCGACGAGCGCGTCCGGCGTGGGGTGGTCGAAGACGAGCGTGGCGGGCAGCCGCAGGCCGGTGAGCCCGATCAGGCGGTTGCGCAGTTCGACGGCGGTCAGCGAGTCGAACCCCATCTCCGGGAAGCCGACCCCGGCCGGGATGGCGTCCGGGCCGGTGAACCCGAGCACGCCGGCAACCTGGGCGAGCACGACTTCGCGCAGGTTTTCGCTGGTGAGCGCGGTGGTTGCGGCCTCGGCGGCCTTCTTGAGGGCAGGCCGGACGAGCCCGCGCAGCAGCGGCGGCACGCCCCCGGTGCCGAACTGCCTGCGCAGCGCGGCGACGTCGAGGTGCATCGGCACCAGGACGGGTTCGGGGGTGGCCCGGGCGGCGTCGAAGAGGCGCAGGCCTTCGTCGGTGGACAGCGGCCGCAGCCCGGCCCGGCTCACCTTGGCCCGGCCTTCGGTGCCGAGTTCGCGGGTCAGGTCGCTGGCCTCGTCCCAGAGTCCCCAGGCGAGCGACCGGGCGGGCAGCCCGGCGGCGTGCCGGTGGGTGGCGAGGGCGTCGAGGTAGGCGTTGGCCGCCGCGTAGCCCGCCTGCCCCGCGTTGCCGAGAATCCCGGCGGCAGACGAGAACAGAACGAAGCCGGTCAGGTCATGGTCGCGGGTGAGTTCGTGCAGGTGCCACGCGGCGTCGGCCTTGGGCCGCAGGACGGCGGTGAGCCGGTCGGCGGTGAGGCCGTCGAGCAGGCCGTCGTCGAGGATCCCGGCGGCGTGGACGACCACGCGCAGCGGGAACTCGGCCGGGATGGCAGCCAGGACGCCCTCGAGCGCCGCGCGGTCGGCGGCATCGCACTCGGCGACGGTGACCCGGGCCCCGGCGGCGGTGAGGTCGGCGACGAGGGCGTCGGCCTTTTCGGCAGCGCGGCGGCTGGTCAGGACGATGTGCCCGGCCCCGGCCCGGGCCGCGTGGCGGGCGACGAGGCCGCCGAGGAGTCCGGTGCCGCCGGTGATGAGGACGGTGCCGGCCGGGTCGAACGCCGGTGCCCCGGCGGGCACGTCGGCCACGCGGGCCAGGCGCGGTGCGAGTACCTGCCCGTCTCGCACCGCGACCTGGGGCTCCTCGCCCGCCGCGAGCCGCGCCAGCAGCTCCGGCGGTGTCCCGGCTTCCGCGTCGATCAGCACGAACCGGCCCGGGTTCTCCGTCTGGGCCGAGCGCACCAGGCCCCACACCGCGGCCGCGGCCAGGTTCGGCACGTCCTCGCCCGGGCGGGCCGCCACTGCTTCCGTCGTCACGATGGCCAGGCGGCCCTGCGCCTCCTGGAGGCGGGCCAGCGTCGCCGCCGTGACCTCGTGCACGTCACCCGGCGGGACTTCGAACAGCTCAGCGCTGCCCGGAGCGGCCGGTGCGGCCACGGGTGTCCACTCCACGCGGAACAGCGGGTCGCGGCCCGGCGTGATCTTCGAGACCGGCCTGGTTGCCAGCGACTCGATCGTCGCCACCGGCGCACCCGTGACGTCCGCGATGTCGAGCCTGCCTCCCGCGCTCCGCACCCGGATCGCCGACGCCCCGACCGCGTGCAGGGTCACGCCGGTCCAGGCGAACGGCATCTGCGCGCCGCCGTCGGCGTCACCGGCCACCATGCCCGCGTGCAATGCCGCGTCCAGCAGCGCCGGGTGCAGGCCGTAGCCGTCGCCCGCGTCCACCGCGACCTCGGCGAAGACCTCCTCGCCGCGACGCCACACCGCACGCAGGCCCTGGAATGCCGGGCCGTAGCCGAATCCACGCTCCGCGAGCGCTTCGTAGGCGCCCTCGATGTCGACGGCCGTGGCGTCCGCGGGCGGCCACTCCGTCAGCGACACTCCCTGCGTCTCACCGAGAACGAGCGAACCGGACGCGTTGCGTGTCCACGGATCGTCCGAACCGGACAGTCGTGAGTGGATGGTCACCGCGCCGTCTTCACCGGCCACGACCTGTACTTGGACGCCGCCGGTGGCAGGCAGCACGATCGGCGCTTCCAGGGTCAGCTCCTCCAGCACCGGACGGCCCGCGTGGGCGCCCGCCTGCAGGGCGAGTTCGACCAGTGCGGTGCCGGGCACCAGGACCGTCCCGAGCAGGGCGTGGTCGGCCAGCCACGGGTGGGTGCGCAGCGACAGCACGCCCGTGCAGACCAGGCCACCGGACTCCGGCAGCGGGACGACCGCGCCGAGCAGCGGGTGGTCCGCCGTCGTCAGGCCCGCCGAGCCGACGTCGCCGGCGCCCGCCGGGGATTCGAGCCAGTACCGCTCGCGCTGGAAGGCATACGTCGGCAGGTCGACGCGCCGTCCGCCGTCGAGAGCCGCGGTCCAGTCGACCCGGACGCCCCGGACCCACGCCTCGGCGAGCGAGGCCAGCAGCCGCGCAGGCCCGCCGTCGTCGCGGCGGAGCGTGCCGACCGCGATCACGGCCTGGTCCGCGGTCTCCTCGATCGCCATGGTGAGCACCGGGTGCGGGCTGCACTCGACGAAGACGCCGTACCCCTGGCCCAGCAGCGTCGACGTCGCGCCCGCGAAGTCGACGGTCTCCCGCAGGTTCTTCGCCCAGTAGGCGGCGTCGAGTCCCGTGGTGTCGAGGAAGTCCCCGGTGACGGTCGAGCAGAACGGGATCTCGGCCGGGCGCGGGGTGATCGGCGCGAGGACTTCGAGGAGCCGGTCGTGGATCCGGTCGACGTGCGCGGAGTGCGACGCGTAGTCGACCGGGATCAGCTTCGCGCGGACGCCGTCGGCCGCGCAGCCCGCGACGAACTCGGCCAGCAGACCGGCGTCCCCGGACACGACGACCGAGGACGGCCCGTTGACCGCCGCCAGCGACAGTTCCCCGCCCCACCCGGCCAGCCGCTCGGCCGCCGCCTCGGCCGGCAGAGCCACCGACGCCATGCCGCCGTCACCGCCCAGGGCGAGGATTTCCTTGCTCCGCAGCGCGACGACCCGCGCACCGTCCTCAAGCGACAGTGCACCCGCAACGACGGCGGCGGCGATTTCGCCCTGACTGTGCCCGACCACGGCGGCGGGCTCGACACCGTGGGCACGCCAGACGGCGGCGAGCGAGACGAGCACCGCCCACAGCAACGGCTGGACGACGTCGACGCGGTCGAGGTCCCGGCCTTCCCGCAGCACGTCCACGACGGAGAAGTCCACATAGGACGACAGTGCGGCAGCGCATTCGGCGAGCCGTTCGGCGAACACCGGCGAGGAGTCCAGCAGGTCCACGGCCATCCGCGGCCACTGCGAACCCTGGCCGGGGAAGACGAACACGACCTTCCCCGGCCGGCCCGCGACGCCGGTCACAACCCGCGGGTGCGGGACACCCTGCGCAACGGCGTCCAGGGCGAACTCGGGCCCGATCACAACGGTCCGGTGCTCAAAGGTGGCCCGCGTAGTGGCCAGGGACCACGCGATGTCCAGCGGCTCCCCCTCAACCGACCGCAACGCCTCGGCCTGCCCACGCAGTGCCGCCTCACTCCGTGCCGAAATCACCCACGGCACCGGCTCGCCCAAACGCCCCAATGTGGCCTTGGGTGCGTCGGGGCGCTCTGGCGACTCCAAGATCACGTGCGCGTTCGTCCCGGAGACCCCGAAAGAGGACACAGCGGCCCGGCGCGGACGGCCGGTTTCGGGCCACGGCCGGGCCTCGGTCAGCAGCGACACCGCACCCGAGGACCAGTCCACATGCGGCGACGGCTCGTCGACGTGCAGGGTCGCCGGGAGCACGCCGTGGCGCATCGCCTCGACCATCTTGATCACGCCCGCGACCCCGGCCGCGGCCTGCGTGTGGCCGATGTTCGACTTCACCGAACCGAGCCACAGCGGCTCCGCCCGGTCCTGGCCGTAGGTCGCCAGCAACGCCTGTGCCTCGATCGGGTCGCCCAGCGACGTCCCGGTGCCGTGTGCCTCGACGGCGTCCACATCGGACGGTGACAGCCGCGCGGCAGCCAGTGCCGCCCGGATCACCCGTTGCTGCGCGGGACCGTTGGGTGCGGTCAGGCCGTTGGACGCGCCGTCCTGGTTGACCGCCGTGCCGCGGACCACCGCCAGCACCGGGTGCCCGAGCCGCTGGGCGTCGGACAGCCGTTCCACCAGCAGCATTCCGGCGCCCTCGGCCCAGCCGGTGCCGTCGGCGGACGCGGCGAAGGACTTGCAGCGCCCGTTCCCGGACAGCCCGCCCTGGCGGCTGAACTCGAGGAACGCGGTCGGGGTGAACATCAGCGTCACGCCGCCGACCAGCGCCATCGTGCACTCCCCCGACCGCAGCGACTGCGCGGCCAGGTGCAGGGCCACCAGCGACGACGAACACGCCGTGTCGATCGTGACTGCGGGCCCTTCGAGCCCGAACGTGTAGGCCACGCGCCCGGAGGCGACGCTGCCCGCGCTGCCGTTGCCGAGGTAGCCCGCGAGGTCGTCCGGAACGGCGGAGAGCCGCGAGACGTAGTCGTGGTACATCAGCCCGGCGAACACGCCGGTCCGGCTGCCCTTGACCGTGCCGGGGTCGATGCCGGCGCGCTCGAACGCCTCCCACGCTGTCTCCAGCAGCAGCCGGTGCTGCGGATCGATGGCCGTGGCCTCGCGCGGTGAGATGCCGAAGAACTCCGGGTCGAAGCGGTCGGCGTCGTAGAGGAAACCGCCTTCGGGCACGAAGTCGGTCTCGGGCAGGTCCCAGCCGCGGTCGGCAGGGAAGCCCGAAATGCCGTCGCGGCCGTCGGCGACCAGCTGCCAGAACTCCTCGGGCGAGGCGACCCCGCCGGGGTAGCGGCAGCTCATGCCGATGATGGCCAGGGGCTCGTCGGCCGGGACCGCGGCGGTGACGGGAGTCACCGGCGCCGCGGCGCCGCCCAGCTCCGCCACCAGGTGGTCCACCAGAGCCGCCGGGCTCGGGTAGTCGAAGATCAGGGTCGCGGGCAGCCGCAGCCCGGTCGCGCCGCCGAGCCGGTTGCGCAGCTCGACCGCGGTCAGCGAGTCGAAGCCGAGGTCCTTGAACGCGCCGTCGAGGTCGACCGCGGCGGCCGAGCCGTGCCCGAGCACCGCCGCGACGTGCGTGCTGACGACCTCGGCGAGGACGTCGCGGCGTTCCGGCTCGGCCAGCCCGGCCAGCCGCTGCGCGAGGTCCGCGTCGACCGCTTCGCCCGCGCGCCGCAGCGGCGTGCGGACCAGGCCGCGCAGCAGCCACGGCAGCATCCCGGCCGCGGCCTGCTTGCCCAGCACGGCGAGGTCGAGACGGCTCAGCAGCTGCACCGGCGCGGGCGACGCCAGCGCGGCGTCGAACAACGCGAGTCCATCCACTGTGGACAGCGGAATCATGCCGCCGCGGCTCATCCGGCGCAGGTCGGCGTCGGCGAGGTCCGCGGCCATGCCCTGGGCCCAGGCACCCCAGGCCATCGCGGTGCCCGGCAGGCCCTCGGCTCGCCGCCGGGTCATCAGCGCGTCGAGGAACGCGTTGGCCGCGGCGTAGTTGCCCTGCCCCGCGCCACCCATGATGCCCGCGGCGGAGGAGAACACCACGAACGCGGCCAGCGGCCGGTCCCTGGTCAGTTCGTGCAACGCCCACGCGGCGTCCACTTTGGGCCGGAACACGGTCTCGAACCGTTCCGGGGTCAGGGATTCCACGACACCGTCGTCGAGCACGCCCGCCGCGTGCACCACCGCGCACAGGTCCGGAATGCCGTCGAGCACACCGGCCAGCGCAGCACGGTCGGCGACGTCGCACGCCACCACCGAGGCTTCGGCGCCGAGCGCGGCCAGGTCGGCGACCAGGTCGGCGGCACCGGGCGTGTCCGGGCCACGGCGGCCGGTCAGGACCAGGCGGCGCACGCCCTGCCCGGCGAGGTGCCGGGCGGTCAGCGCGCCGATGCTGCCGAGCCCGCCGGTGACCAGCACCGTGCCGCCGAACTCCGGGGCGTCCACATCGGACGCCGGCGGGCGCACGACGCGCAGCATCCGCAGTTCGCCGTCGCGCAGGGTGAGCTGCGGTTCGCCGGTGGCGGCCGCGGCCGCGAGGACGTCGTCGGCCAGGTCCCCGGTGTCGATGTCGAGCAGCACGAACCGGCCGGGATTCTCCGACTGCGCGGCCCGCACGAGCCCCCAGGCGGCGGCCGCGGCGAGATCGGGGGTCTCGGCGACGGCACCGCGCGTCACGAGGACGAGGCGGCCGTCCTGTGATCCCGCAAGCCAGTCCTGGAGCAGGGTCAGGGTCGCGGCGGTCACCGAGCGGACCTGGTCGGGGACGTCACCGGTGGCCGAAGGCAGATACGCGACCTCGATCGATCCCTCGAAGTCTCCGGCCGGAGCCGGTTGCCAGTCCACAGTGAACAGAGCGTCACGCAGGCTGCGCGAAGCGTCCAGACCTTCGGCCGACACCGGCCGTGAAACCAGCGAACCGATGGTGGCGACCGGCTTCCCGGCCGGGTCGGCCAGCGTCAGCGACACCGCGCCGGTGCCCGCCGGGACCAGCCGGACCCGCACCGCGGCCGCACCGGCGGCGAACAGCGAGACGTCGGTCCAGGCGAACGGCAGCCGTCCCTCCGGCGCCGCGTCCGGCGTGGCCAGGCCCGCCGCGTGCAGGGTGGCGTCCAGGAGTGCCGGGTGTACGCCGAAACGCTCGGCATCCGCGGCGTGGTCCGCGTCGAGCG
This sequence comes from Amycolatopsis melonis, assembly GCF_040064235.1. NCBI lineage: Bacteria > Bacillati > Actinomycetota > Actinomycetes > Pseudonocardiales > Pseudonocardiaceae > Amycolatopsis > Amycolatopsis melonis. The sequence continues at coordinate 82,093 of NZ_JBDZYD010000019.1, forward strand.
AGACCTCGGCGAACACCTCCTCGCCGCGCCGCCAGGCCGCGCGCAGGCCGCGGAACGCCGGTCCATAGTGGAATCCGGCGGACTCGACGGCGTCGTAGATCCCGTCCACCGGCACCGGTTCGGCACCCGGCGGCGGCCACTCGGTCAGGTCAGGCCCCGGCGGAACCGTTCCCGGCGCCAGGAATCCCGTGGCGTGCCGGACCCACGGCTCGTCGAAGGCGGCGCCGTCCGGCCGCGAGTGCAGCCCGACACTGCGGCGCCCGGCGGCGTCCGGGGCTCCGACCGCGAGCTGCACCTGGACCCCGCCGTCGCCGAGGACGAGCGGCGCTTCCAGGGTCAGCTCCTCGACGCGCCCGCAGCCCGCCTGCTCCCCGGCCCGCAGCGCCAGTTCCAGCATCGCGGTGCCCGGCAGCAGAACCGTGCCGAGCACGGCGTGGTCGGCCAGCCACGGGTGCACCCGCCGGGACAGCACGCCGGTGAACAGGAAGCCGTCGCCGCCGGCGAGGGAGACCGCGGCGCCGAGCAGCGGGTGTTCGGTCGCCCCCAGGCCGACCGAAGCCGCGTCGCCGCCGGTGTCCTTGGCCTCCAGCCAGTAGCGGTCGCGCTGGAAGGCGTACGTCGGGAGCGGGATCCGCCGCGCGCCCGTGCCCTCGAACACCGCTTCCCACGAGGGTTCGCGGCCGCGGGTGTGCAGGCCGGCGACCGCGGCCGCGAACGTCAGTGGTTCCGGTCGCTCGGGCCGCAGCGTGGCGACGGCGACGGCCTCTTCGGGCACCATCGCGGCCAACCGCCCGCCCGGGCCGACCTCGGCGAACGTCGTCACGCCCGCGTCGAGCAGCGTGGTGACGCCGTCGGCGAACCGGACGGTGGCCAGGACATGGGTGACCCAGTAGTCGGCGTCGAGGGACTCGACCGGCTTCCCGGTCACCGTCGAGACGATCGGGATGGCGGGCGTCCCGAAGGACAGCCCGGCGATCGCGGCCCGGAAGTCCGCGGTCATCGGCGCCATCAGCGGCGAGTGGAAGGCGTGGCTGGTCGCGAGTTCCCGCGTCTTGCGGCCCTTCTCGGCCCACGCGGCGGCGACGGCCGTGACGGCGTCGGCCGGGCCCGCGAGCACGACCGAGCCGGGGCCGTTGACGGCGGCGATCGCGACGTCGTCGGGCAGCGTCGGGGCGATTTCGGTTTCGCCCGCCTCGACCGCGACCATGACGCCGCCGGCGGGCAGGGCCTGCATCAGCCGGGCCCGCGCGGTGACCAGCGTGGCCGCGTCGGCCAGCGAGAACACCCCGGCGACGTGCGCCGCGGCGATCTCGCCGATCGAGTGCCCGAGCAGGAAGTCCGGCCGCACGCCCCACGCCTCGAGAAGCCGGAACAGCGCGACCTCGACGGCGAACAGCGCGGGCTGGGTGAACTCGGTGTCGTCCAGGCGGGCGCCGTCGAACACCGCCGTCCGCACGCCCGGGTCCAGTTCGGACAGTGCGGCGTCGAGGGCAGCGGCGAACACCGGGTACGCCGCATACAGTTCGGTGGCCATGCCCGCGTACTGGGCACCCTGCCCGGAGAACAGGAACGCGGTCTTGCCAGGGGCCGCGGTGCCGGTGACGGCGGTGGGCTTCCCGGCCGCAAGATCCGCCAGCCCGGCGAGCAGTTCCTCGCGGTCCCGGCCGAGCACGACGGCGCGGTGCGGGTGCCGCGCGCGGGTCGTGGTGGTGTAGGCGGCGTCCACAAGAGACACGTCACCGGCCAGGTGGTCCACAAGCGACTGTGCCTGCGCCGCGACGGCGTCCTGGGTCCGGGCCGAGATCAGGAGCGGCAGCACCGGCGGGTTCGTCCGCTCGCCCGCGTCGCTCTCCTCCGGCAGTTCGAGCACGACGTGCGTGTTCGTGCCGCTGACGCCGAACGACGACACGCCCGCGCGGCGCGGCCGTCCGGTCTCCGGCCACGGCCGCGCCTCGGTCAGCAGCTCGACGGCACCCGCGGTCCAGTCGACCCGCGGGTTCGGCTCGTCGACGTGCAGGGTCTTCGGCAGGACGCCGTGACGCATGGCCTGGACCATCTTGATCACGCCGCCGACACCCGCCGCGGCCTGGCTGTGCCCGATGTTCGACTTCAGCGAGCCCAGGTAGAGCGGTTCGGTGCGGTCCTGGCCGTAGGTGGCCAGCACCGCCTGCGCCTCGATCGGGTCGCCGAGCACGGTGCCGGTGCCGTGTGCCTCCACGGCGTCCACTTCGGACGGCTCCAGCCCGGCCGCCGCGAGTGCGTCGAGGATGACGCGCTGCTGGGCCGGGCCGTTGGGGGCGGTGAGGCCGTTGGACGCGCCGTCCTGGTTGACCGCCGTCCCGCGGACCACGGCCAGCACCGGATGTCCGAGGCGCCGGGCGTCGGAAAGCCGTTCCACCAGCAGCATCCCGGCGCCCTCGCCCCAGCTGGTGCCGTCGGCGGACGCGGCGAAGGACTTGCAGCGGCCGTCCGGGGCGAGGCCGCGGGCCCGGCTGAACTCGATGAACGCGGTCGGCGTGGACATCACGGTCACGCCGCCGGCCAGCGCCATCGTGCACTCGCCGCGGCGCAGCGCGGTGACGGCCAGGTGCAGCGCCACCAGCGACGACGAGCACGCCGTGTCGATGGTGAGCGCCGGGCCCTCCAGGCCGAAGGTGTAGGCGACGCGCCCGGAGGCGATGCTGCCCGCGCTGCCGTTGCCGATGAACCCTTCGAACCCGTCGGGCACCGGCTGCAGCCGCGCGGCGTAGTCGTTGTACATCACGCCGGCGAACACGCTGGTCTTGCTGCCCCGCAGCGACGACGGCGCCAGGCCCGCCGACTCGATGGCCTCCCACGACAGTTCCAGCAGCAGCCGCTGCTGCGGGTCCATGGCCAGCGCGTCCCGCGGCGAGATGCCGAAGAACGCCGGGTCGAAGTCGGCGGCCTCGCGCAGGAAGCCGCTTTCGCGCACGTAGTACGTCCCGAGCTGGTCGGGGTCCGGGTCGTAGAGCTTCTCCAGGTCCCAGCCGCGGTCGTCCGGGAACTCGCCGATGCCTTCGCGGCCGGAGTCGACGAGGTCCCACAGCCCGGCGGGATCGGTGGCGCCACCGGGGTACCGGCAGCTCATCCCGACAATGGCGATCGGCTCCCTGGCCTGGGCTTCCAGCTCGGCCAGCTGCGAGCGCGTCGCGCCGAGCCGCTGCCGCGCCTGCTGCAGGTCGGCCGTCGCCCGCTTCAGGTAGTCGCGGAGGGTGTCTTCGTTCGCCATTTCCGGGCGTCTCCTCGGTGTGGGCCTCAGTGGACTTCTCAGTGGACTTCGAAGTCCTGGTCGATCAGGGCGAACAGCTCCTCGTCCGTGGCGGTGTCGAGGCGTTCGCCGCCCGGCTCACCGGTCTGCGGGTAGAGGGTGGCAAGCAGCACTTCCAAACGGGTTCTCAACGCCATCCGCGTCGCTTCCGCCGGTTCCGCGGCGGCCAGCCCGGCTTCGAGCTGGGCCAGCGCCGTGAGCGCCGGATCGGCCGCTTCGGCCTCCGGACGGCCCAGTTCGGCCAGGAGGAAGCCGGTGAGCACCAGCGGGTCCGGGTAGTCGAAGATCAGCGTCGCGGGCAGCTTGAGCCCGGTCGCGGCGGCCAGGTTGTTGCGCAGCTCGACCGCGCTGAGGGAGTCGAACCCGAAGTCGCCGAAGCCCCGGTCGGGGTCGACGGCGTCCGCGGACGCGTGCCCGAGCACGGCCGCGACCTGCGTCCGCACCAGGTCGAGCAGGACGGCGTGCTGCTCCTCGGCGGGCACCTCGGCCAGCCGCGCGGCCAGCGCGCCCTCCTCCGGCGCGGCCGACGGGCGGCGCGCGGCCCGGATCAGGCCGCGGAACAGCGGCGGCACCGGACCGCTGCCGATCCGCTGCCGCATGGCCGCGACGTCCAGTTCCATCGGCAGCAGCATCGGCTCGCCCAGCCCCAGTGCCGTGTCGAACAACGCGAGCGCGTCCTTCGTGGCCAGTGCGCCGAAGCCGCCGCGGTTCATCCGGCGCCGGTCGACGTCGGTGAGTTCGCCGAGCAGGCCGCTCGACTGCTCCCACAGGCCCCAGGCCAGCGACGTCGCGGGCAGGCCGCGGGCGTGCCGGTGCCGGGCGAGGGCGTCCAGGACGGCGTTGGCCGCGGCGTAGTTGGCCTGCCCGGCGTTGCCGAGCGTGCTGGCCGCCGACGAGAACAGCACGAACGCGGCCAGGTCGAGGTGCTCGGTCAGCTCGTGCAGGTGCCACGCGGCGTCCGCCTTGGGCCGCAGCACCGTGGCGAACCGCTCCGGGGTCAGCGACGCCAGGACACCGTCGTCGAGGACACCGGCGGTGTGCACCACCGCGGTCAACGGATGTTCGGCGGGGATCGTGGCCAGGAGGGCTTCGAGGGCGTCGCGGTCGGCCGCGTCGCATGCCACGACCCGCGCCCGCGCGCCGAGAGTGTCCAATTCGGACACGAGCTCGGCGATACCGGGCGCGTCCGGACCGCGACGCCCCGCAAGCACGAGGTGCCGGACACCCTTCGCGGCGAGGTGCCGGGCGAGCAGGCCGCCGAGGGTGCCGGTGCCGCCGGTGACGAGCACGGTGCCGTCGGGGTTCCACTCCGGTGCCGTCTCGTCCCCGGCCGGGACGCGGGCCAGGCGCGGCGCGAGGGTTTCCCCGTCCCGCAACAGGATCTGCGGTTCGCCGCCGGCGAGGGCGGCGAGGATCGCGGTGCCGTCGGGTTCGCCGTCGAGGTCCAGCAGCGTGAACCGGTCCGGGTTCTCCGCCTGCGCGGTTCGCACGAGGCCCCACGCGGCCGCGGCGGCTACGTCGGTGACCTCACGTTCCGCACCGCGGGTGACCACGACGAGACGGCCCGTGTCCCAGTTCTGGACCTTCTCGAGGACTTCGGTGGTGACGCTGTGGACGTCGCCACCCTTGACCGGCAGGAACGTGAAGTCCGCGGGCTCGTCCCCGGTCTTGACGACGGCTCCCGCGGTCCGCAGCGCCGCGGCCAGGGCCGGGTCGCCGAGGACGGTGCAGGTCGCTGCGGGGACGGCACCGGTCGCGGCGGGTGCCCAGTCGAGCCGGAACAGTGACCGGTGGTGCTCACGCCGTGCTTCGATGCCGGCCGCGGAGATCGCCCGCAGCAGCAGGGATTCCGCCGACGCGACCGGGCGGCCGCGGTGGTCGGCGACGGTCAGGCTGATCGTGTCCGGCCCGGCCGGTGCCAGCCGCACGCGCAGGCTCGCCGCGCCGGACGTCCGCAGTGCCACGCCGTTCCACGAGAACGGCAGGTGTCCCTGGCCCTTCGCGGTGACGAAGTCGCCGAGCCCGACGGCGTGCAGTGCGGCGTCGAGCAACGCCGGGTGCAGCCCGAACCGGACGGCGGACTCCTGCTGGGCGTCCGGCAGGACGACTTCGGCGTAGACGGCGCCGTCGAGCGACCAGGCCGCGCGCAGTCCCTGGAAGGCGGGGCCGTAGCCGAACCCGTTGTCCTGCAAGCCGTCGTAGAGCCCGGTGACGTCGATTTCCGTGGCGCCTTCCGGCGGCCAGACCTGCAGGTTTCCCGTCGGCGAGGACGCTTCGGGAGCTTCGGGCGCGAGGGTGCCGGTGGCGTGCAGGCTCCACGCTTCCTCGTCGTCGCCGGTGGCCGAGTGCAGGGTGATCGGGCGCTTGCCCGCGTCGTCGGCCGGGCCTACGAAGACCTGGATCCGGACCGCGCCCGACGGCGGGAGGATCAGCGGCGCGGCGAGGGTGAGTTCCTCGATCGCCGCGCAGCCGACCTCGTTGGCGGCGCGCAGGGCCAGCTCGACGAAGGCGGTGCCGGGCAGCAGCACGGTGTCCTGCACGGCGTGGTCGGCCAGCCACGGGTGCGTCCTGACCGACAGCGAGCCGGTGAGGACGCAGCCGCCGGTGCCGGGCAGGTCGACGGCCGCGCCGAGCAGCGGATGCTCCGCGGCGGCGAGCCCGGCGGCGGTGACGTCCCCCGCCGTCCACGACGGTTCGACCCAGAACCGGTCGCGCCGGAACGCCTGGGTCGGCAGGGTCACCGTGCGGCCGCCGCCGAGGACGGTGCCCCAGTCCGGGGTGACGCCCCGGACGTGCAGCCGGGCAAGGGCGGTCAGCGTGGTCCGGACCTCGTCGTGGCCGCTGCGCAGCACGGGGACCGCGTCGTCGACCATGGCCGCGAGCACGGCGTCCGGTCCGATCTCGACGAACGTCCGCGCGCCCTGCTCCTTCGCTGTGGCGACCGCGTCAGCGAACCGGACCGGCTCGCGAACCTGCCGCACCCAGTACTCCCCTGTTCCCTCCTCCACAGTGGACACGAACGTAATCACCGGCTCAGCCGTGGTGAGACCATCGATCGCCGCAGCGAACTCCGCCAGCATCGGATCCATCAACGCCGAATGGAACGCATGACTGGTATTGAGCCGCTTGGTCTTCGTGAACCTCGCGGCCATCTCGGTCACCGCGTCCTCCACACCGGACAACACCACTGAGTCCGGCCCGTTCACCGCCGCAATCGACACACCCTCCGGCAACGGCAGAACGTCCTCTTCGGACGCCTGCACCGCGATCATCACGCCACCTTCGGGCAGTGCCTGCATCAGCCGACCGCGGGCTGCGACCAGCGTCGCCGCGTCCTCAAGGGACAACATCCCCGCGACATGTGCTGCGGCGATCTCGCCGACCGAGTGTCCGATGACGAAGTCCGGCCGCACGCCCCACGACTCCAGCAGGCGGAACAACGCCACTTCCAGTGCAAAGATCTCCTGCTGAGCGAGCTCCGTCTGAGCCGAACCCGACAGCTCCTTCACCCGCGGATCCAGGTACGCACAGGCCGCGTCGAACGCCTCGGCATACACCGGGAACGTCTCGTACAGCTCGCGGCCCATCCCGGGACGCTGGGAACCCTGGCCGGTGAAGAGGAACGCGACCCCGCCGCTGACCGGCGAGCCCTGCACGACGGACCGGTGCACCCGGCCCTCGGCGAGCGCACCAAGGCCTTCCAGCAGCTCGTCGCGGTCCGCGGCCACCACCGCGGCCCGGTGTTCCAAGGCTGCCCGCCCGGTCGCGAGGGTCCAGGCAACATCGCCGAGCGGGAAGTCACCCATGCTCCGCAGCTTCGCGGCCTGGGCCTGCAGTCCCTCACCATCGCGCCCGGAGAGGACGAACGGAAGGACCGACCCCAAACGCCCCAATGTGGCTTTGGGTGCGTCCAACGCACCAAAGGCCACATTGGGGCGCTCTGGCGACTCCAAAATCACGTGGGCGTTCGTGCCGGAGACCCCAAACGACGAGATTCCCGCCCGTCGGGGACGCTCGCCCGCGGGCCACTCCCGGGCCTCGGTCAGCAGCTCGACCGAGCCTGAAGCCCAGTCCACGTGCGGCGTCGGGCCGTCGACGTGCAGTGTCTTCGGCAGCACGCCGTGGCGCATCGCCTGGACCACCTTGATCACCCCGGCGACACCCGCCGCGGCCTGCGTGTGGCCGATGTTCGACTTGAGCGATCCCAGGTACAGCGGCTCCGCGCGGTCCTGGCCGTAGGTCGCCAGCACCGCCTGGGCCTCGATCGGGTCGCCCAGCGTCGTGCCCGTGCCGTGCGCCTCGACGACGTCCACATCGGACGGTGACAGCCGCGCGGACGCCAGCGCCGCGCGGATCACCCGCTGCTGCGCGGGCCCGTTGGGTGCGGTCAGGCCGTTGGACGCGCCGTCGGAGTTGACCGCGGAACCGCGGACCACGGCGAGGACTTCGTGGCCGTTGCGCAGTGCGTCGGACAGCCGCTCGACCAGCAGCACGCCCGCGCCCTCCGACCAGCCGACGCCGTCGGCGGCCGCGGCGAACGACTTGCAGCGGCCGTCGGGGGCGAGGCCGCGCTGGCGGCTGAACTCGATGAACCCGGCCGGGGTGGACATCACCGTCACCCCGCCCGCCAGCGCCAGCGAGCACTCGCCGGACCGCAGTGCCTGGGCCGCCAGGTGCAGTGCCACCAGCGACGACGAACACGCCGTGTCCACGGTGAGCGCCGGGCCCTCGAAGCCGAAGGTGTAGGCGATCCGGCCGGAGACGACACTCGACGCGGTGCCGGTGCCGACGTACCCCTCGGCCTCGGCGGGGATGGTGGCCAGCAGCGAGCTGTAGTCCTGCGCCGAAATCCCGGCGAACACGCCGACCTTCGCGCCGCGCAGTCCCGTGACGTCGACGCCGGCGTGCTCGAACGCCTCCCACGACGCCTCCAGCAGCAGCCGCTGCTGCGGGTCCATGGCCAGCGCCTCGCGCGGCGAGATGCCGAAGAACCCGGCGTCGAACTCGGCGGCGCCGTCGACGAACCCGCCTTCGATCGAGTACGTCGTGCCCGGCCGGGACAGGTCGGGGTCGAACACCGCGTCGATGTCCCAGCCGCGGTCCTCCGGGAACGGCGAGATGGCGTCGGTGCCGGTGGCGACCAGCCGCCACAGGTCGTCGGGCGAGGTGACGCCGCCCGGGTAGCGGCAGCTCATGCCGATGATGGCGATCGGCTCGTCGTGCGCCACCACCGTTTCGGCGGTGACGTCGGCGCCGCTGTCGAGGAACCGGGCCAGCGCCGCCGGCGTCGGGTGGTCGAAGACGAGCGTGGCGGGCAGTTCGCGGCCGAGCGCGGTGGCCAGCAGCGTCCGCAGCTCGACGGCGGTGAGCGAGTCGAAGCCGAGTTCCTTGAACGGCCGGTCCGCGCGGATCTCGTCGGCGGTCCCGTGGCCGAGCACGACCGCGGCCTGACCGCGGACGAGGTCGGTCAGCGCCCGCAGCCGCTCGCCCGCCGGCGCCCCGGCAAGCCGCGCGGCCAGTGCACCCTGCGGCAGCTCCGGCTTCGCCGCGACCTCGACGAACCCGCCGGACCCGGTGGCCTCCAGCCAGAACCGCGACCGCTGGAACGGATAAGTCGGCAAGTCGACACGGAGAGCACCGCTCTCGGCAAAGTAGGCGGACCAGTCCGGGGTGACGCCTCGCGTGTGCAGCCGGGCCAGCGCGGCGACGGCCGACCGCACCTCGGGCCGTCCGGCACGCAGCATCGCGACGGCGGCGGCGTCCCCGGGCAGGCAGTCCTGGGCCAGCGCGCTCAGGACACCGTCCGGGCCCAGCTCGAGGAACGTCCGGACGCCTTCGGTGTGCAACGCCGCGACGCCGTCGGCGAACCGGACCGTCTCACGGACGTGCCGCACCCAGTAACCCGGGTCGGTGACCAGGCCCGGCGTCGCGAGCGCGCCCGTGACGTCGGAGACCAGCGGAATCCGCGGCTCGCTGAAGCCGATCTTGCCGACGGCCGCGCGGAAGTCGGCCAGCATCGGATCCATCAGCGCGGAATGGAAGGCGTGGCTGGTGTTGAGCCGCTTGGTCTTCGCGAACTTCGCGGCCACCTCGGCGACGGCAGCGTCCACACCGGACAGCACCACCGAGTCCGGCCCGTTCACCGCGGCAATCGAGACACCCTCCGGCAACGGCAGAACGTCCTTTTCGGACGCCTGCACGGCAATCATCACGCCACCTTCCGGCAGCGCCTGCATCAGCCGTCCACGCGCGGTCACGAGAGTCTGCGCGTCTTCCAGGGAGAACACCCCGGCGACGTGCGCGGCGGCGATCTCACCGATCGAGTGCCCGAGCAGGTACGCCGGGCGCACGCCCCAGGACTCGACGAGCCGGTACAGCGCGACTTCGACGGCGAACAGCGCGGCCTGGGCGAACTCGGTCCGGTCGAGGTCCGCGCCACCGTCGAGAACCAGGTCCCGCACCCGCGGGTCGAAGCCCGCGCAGATGTCGTCGAACGCCTTGGCGTACACCGGATACGTCTCGTACAGCTCGCGCCCCATCCCGGCGCGCTGGGAACCCTGGCCGGAGAACAGGAACGCGACTTCGCCCGCGGCCACGGCATCCCGCACGACCTCCGCAGCCGGTTCCCCGGCGGCGATCGCCTTCAGCCCGGCAACCAGATCCTCGCGGGTCTCCCCCAGCACGACCGCACGTTCGGTGAAGTGCGCGCGGTGCAGTGCCAGCGACGCGGCGAGATCCACCGGATCCGCCTCGACCTCGATCAGCTGCGAGGCCTGCGCCCGAAGTGCGCCTTCGGTCTTCCCCGAGAGCACCCACGGAACCGGCCCGCCCAAACGCCCCAATGTGGCCTTGGGTGCGTTGGGGCGCTCCGGCGACTCCAAAATCACGTGCGCGTTCGTCCCGGAGACCCCGAAAGAAGAGACCCCGGCCCGGCGCGGACGTCCCGTCTCGGGCCAGGGCTGGGCCTCCGTCAGGAGCGAAACGGCACCGGCTTCCCAGTCCACGTGCGGGGTCGGCGCGTCGACGTGCAGGGTCTTCGGGAGCACGCCGTGGCGCATCGCCTCGACCATCTTGATCACGCCGCCGACCCCGGCCGCGGCCTGTGTGTGGCCGACGTTCGACTTGAACGACCCCAGCAGCAGCGGCCGCCCGGCCGGGCGTTCCGCGCCGTACGTCGCCAGCACGGCCTGGGCCTCGATCGGGTCGCCGAGGACCGTGCCGGTGCCATGTGCCTCGACGGCGTCGACGAGATCCGACGTCAACGCGGCGTCGGCGAGCGCGGCCCGGATCACCCGCTGCTGCGCGGGCCCGTTCGGGGCGGACAGGCCGCTGCTGGCCCCGTCCTGGTTGACCGCGGTGCCGCGGACCACCGCCAGCACCGGGTGCCCGAGCCGCCGGGCGTCGGAAAGGCGTTCCACCAGCAGCATTCCGGCGCCTTCGGCCCACGCCGTGCCGTCGGCCGCCGCGGCGAAGGACTTGCAGCGCGCGTCCGGCGCCAGCCCGCGCTGGCGGCTGAACTCGATGAACCCGGTGGGCGTCACGATCATCGTGACGCCGCCCGCCAGCGCCATCGTGGTCTCGCCGCGGCGCAGCGACTGCACCGCCAGGTGCAGCGCGACCAGCGACGACGAGCACGCGGTGTCGACGGTGATCGCCGGGCCCTCGAAGCCGAAGGTGTAGGCCACCCGCCCGGAGGCGACGCTGCCCGCGTTGCCGCTGCCGAGGTAGCCCTCGACGATCTCGGGCACCGACGTCAGCCGCGCGGCGTAGTCCTGGTACATCACGCCCGCGAAGACGCCGATCTTGTGGCCGCGCACGGTCGCCGGGTCGATGCCTGCCCGCTCGAACGCCTCCCACGACGTCTCCAGCAGCAGCCGGTGCTGCGGGTCCATGGCCAGTGCCTCGCGCGGGCTGATGTCGAAGAAGCCGGGGTCGAAGTCGGCGGCGCCGGACATGAACCCGCCCTCGCGCACATACGACTTGCCGGGCACCGACGGGTCCGGGTCGTAGACGTCCTCGGCGGTCCAGCCGCGGTCGTCCGGGAACGCCGAGATCGCGTCGGTCCCGTCGGCGACCAGGCGCCACAGGTCCTCTGGCGAGGCGACCCCGCCCGGGTAGCGGCAGCTCATCCCGACGATCGCGATCGGCTCGCGGTCGCGTTCCTCCAGCTCGTGCACCCGGCCGCGAGCCTCGCGCAGGTCCTTGGCGGCCTGCTTGAGGTAGTCGCGCAGCTTCTGTTCGTTGGACATTCCGGTGGCTCCAGGCTCGGGGTGATCAGGGAATGCGCAGCTCGTCGAGTACGCCGAACAGCTCGTCGTCGGTGGCCGCGTCGATGTCGTCGGACGGCGTGGCCGCGGGCTCGTCGTTCCAGCGCGCGAGAAGTTCCTTCAGCCGCACCGTGATCGCCACGCGGTCCTCGCCGGTGAACGGCGCCAGCACGGTTTCCAGGCGGCCCAGCTCGGCCAGAGCGGGCGCGAGTGCCGGGGCGTTGTCCGTGGCGAGCCTCCCGGCGAGGAACGCCGCGAGCGCCGTGGCCGTCGGGTGGTCGAACACGAGCGTCGCCGGCAGCCGCAGCCCGGTGGCCGTCTGCAGGCGGTTGCGCAGCTCGACCGCGGTGAGCGAGTCGAACCCGAGGTCGAGGAACCCGCGGCCCGGCTCGACCGCGCCGGGGCCCGCGTGCCCGAGCACCGCCGCGGCCTGGGCCCGCACCAGGGTGAGCAGCACCCGGTCCCGTTCTTCGGGGGCCAGCCCGGCCAGCTGACGGCCGAGCGAGGCGTCGCCGGTTCCCGCCCGCCGCACCGGCGTGCGGACCAGGCCGCGCAGCAGTGGCGGCACGCCCTGGTCGCCGCGGACGCGCAGATCGAGCTGGACCGGCACGACCACCGGCTCTTCGGTCGCCAGCGCCAGGTCGAACGCGGCGAGGCCGTCCTCGGCGGTGAACGCGCGGGAACCGCTGCGGCGCAGACGGTCCAAACCGGACGCACCGAGCGTGCCGGTCAGCTCGCTGGTGTCCGCCCACAGACCCCAGGCCAGCGACTGCGCGGGCAGGCCATGGGCCCGCCGGTGCCGGGCCAGCGCGTCGAGATAGGCGTTCGCGGCGGCGTAGTTGCCCTGCCCTGGCGTGCCGAACGTGCCCGCGGCCGAGGAGAACAGCACGAACGCCGTCAGGTCGCGGGTCAGCTCGTGCAGGTGCCGGGCAGCGTCCACTTTGGCCCGCAGCACAGCGTCGAGACGTTGCGGTGTCAGGGTTTCGACGACGCCGTCGTCCAGCGTCCCCGCCGTGTGGACGACGGCGGTGAGGTCCGGGATGTCGTCGAGGACTTCGGCCAGCCGAGCGCGGTCGGCGACGTCGCACGCGACCACGGTCACCTCCGCGCCCAGCGCGGTCAGCCCGGACACGACGTCCGCGGCGCCCGGGGCGGCGTAGCCGCGGCGGCTCACCAGCACGAGCCGCTTGACGCCGCCGCGCGCGAGGTGCCCGGCCACGAGCCTGCCGAGGGTCCCGGTTCCGCCGGTGATCAGCACGCTGCCGTCGAACGACGGCAGTGCCGCAGGTTCGGCGGGCACCGGCACCAGCCGCGGCACGTGGATCTGTCCGTTGTGGACGGACAGCTGGTTCTCGCCGGCGGCGGGTACCACGGCTCGCGGGTCGTCGTCCGGGTTTTCCAGGTCGAGCAGGACGAACCGGTCCGGGTGCTCGGCCTGCGCCGAGCGCACCAGGCCCCACACCGCCGCCGCGGTGACGTCGGGGTCGTCGGCGGTCGCGCCGGACGTCACGACCACGAGCGGCCGTTCCTCGCCGAGCGCCGCCTGGAGCCGGGCCAGCACCGCGCCCAGGACGTCGCGGACGTCGCCGACGGGAACGGCGAAGTACTCGGCGTCCAGCGGCTCGGCCGGACCACCGGGCAGCGGCACCCAGTCGACGCGGAACAGCGGGCCGGACCGCCGCGCGGCCCGCATCTGACCAGGCACGACGGGCCGTGAGGTGAGCGCGTCGATCTGCGCGACCGGCGCGCCGGACTCGTCGGCGACCTCGACCGTCAGCGTCTCCGGACCGGACGGCGCGAGCCGCACGCGCAGCGCGGTCGCGCCCGCGGCGTGCAGCCGGACGCCGGACCACGAGAACGGCAGCCGCCCGGTGCCCTCGGAGTTGAGCGAGCCGAGCGCGACGGCGTGCAGGGCCGCGTCGAGCAGCGCCGGGTGGACGCCGAACCGCTGGGCTTCGCCGTGGTGCTCGCGCGGCAGCGCCACCTCGGCGAACACCTCCTCGCCGCGCCGCCAGACGGCCTTGAGCCCCTGGAACACCGGCCCGTAGGCGAAGCCGCGCTCGGCGGCCTGGCCGTAGACGTCGCCGAGCGGCACCGGCTCGGCGTCCGACGGCGGCCACAGCGCGAGCCCGGGTGCCGGGACGGTCTCCCCCGGTGCGGCGAACCCGGCCGCGTGCCGCGTCCACTCGCCGAGCAGGTCGTCCTCCGGCCGCGAGTCCAGCGCGACCGCCCGGCGGCCGTCCTCGCCAGGGCCGCCGACGGTGAGCCGGATGCGGACCGCGCCGTCCGGCGGCAGCACGAGCGGCGCTTCCAGGGCCAGCTCCTCCACCTCGGCGCAGCCGGCTTCGGCCGCGGCGTGCAGCGCGAGTTCGACGAACGCCGTGCCTGCCAGCAGGACCGTGCCGTGCACGGCGTGCTCGGCCAGCCACGGGTGCGAGCGCAGGGAAAGCCGTCCGGTGAACAGGAATCCGCCGTCGTCGGGCAGCTCGACGGCCGCCCCGAGCAGCGGGTGCCCGGCCTCGGCGAGACCCGCGGAACCGAGGTCGGCCACCGCGGTCCCGGCGGGGAGCCAGTAGTACTCGCCCTCGAACGGATACGTCGGCAGCGCAACGGTGGTGGCGCCGTCGAACGCCTTCGCCCAGCCGGCCGGGACGCCGCGCACGAACGCCTCGGCGACCGAGCGCAGCAACCGCGCCGGGCCGCCGTCGTCGCGGCGCAGCGAGCCGACGGCGACGACCTCGCGGCCGGCGTCCTCTGCCGTCTCCTGCACGGCCGTGGCCAGCACCGGGTGCGGGCTGCACTCGACGAACACGCCGTGGCCGTCGGCGAGCAGCGCGCGCGTGGCCTGCTCGAACTCGACGGTCTGGCGCAGGTTGCAGTACCAGTAGCCGGCGTCGAGCTGGGTGGTGTCGGCCGGGCGGCCGGTGACGGTCGAGTAGAACGGCAGGTCGCCGGCCTGCGGCCGCACCGGGGCAAGGACTTCCAGCAGCCGCTCTTCGATGGCTTCGACCTGCTCGGAGTGCGACGCGTAGTCGACCGGGATGCGCCGCGCGCGGACCCCGTCGGCCGCGCAGTTTTCGAGGAACGCGTCAAGGGCTCCGGGCGTCCCGGAGACGACGACGGAGTTGGCGCCGTTGGCCGCGGCGATCGCCAGCCCGGTGCCCTCGATGCGTTCGGTGACCACGGCGACCGGCAAGGCCACCGAGACCATGCCACCGCCCCCGGCGAGGCTCGCCAGCTCCCGGCTGCGCATGGCGACGACCCGCGCGGCGTCCTCCAGCGACAACGCCCCGGCGACGCAGGCCGCGGCGATCTCGCCCTGGCTGTGGCCCAGGACGGCCGCGGGCTCGACACCGCGGTCACGCCACACCGCGGCCAGGGACACCATCACCGCCCACAGCGCGGGCTGGACGACGTCGACCCGCTGCAGCGCGGCGTCGTCGGACAGGACGTCGAGGAGCTTCCAGTCCACAAAGGACGACAAGGCGTCGGCACACTCGCGCATCCGGGCGGCGAACACCGGTTCGGTGCCGAGGAGTTCCTGCCCCATCCCGGTCCACTGTGAACCCTGCCCGGGGAAGACGAAGACCACACCACTGCCGCCCGACGGCGTCCCCTGGACGACCGCCGGGTCCGGCTCTCCCGCGGCCAGCGCGGCCAGCCCGCGCCGCAGCTCGTCCCCGGACCCGAGGACGACGGCGCGGTGCTCCAGCACGGTCCGGGTGGTGGCCAGCGAGAACCCGATGTCCGCCGGATCGCCGTCCACCTCGGCCAGCTGAGCTGCCCGCGCCCGCAACGCACTTTCGGTCTTGCCCGAGAGCACCCACGGCACCACCCCCGGCACGGCAGCCGTCGTCCGGGCCTCAGCTTCGGGTGCCTCCTCCAGGATGACGTGCGCGTTCGTCCCGGAGACCCCGAAGGAGGAGACTCCGGCGCGGCGCACCCGCGAACCACCGGGCCACGGCCGGGACTCGGTCAGCAGCGACACCGCCCCCGAGTCCCAGTCGATGTGCGGGGACGGCGCGTCGACGTGCATCGTCTTCGGCAGTACGCCGTGCCGCAGCGCCTCCACCATCTTGAGCACACCCGCCACGCCCGAGGCTGCCTGCGCGTGCCCGATGTTCGACTTGACCGAGCCGAGCCACAGCGGGTCCCCGGCGCGGGACTGCCCGTACGTCGCCAGCAGCGCCTGCGCCTCGATCGGGTCGCCCAGCTCGGTGCCGGTGCCGTGCGCCTCGACGACGTCCACCTCGGCCGGGGTGAGCCGCGCGTCGGCCAGTGCCCGGCGGATGACCCGCCGCTGGGCCGGGCCGCTCGGCGCGGACAGGCCGTTGGACGCGCCGTCCTGGTTGATCGCCGAGCCGCGGATGACCGCCAGTACCTCGCGTCCCTTCGCGACCGCGTCGGACAGCCGTTCCAGCAGCACGATTCCCGCGCCTTCGGCCAGGCCCATGCCGTCGGCGGCGGCCGCGAACGCCTTGCACCGGCCGTCCGGGGCGACCCCGCGCTGGCGGCTGAACTCGATCAGCACGGCCGGGGTCGACATCACCGTCACCCCGCCGGCCAGCGCCATCGAGCACTCGCCGCGCCGCAGCGCCTGGACTGCCAGGTGCAGGGCCACCAGCGACGACGAACACGCCGTGTCGACGGTGACGGCCGGGCCCTCCAGGCCGAGGGTGTAGGCGATCCGTCCGGAAAGGACACTGCCGGCCTTGCCGGTCACCAGGTGCCCTTCGACACCCTCGGGTGCGGCCTGCATCGCGCCGCCGTAGTCGGAGAAGCCGCCGCCGACGAACACCCCGGCAGGCTCCCCGCGCATCGACACCGGGTCGATGCCCGCGGTCTCGAACGCCTCCCAGCCGACCTCCAGCAGCAGCCGCTGCTGCGGGTCCATGGCCAGTGCCTCGCGCGGGCTGATCGAGAAGAACCCCGCGTCGAACTTCCCGGCGTCGCGGTGGAAGCCGCCGCCCCTGGCGTAGGTCGTACCCGGGTTGTCCGGGTCGGGGTCGTACAGCGCCTCGACGTCCCAGCCGCGCTCGGCGGGGAACTCCCCGACCGCGTCCCCGCCCTCGGCGACCAGCCGCCAGAGGTCCGCGGCCGACCGGACGCCACCCGGGTACCGGCAGCCGGTGCCCACGACGGCGATCGGCTCGTGGGCCCGGTCCTCCAGCTCGGCCAGCCGCTGCCGGGTGTCGCGCAGGTCGGTGGTGGCCCAGCGGAGGTACTCCCGCAGCTTGCCTTCGGGGGTGTCCATGGTGGGTGCTCCTAGGTCAGGGGTCAGGAGGTGCGCAGGCCGTCGAGGACGTCGAACAGCTCGTCGTCCGTGGCTTCGCCGAGGTCGGCGCCGCCGGTCACCGGCCCCGCCGGGCCCAGCCGGTTCAGCAGCGTTTCCAGCCGCAGCGCGAGCTCCGCGCGGGCCGGGCCGTCGCCGACGCCGTCCGCCAGTGCCGCTTCCAGCCGGTCGAGCTCGGCGAAGCCGGGCGCCGCGTCGCCGGGCAGCAGCTCGGCGAGCACGTGCCCGGCCAGCGCCTGTGCGCTGGGGTGGTCGAACACGAGCGTCGCCGGCAGCCGCAGCCCGGTCGCCGCGGACAGCCGGTTGCGCAGGTCGACCGCGGTGAGCGAGTCGAACCCGAGCTCACTGAACGCCTGAGCCGGGTCGAGCGCCGACGGCGACGCGTGCCCCAGCACGGTCGCCGCGATGCCGCGGACCAGGTCGAGCACGGTCCGCTGCCGCTCGACGACCGACATTGCCAGCAGCCGCTCCCGAAACGCTTCCATCGCGGTGGTAGCGGCAGCGTCGGCCTCCGCTTCCGCGGCGAAGATGCGCTGGACGTCCTCGACTCCGCCGATCAGCGGGCTCGGCCGTCCCGAGGTGAAGGCGGCGGTGAACCGGGCCCAGTCGACGTCGGCGACCGCGACGAAGGTGTCGTCGAGGTCGAGTGCCCGCTGCATGCCGCGCATGCCGGCGGCCGGGTCCATCGGCGACAGGCCGTGCCACTCGGGGTTGAGGTCCATCAGATCCTCGACCACGACACCGTCGTCGAGCACGTGCTGGGCATCCCAGACACCCCAGGCGATCGACGTCGCGGTCCGCCCGGCCGCCCGGCGCCGCTCGGCGAGGGCGTCCAGGTAGGCCGACCCGGCCGCGTAGGCGCCGTGGTCGCCGCTGCCCCACACCCCGGCGATCGAGGAGAAGAGCACGAAGGCGTCGAGGTCCCGGCCGGCGAACAGCTCGTCGAGGTACGCGGCGCCGGCGACCTTGGCCGCGAGGATGTCCGCGAACTCCTCCACAGTGGACTCCGCGAGCGCGGTGAGCCGGATCAGGGCGGCGGCGTGCACCACCGACCGGATCGGCCCGTGCTCGGCCTCGGTCTTCTCGACCAGCAGCGCGAGGGCATCGCGGTCGGCGACGTCGCAGGCGGCGACGGTGACGCCGACCCCGGCCTCGGCGAGTTCCGCGGCCAGTTCGGGCATGCCGGTGGCCGCCATGCCCCGGCGGCTGGTGAGCACCAGGTGCCCGGCGCCGTCCTCGGCGAGCTTGCGGGCGATGACCGGGCCGAGTGCCCCGGTCGCGCCGGTGACCAGCACGGTTCCGCGCGGCCGCCACGGCGCCGGGACGACGTCCGGGCGCGCGGCCCGGACCAGGCGCCTGCCGAAGACGCCGTCGCCGCGCACGGCGACCTGGTCTTCGGGGCCGTCGCCGGTGATCGTGGCGAGGCAGCGGCGCAGGGCCTCGGCGTCCGGCTCCGGCGGCAGGTCGACCAGCCCGCCCCAGCGCTGGGGCTGTTCCAGGCCGAGGACCCGGCCGAAGCCCCAGGTCTGCGCCTGGACCGGGTCCGGCGGCAGGTCGGCCGGGCCGGTGCTGACGGCACCGCGGGTCACGCACCACAGTGGCGCGGTGATCCCGGCTTCGGTCAGCTTCTGTGCCAGGACGAGGTTCGCGACGAGCCCGGACGTGACGCCCGGCCGCAGTCCGCTGCGGTCGGCGGCGAGCAGGGAGACGACGCCGGTGAAGTCGCCGTCCAGCGCGTCACCAGGGCCGGTCACGACGACCTCGTGGCCCTGCCGGACGAACTCCGCGATGACGGGGTCGCCGTCGTCCGGCGTCACGAACAGCCACCGGCCCGGCTCGCCCGCCGCCGGCTCGGCGACCGGCGCCCACTCGACGCCGTAGCGCATCGAGTCCACAACGGACTCCTGCGCCCGGTCGACGCGCCAGCGCGCGAGCGCGGGCAGCACCGCCGCCACGGCTTCGGCGTCGGCGCCGAGCACCGCGGCCAGCCCGGCCGGGTCGCCGTCCTCGACGGCGGACCAGAACCCGGCGTCTTCCGCGGCCGCCGCGGCGGGCAGCTGGAAGTCGAGCCAGAAACGCTGGTGCTGGAACGGATACACCGGCAGGCCGACCCGCCGGGCCCCGGGGAAGACCGAGGCCCAGTCGACCGCCACGCCCTGGACGTACAGCTCGGCGGCCGACAGCAGCACCCGGTCCAGCCCGCCGGCGTCACGCCGGAGCGTCCCGCCGGTGACGGCCGGGCGCTCGGCACGCTCGGCCGTCTCGCCGATCGCCATGGTCAGCACGGGGTGCGGGCTGCACTCGACGAACACGCCGTGTCCCGACTCCAGCAGCGCCCGCGTGGCCTGCTCGAACTCCACGGTCTGCCGCAGGTTCCGGTACCAGTAACCCGCGTCGAGACCGGCGGTGTCGACCGGCTCGCCGGTGACCGTCGAGAAGAACGGCACCCGGGCCGCCCTCGGCGTCACCGGCGCCAGCAGCTCGCGCACGCGGTCCTCGATGCGGGCGACGTGCGCGGAGTGCGACGCGTAGTCCACCGGGATCCGCCGGGCCCGCACGCCGTCGGCGACGCAGGCGTCGTGGAAGCGGGTCAGTTCGGCCGCACCGCCGGACACGACGACCGCCGCCGGACCGTTCACCGCGGCGACCGACAGGTCCGCGTAGTCCGCCAGCCGCGCGCGCACCGCGTCGGCGCCGAGCGCGACCGAGAGCATCCCGCCCTCGCCCGCGATGTCCCGAATCGCCTGGCTGCGCAGCGCCACCACCCTGGCACCGTCCTCAAGCGACAGTCCACCCGCGACGACCGCCGCGGCGATCTCGCCCTGGCTGTGTCCGAGCACCGCGTCCGGCCGGACACCGAGCGACTCCCACACGGCGGCCAGCGACACGAGGATCGCCCACAGCACCGGCTGGACGACGTCGACCTGCTCGATCGGCTCGCCCGCCCGCACGACGTCCAGCACCGGGAAGTCCACATGAGACGCCAGCGCCGCCGCGCACTCGGCCATGCGCGCCGCGAACACCGGGGACGCGTCGAGCAGTTCGGCCGCCATCCCCGTCCACTGTGAACCCTGGCCGGGGAAGACGAAGACGACCTTCCCGGGAGTTCCCGCGACACCTTCGGCGACACCGGGGCCGGACAGCGTTCGCAGCCGCTCCTTCAGCTCGGCGGCGTCGCGGCCGACGACGACGGCCCGGTGGGTGAACTCGGACCGGGTCGTGGCCAGCGAGAACCCGAGGTCGGCCGGGTGCCGATCGTCCACTGCGGACAGCAGGTTGGCCGCTTGGTCCCGCAGCGCCTCGGCCGTGCGGGCCGAGAGCACCCACAGGATCGCGGGCGGCGTGACCGGCTCGGCCACCGGCGTCACCTCGGGAGCCTGTTCCAGGATCAGGTGGGCGTTGGTCCCGCTGACCCCGAACGACGACACCCCGGCGCGGCGCCGGTCGCGCGCCGTCCACGGCCGCGGCTCGGTGAGCAGCTCGACCGAGCCCGCGGACCAGTCGATGTGCGTCGAGCGCTCCTCGGCGTGCAGGGTGCGCGGCAGGACGCCGTGGCGCATGGCCAGCACCATCTTGATCACGCCCGCGACACCGGACGCGGCCTGGGTGTGGCCGATGTTCGACTTCACCGAACCCAGCCACAGCGGCGTTTCCCGGTCCTGCCCGTAGGTGGCCAGCAGGGCCTGCGCCTCGATCGGGTCGCCCAGCGACGTCCCGGTGCCGTGCGCCTCGACGGCGTCCACATCGGACGGACGCAGGCCGGCCATGGCCAGTGCCTGGCGGATCACGCGCTGCTGCGACGGGCCGTTCGGGGCGGTGAGGCCGTTGGACGCGCCGTCGGAGTTGACCGCCGAGCCGCGGATCACCGCGAGCACCGGGTGTCCGTTGCGCTGGGCGTCGGACAGCCGTTCCAGGACGACCATGCCGATGCCCTCGGCCATGCCCATCCCGTCCGCGGCGGCGGAGAACGCCTTGCAGCGGCCGTCCTTCGCAAGCCCGCGCTGACGGCTGAACAGCACGAACGGCGCCGGCGACGCCATCACGGTCACGCCGCCGGCGATGGCCAGGTCGCTCTCACCGGTGCGCAGCGACTGCCCGGCCATGTGCAGCGCCACCAGCGACGACGAGCACGCCGTGTCGAGGGTGACGGCCGGGCCTTCGGTGCCGTAGGTGTAGGCCAGCCGCCCGGCGGTGACGCTCATCGAGGTCCCGGTGAGCAGGTGGCCTTCGGTGCCTTCCGGCGGTTCGGCCAGGCCGGCGCCGTAGGACGACGTGCTCGCGCCGACGAACACGCCGGTGCGGCTGCCGCGCAGCGTGGCCGGGGTGATGCCGGCGGCTTCGAAGGCCTCCCACGACGTCTCCAGCAGCAGCCGCTGCTGCGGGTCCATCGCCAGGGCTTCGCGCGGGCTGATCCCGAAGAACGCCGGGTCGAAGCCGCCGACGCCGTCGAGGAACCCGCCCTCACGGACGTAGGTCTTGCCCGGGGCGTCCGGGTCGGGGTCGAAGAGGCCGTCGACGTCCCAGCCGCGGTCGGCGGGGAACCCGGTGATGCCCTCGCCGCCCGCGTCGAGCATCCGCCACAGGTCCTCGGGCGAGGCGACGCCGCCGGGGAGCCGGCAGCTCATGGCGACGATCGCGATCGGCTCGTCGGTGCCGGTGGTGACGACGGCCTCGGCGGTCTCCTGCCCGCCGCCGAGGTGCCGTGCCAGCGCTTCGGGGTTCGGGTAGTCGAACACGAGCGTGGCGGGGAGCTTCCGGCCGGTGGCCGCCTGGAGGCGGTTGCGCAGCTCGATGGCGGTGACGGAGTCGAAACCGAGGTCCCGGAAGGCGCGCCCGGCGTCGATTTCGGCGCCCGAGTCGTACCCGAGCACGGCCGCGACCTGCGCGCGGACGACGTCGAGCAGATCGGCCGCCGGTTCCGGCGCCTGCTCCTGCACGAGCCGCCGGACCTCGGGGATCTCGCGGAAGAGCGGGCTCGGCGTACCGGAGACGGCGACGACGCGCGCCCAGTCGATGTCGACGACGACGGCGCTGGTCTCGTCGTGGTCGAGCACCCGCTGCAGGGCGGCGATGGCCAGGTCCGGGTCCATGGCGGGGACACCGCGGGAGAGCATGCGCTCCTCGACGGCGGGCGTGGCCATGCCCCCGGCGGCCCAGTGCCCCCAGACGACGGCGGTGGCGGGCAGCCCCGCGGCCCGCCGCTGCCGAGCGAGGGCGTCGACGAAGGCGTTGCCGGGCGCGTAGTTGCCCTGCCCGGCGGCGCCGAACATGCCGCCGAAGGAGGAGAACAGCACGAACGCGTCGAGATCGAGGTCCCGGGTCAGTTCGTGCAGGTTCACCGCGGCTTCGGCCTTGACGCGCAGGACATGCTCGACCTGCGCGAGGTCCAGCTGGTCAAGCAGGGCATCATCGAGCGCGGCGGCCGTGTGGACCACGGCGGTGAGCCGGACGTCGTCCAGAAGTGCCGCCAGCGCGTCGCGGTCGGCTAGGTCCACTGTGGACACGGTGACCTGGCAGTGTTCCTGCAGTTCGGCGACGAGTTCGGGGGCGCCGGGAGCGTCGAGCCCACGTCGTCCGGTAAGGATGACGTGCTCGGCCCCGCCGCGGGCGAGCCACCGGGCGACGTGCGCGCCGAGGGCGCCGGTGCCGCCGGTGACGAGCACGGTACCCGAGGGACGCCAGTCCCGCTGCGGGGTTCCGTCGGTGGCGTGGGCCAGTCGCCGGGCCAGGACGCCGTCGGTGCGGACGGCCAGCTGGTCTTCCGCGGGTGCGGCGAGGACGGAGCTGACCCGGTCGGCGCCCGTGGTGTTCGATTCGGCCGGAAGGTCGATCAGGCCACCCCAGCGAGCCGGGTGTTCCTGGCCGACGACCGGGCCCAGGCCCCAGAGGAGGGCCTGTTCGGGATTGTCGACAGGATCGGCCGGTCCCGTGCTCAGGGCGCCGCGGGTGGTCACCCACAGGGGTGCGTCGACGCCGGCGTCCCCGAGAGCTTGGACAAGGGTGACGGTGGCGGCGTGCGCCAAGGGGACGGCGGGGTGGTCCGGGTGCCGCCCGGGAGCGGCGGCGAGGAGCGAGAGGACGCCGGTGGCGGTGCGGTGCTCGCCCAGCTGGGCGGCGAGCGTGGCGCGGTCCGCGGCCGGGTCGACGGGGATGCGGGTGACTTCGGCGCCGTGGGTGGTGAGGGAGGTTTCGAGGAGGTCGGCCCAGGTGGGCGAGGTGGTCTCGGCCCCGAGGCGGTCCGCCCCGGCAGGCGAGGTCACCTCGGCCCCACCGGCGCGGTCCGCCCCGGCAGGCGAGGTCACCTCGGCCCCACCGGCGCGGTCCGCCCCGACGGGCGAAGTCACCTCGACCCCACCGGCGCCGGGGACGGCCGAGGCCCGAGCAGCGCCCGAGTCCGGCGAGGTCACCTCGGCCCGGTCCGCCCAGCCGTCACCACCCTCCGGCACCAGCAGCAGCCAGCGGCCACTCAGCTTCGCCGGGCTGAGCCGCACCGGCCGCCACGTCACCCGGTACCGCCAACCGTCCACTGTGGACTTCTCCTGACGGCGCCGCCGCCACGACGAGAGCACCGGCAGCACCGAACTCAGCGCCGCGCGCTGCTCCTCGTCCGCGTCCAGGCCGAGTGCGCTCAGGTCCGCGGTCTCCACCGCCGTCCAGAAGCGGGTGTCCTCCGGGTCCGCCGAGCGCGGCTCCGGGTCGCTCGGCCAGAACCGGCGATGGCGCCACGGGTACGTCGGCAGCTCCACCCGGGCCGCGCCCGTCCCCTCGAACGCCACGGTCCAGTCGACCGGCACCCCCGCCACGAAAGCCGTGGCCAGCGAGCGGGCGAGGCGGTCCGCGCCGCCGTCGTTGCGGCGCAACGTTCCCGTTGCCACGATGGCGCGGTCTGCTGCGTCCGCCGTCTCCTCCACGCCCGCCGTGAGCACCGGGTGCGCGCTGCACTCGACGAACGCCGTGTGCCCGTCGGCCAGCAGCCCCGCCACCGCGCGGTCGAAACGCACCGGCTCGCGCAGGTTGCGATACCAGTACTCCGCGTCCAGCGCCGCCGTGTCCAGCTCCTCGCCGGTCACCGCCGAGACGAACGGGATCGAGCCCGTCCGCGGCCGTACCGGGGCCAGCGCCGACGCCAGCTCCCCGGCCAGCAGCTCCACCTGCGCCGAGTGCGACGCATAGTCGACGGCGATCCGCCGCGCTCGGACGTCCACAGTGGACAGCAGCTCGTCGAGTGCCGCGGCCTCGCCGGACACCACGACCGACGACGGCCCGTTCACGGCGGCGAGCGAAATCCGCTCACCCCACGGCGCGATCAGCTCCTCCGCCCGCGACGGCGAGACCCCCAGCGACACCATCCCCCCGAGGCCGGACAGCCGCAGGATCGCCTTGCTGCGCAGAGCAACTACCCGGGCACCGTCCTCAAGCGACAGTCCACCAGCGACAACCGCCGCGGCGATCTCTCCCTGCGAATGCCCCACCACGGCAGAAGGATCGACCCCGTACGACTGCCACACCGCGGCCAGCGACACCATGACCGCCCACAACGCGGGCTGCACGACGTCCACCCGCTCGAGGTCGCCGTCGAGGACGTCCAGCAGCTGCCAGTCCACGAACGGTGCCAGCGCGGCCGCGCACTCGGCCATCCGCGCGGCGAACACCGGTTCAGTCTCCAGCAGCGCACGACCCATCCCGGCCCACTGCGAACCCTGCCCCGGGAACACGAACACGGTCTTCCGCCCCGGCCGCGCCACCCCGGTGACGACGTCCGCGGCCACCCCGGACGAGGCGAAAGCCTGCGCCGCCTCGGCGTGCCCACCGAGGACGACGGCCCGGTGCTCGAACAGCGCCCGCGTCGTGACCAGCGAGAACCCGACATCGACCGGGTCACCCGCCACCGCGGCCACGGCGCCGGCCTGCGCCCGCAAGGCCTCCTCACCCCTGGCCGAGAGCACCCACGGCACCGCGCTCCCCAACCGCCCCAATGTGGCCTTCGGTGCGCTTGTGAACACAGCGGCGCGAAGCGCCTCCGTTGAGGGTGGCGGTGGGGGCATGGGAGGAGCACCCAAGGCGTCCTTGGGGCGCTCCGGCGACTCCAAAATCACGTGCGCGTTCGTCCCGCTGATCCCGAACGACGACACCGCCGCGCGGCGCGGCCGTCCCGTCTCCGGCCACGGCTCGGCCGCCGACAGCAGCCGGATCGCGCCCGACGACCAGTCCACGTGCGGGGTCGGCGTCGCCGCGTGCAGGGTCTGCGGCACGACGTCGTGGCCGAGCGCCAGCACCATCTTGATCACGCCCGCGACCCCCGCGGCCGCCTGCGCGTGCCCGATGTTCGACTTCACCGAGCCCAGCAGCAGCGGGTGGGCGCGGTCCTGGCCGTAGGTGGCCAGCAGCGCGTCCGCCTCGATCGGGTCACCCAGCGACGTCCCGGTCCCGTGCGCCTCGACGACGTCCACATCGGACGCCGCCAGCCCCGCGTTCGCCAGCGCCGCCCGGATGACACGCTGCTGCGAAGGACCGTTCGGTGCGGTGAGGCCGTTGGACGCGCCGTCCTGGTTGACCGCCGTCCCGCGGACCACCGCCAGCACCGGGTGCCCGAGCCGCTGGGCGTCGGAAAGCCGTTCCACCAGCAGCATTCCGACGCCTTCGGCCCAGCCGGCGCCGTCGGCGTCGGCGGAGAACGCCTTGCAGCGGCCGTCACGCGACAGGCCGCGCTGGTGGGAGAACTCGACGAACGTGCCCGGCGTGGCCATCACCGTCGCGCCGCCCGCCAGCGCCATCGTGCACTCGCCCGAACGCAGCGACTGGACCGCCAGGTGCAGCCCGACCAGCGACGACGAACACGCCGTGTCGACCGTGACGGCCGGGCCTTCGAACCCGAACGTGTACGCGATCCGGCCCGACGCGACACTGCCGGAGTTGCCCACGCCGAGGAAGCCCTCGACGTCGTCCGGGCCGCCGGACAGCCGCGGGCCGTAGTCGTGGTACATCAGCCCGGCGAACACGCCGGTCCGGCTGCCGCGCACGGTCGCCGGGTCGATGCCCGCCCGCTCGAACGCCTCCCACGCCGCCTCCAGCAGCAGGCGGTGCTGCGGGTCCATGGCCAGCGCCTCACGCGGCGAGATGCCGAAGAAGCCCGGGTCGAAGTCGGCCGCGCCGTCGAGGAACCCGCCCCGGCGGACGTACGTCTTCCCCGCCTGCGGCTCGGGCGCGTAGAGCGCGTCGAGATCCCAGCCACGGTCGGCGGGGAACTCGGTGATGGCGTCGCCGCCGTCACGCAGCAGCCGCCAGAGCTCTTCCGGCGAGGTGACGCCGCCGGGGAAACGGCAGCTCATGCCGACGATCGCGATCGGCTCGTCCGACGCGGCGACGGCCGTCACCGCGGCCGAAGCCACCGGGCCGCCCAGCTCCGCGCGCAGGAACGCGGCGAGCGCGGCCGGCGTCGGGTGGTCGAACACCAGCGCCGCGGGCAGCCGCAGCCCGGTCGCGGCCGACAGCCGGTTGCGCAGGTCGACCGCGGTCAGCGAGTCGAAACCCAGGTCACGGAAGGCCATCGCGGTGTCCACAGCGGACACGTCGGGGTGCCCGAGCACCACGGCGACCTGCGTGCGGACCATCTCGGTCAGCACGCGGTCGCGCCCGGCGTCGTCGAGCCCGGCCAGCCGCGACCGCAGACCGGGGTCGGCGGCGGTCGCCCGCGCCGGGACCAGCTTGCGCAGCACCGGCGGAACGGCCTGGTCGCGCAGCGCGGCGACGTTCAGCTTCACCGGCACCAGCACCGGCTCGCCCAGCGTGCGAGCAGTGTCGAACAGCGCGAGCCCCTGCTCGTCGCCCAGCGGCGGGAACCCGGCACGCGCCATCCGCCGCCGGTCGGCGTCGGTCATCGCGCCGGTCATGCCGCCGCTGCGCGCCCACAGGCCCCAGGCCAGCGACTGCGCACCCGGCCGCCGCCGGGCGAGGGCGTCGAGGACGGCGTTGGCCGCGGCATACGCGGCCTGCCCGGCACTGCCGAGCGTCCCGGTCGCCGAGGAGAACAGCACAAAGGTCGGGGCGTCGACGAGTTCGTCGAGCACCAGCGCGGCGTCCACTTTGGACGTCAGGACGCGCTCGAAGTGGTCCGGGGTCAGCGATTCCACGACGCCGTCGGCGAGCGCGCCCGCAGCGTGGACGACGGCGGTGACGTGCTCGCCGTCGAGAAGCGCGGCGAGCTGGTCACGGTCGGCGACGTCGCAGCGGACGACGCGGACGTCCGCGTCGAGGTCACCGAAGTCGCCCGTGCCGGTGCGGCTGGTGAGCAGCAGGCGGCGGGCGCCGTACCCGGTCACCAGGTGCCGGGCCAGCAGCGAGCCGAGCGCGCCGGTGCCGCCGGTGATCAGGACGGTGCCGCTGACGTCGAACGCGGGCGCGGCCCCGGCGTCCGGCTGCTCGGCGCGGACCAGCCGCGGGACGAGCACGGTGCCGTCCCGCAGCACGGCCTCGGGTTCCTCTCCGGCAGCGAGGACGGCCAGGAGCGGCGTGAGGTCGTCGTGGTCGGTGTCGGCGAGCAGGAACCGGTCCGGGTGCTCGGCGCGGACCGAGCGGACCAGGCCCCAGACGGCCGCGGCCGCAGGGTCGGCGCCGGTGGTGGCGCCGCGGGTGACGAACACCAGGCGGCCTTCGGTTTCCGCCAGGTGCGCGTGGATGCGTTCGAGCGCGTCGGCCAGGACGCGCCGGACGCTGCCGCCGACGTCGGCCGGGTCGCCGGTGACGTGGACCAGCGGCAGGTCCGCGCCGCCGGACGATGGCACGGCGACCGGTGTCCACTCCGGACGGAACAGCGAGTCGGCGACCAGCTGCTGGGCGGCCAGGGGCCGCAGGACCAGCGACGACACGGTGGCGACCGCCACGCCGGCGGAGTCGGCGACGTCGAGCGCCACCGCGTCGTCCCCGGCCGGGCGGATCCGCACGCGCAGCGCGGCCGGGCCCGCCGCCCGCAGGACCGCGCCGGACCAGGCGAACGGCAGCAGCGCCCGCTCGCCGCCGCCGAGGGCCGCGGCCTGCAGGGCGGCGTCGAGCAGGGCCGGGTGCAGCCCGAACCGCGCCGCCTCGGGCGCGAGCGCTGCCGGTAGCGCGACCTCGGCGTAGATCTCCTCGCCGAGCCGCCAGGCCGCGCGCAGGCCGCGGAAGGCCGGGCCGTAGGCGAAGCCCTGTGCGGCGAACCGGTCGTGCAGGCCGTCGACGTCGAGGGCTTCGGCGCCGGACGGCGGCCAGGTGAGCAGGTCCGTGCCCGCCGGCTCGGTGCCGCCGAGGACACCGCTCGCGTGGCGGGTCCAGCCGTCGTCGTCCGCGCGGCTGAACACGTCGATCGGCCGCCGTCCGGTGCCGTCGGCCGCGCCGACCGAGACCTGGACCTCCAGGCTGCCCTCCTCGGGCAGCACCAGCGGGGCCTCCAGGACCAGGTCTTCCACGACCCGGCCGCCGGTCTCCTGCGCGGCGCGCGCGGCGAGTTCGAGCATCGCCGTGCCGGGCAGCACGATCGAGCCGCGGACGACGTGGTCGGCCAGCCACGGGTGCGACCGCGGGGAAAGCCGCCCGGTGAAGAGGTAGCCGTCGCCGTCGGCGAGCGCGACGACCGCGCCGAGCAGCGGGTGCCCGGCGGAGCCGGGGACGGACTCGCTGGTCACGGCGGGCGCGTCGAGCCAGAACGGCGTGCGCTGGAACGGGTAGGTCGGCAGCTCGGCGCCGGTCGCGTCGACGCCGTCGAACTCCGGCGTCCAGTCGACCTCGACGCCGTGGGCGAAGGCGGTGCCGATCGAGGTGAGCAGCCGGTCGCGGCCGCCGTCGCCGCGGCGGAGGGTGCCGACGGCGGTTTCGGTCTCGCCGAGGCCGGGCACGAGCACCGGGTGCGGGCTGCACTCGACGAACACCGGCTTGCCGCCGAACTGCCGGATCGTCCGGTCGAAGTGGACGGTCTGACGCAGGTTGCGGTACCAGTACGCGGCATCCAGCGCGGCGGTGTCGAGCAGCTCGCCGGTGACGGTGGAGTGGAACGGGACGTTCCCGGTCCGCGGCCGGATCGGCGCGAGAGCTGCGTGCAGCTCGGCTTCGATGGCCTCGACGTGCGCGGAGTGGGACGCGTAGTCGACGGCGATCCGCTTGGCGGGAACGTCCAGGGCCATCAGCTCGTCGAGGGCACCGGCGTCCCCGGAGACGACGACCGAGGCGGGCCCGTTGACGGCGGCGATCGCCAGCCGGTCACCCCACGGCCGGATCAGTTCTTCCGCGCGTTCGACGGGAACGGTGAGCGACACCATGCCGCCCTGCCCGGCGATGTCCCGGATCGCCTTGCTGCGCAACGCGACGACGCGGGCACCGTCCTCAAGCGACAGTCCACCCGCGACCACCGCGGCGGCGATCTCGCCCTGCGAGTGCCCCACGACGGCAGCGGGTTCGACACCGTACGAACGCCACACCTCGGCCAGCGACACCATCACGGCCCACAACGCGGGCTGCACGACGTCGACGCGCTGGAGGTCGCCGTCGAGGACGTCCAGCAGCTGCCAGTCGACGAACTTCTCCAGCGCGGCCGCGCACTCGGCCATCCGCGCGGCGAACACCGGAGACGATTCCAGCAGCTCACGGCCCATCCCGGCCCACTGAGAACCCTGCCCGGGGAACACGAACACCGCCCGGCGCATTCCCCGCGCGACGTGTGCTCCCACGCCCTGTTCGGCCAGGGCGGTCAGCCCGGCACGAAGGTCCCCGGCCACGACGGCCCGGTGCTCGAACAGCTGCCGCGACTTCACGAGCGCAGCCCCGACCGCGGCGGTGTCCCCGTCCACCAGCGGCAGCAGGTTCCGCGCCTGCGCCCGCAGCGCCGCCTCACTCCGTGCCGAAATCACCCACGGCACCGCGCTCCCCAACCGCCCCAATGTGGCCTTGGTTGCGCTCAACGCACCGAAGGCCGCCTTGGGTGCGTCCAACGCACCGAAGGCCACATTGGGGCGCTCTGGCGACTCCAAAATCACGTGGGCGTTCGTCCCGGAGACCCCGAACGACGAGATGCCCGCCCGGCGGACGTCCGTCGACGGCCACTCGACCGGCTCGGTGAGCAGCTCCACGGACCCGGCCGACCAGTCGACGTGCGGCGAAGGCGCGTCGACGTGCAAGGTGCGCGGCAGCACGCCGTGACGCATGGCCTGGACCATCTTGATGATCCCGCCAACACCCGCCGCGGCCTGCGTGTGCCCGATGTTGGACTTGAGCGAACCGAGCCACAGTGGACGGTCACGGTCCTGCCCGTACGTCGCCAGCAGCGCCTCCGCCTCGATCGGGTCGCCCAGCGACGTCCCGGTCCCATGTGCCTCGACGACGTCCACATCGGACGCCGTCAGTCCCGCGTTGGCCAGCGCGGACCGGATGACCCGCTGCTGCGCCAGCCCGTTGGGGGCGGTCATGCCGTTGGACGCGCCGTCCTGGTTGACCGCCGTGCCGCGGATCACCGCCAGCACCGGGTGGCCGAGGCGGCGCGCGTCGGAAAGCCGTTCCAGCAGCAGGATTCCGGCGCCCTCGGCCCAGCTGGTGCCGTCGGCACCGGCGGCGAACGCCTTGCAGCGGCCGTCCGGGGCCAGCGCCCGCTGGCGGCTGAACTCGACCAGCGCGGACGGTGTCGCCATCACCGACACGCCGCCCGCCAGGGCCAGTGTGCAGTCGCCTTGGCGCAGGGCCTGGGCGGCCAGGTGGACGGCGACCAGCGACGACGAGCACGCCGTGTCGACGGTGACCGCGGGTCCTTCGAGCCCGAAGGTGTAGGCGACGCGGCCGGAGGCGACGCTGCCCGCGCTGCCGTTGCCGAGCAGCCCCTCGAACCCCTCCGGGACCTGGTACATCCGGCCCGCGTAGTCGTTGTACATCACGCCGGCGAACACGCCGGTGCGGCTGCCGCGGACCGCGTCCAGGGTCAGCCCGGCGCGTTCGAACGCCTCGTAGGAGATTTCCAGCAGCAGCCGCTGCTGCGGGTCGATGGCCAGCGCGTCGCGCGGGCTGATGCCGAAGAACGCCGGGTCGAAGTGGTCGGCGTCGTGCAGGAACCCGCCTTCGCGGGTGTAGACCTTGCCCGGCTGGTCGGGGTCCGGGTCGTACAGGCCCTCCAGATCCCAGCCGCGGCCGGTGGGGAAGCCGGTGACGCCGTCGCCGCCGCGCGCGACGAGGTCCCACAGCTGTTCGGGCGAACCGGCGCCGCCGGGGTAGCGGCAGCTCATCCCGATGACGGCGATCGGCTCGCCCGCCGCCGCTTCGAGCCGCCGGTTCAGTTCCCGCAGCCGGTCGCTCTCCTTGAGCGACGCGCGCAGGGCTTCG
This sequence comes from Amycolatopsis melonis, assembly GCF_040064235.1. Classification (NCBI taxonomy): domain Bacteria; kingdom Bacillati; phylum Actinomycetota; class Actinomycetes; order Pseudonocardiales; family Pseudonocardiaceae; genus Amycolatopsis; species Amycolatopsis melonis. Next base: position 113,273 of record NZ_JBDZYD010000019.1, read on the forward strand.
ACGATCTTGTCCGGTGATGTGGCCATGGTGGTGGTCTCCGCGATGAGGTCGGGTCAGGGGAGGTCGAGCGCCAGGGAGACGAGGTCGTCCACGTCCATGGCGTCGATCGGGTCTTCTTCGGGGGCGGCCGCTTCCGGTTCGGCCAGGCGCAGCAACGCGTCGAGCAGCCCGGCCGCGCGCAGGCGTTCCACCGGGATGGCCGCGAGCACCGCGGCCAGGTCCGGCTCGGCCGGTTCGACGTGCAGCTCGGCTTCCAGGTGCGTGGCGAGCGCGGCGGCGTCCGGGTAGCTGAACACCAGCGTGGCCGGCAGCCGCAGACCGGTTTCGGCGCCGATCCGGTTGCGCAGCTCGACCGCGGTGAGCGAGTCGAAGCCGAGGTCGCGGAACGCGAGCCGGGCCGGGACGGCATCCGGGTCGGCGTGCCCGAGCACGGCCGCCGCCTGGGCGCGGACGAACCCGACGAGCAGCGCGTGCCGCTCGGCTTCGGGCACCGCGGCCAGGCGTTCCCGCAGCTGCGCCGGCGCGGCCGCGCGGGACGGGGCCCGCACGAGACCCCGCAGCAGCGCCGGGACGTCGCCCGCCGCCGTGAGGTCGAGCCGCATCGGGACCAACGTCGCCGAGCCGTCCGCGCGGGCCGCGTCGAACAGCGCCAGGCCGTCCTCAGTGGACAGTGCGGTGACACCGCCGCGGCGGTCGCCGTCGCCCATGCCGTCGGCCCAGAGGCCCCAGGCGAGGGACTGCGCCGGCATCCCGGCCGCACGGCGGTGTGCGGCGAGCGCGTCGAGGAAGGTGTTCGCCGCCGCGTAGTTGGCCTGGCCCGGCGTGCCGAGCGTGCCCGCGGCCGAGGAGAACAGGACGAACTCCTCGACGTCGGCGGCCAGCTCGTGCAGGTGCCAGGCGGCGTCGGCCTTGGCCCGCAGGACGGACTCGATCTGCTGCGGCGTCAGGGTTTCCACGACGCCGTCGGCGAGGACACCGGCGGCGTGCACGACCGCGGTGACCGGGTGCCGGGCGAGCAGCGCGGCCACGGCGTCCCGGTCGGCGAGGTCGGCCGCGGCGAGCGTGACGTCCGCGCCGAGTTCCCGCAGCTCAGCGGCCAGTTCCGGCGCCCCGGGCGCCGCTTCCCCGCGACGGCTCACCAGCACCAGGTGCTCGGCGCCCTGAGCCGCCAGGTGCCGGGCGACGGCCGCGCCGAGGGCCCCGGTCCCGCCGGTGACCAGCACGGTGCCGGACGTCTTGGGGACCTCGCGATCGCCGACGCGGACCCGCGCCATCCGCGGCACCAGGAGGTGGCCGTCGCGGAGCGCGGCCTGGGGTTCGTCGGTCGGCACCGGGACCGCGGCCGAGCTGTCCAGGTCGAGGAGGGCGAACCGGTCCGGGTGCTCGGCCTGCGCAGAGCGCAGCAGGCCCCACACGGCCGCGGCGGCGAGATCCGGGACGGCTTCGCCGGGCCGGGCCGCGACCGCACCACGCGTCACGACGACCAGCCGCGGCCCGTCCCCGGCCACCCACTCCTGGACGGTGGCCAGCACGCCGGTGACGGTCTCCCGCACGGCGTCCGGAACCGGGCCGGGCACTCGTGGCACCGGGAGGAAGGCAACCTCGGCCGGGCGGTCTTCCGCAAGTTCTCGTGAGTGGTAATTAGGGTTAGAACCCGAATTACCACTCACGACCCCGGCCGCCTCCAGAGCCGCGACCAGGTCCGGGTCGTCGCCGAGCACCGTGCAGCGCGTGTACGGCGCCTCCGTGACCTCGGCCGGGACCCAGTCGACGCGGAACAGCGCGTCCCGCACCCCCAGCCCTTCGGCCGAGAACGGCCGCAGTGCCAGCGCGTCCACGACACCCACGGGCGCGCCCGTGCCGTCGGCCAGCGCGAGCGCGAAGCCGTCCGGCACCGGCGTCAGCCGGACCCGCAGGCTCGTCGCGCCCCTTGCCGTCAGGTGGACGCCGGTCCACGCGAACGGCAGCTTCGCCGTGCCGTCGCCCTGCAACGCGGCCGTGTGCAGGGCCGCGTCGAACAACGCCGGGTGCAGCAGGAATCCGGAGTGGACCTCGGGCAGCCAGACCTCGGCGAACAGTTCCTCACCGCGCGTCCACGCGGCCCGCAGCCCCTGGAACGCCGGGCCGTAGCCGAACCCGGCTTCGGCGAAGCGCGGGTACACCTCGTCCACCGCAACGGGTTCGGCGTCCGCGGGCGGCCACTCGGTCAGCGCCACCACGGGCTTCGCGCCCGCGGCCACCGTGCCGGTGGCGTGCCGCGTCCACGGCTCGGTGTCGTCCCGGCGGGCGTGAATCCGCACCGGGCGTTCCCCCGCTTCCGGCGCGCCGACGCTGACCTGCAGCTGAACGCCCTGGTCCGGCACGACGAGCGGCGCCTCCAGGGTCAGCTCGGTGACGACGTCGCAGCCGGCCTCGGCCGCGGTCCGCAGCACCAGCTCCAGCAACGCCGTCCCGGGCAGCAGCGTGGTCCCGCCGACGGTGTGGTCGGCCAGCCACGGGTGCGTCCGCGGCGACAGCCGGGCCGTGCCGAGGACGCCGTCCTCGCCTGCCAGCGGGATGAGCGCCGCGAGCAGCGGATGCCCGGTGGTCGTGCCGTCCGTGGCAGGCGGGGCCGCCAGCCAGAACCGTTCCCGCTGGAAGGCGTACGACGGCAGGTCGACGTGCCCGCCGCCGTCGAACCCGGCGGCCCAGTCGACGTCGCGGCCCCGGACGTACAGCCGGGCCAGCGCGGTGAGCAGGGTTTCCGCTTCCTGCCGGTCCGCACGCAGTGCCGGGACGGCCTCGCCGTCGCCGACCATCGCGGTCAGGACGCCGTCGGGTCCCAGCTCCAGGTAGTCCGTGACGCCCTGGGCCCGCAGGGTCTCCAGGCCGTCGTGGAACCGGACCGGTTCGCGGACCTGACGCACCCAGTGCGCCGCGGTCCCGGGGTCACCGTCCTCCACTGTGGACACGATTTCGATGGCGGAGTCACCGAACGTCAGGCCTTCGACGACCGCGCGGAACTCGTCGAGCATCGGTTCCATCAGCGCGGAGTGGAAGGCGTGGCTGGTGTTGAGCCGCTTGGTCTTCGCGAACCCCGCCGCGAAGGCGGTGACCGCGTCGGCGTCGCCGGAGAGCACCACCGAGTCCGGCCCGTTGACCGCGGCCAGCGACACACCCTCGGGCAACGGCAGAACGTCCACTTCGGACGCTTGGACGGCGACCATCGCGCCACCCTCGGGCAGGGCTTGCATGAGCCGCCCGCGTGCCGTGACCAACGCGGCCGCGTCTTCCAGGCTCAGCACCCCGGCGACGTGCGCGGCCGCGATCTCGCCGACCGAGTGTCCCAGCACGACGTCCGGCCGGACACCCCACGCGTCCAGCAGCCGGAACAGCGCGACCTCCAGCGCGAAGATCGCCTGCTGAGCGAACTCCGTGGCATCCAGTTCGGACTGTCCTTCGAAGACGACCTCGCGCAGCCGCGGGTCCAGGTGCGCGCACACGGCGTCGAACGCCGCCGCGTAGACCGGGAACGTTTCGTACAGCTCGCGGCCCATCCCCGGCCGCTGGGAACCCTGGCCGGTGAAGAGGAACGCGGTCCGCCCGGGCGTCACCGCGCCGGTGACGACGCCGGGTTCACCCCGGCCGAGCGCGGCCAGCCCGGCCGGGACGTCGCCGACGACGACGGCGCGGTGGGCGTGCTGCGGCCGCGTCGTGACCAGCGCACGGGCGACCGCCGGAAGCGATTCGCCGGGTTGGGCGGCCAGGTGGGCCCGCAGCCGCGCCGCCTGGGCGCGCAGCGCGGACGGCGACTTGGCGGTGAGCACCACGGGCGGGCACGGGTGCGTGGCCACGGCTTCCGCGGGCGCCGGAACGGCTTCGAGGATGACGTGGGCGTTGGTGCCGCTGATCCCGAACGACGACACGGCGGCGCGGCGGGCCCGGCCGCCGTCCGGCCAGGCGAGCGGCTCGGTGAGCAGCCGGACGTCCCCGGCGGTCCAGTCGACGTGCGGGGTCGGCTCGTCGACGTGCAACGTCTTCGGCAGCACGCCGTGGCGCAGTGCCTGGACCATCTTGATCACCCCGGCGACGCCCGCGGCGGCCTGCGTGTGCCCGAGGTTGGACTTGATCGACCCCAGCCACAGCGGCGTTTCCCGGTCCTGCCCGTAGGTGGCGAGCACGGCCTGCGCCTCGATCGGGTCGCCGAGTTTCGTGCCGGTGCCGTGCGCTTCGACGACGTCCACATCGGACGGTGTCAGGCCCGCGGCCCCCAGCGCTGCGCGGATCACGCGTTGCTGCGACGGCCCGTTGGGCGCGGTCAGGCCGTTGGACGCGCCGTCGGAGTTGACCGCCGAACCACGGACCACGGCCAGGATACGGTGGCCGTTGCGCTGGGCGTCCGACAGCCGTTCCAGGACGAGGACGCCGACGCCCTCGGACCAGCCGGTGCCGTCGGCGGCCGCCGCGAACGGCTTGCAGCGGCCGTCGGGAGCCAGACCGCGCTGCCTGCTGAACTCGACGAACGTCGCCGGAGTCGCCATGACCGTGACACCACCGGCGAGCGCGAGCGAACACTCGCCCTGGCGCAGCGCCTGGGCGGCCAGATGCAGGGTGACCAGCGACGACGAGCACGCAGTGTCCACAGTGACCGCCGGGCCTTCGAGGCCGAAGGAGTAGGCGACGCGTCCGGAAAGGACACTGCCGGAGTTGCCGATGCCGACGAATCCCTCGACGCCTTCTGGCACCGTGGTCAGCCGCGCACCGTAGTCGTGGTACATCTGGCCCGCGAACACGCCGGTGCGGCTGCCGCGCAGCGTCCCAGGGTCGATCCCGGCGCTTTCGAACGCCTCCCACGACGTCTCCAGCAGCAGCCGCTGCTGCGGGTCCATGGCCAGCGCCTCGCGCGGGCTGATCCCGAAGAACGCCGCGTCGAATTCCGCTGCGTCGTAAAGGAAACCGCCCTCGCGGGTGTAGGTCGTGCCGGTGTTTCCGGGGTCGGGGTCGTAGCCGACGTCCCAGCCGCGGTCGGCCGGGAACTCGCCGATGCCGTCCCGGCCGTCGAGGACCAGCCGCCAGAGGTCGTCGGGCGAGGTGATCCCGCCCGGGTACCGGCAGCTCATGCCGACGATCGCGATCGGCTCATCGACGGCTTTCGCGATCTCCACGGCGGTTTCGGCGCGGTCGCCGGACAGCTCGGCCTCGAGGTGCGCGGCGAGCGCGGCGGGCGTGGCGTAGTCGAAGACGACGGTCGCCGCGAGCCGCAGCCCGGTGACGGTGTCGAGCCGGTTGCGCAGCTCGACCGCGGTCAGCGAGTCGAAACCGAGGTCGGAGAACGCCTGCCCGGGTTCGACCGCGGCGGCGGAGGAGTGCCCGAGCACGGCCGCGGACTCCTCGCGGACGAGGTCGAGCAGGTTCTCCGTGCGCCGCGCCTTCCGGATCGGCGCCCGGACCAGGCCGCGCAGGATGGGCGGAAGGTGCTCGCCCTGGGCACGCAGGCCGGCGTGGTCGAGCAGCACCGGCCACAGGACGGGCTCGGCGTGCGCGAGGGCGGCGTCGAACAGGTCGAGTCCGGTGGCGGTGTCGGTCGGGCGCAGGCCGGTGCGTTCGATGCGCCGCCGTTCGGCCGCGCCGAGCCCGGCGGCCATGCCGCCGTCGAGCCACGGTCCCCAGGCGAGCGACCGGGCGGGCTGCCCGTGCGCGACGCGGTGGGCGGCGAGGGCGTCGAGATAGGCGTTCGCGGCGGCGTACCCGGCCTGCCCGGCGCTGCCGAAGCCCCCGGCGACCGAGGAGAACAGCACGAGCGGCGTGTCCGGCAGGAGTTCGTGCAGGCACCGGGCAGCGTCGGCCTTCGGCCCGAGCACGGCGGCGAGGCGCTGCGGGGTCTGGTCGGCGAGCAGGCCGTCGTCGAGAACCCCGGCAGCGTGCACGACCGAGGTGACGGAGTGCTCGGCGAGCAGCGCGGCGACCGCGTCCCGATCGCCGACGTCACAGGCGGCGACGGTGACGCGGGTGCCGTTCCCGGTCAGCTCGGCGACGAGATCCTGGGCGCCCGGAGCGTCCAGTCCGCGTCGCGAGGTGAGTACGAGGTGCCGGTCGGGGGTGGCCAGCCGCCGCGCGACGGCCGCGCCGAGGGCGCCGGTGCCGCCGGTGATCAGGACGGTCCCGTCCAGGGTCAGGGGCGCACCCACGTCGGTGGCGCGGCCAAGCCGCGGAACGAGAACCCGGCCGCCCCGGACGGCGGCTTCGGGCTCGTCGGGCAGGGCGGGAAGCTCGTCGCCGGGCCCGAGATCGGCAAGGACGAACCGGCCGGGGTGCTCCTGCTGCGCGGTCCGCAGCAGGCCTCGCGCCGCGGCGGCGGCGAGGTCGGTGACGTCCTCACCGGGCCGCGTGGCCACGGCCCCGCGGGTGACGACGACCAGCCGGGAGCCGGTGTCCTCGGCGAGCCAGGCGTGCACCAGCCGAAGCGCCCTGGCGACGGCTTCGCGCAGCTCACAGGGCTCCCACTCGACTGCGACGACCGCGGGCCCCGAGCGCCCCAAGGTGGCCTTGGGTGCGCTCAGCGCACCCAAGGCGGCCTTCGGTGCATCCGGCGCACCCAGCGCGGCGTTCGGTGCGTCCAACGCACCCAATGCCACATTGGGGCGCTCTTGCCCGGCCGAGCCGGAGCCCGGAGCCTGGCCGGTGAGGTCCGCCAGTGCCCTGAAGGTGGCCTCCAGAGGCGTTTCGCTCGCCGGGACCCAGTCCAGGCGGTAGAGCGCGTGCGTCGGCGTCACCTGAGCCGCCGAAACCGGGCGCAGTGCCAGCGAACGCACGCTCGCCACGGCCCGGCCCGCCGCGTCAGCCAAGGTCAGGGCCACCGCGTCCGGGCCCGCCGGGGTCAGGCGGACCCGCAGCGACGATGCTCCCGGCGTCGTCAGGGAAACGCCCGTCCACGTGAACGGCAGGTGCGGGCCCTCGACGAAACCGCCGAGGCCGACTCCGTGCAACGCCGCGTCGAGCAGGGCCGGGTGCAGGCCGTAGCCCGCCGCCTCCGGTGCGTGGTCCGCGGGCAGGGCGACCTCGGCGAACACCGCCGCTCCCTGGCGCCAGGCCGCCTGCAGGCCCTGGAATGCCGGTCCGTAGCCGAAACCCTGCTCGGCCGCGCGGTCGTACAGGTCCTCCACCGGCACCGCGACCGCTCCCGCGGGCGGCCACTCCGTCAGGTCCTCCGCCGGTGCGGCGACCGAACCGACCGTGCCGGACGCGTGCAGTGTCCAACCGTCCCCATAGGACGAATGGATCGTCACCGGGCGGACGGTTCCGTCGAGCGGGCCGACCGTCACACGCAGGGCGGCTTCGCCGTCCAGCACCAGCGGCGCGCCGAGCGTCAGCTCCTCGACGACCGGGCAGCCCAGCTCGGCGCCCGCGCGCAGCGCCAGTTCCGCGAACGCCGCACCCGGCAGCAGCACCGTCCCGAGGACCTCGTGCTCGGCCAGCCACGGCGCCGTCCGCGCCGACAGCGCCGCGGTGAACACCGTGCCCGCCCCTGGCAGCTCGACTGCCGCTCCCAGCAGCGGGTGACCGGGCGCGGACTGCCCGAGTGCCGTCACGTCGCCCGCCGCCGGGCCGGCGTCGAGCCAGTAACGGCTGTGCTCGAACGCGTAGGCAGGCAGGTCGACCGGCGCCGACGGCCGGAAGACGTCCGCCCAGCGCGGCGAAACCCCGCGTACGTGCAGGCGGGCCACCGCGGTCAGCACCGCCGGGACCTCGGGACGGCCCGCGCGCAGCAGCGGCACGGCCCCGTCGACCAGCGCGGCCAGGACGGCGTCCGGGCCGATCTCGACGAACTCCGTGCAGCCCTGCTCACGCAGCCGGGTGACGGCGTCGGCGAACCGGACCGGCTCGCGCACCTGCCGCACCCAGTACTCCGGCGACAGCTCCCGCGATTCGTCCACAGTGGACACGAACGGCACTGCCGGTGACGCGCAGGCGAGACCGTCCAAAGCCGCGGCGAACGAGCCCAGCATCGGGTCCATCAACGCGGAGTGGAACGCGTGGCTGGTGTTGAGCCGCTTGGTCTTCGCGAACTTCGCGGCCACCGCCTCGACGGCCTCGGCGACACCGGACAGCACCACCGAGTCCGGCCCGTTGACCGCCGCGATCGACACGCCCTCCGGCAGCGGCAGGACGTCCTCTTCGGACGCCTGCACCGCGATCATCACCCCACCGGACGGCAGGGCCTGCATCAACCGGCCTCGCGCCTTGACCAGCGCGGCCGCGTCTTCGAGCGTGAGGATCCCGGCGGCGTGCGCGGCCGCGATCTCGCCGACCGAGTGCCCGGCCACGGCGCCGGGCCGGAGGCCCCACGACGCCAGCAGCCGGACCAGCGCCACCTCGACCGCGAAGATCTCCTGCTGCGCAAATTCGGTCTCCGCCGACCCCGACAGCTCCTTGACCCGCGGGTCCAGGTACCGGCACACCTCGTCGAAGGCCGCCGCGTAGGCCGGGAACGTCTCGTACAGCTCGCGACCCATCCCGGCCCGCTGTGAACCCTGCCCGGTGAACAGAAACGCGACCTTGCCACCCGCAGCCTGTCCGATGTGGACACCGAGCGCGGCCGAATCCGAGGCGATCGCGGACAGCCCGCGCAGCAACTCGTCCCGGTCGGTGCCGACGACGGCCGCCCGGTGGTCCAGGGCGGCGCGTCCGGTGGCCAGCGTCCGGGCCACAGCTTCGATCGGCTCGTCCGGCGCCGCCTCCAGCAGACGCCTCGCCTGCTCCCGCAACGCCGATTCACTCCGTGCCGAGAGCACCCACGGCACCGCGCTCCCCGAGCGCTCCAAGGCCACATTGGGGCGCTCGGGCTCCTCCAAGATCACGTGAGCGTTCGTCCCGCTGATCCCGAACGAGGACACCCCGGCCCGGCGCACCCGCGAACCGGCAGGCCACGGAACGGCCGAGGTCAGCAGCCGGACGTCGCCGGACGTCCAGTCGACGTGCGGGGTCGGCTCGTCGACGTGCAACGTCCGGGGCAGCTGCTCATGCCGCATTGCCTGCACCATCTTGATCACCCCGGCGACGCCCGCGGCCGCCTGCGTGTGCCCGAGGTTCGACTTGATCGACCCCAGCCACAGCGGCTCGGCCCGGTCCTGCCCGTAGGTCGCCAGCACGGCCTGCGCCTCGATCGGGTCACCGAGCCGCGTGCCGGTGCCGTGCGCCTCGACCGCGTCCACATCGGACGTCGAGAGCCCCGCGTTCGCCAGCGCGGACCGGATCACCCGCTGCTGCGACGGCCCGTTCGGCGCCGTGAGGCCGTTGGACGCGCCGTCGGAGTTGACCGCCGACCCGCGCACCACCGCCAGCACGCGATGCCCGTTGCGGCGGGCGTCCGACAGGCGCTCCAGGACGAGGACGCCGACGCCCTCGCCCCAGCCGGTGCCGTCGGCCGCGGCGGCGAACGACTTGCAGCGGCCGTCGGCCGCCAGGCCGCGCTGGCGCGAGAACTCGACGAACGTCGCCGGGGTCGCCATCACCGTCACGCCGCCGGCCAGCGCCAGCGAGCACTCGCCGGACCGCAACGCCTGCGCCGCCAGGTGCAACGCCACCAGCGACGACGAACACGCAGTGTCCACTGTGACCGCCGGGCCCTCCAGCCCGAACGAGTACGCGATCCGTCCGGAAAGGACACTGCCGGAGTTGCCGATGCCGAGGAACCCCTCGACGTCGGACGGCGCGGTGGTCAGGCGGGCGCCGTAGTCGTGGTACATCAGGCCCGCGAAGACGCCGGTCCGGCTGCCCCGCAGGGAGTCCGGCGCGATGCCCGCGTGCTCGAACGCCTCCCAGGACGACTCCAGCAGCAGCCGCTGCTGCGGGTCCATCGCGAGTGCCTCACGCGGGCTGATCCCGAACAGCGCCGCGTCGAACTCCGCCGCGTCGTAGAGGAAGCCGCCTTCGCGGGTGTAGGTCGTGCCCGCGTGCGCGGGGTCCGGGTCATAGCCCACGGTCCAGCCGCGGTCGGTCGGGAACTCGCCGATGCCGTCACGGCCATCCGCGACCAGCCGCCACAGGTCTTCGGGCGAGGCGATCCCGCCCGGGTAGCGGCAGCTCATGCCGACGATCGCGATCGGCTCGTCGGCCGCGACGACGGCCGCTGAGACCTCGGACACCGACGTGCCCAGCAGCTCGGCGCCGAGGTACGCGGCCAGCGCGTCCGCGCCGGGGTGGTCGAAGACCAGCGTCGACGGCAGCCGCAGCCCGGTCGCCTCGGCGAGCCGGTTGCGCAGCTCGACCGCGGTCAGCGAGTCGAACCCGAGGTCGCTGAACGCCTTCGTCGCGTCGACGCGCGCGCCCGGCTGGTGGCCGAGGACGGCCGCGGCTTCGGTCCGAACCAGCTCCAGCAGCAGTTCCTCCCGCTCGGCCGCGGGGACGGCGGCGAGCCGCTCGCCCAGCGACGACACCGGCCGGGCCCGCCGGGCCGGGGTCCGCACCAGGCCGCGCAGCAACGCCGGCACCGGGCCGGACCGGAAGGCGGCGAGGTCGAGCTGGACGGGCAGGGTCAGGGCCCGGTCGGCCGCCAGCGCCGCGTCGAACAGCGCGAGACCATCCTCAATGGACATTCCGGACGTGGCCATGCCGGTTTCCCAGGCGCCCCAGGCCAACGACGTGGCGGGCAGCCCGAGGGACCGGCGGTGCGCCGCCAGTGCGTCCAAAGTGGAGTTCGCCGCGGCATAGTTCGCCTGCCCGGCAGCACCGAAGACACCGGCGACCGAGGAGAACAGCACGAGATGGGCGTCCGGGGCGAGTTCGTGCAGCAGCCACGCGGCGTCCACTTTGGGCCGCAGCACGGCGGCGAGCCGCTCAGGGGTCAGCGCGGAAAGCACGCCGTCGTCGAGGACGCCGGCCGTGTGCACCACCGCATCGAGGCCGGGCAGCGAAGCCAGCAGCTCCGCGACGGCGTCGCGATCGGTGAAGTCGCAGGTCACAACCTCGATGCCGAGGTCGGCGAGCGCGGCCGCACCCGGGGCGGCCGGACCGCGGCGACCGGCGACGACGACGCGTCCGGCGCCCCGGTCCCGCAGGTGCCGGGCGAGGGCGGACCCGAGCGCGCCGGTGCCCCCGGTGACGAGGACGGTGTCCCAGGCCGGCGCCGCCGCGGCCGGGGCGGTGGCCCGGGCCAGGCGCGGCACGAAGACGCGGCCGTCGCGGACGGCGAACTGCGGCTCCCCCGCCGGGAACCGTGCCGGCGATGAGGCGGCGTCGACCAGTACGAACTGGTCCGGGTGCTCGGCCTGGGCGGAGCGCACGAGCCCCCACACGGCGGCACCGGCGAGGTCGGTCACGTCGTCCTCGACCGGGACCGCGCCACGGGTCACGACGACGAGACGCTCGTCGGGCTCGTGCGGCGCGGCAAGCCAGTCCTGCAGCGCGGCGAGCACCCGGGTGGTCGCGGCGTGGACCGCGGCGGGGTCCGTGCCGCCGTCCACGGTCAGGAACACCGGCCGGACGTCCTCGGCCGTCCCGCCGGGCGGCAGCTGCGGCCAGTCGACGGCGAACAGCGACTGCCGCGGCACGGCGACCGGCCGCACGGTCAGCGCTTCGACCGTCGCGACCAGCTGCCCGGCGTCGTCGGTGGCGGTGAGGGTGATCGTGTCCGGGCCGGTCGCCGAGAGCCGGACGCGCAGGGCCGACCGGCCGCGCGCGGGCACGGTCACGCCGGTCCAGCTGAACGGCACCCGGCCCGCGCCGGTGTCCGGCAGGACGCCGAGCGCCATCGCGTGCAGCGCGCTGTCGAGCAGCGCGGGGTGCAGGGCGAACTTCCCGGCGTCGTCCCCGGGCAGCGTGACCTCGGCGAAGACGTCGTCGCCGCGGCGCCAGGCCGCGCGCAGACCCTGGAACGCCGGGCCGTAGGCGAACCCGCGGTCGCCGAAGCGGGCGTAGAGGTCGTCGACGTCGACGGGTTCGGCGCCGGCGGGCGGCCACTCGGCCGGGCCCGCGGCGGGCCGGGTTCCGGTGGACAGCGTGCCGGTCGCGTGCCGGGTCCAGGGCTCGTCGAACGCCGAGCCCGCCGGGCGCGAGTAGATGCGCAGGGTGCGGGCGGGGTCGACGCTGAGCTGGATCTCGGCGCCGCCGTCCGGGAGGGTCAGCGGCGCTTCGAGGGTCAGCTCGTCGATGCGGTCGCAGCCGGCCTGCTCGGCCGCGCGCAGCGCCAGCTCGACGAACGCCGTGCCGGGCACCAGCGTCGAGCCGAGCACGACATGGTCGGTGAGCCACGGGTGCGAGCGCGGTGAAAGGACGCCGGTGCAAAGGAAACCGTCGCCGTCGGCCAGCGCCAGTGCGGCGCCCAGCAGCGGGTGGTCGGGGCGGGTGAGCCCCGCAGCGGAGACGTCGCCGGCCGCGGCGGGCGCGGCCAGCCAGAACCGCTCGTGCTCGAACGGGTAGTGCGGCAACGGAAGCCGCCGGGTGCCGCCGAAGAACGCCGGCCAGTCGACGGCCGTGCCGCGGACGTGCAGAGTCGCGAGCCCGCGGATCAGCGTGGCGGGCTCGGACCGGTCGGCCCGCAGCAGCGGGACGGCACCGTCGGTGAGCGGGGCCAGCACGGCGGCCGGGCCCAGTTCGGCGAACACCGTGACGCCCTGGGCACGCAGCCGCTCGACACCGTCGTGGAAGCGGACCGGTTCCCGCACCTGGCGGACCCAGTAACCCGCGTCCCAGGCTGCGTCGTCCTCCACAGTGGACACGCTCGGGATCGCCGGAGTGGCATAAGAAAGCCCGTCCAGGACCGCTCGGAACTCCGCGAGCATCGGGTACATCAGGGCCGAGTGGAACGCGTGGCTCGTGTTGAGGCGCTTGGTCTTCGCGAACTTCGCCGCCACCGCCTCGACCGCTTCGGCGACCCCGGACAGCACCACCGAGTCCGGGCCGTTCACCGCGGCCAGCGACACACCCTCCGGCAGCGGCAGAACGTCCTCTTCGGACGCCTGCACCGCGATCATGGCACCGCCTTCCGGCAGGGCCTGCATCAACCTGCCACGGGCCGCGACCAGTGCGCACGCGTCTTCGAGCGTGAGGACGCCGGCGACGTGCGCGGCCGCGATCTCGCCGACCGAGTGGCCGAGCAGGAAGTCCGGCCGCACCCCCCAGGATTCGAGCAGCCGGTAGAGGGCGACTTCGAGCGCGAAGATGCCCTGCTGGGCCAGCTCGGTGTCCGGCGAGCCGGACAGTTCCTTCACCCGCGGGTCGAGGTGCGCGCACACCGCGTCGAAGGCCGCCGCGTAGGCCGGGAACGTCTCGTACAGCTCGCGGCCCATCCCGGCCCGCTGCGAACCCTGGCCGGAGAACAGGAACGCGGTCTTGCCGCCGGGCTCGCCCTGGATGACGTCGAACTCGCGCAACGCCGTCCGCAGCATGTCGCCGGAGTCGGCGACCACGACGGCACGGTGCTCCAGACCACCCCGGGTGGCCAGCGCAGCACCCAGCTCCAGCAGATCGGCATCCACAGTGGACAACTGGAACGCCTGCTCCCGCAGTGCTTCCGCCGTCCGGGCGGACAGCAGGACCGGCGTGACCGGCAGGGGATTCAGCGCGGCCGGTTCGGGCGCCGGGGCCTGTTCCAGGATCACGTGGGCGTTGGTGCCGCTCATCCCGAACGACGACACGCCCGCGCGGCGCGGCCGCCCGGTCTCCGGCCACGGCGTCGTCTCGGTGAGCAGCCGGACGTTGCCTGCGGTCCAGTCGACGTGCGGGGTCGGCTCGTCGACGTGCAGGGTCTTCGGCAGGACGCCGTGGCGCAGCGCCTGGATCATCTTGATCACGCCGCCGACACCGGCGGCGGACTGGGCGTGCCCGATGTTCGACTTCAGCGACCCGAGCCACAGCGGCTGCTGCCGGTCGCGGCCGTAGGTCGCGAGGACGGCCTGCGCCTCGATCGGGTCGCCGAGGCGGGTGCCGGTGCCGTGTGCCTCGACGGCGTCCACATCGGACGGGGCGAGCCGGGCCCCGGCCAGCGCGTCGCGGATCACCCGCTGCTGCGACGGACCGTTCGGCGCGGTCAGGCCGCTGCTCGCGCCGTCCTGGTTGACCGCGGAGCCGCGGACGACGGCGAGCACTTCGTGCCCGTTGCGGCGGGCGTCGGACAGCCGTTCCAGCATCAGCAGGCCGACGCCTTCGGCCCAGCCGGTGCCGTCCGCGGCCGCGGCGAAGGACTTGCAGCGCCCGTCCGCGGCCAGCCCGCGCTGGCGGCTGAACTCGACGAACAGCGTCGGCGAGGCCAGCACCATGACGCCGCCGGCGAGCGCAAGCGAGCACTCGCCCGCGCGCAGCGCCTGCGCGGCCAGGTGCAGCGCGACCAGCGACGACGAGCACGCCGTGTCGATCGTGACGGCCGGGCCCTCCAGCCCGAACTGGTAGGCGAGGCGGCCGGAGATGACGCTGCCCGCGTTGCCCGTCAGCAGGTGGCCTTCGAGGCCTTCGGGTGCCGTGGCCCAGCCGGTTCCGTAGCCGGAGGAGGACGCGCCGACGAACACGCCGGTCCGGCCGCCGCGCAGGCTCGCCGGGTCGATGCCGGCGTCCTCGAACAACGTCCACGCCGATTCCAGCAGCAGCCGCTGCTGCGGATCCATGGCCAGCGCGGCGCGCGGCGAGATGCCGAAGAAGCCCGCGTCGAAGCCCGCGACGTCGTCGAGGAATCCGCCCGCAGCCGCGTGACTGCCGCCGCGACCGTCCGGATCGGACAGTGCGGCCAGGTCCCAGCCGCGGTCGGCCGGGAACGGCGTGACGGCGTCGCGGCCGTCCCGCACCAGCTCCCACAGGTCGTCGGGCGAGGCGACGCCGCCGGGGTACCGGCAGCTCATGCCGACGACGGCGATCGGCTCGGGTTCGCCGGACTCGACCTCCTGCAGGCGCGTGCGCGTCTGCTGCAGCTCGGCGGTCACCCGCCGGAGGTATTCGACCAGCCGGTCCTCGTTGGACACCGTCAGCTCCCCAGTGCGTTGTCGATGAAGTCGAAGAGGTCGTCGGCCGACGCCGTGGCGAGGCTGTCGGGGACGACGGCCCGTGCGGTCCCGGACCACTTGGCCAGCAGCGTCTGCAACCGGCCGTGGACGGCCGCGCGGGCGGCGTCGTCCAGTTCCGCGGCCAGCAGGCCGGTTTCCAGCCGGTCCACTTCGGACAGCAGGCGGTCCGCGTCCGGCTCGGTGCCGGTCAGCTCGCCACGCAGGTACGTGGCGAGGTCCGCGGGTGAGGCGTGGTCGAAGACCAAAGTGGACGGCAGCCGCAGCCCGGTCGCCGCGGCGATCCGGTTGCGCAGTTCCACCGCGGTCAGCGAGTCGAAGCCGACCTCGAGGAACCCGCGGCCGGGGTCGACGCCGGTGGCGTCGGCGTGCCCGAGCACGGCGGCCATGGCCTCGCGGACCAGCTCCAGCACGATGCCGTCCTGCTCGGCCGCGGTCCGCCCGGCCAGCCGCCGGGCCAGCCCGACGGCGTCGGACGGCGCCGCGGTGCGCGGCTTGGTGCGGACCAGGCCGCGCAGCAGCGGCGGGACGTCGTCCCCGCGCAGGGCGGCGGGGTCCAGCCGCATCGGGACGAGCAGGCTCGCCGCGTCCCCGGCCGCCGTGTCGAACAGCGCGAGGCCGTCCTCAGTGGACAGTGGCAGCAGCCCGGACCGGCTCATCCGGCGCCGATCGGTCTCGGTCAGCCCGGCGGCCATGCCCGTTTCCCAGGCGCCCCAGGCGAGCGAGACGGCGGGCAGCCCGGCCGCGCGGCGGTGGCGGGCGAGGCCGTCGAGGTAGGCGTTGGCGGCGGCGTAGGCACCCTGGCCGGGCGTGCCCGCGAGGCCGGACACCGACGAGAACAGGACGAACGCGGCCAAGTCGGCGTCGCGGGTCAGCTCGTGCAAGTGCCGGGCACCGTCGGCCTTCGGCCGCAGGACGGCCGCGAGGTCGTCCTCGGTGAGCCGGTCGACGGTGGCGTCGGCCAGCACGCCGGCGGCGTGGATCACCGCGGTGAGCGGCCGCTCGAGGTTCTGCAGCAGCTCGGCCAGTGCGTCGCGATCGGCGACGTCGCAGGCCACGACGGTCACCTCGGGCATGGTGCTTTCACCGCCGCGGCGGCCGGCCAGGACGACGTGTTTCGCGCCGTTGCGGACGAGGTGCCGGGCGAGCGCGGTGCCGAGCGCCCCGGTGCCGCCGGTGACGAGGACGGTGCCGTCGGGGTCGGGCCGGTGCGGGACGGTGAGGGCGAGCTTGCCGACGTGCCGCGCCTGGCTCAGGTACCGCAGGGCGTCCGGCGCGCGCCGGACGTCCCAGGCGGTGACCGGAAGCGGCCGCAGGTGCCCGGCGGCGAAGAGGCCGAGCACCTCGGTGAGCATCCGCCCGAGCCGGTCGGCCCCGGCCTCGGCGAGGTCGAAGGCCCGGTAGTTGTCGCCGTCCCGGACGTCGGTCTTGCCCATTTCGAGGAACCGGCCACCGTCGGCGAGGAGGTTCAGGGAGGCGTCGACGAACTCGCCGGTGAGCGAGTTGAGGACGACGTCCATGCGCCCGAACTGCTCGGCAAAGGCAAGGGTCCGGCTGGAGGCAAGCCGCGAGGGCTCGACCCCGAGCGCCCGCACGACGGCGTGCTTCGCCGGGCTGGCGGTGGCGTGGACATCGGCCCCGAGGTGCCGCGCAAGCTGGACGGCGGCCATGCCGACGCCACCCGCGGCCGCGTGGATGAGGACGGACTCACCGGGCTTGAGCCCAGCCAGTTCGACGAGGCCGTAGTAGGCGGTGAGGAAGGCGACCGGAGTGGTCGCGCCCTGGGCGAACGTCCAGCCGGCGGGGATGGCGGCGACGAGCCGGTGGTCGGTGGTCGCGTGGGTGGCGAACGTGCCGCCGGGGAAGAGGCCGAAGACGCGGTCGCCGGGTTGGGCGGAGGTGACGTCGGCGCCGACTTCGGTGACGACGCCCGCGGCTTCCTGGCCGAGGGGGACGGGGCCGCCGGGGTATTGGCCGAGGACGTTGAGGACGTCACGGAAGTTGACCCCCGCGGCACGGACGGCGATGCGGACCTCGCCGGCGCCGAGGGATTGCCTGGCGGAAGCTGAACTACCGGCAGGCGACTGCGCTGCGGTGCCCTCGGCGAGCGGCAGCGTCCCCGCCGCCACTCCGCCGCCGCTGGGCTGTGCCGCGATGCCGTCCACCGTGCCCGGCTGGGTGATCGTCAGCTGCCACTCGCCCTCCGGCAGCTCCAGTGCCGTCTCCGGGCCGCGGGCGATGCGAGGCGCCAGGATCCTCCCGCCGCGGATTGCCAGCTGGGGCTCTCCGTCCGGCAGGAGGGGCAGCGGTGTCTCCTCCTCCAGGTCGACCAGCCGGAAGCGGCCCGGGTGCTCCGCCTGCGCCGACCGCACCAGCCCCCATGCCGCCGCCGCGGCGAGGTTCGGGACCGTGTCGCCTTCGGCCGCCGCGATTGCTCCGCGGGTTACGAACACCAGCTCCTGGTCGCGGTCGTCGGCCAGCCATGACCGGATTGCCGCCAGGACCGTGGCCGTCGTCGTCGGGATGTCCGACGGCTCCACCGGCAGGACCACCGAGTCCACTGTGGATTCACCCGTGACTTCCGGCCACTCCAGGTGGAACAGCGCGTCACGGACCTGCCCGAACTGATCCGGCGACACCGGACGCAGCACCAGCGACGTCACCGTCAGCACCGGACGGCCCTCGCCGTCGGCCACCGTCAGCGCGACCGTGTCCGGGGCGACCGGCGCCAGCCGGACCCGCAGCGACGACGCACCGATGCCGTGGCGGGTTACGCCGGACCACGTGAACGGCAGGCGGCCCTGGCCGTCGTCCGGCAGCAAACCCAGGCCCAGGCCGTGCAGGGCCGCGTCCAGCAGCGCCGGGTGCAGGCCGAAGCGGGCCGCCGGGTCGCGGTCGGACGGCGGCAGGGCCACCTCCGCGAACACCTCGCCGTCGCGGGTCCAGGCCGCATGCAGTCCCTGGAACGACGGCCCGTACGTGAAGCCTCGATCCTCGAAGCCCGGGTAGATCTCCGTCACGTCCACTTCGGACGCTCCGGCGGGCGGCCACTCGCCGAGTTCTTCGGCGGCAAGCGGTTCCGGCGACAGCACGCCGGTCGCGTGCCGGGTCCACGGCGCAGTGTCGTCGTGGCGGGAATGCACGGTGACCGGGCGGCGGCCGTCGTCGCCGGCCGGGCCGACCGCCACCTGGACGCGGACCGTGCCGGTCAGGGCCAGGGGTGCCGCGATCGTCAGTTCCTCCAGCGTCGGGCAGCCCGCCTCCGCACCCGCCCGCAGGGCGAGTTCCACGAACGCGGTCCCGGGCAGGATGACCGTGCCATGCACGGCGTGCCCGGACAGCCACGGCGACGTCCGGGTCGACAGCGCGCCGGTCAGCACCCAGCCGCCCTCGGGCAGCTCCACCGCCGCGCCGAGCAGCGGGTGGCCGGTCGGGGCCTGGCCGAGCGCGTCGACGTCCCCGGCCGCGGCGGTGTCCAGCCAGTACCGCTCGTGCTGGAACGCATACGTCGGAAGGTCCGTACGCACCGGCCCGGGGCCGAAGAACCGCGGCCAGTCGGCCGCCAGGTGCGCCAGCGCGGTCACGACGGCGGTGACTTCCGGACGTCCGGCGACCAGCGTCGGCACAGCATCCTCGACCATCGGGGTGAGCACGGCATCCGGTCCGATCTCGACGAACGTCCGCGCGCCCTGCTCCTTCGCCTTGGCGACCGCGTCGGCGAACCGGACCGGCTCGCGGACCTGCCGCACCCAGTACTCTCCCGGCGCCTCCTCCACAGTGGACACAAACGGAATCACCGGCTCAGCCGTGGTCAGGCCGTCGATCGCCGCAGCGAACTCCGCCAGCATCGGATCCATCAACGCCGAATGGAACGCGTGGCTGGTGTTGAGCCGCTTGGTCTTCGCGAACCTTCCCGCCACCTCGGTCACCGCGTCCTCCACACCGGACAACACCACTGAGTCCGGTCCGTTCACCGCAGCAAGCGAGACACCCTCCGGCAGCGTCAGAACGTCCTCTTCGGACGCCTGCACCGCGATCATCACGCCACCTTCGGGCAGTGCCTGCATCAGCCGACCGCGGGCTGCGACCAGCGTCGCCGCGTCCTCAAGGGACAACATCCCCGCGACATGCGCTGCGGCGATCTCGCCGACCGAGTGTCCGATGACGAAGTCCGGCCGCACGCCCCACGACTCCAGCAGGCGGAACAACGCCACTTCCAACGCGAAGATCTCCTGCTGAGCGAGTTCCGTCTGGGCCGAACCCGAGAGTTCCTTCACCCGCGGATCCAGATACGCACAGGCCGCATCAAACGCCTCGGCATACACCGGAAACGCCTCGTACAGCTCGCGACCCATCCCGGGACGCTGCGAACCCTGGCCGGTGAAGAGGAACGCCACCTTCCCATCGGCCCCGGGTCGCACCACCTCGGCGACCGGACGTCCCTCGGCCAACCCGGTCAGCCCCCGCCGGAAGCCGTCGAGGTCGGACGCGAGCACGACGGCCCGGCACTCGAGCGATGCCCGGGCCGTGGCCAGCGTCCGCCCAGTCTCGACGATGTCCGGCCCGGTCCCGGCGAACTCCAGCAGCCGCGCGGCCTGCGCCCGCAACGCCCCTTCACTCCGCGCCGAAATCGCCCACGGCACCGCGCTCCCCGAACGCCCCAATGTGGCCTTGGGTGCGCTCAACGCACCGAAGGCCGCCTTGGGGCGCTCTGGCGACTCCTCAAGGATGATGTGAGCGTTCGTCCCGCTGATCCCGAACGAGGACACCCCTGCCCGGCGCACCCGGGAACCGGCGGACCACGGAACCGGCGAGGTCAGCAGCCGGACATCACCGGACGTCCAGTCCACATGGGACGACGGCGTGTCCACGTTCAACGTCCGAGGCAGCTGCTCATGCCGCATCGCCTGAACCATCTTGATCACACCCGCGACACCAGCGGCCGCCTGCGTGTGCCCAAGGTTCGACTTCACCGAACCCAGCCACAGCGGCTCCGACCGGTCCTGCCCGTACGTGGCCAGCAGAGCCTGCGCCTCGATCGGGTCCCCGAGCCGCGTCCCCGTGCCGTGTGCCTCCACGACGTCCACATCGGACGGTGACAGTCCCGCATTCGCCAGCGCCGACCGGATCACGCGCTGCTGCGACGGCCCGTTCGGCGCCGTCAGGCCGTTGGACGCGCCGTCCTGGTTGACCGCCGAGCCGCGCAGGACCGCCAGGACCGGGTGGCCGAGCCGCTGGGCGTCGGACAGGCGCTCCACCAGCAGCAGTCCCGCGCCTTCGCCCCAGGCCGTGCCGTCGGCGGCGTCCGCGAACGGCTTGCACCGGCCGTCCGCGGACAGGCCGCGCTGGCGCGAGAACTCGACGAAGCCGATCGGCGTCGACATCACCGTCACGCCCCCGGCCAGCGCCAGCGAGCACTCGCCGGAACGCAAGGCCTGCGCCGCGAGGTGCAGCGCCACCAGCGACGACGAACACGCAGTGTCCACTGTGACCGCCGGGCCTTCGAGGCCGAACGCGTAGGCAATCCGGCCGGAGAACACGCTGGCCGCACTGCCCGTGCCGAGGTAGCCCTCGACCTGCTCGCGGGCGTTCATCAGCAGGGTGCTGTAGTCCTGGCCGTTGGTGCCGACGAACACGCCGACGCGGCTGCCGCGCAGCGCGGCCGGGTCGAGCCCGGCGCGTTCGAACGCCTCCCACGTCGTCTCCAGCAGCAGCCGCTGCTGCGGGTCCATCGCCAGCGCCTCGCGGGGGCTGATCCCGAAGAACGCCGCGTCGAAGCCGGTGACGTCGTCCACAAAGGACCCGTGCCGGACGTAGGACCGGCCAGGGGTTTCCGGATCGGGGTCGTACACGGCGTCGACGTCCCAGCCGCGGTCGGCCGGGAACGGCGTGACCGTGTCGCGGCCCGCCGCCAGCAGGTCCCACAGCTCTTCGGGCGAGCCGACGCCGCCGGGGAACCGGCAGCTCATCGCGACGATCGCGATCGGCTCGTCGACGGCTCCGCGTTCGGCGACGTCCTCGGTGACGTCGTCGCCGCCGAAGTGCGACGCCAGGTGCCGGACCAGCGCGGCCGGGCTCGGGTGGTCGAAGACCAGGGTGGCGGGCAGCCGCAGGCCGACCGCCGCACCCAGCTTGTTCCGCAGCTCGACCGCGGTCAGCGAGTCGAACCCGAGGTCGCGCAGCGCCCGCGCCGGGTCGATCCGCCCGGGCTCGGCGAACCCGAGCACGGCGGCGATCTGTGTCCGGACGATCTCCAGCAGCCGCCGGTCGCGCTCCGCGGGTGCCAGGCCCGCCAGGCCGGCATCGGCGACGTCGGTGCGGGCGTGCCGGATCTCCGGGAGGTCGGCCAGCAGCGGGCTCGGGTCGGCGGCCGTCCAGTCGACGTCGGCGACGACGACGGCCGTGTCGTCGAGGTCCAAGACGCGCTGGAGGCCGTCGAGGGCCAGCTCCGGCGGCATCGGCGGGACCCCGCGCTGCTGCAGGCGGGCTTCGAGGGCGCCGTCGGCCATGCCGCCGCCCGCCCAGTGGCCCCAGCCGATCGACGTCGCCGGCAGGCCGAGGCCGCGGCGGTAGCGCGCGAAGGCGTCGAGGAACGCGTTCCCGGGCGCGTAGTTGCCCTGGCCCGCGCCGCCGAACACCCCGGCGAGGGAGGAGAACAGCACGAACGCGTCGAGGTCGAGGTCCCGGGTCAGCTCGTGCAGCGTCAGCGCGGCTTCGGCCTTGACCCGCAGCACGCGGCCGACCTGGTCGAGAGTCAGTTCGTCGAGGACGGCGTCGTCGAGGACGGCCGCGGTGTGGATCACCGCGCGCAGCGGTGCGTCCGCGGGCAGGGCGTCGAGCAGCGCGCCGAGCGCGGCGCGGTCGGCGGCGTCGCACGCGGCGACGGTGACCCGCGAGCCGAGCGCGGTGAGTTCGGCTTCCAGCTCCGCCGCGCCCTCGGCGCCGGCGCCGCTGCGGCTGACCAGCAGCAGGTGGGGCGCGCCCTGGGCGGCGAGCCGGCGGGCGACGTGGGCGCCGAGCGCGCCGGTGCCGCCGGTGATCAGGACCGTCCCTTCCGGACGCCAGCTGCGCCGGGCCGTCGTGGTGGCGGGCCGGGTGAGGCGGCGTGCGAAGACGCCTTCGGGCCGGACGGCCAGTTCGTCCTCGGGGCCGGTCAGCGCGCCGAGGAAGAGGTCGACGACGGCGTCGTCCGCGTCGGCGGGCAGGTCGGCGACACCGCCCCAGCGGGCGGGCTGTTCCTGGCGGACGACCCGGCCGAGCCCCCAGACGAGAGCCTGCTCGGGATCGGTGACGGGGTCCGCGGCGCCCGTCGAGACCGCGCCACGGGTGACCATCCACAGAGGAACGTCGGCCTGGACGAGTGCCAGTGCGGTCGCGAGACCGGCGGGGACGTCCGGGTGGCCCGGCGTGCGCCCGGCCGGGGCGACGGCGACGACACCGCGGACGCCGGTGAAGTCACCCGGCTCGGCCGCGCGGACCACCTCGGCGCCGTGCCGGGCGAGACCGAGCGCGATGCGGTCGGCGAGTTCGTTGTCCGGGCCGCACACGACCCATGTTCCGTCCAAGGCGGACTGTCCTACCGGGACGAGCCGCCAGGTGACCTCGAAACGCAGGTCGTCCGCGGTCGTGCGGCGCCGCGGTGCGGCGGGCTCGGACCAGTAGCGGTCCCGCTGGAAGGGGTAGGTGGGGAGGGTGACGCGGCGGGTGCCGGTGCCCGCGAAGAACCCGGCCCAGTCGACCTCCGCGCCACGCGCGAACGCCTCGCCGAGCGACGTGACCAGGCGGGTCAGGCCGCCGTCGTCACGCCGGAGGGTGCCGACCGCGGCGGCGGCCGCACCGGCCTGCTCGATCGTCTCCTCGACACCGGCGGTGAGCACCGGATGGGCACTGCACTCGACGAAGACCGTCGCCCGGTTCGCCAGCAGTGTCGTGACGGCCTGGTCGAATCGGACGGGTTCGCGCAGGTTGCGGTACCAGTACGCGGCGTCCAGCCCGGACGTCTCCAGCACCTGCCCGGTGACCGCGGAGACGAACGGGATCCGCCCGGCCCGGGGCCGCACCGGCGCGAGCGCCGACGCCAGTTCTTCGGCCAGCAGCTCCACCTGAGCCGAGTGGGACGCGTAGTCGACGGCGATCCGGCGGGCCCGCACGTCCACCGACGCCAGCAGCTCGTCGAGGGCGCCGGCTTCGCCGGACACGACGACCGACGACGGGCCGTTGACCGCGGCCACGGAGATCCGCCCGGCCCAGGGCGCGATCAGCTCTTCCGCCCGCGACGGCGAAGTGCCCAGCGACACCATGCCGCCGAGGCCGGACAGCCGCAGGATCGCCTTGCTCCGCAACGCGACGACCCGGGCACCGTCCTCAAGCGACAGTCCACCCGCGACGACGGCCGCGGCGATCTCACCCTGCGAGTGCCCCACCACGGCAGCGGGCTCGACGCCGTGGGAGCGCCAGACCTCGGCCAGCGACACCATCACGGCCCATAGCACCGGCTGGACCACGTCGACGCGCTGGAGGTCGCCGTCGAGAGCGTCCAGGAGGTTCCAGTCCACGAAGGACTCCAGGGCGGCCGCGCACTCCGCCATCCGGGCGGCGAACACCGGCGAGGATTCCAGGAGTTCGCGGCCCATCCCCGCCCACTGCGAGCCCTGGCCGGGGAAGACGAAGACGACGTCACCCGGGTTCGCCGGGGTGCTCACGCCGTCGGCGACCGCGGCGAGCCCGGCCGCGTCGAGAACCACGGCGCGGTGCTCGCGCACCGAGCGGGTGGTGGCCAGCGCGCGGCCGACGTCCACCGGGTCGTCCTCGCTGCTCTGGAGGGCCCGCGCGAGGTCGCGCAGGGCGGGGCCGGTCTTGGCCGACAGGACCCACGGCACCACCGGCAGGTCCCCGGACTGCTCGGGCTCCTCGGCGGGCACTGCCTCGATGACGACGTGGGCGTTGGTGCCGCTGACCCCGAACGACGAGACCCCGGCTCGCCGCGGCGTGTCCGTCTCCGGCCACGGCACGGCCTCGGTGAGCAGCCGGACCTGACCGGAGTTCCAGTCCACATGCGACGACGGCGCGTCGACGTGCAAGGTCTGAGGCAGCACGCCGTGCCGCATTGCCTCGACCATCTTGATCACGCCGCCGACGCCGGCCGCAGCCTGTGTGTGCCCGATGTTGGACTTGAGCGAACCGAGCCACAGTGGACGATCCCGGTCCTGCCCGTAAGTCGCGAGCAGCGCTTCGGCTTCGATCGGGTCGCCCAGGGTCGTGCCGGTGCCGTGTGCCTCGACGACATCCACATCGGACGGAGACAGCCGCGCGGCCGCCAGTGCCGCCCGGATCACCCGCTGCTGGGACGGGCCGTTGGGCGCGGTGAGGCCGTTGGACGCGCCGTCGGAGTTCACCGCCGAGCCGCGAAGCACGGCGAGCACCGGGTGGCCGTGGCGGCGGGCGTCGGAAAGCCTTTCCAGCAACAGCATTCCGGCGCCTTCGCCCCAGGCGGTGCCATCGGCGGCCTCGGCGAACGCCTTGCAGCGGCCGTCGGCGGCGAGGCCGCCCTGCTGGCTGAACTCGACGAACCCCTCGGGCGTGGTCATCACGGTGACACCGCCTGCGAGGGCGAGCGTGCACTCGCCCGCGCGCAGGGCCTGGGCGGCAAGATGCATCGCGACGAGCGACGACGAGCAGGCCGTGTCGACCGTCAGCGCCGGGCCTTCGAGACCGAAGGTGTAGGCGATCCGGCCGGAGAACACGCTGGCCGCGCTGCCGGTCAGCAGATATCCCGACAGGGCCTCGATCTGCTCCTCGGACGGGCCGGAAATCTGGGCCATACCGCCGACGAACACGCCGGTGCGGCTGCCGCGCAGGGCGTCGACCGGCAGGCCGGCGCGCTCGAACGTCTCGTGCGCGACCTCCAGCAGCAGCCGCTGCTGCGGGTCCATCGCGACGGCTTCGCGCGGCGAAATGCCGAAGAACTCCGGATCGAACTCGGCGGCGTCCGGAAGGAACCCGCCCTCGCGGACGTAGCTGTGCCCGGGCTGCGCGTCACCGGGCCGGTAGAGGCGCGCGGTGTCCCAGCCGCGGTCGGCCGGGAAGCCGGAAATGGCGTCGGTTCCGTCGGCGACGAGCTGCCACAGGCGTTCGGGCGTGTCCGCGCCACCGGGGTACCGGCAGGCCATGCCGACGATCGCGATCGGCTCGCCCGCCTTCTCCTCGGCATCACGCAGCCGGGCGCGGACGTCGTGCAGGTCCGCGGTGACACGCTTGAGGAAGTAGCGGAGCTTGTCTTCACTCGACATGGAGGGTCCTCGGGAAACAGGTTGTCGGTGGGCGCGTCATGAGATGCCGAACTCGGTACCGAGCAGGCGGAACATCTCGTCGTCGTCGGCGGAGTCGAGGCGGTCGGTGATCGATTCGCGGTCCTCGCGCCACTGGGCGAGCAGGACTTCGAGGCGGGCCACCACGCGGGCGCGGTCCTCCGGGCCGGCGGCGGCCAGCCCGGTTTCGAGCCGGTCCAGCTCGCCGTCGAACCGGTCGGCCGCGGGCTCGACCCGGGTGCGCA
The DNA here is from genome assembly GCF_040064235.1 of Amycolatopsis melonis. Taxonomy (NCBI): domain Bacteria; kingdom Bacillati; phylum Actinomycetota; class Actinomycetes; order Pseudonocardiales; family Pseudonocardiaceae; genus Amycolatopsis; species Amycolatopsis melonis. The sequence goes on from NZ_JBDZYD010000019.1 coordinate 138,791, forward strand.
GGTGCGCGGCCAGTGCTTCGGCCGTCGGGTGGTCGAAGACCAGCGTGCTCGGCAGGCTGAGCCCGGTCGCCCGGGACAGGCCGTTGCGCAGCTCGACCGAGGCCAGCGAGTCGAGGCCGAGGTCGCGCAGCGGCTGGCGGACATCGATCGCCTCCGGCGCGGAATGTCCGAGCACCACGGCGATTTCACCGCGGACGATGTCGAGCAGCAGCCGGTCCAGTTCGGACCCTTCGGCGCTGCGCAGGATCTCCGCGGCCGCGCTCTCCGGCACGACCTCGGCCGCGAGGACGTCGCGGACCTCCGGCAGCTCGCCGAGCAGCGGGCTCGGGCGCTGGGCGGTGAACGCCGGTACGAACCGCGTCCAGTCGACGTCCGCGACGACGACCGCGGGCTCGTCCCGTTCCACCGCCGCGACCAGCTCGGCGACCGCCTTTTCCGGTGGCAGCCCGGGAACTCCGCGCCGCGCCATCTGGATTCCGGCCTCGCCCTCGGCCATGCCCGGACCGGCCCACGGCCCCCACGCGATCGACGTCGCGGTCAGGCCACGCGCCCGGCGCGACGCGGCAACGGCGTCGAGCGCCGCGTTGGCCGCGGAGTATGCGCCCTGGCCGCCGCTGCCCCAGGTGGCGGCGATCGAGGAGAAGAGCACGAACGCGTCGAGCGGAGTGTCGCCGAGCAGGGCGTCGAGGTTCGCCGCGCCGAGCACCTTGGCCGACCGGACCCGGGCGAACTCCGCCGGATCGGTGTCCTTCAGGTAGTCCGGGTCGGCCGCGCCGGCGGCGTGGACGACGGCGGTGGGCGGGAACTCGGCGAGCAGCGCGGCCAGGGCGTCCCGGTCGGCGACGTCGCACGCGCGGACGGTGACCTGCGCGCCGAGGGCGGTGAGGTCGTCGACGAGCCCGGGCGCGGCCTGGCCGCGACGGCTGGTCAGCACCAGGTGGTCGGCACCGTCGGCGGCCAGGCGCCGGGCGACGTGACCGCCGAGCGCGCCGGTGCCGCCGGTGATCAGGACCGTGCCGCGCGGCCGCCAGTCGCGGACTTTCTGGCCGGCCGCCCGCACGAGACGTCGCGCGTACACCCCGGACGGCCGGATCGCGAGCTGGTCCTCGGCGCCGCCGAACACCAGGTCGGCGCCGTCGCCGAGGTCGACGCACCCGCCCCAGCGGCGCGGGTGCTCCAGGCCCACCACGCGGCCGAGGCCCCAGATCTCGGCCGCGGCGGGGTCGACCGGCTCACCCGGCTGGACCTGGACGGCGTTGCGCGTGACGCACCACAGCGGCGCCTCGCGGCTCGCGTCGCCGAGGGCCTGGACCAGCACGAGAACCTGCTGGACGTCGGTGAGCAGCGACAGCACGCCGTCCGTCTCCGGCAGCAGCGCGGCGAGGCCGTCCCGGCCGATCCCGGCGGGCACTTCCAGCACCGTGACGTCTTCGGGGAGGCGGGCGTCGCTGCCTTCGGGGACGACCGCCAGCCACCGGCCTTCCGGGGTGGCCGGGCGGTCGACCGGCTGCCAGGTGACGTGGTAACGCCAGTCCGTGGTTCCGCCGTCGGCATCGCCGCGCCAGCGGGCCAGCGCGGGCAGCACGGCGTCCACAGTGGACTTGTCGACCCCGAGAGTATCGGCGAGGCCGGTGCCGTCGCCGTCGCGGACGGCGGCCCAGAACCGGTCGCCGGCCGGGTCGGCCGCGGGCGGGGTGCCCGGGGCGAGCCAGTAGCGCTCGCGCTCGAACGGATACGTCGGGAGTTCGACCGGCGTCGACGCGGTGCCGAGCAGCTTGCTCCACTGTGGACCGTTGCCGCGGACGTGCAGGCGGGCCAGCGCGGTGAGCAGCGTCTCCGGTTCGGGCCGGTCCGCGCGCAGTACCGGGACCGCACCGTCGACCAGTGCCGACAACACGGCGTCCGGGCCGATCTCGACGAACGTCGTGACGCCCTGGGCACGCAGGGTTTCGATGCCGTCCGCGAACCGGACGGTGCCGGTGACCTGCCCGGCCCAGTAATCCGCCGTCTCCGGGTTCGCGCCGCCGGTGGGCACGAACGGCAGCGTCGGCTGCCGAAAGGACACGGTTTCCAGTGCCGCGCGAAAGTCCGGCAGCATCGGGGTCATCAGCGGCGAGTGGAACGCGTGACTGGTGTTCAGGCGCTTGGTCTTGGCGAACTTCGCCGCGTACCCGGAGACGGCGGTCTCGTCTCCGGACAGCACCACCGCGTCGGCGGCGTTCACCGCGGCCAGTGCGACGCCGTCCGGCAGCGGCAGAGCGTCCTCTTCGGACGCCTGGATGGCGATCATCACGCCGCCCTCCGGGAGCGCCTGCATCAGCCGTCCGCGGGTGGTGACCAGCGTGCGGGCGTCGTCGAGGGACAGGATCCCGGCGACGTGGGCCGCGGCGATCTCGCCGACGGAGTGCCCGAGGACGGCGTCCGGGCGGATGCCCCAGCTGTCGAGGAGCCGCACCAGCGCGACCTCGATCGCGAAGATGGCCTGCTGGGCGAACTCGGTGCCGTCCAGCTCGGGACGTCCCGCGAAGACGATCTCCCGGACCTGCGGGTCGGGACACGCGGCGTCGAAGGCCGCCGCGAAGACGGGGAACGCGTCGTACAGCTCGCGGCCCATCCCGGCCCGCTGGGAACCCTGGCCGGTGAACAGGAACGCCGTCTTGCCGGGCTGCGTGACCCCGGTGATGGCGCCGCGGCCGTCGCGGATCGCGGTGAGCGCGGCGACGCGCTCCTCGGGCGTGGCCGCGAGGACGACGGCCCGGTGGTCGAAGGCCGCGCGCCCGGATGCGAGGACGCGCGCGGCTTCCAGTGGATCGGCCTCGACGTCCAGCAGCTGCCCGGCTTGGGCCCGAAGCGCGCTCTCGGTCTTGCCCGAGAGCACCCACGGCACCGGACCGGCGAAGTCGGCGGCAGGCGCGGAACCCTCCGGCGGCGCCTCCAGGATCACGTGCGCGTTGGTGCCGGAGACCCCGAACGAGGAGACCCCGGCCCGGCGCGGACGTCCCGTCTCCGGCCACGGCTGGGCCTCGGCCAGGAGCGACACCGCACCGGTCGTCCAGTCCACTTTGGAGGTGGGCGTTTCCAGGTGGAGGGTCTTCGGCAGCACGCCGTGGCGCATGGCCTCGATCATCTTGATGATGCCGCCGACGCCGGACGCCGCCTGCGCGTGCCCGATGTTGGACTTCAGCGAGCCCAGCCACAGCGGTACCGAACGGTCCTGGCCGTAGGTGGCCAGGACGGCCTGCGCCTCGATCGGGTCGCCCAGGACCGTTCCGGTGCCGTGCGCCTCGACGGCGTCGACGTCCGAAGTGGACAATCCGGCGTTGGCGAGTGCCTGGCGGATCACCCGCTGCTGGGACGGGCCGTTGGGTGCGGTGAGGCCGTTGGACGCGCCGTCGGAGTTCACGGCCGACCCGGCGAGCACCGCCAGCACCGGGTGCCCGTGGCGGCGTGCGTCCGAAAGACGTTCCAGCAGCAGCATTCCCGCGCCTTCGGCCCAGGCCGTGCCGTCGGCGGAGTCCGCAAAGGACTTGATCCGGCCGTCCGGGGCGAGGCCGCGCTGGCGGCTGAACTCGACGAACGCGCCCGGGCTCGACATCACCGTGACCCCGCCGGCAAGAGCCAGGCCGCATTCGCCCGCCCGCAGGGACTGCGCGGCCAGGTGCAGCGCGACCAGCGACGACGAACACGCCGTGTCGACGGTCAGCGTCGGTCCTTCGAAGCCGAACGTGTAGGCGATGCGGCCGGACAGGACGCTGGCCGCGGTGCCGGTGCCGAGGTTGCCGCCGACGTGCTCGGGCGCCTCGTGCAGCGGCGGGCCGTAGTCCTGCGAGGCGGTGCCGGCGAAGACGCCGACGGCGTGCCCGCGGACCGCGCGCGGGTCGATGCCCGCGTGCTCGAACGTCTCCCAGGCGACCTCCAGCAGCAGCCGCTGCTGCGGGTCCATCGCCAGCGCCTCGCGCGGGCTGACGCCGAAGAACGCGGCGTCGAACCCGGCGGCGTCGGCCAGGAACCCGCCGTGCGCAACGTAAGTCCGGCCGGGACGGCCGGGTTCCGGGTCGTGGATACCGTCGAGGTCCCAGCCGCGGTCGGCGGGGAACGCGCTGATCGCGTCGGTGCCGGACAGCACGAGGTCCCACAGCTGGGCCGGGGACGCGACACCGCCCGGGTAGCGGCAGCCCATGCCGACGACGACGATCGGGTCGTCGGAGCCGGCGTGCGCGATCGGGGTCTCCGAGGCGCCCTCGCCGGCCAGCCACGCGGCCAGCGCGGCGGGCGTCGGGTGGTCGAAGACGAGGGTCGCGGGCAGCGTGAGCCCGGTCGCCGCGCCCAGCCGGGAGCTGAGTTCGACCGCGGTCAGCGAGTCGAAGCCCAGGTCGGCGAACGCGCGGTCGGCGTCGAGGGCCTCGGCGTGGCCCAGCACCGCCGCGGCCTGGGCGCGGACCAGGTCGGTCAGGCTGACGCCGTCCTGCACCGCGGGCGTGGCCACGCGCTTCGGGGTCCCGAGCCAGTAGTGCTCGTGCTGGAAGGCATACGTCGGCAGGTCGGTGTGCCGGGCGCCGGTCCCGGCGAAGAACGCGGGCCAGTCGACCGGGACGCCGTGGGTGTGCAGGGTGGCGGCCGCGGTCAGCAGCGTGGTGGCCTCGTCGCGGTCCGGGCGCAGCGCGACCGCGGTCACGGCTTCGGTGAGGCCGCGCGCGATGGCGGTGAGGACGCCGTCGGGGCCGAGTTCCAGGTAGGCCGTGACCTCCTGCCCGGCCAGTGCCGCGACGGCGTCGGCGAACCGGACCGGCTCCCGGACCTGCGCGGTCCAGTGGTCCACTGTGGACACGTCGGCGAGCTGGCCGGTGCGGGTGGACACCAGCGGGACGGACGGCGGGCGGAAGTCCAGGCTCCGCAAGGTATCCGCCAGCGGGGCGAGGACCGGGTCCATGGCGGCGGAGTGGAACGCGTGGCTGGTGGTCAGGCGGCGGGTCCGGCGGCCCTGCGCGGCCCAGTGGGCCACGGCAGCCGCGACGGCGTCCCCGGGACCGGAGACGACGACCGCGGACGGTCCGTTGACGGCGGCGATGTCGACGCCCGGCGTCCCGGCGACCTCGGCTTCGCTCGCCTCGATCGCGGCCATGGCCCCGCCCGCGGGCACGGCGGCCATGAGGCGGCCGCGCGCGGCGACCAGCGTCGCGGCGTCGGCGAGGCTGAGCACCCCGGCGACGTGGGCGGCGGTGATCTCGCCGAGCGAGTGCCCGGCGACGACGTCCGGCCGGATGCCCCACGACTCGACGAGCCGGGCCAGCGCGACCTCGACGGCGAACAGCCCGGCCTGGGCGTAGTCGGTCCGGTCGAGCAGGGTGTCGACCTCGGCGAAGACGACGTCCTTGAGCGGCGGCGCGCCCTCCCAGCGGGCGTCGATCTCCGCACAGACGGCGTCGAACGCAGCGGCGAAGACGGGGAAGGCGGCGTGGAGGTCGCGGCCCATGCCCGGCCGCTGCGCACCCTGGCCGGTGAAGAAGAAGGCGAGCTTGGTCTCGGCGCGAGCCTTGCCCTGGACGAGCCCGGCGGCGGGGAGGTCCCCGGCGAGCGCGGACAGCCCGGCGTCGAGGTCGCCGACGACCACGGCCCGATGCTCCAGGTGGGCCCTTGTGGTGGCGAGCGAATAGGCGACGTCGACGCTCGGCTCGGTGCCCGCCAGCTTGGCGGCCTGTCCCCGGAGGGCTTCGGGCGACTTGGCGCTCAGCAGCCAGGGACCCGATGTCGCCTTGGCTGCGCTCGGGGCCACATTGGGGTGCTCTGGCGACTCCTCGACGATCACGTGCGCGTTCGTGCCGGAGACCCCGAAGGAGGAGACTCCGGCGCGGCGGAGACGGTCGCCCGCGGGCCAGGGCTGGGGAGATGTCAGGAGGGAGACCGCGCCCGCGGACCAGTCGACGTGCGGGGACCGCTCGTCCGCGTGCAGGGTGCGCGGCAGGACGCCGGCGCGCAGGGCCATGACCGTCTTGATGATTCCGCCGATGCCCGCCGCGGCCTGGGCGTGGCCGATGTTGGACTTCAGCGAGCCCAGCCACAGCGGCACCGGACGGTCCTGGCCATAGGTGGCCAGGACCGCCTGCGCCTCGATCGGGTCGCCGAGCACCGTGCCGGTGCCGTGCGCCTCGACGGCGTCCACATCGGACGGCAGGAGCCGGGCATCCGCCAGTGCCGCGCGGATCACCCGCTGCTGGGCGGGACCGCTGGGCGCGGTGAGGCCGTTGGACGCGCCGTCGGAGTTGACCGCCGATCCGGCCAGTACCGCCAGCACGCGGTGGCCCTGCGCCTGCGCGTCCGACAGCCGTTCCAGCACCAGGACGCCGACGCCCTCGGCCCAGCCGGTGCCGTCCGCGCCGGCGCCGAAGGACTTGCAGCGGCCGTCCGGGGCGAGGCCGCGCTGGCGGCTGAACTCGACGAACCCGCCGGGCGTGCTCATCACCGACACCCCGGCGGCCAGCGCCAGGCTGCTCTCCCCCGCACGCAGCGACCGCATCGCCAGGTGCACCGCGACCAGCGACGCCGAACACGCCGTGTCGACGGTGATCGCCGGACCCTCCAGGCCGAACGCGTAGGCGATTCGTCCGGAAAGGACACTCGCGGCCAGCCCGGTCAGCAGGTGCCCCTCGACGTCGGCGGGTGCCTCGTGCAGCCGGGGCCCGTAGTCCTGGCCGTTGGTGCCCGCGAAGACGCCGGTCCGGCTGCCGCGCACGGAGTCCGGCGCGATCCCGGCCCGTTCGAACGCCTCCCAGGCGGCTTCGAGCAGCAGCCGCTGCTGCGGGTCCATGGCCGTGGCTTCGCGCGGGCTGAGGTCGAACAGCGCGGCGTCGAACCCGGCGACGTCGTCGAGGAAACCGCCGTGGCGGACGTAGCTGGTGCCGGACGCCGACTCCGTGCCGAAGAGTTTCGCCAGGTCCCAGCCGCGGTCGGAGGGGAACTCCGTGACGGCGTCGCGGCCTTCGTCGACGAGTGCCCACAGGTCTTCCGGGCTCCGGACGCCGCCGGGGAACCGGCAGCTCATCCCGACGACGGCGATCGGCTCGTGCGCGCGGTCCTCCAGCTCGCGGACGCGGCCGCGGGCCTCGCGCAGGTCGCCGGTGGCGCGCTTGAGGTAGTCGAGGAGCTTCTGTTCGTTCGTCACTTGGCGGCACCCAGTTCCGTGTCGAGCAGCGCGAACATCTCGTCCGCGGTGGCGGCGTCCAGGTCCGCGGTGCCCGGGCCCGCCGCGACCAGCGTCCGGAGCCGGGTCAGGACGTGGTCGCGCGCGGCGCCGTCGAGGTCGCGCAGGCCGGATTCGAGCGCGTCGAGGTGGCGGTCCAGGCCGCCGTCCGGCTCGCCCGCGAGCGAAATCCGCAGGTGGTCGGCCAGCGCGGCGGCGGTCGGGTGGTCGAACACGACCGTCACCGGCAGGTCCAGCCCGGTCGCCGCGGCGAGCCGGTTGCGCAGCTGGACGCCCGCCGCGGAGTCGAAGCCCAGTTCGCGGAACGAACCCGACGGCTCGACGTCGTCGGCGGAGGCGTGCCCGAGCACGGCCGCCGCTGCGGACCGGACCAGCTTCACCAGGTCCCGCCGGTCCGGCACGTTCCCCTGGAAGTGCAGGGTCTCCGCGGCACTTTCACGTGAAAGTGGCGGGGTGGCGGTGAGCCAGTAGTCGCGGTGGTCGAACGCGTAGGTGGGCAGGTCGATCCGGCGGCCGGGCGGCAGGGCCCAGTCGACGTCGACGCCGCGGACGGCCAGTTCGGCCAGCGACAGCCGGACGCGGCCGAGGCCGCCGTCGCCGCGGCGAAGCGCGCCGGCGACGACCGCGTCCGGCGCCGTCTGCTGCATGCCCAGCGTCAGCACCGGGTGCGGGCTCAGCTCGGCGAACGCGGTCCGGCCCTGATCCAGCAGCGTGCGCAGGGCCGGGTCGAACAGGACCGGCTCGCGCAGGTTGGTGAACCAGTACCGCGCGTCGAGCCCGGTGGTGTCGAACACCGACGCGGTGACCGTGGAGACGAACGGGATCTCGGCCGCGCGCGGCCGGATCGGGGCGAGGTCGGCCAGCAGCCGCTCACGTAGCGAGTCGACCTGCGCGGAGTGCGACGCGTAGTCCACCGGGATCCGCTTGGCGTGCTCACCGCAGCGCTCGACCAGCGCGGTCAGCGCGTCCGGCTCGCCGGACACGACGACGGACGCGGCGCCGTTGACGGCGGCGATCGAAAGCCCCGGCGTCAGCAGCTTTTCGACTTCGTCCACCGGCAGGCGCACCGAGACCATGCCGCCCTGCCCGGACAGCGAAGCCAGCGCCCGGCTGCGTAGCGCGACCACCCGTGCACCATCCGAAAGGGACAGTGCACCCGCGACACACGCGGCGGCGATCTCGCCCTGGCTGTGGCCGAGCACGGCCGCGGGCCGGACGCCGTGGGCCTGCCACAGCGCCGCCAGTGACACCATCACGGCCCACAGCGCGGGCTGGACGACGTCGACGCGGTCGAGTTCGTCACCGCGGCGCAGGACCCGGATCAGGTCGAAGTCGGTGAACGGCACCAGCGCCGCCGCGCACTCGGTCAGCCGGGCGGCGAACGCCGGGGACGTGTCGAGCAGCTCGCGGCCCATCCCCGCCCACTGCGAACCCTGACCCGGGAAGACGAACACCGCGTCCGGACCCGCGTCGGCGAGCCCGGTGACCACAGTGGACGCGTCCTCGCCCGCCGCGAGGGCGGCCAGACCCCGGCGCCGTTCCTCCGGGGACGAGCCGAGCACGACGGCCCGGCGCTCGAACCGGCTGCGCGAAGCCAGCAGCGAGTGGGCGACGTCGACCGCAGGAGAGTCCACATGTGACAGCAGGCGCGCCGCCTGCCCACGCAGGGCGGCAGCGCTGCGGGCGGAGAGAACCCACGGCGCGTCCGGAACGTCCGGAGCGGCTTCGGCGGGTTCGGCTGGGGGTGCCTCTTCGAGGATGACGTGCGCGTTGGTGCCGCTGACGCCGAACGACGAGATCCCGGCCCGGCGCGGCCGCTCACCGGCGGGCCACGGCCGCGGCTCGGTCAGCAGGGACACCGCCCCGGCGGTCCAGTCCACGTGCGGCGACGGCTCGTCGGCGTGCAACGTCTTCGGCAGCAGGCCGTGCCGCAGCGCCAGGATCATCTTCAGCACCCCGGCGACCCCGGCCGCGGCCTGGGTGTGGCCGAGGTTCGACTTGACCGAACCCAGCCACAGCGGCGCCGGGCGGTCCTGCCCGTAGGCCGCCAGCACCGCCTGCGCCTCGATCGGGTCGCCCAGGGCGGTGCCGGTGCCGTGCGCTTCGACGACGTCCACATCGGACGGAGACAGCCGCGCGTCGGCGAGGGCCTGGGCGATGACCCGCTGCTGCGCGGGCCCGTTCGGCGCGGTGAGGCCGTTGGACGCGCCGTCGGAGTTCACCGCCGAGCCGCGGACCACGGCCAGCACCGGGTGCCCGTTCCGGCGGGCGTCGGAAAGCCGTTCCAACAGCAGGACCCCGGCGCCCTCGGCGAACCCGGTGCCGTCGGCCCCGGCGCCGAAGGCCTTGCAGCGGCCGTCGGCGGAAAGCCCGCGCTGGCGCGAGAATTCGACGAACACCGACGGCGTCGCGAGGACCGTCGAACCTCCGGCAAGGGCGAGGGTGCACTCGCCGCGGCGCAGTGCCTGGACCGCCAGGTGCACCGCGACCAGCGACGACGAGCACGCGGTGTCCAGGGTCAGCGCCGGGCCTTCGAAGCCGAAGGTGTAGGCGATCCGGCCCGAGGCCAGCGAGCCGGAGGTGCCCATCAGGACGCGGCCGGCGAGATCGGCGTCGGCCGCGCCGGTGCCGTAGTCGGAGTACATGGTGCCGGCGAACACGCCGGTCCGGCTGCCGCGCAGCGACTGCGGGTCGATGCCGGCACGCTCGATGGCCTCCCAGGCGACCTCCAGCAGCAGCCGGTGCTGCGGGTCGGTGACCTCGGCCGCGGCCGGGGAGATGCCGAAGAACCCGGCGTCGAACGCCCCCGGCGCGTCGAGGAACCCGCCGTGGCGGGTGCTGGAGTGACCCGGCTCGTCGGGCCGGTGCAGGCTGTCGACGTCCCAGCCGCGGCCGTCGGGGAACTCGGTGATCGCGTCGGTGCCCTCGGCCAGGAGGCGCCACAGGTCCTCGGGCGTCGAGACGCCGCCGGGGTAGCGGCAGCCGGTGCCGACCACGGCGATCGGCTCTTCCGCGGCCCGCAGCTGTTCGCGGGCCTGGTGCAGTTCGAGGGTGACCCAGCGGAGGTTCTCCAGCACGCGGTCGTCGTGCTCAGCCATGGTTGCCCAGCTCCTTGGAGATGAAGTCGAGTAGTTCGTCGGCCGAAGCGGTCAGCAGGCGCTGCGCCGGGTCGTCGGGCACCGGCTCGGGGCGCCGCAGCCGCGCGCCGAGGGCGTCGAGCCGTGCGAGGACCGTGGCCAGCACGGACTCGTCGGCGTCGTCGAGGGCACTTTCGAGCCGGTCCACCTGGTCGAGCACCGCCGGGCGGGCCGGTTCGGCGGCCAGCTCGCGTTCGAGCAGCGCGGCCACCGCGGACGGCGTCGGGTGGTCGAACACGAGCGTCGCGGGCAGCCGCACGCCGGTCGCGGCGGTCAGCCGGTTGCGCAGCTCGACCGCGGTGAGCGAGTCGAAGCCGAGCCCGGCGAACGGCTGGGCCGGGTCGATCGCGCCGGTCCCCTGGTGCCCGAGCACCGCGGCGACCTCGCCGCGGACCAGCTCAGCCAGTACCTTCGGCAGGTCGGCGGCCGGGACGTCGGCCAGCCTGACCTGGGCCTTCGGCGGGGTTGCCGGGGCGCGGACCAGGCCGCGCAGCAGCGGCGGGATCTCGCGCAGCCGCGCCGCCGACGTCTCCAGCCGGACCGGGTACAGCACCGCGTCCCCGGCCGCCCAGGCCGCGTCGAACAGGTCGAGGCCCTGGCGGCTGGACAGCGGCAACACGCCGGTGCGGCTCAGCCTGCCGAGGTCGGTGCGGTCGAGGCCGCCGGTCATCGTGCTCGCCTCGGCCCACAGGCCCCAGCCGAGCGACAGCGCGGGCAGCCCGCGGGACCGGCGGTGGCGGGCGAGGGCGTCGAGGAAGGCGTTCGCGGCGGCGTAGTTGGCCTGGCCCGCCGTGCCGAGGGTGCCCGCGACCGACGAGAACAGGACGAAACTGCGCAGCGGCAGGGTTTCGGTCAGCTCGTGCAGGTGGCGGGCGGCGTCGACCTTGGGCCGCAGCACGGTGTCCAGCTGCTCGGGCGTCAGCGCGGTGACCGTCGCGTCGGCGAGGACACCGGCCGCGTGGACGACGGACGTCAGCGGGTGCTCGGCCGGGATCGCCGCGAGGACCTCGGCGAGCCGGTCGCGATCGGCGGCGTCGGCGGCGACGACCTCGGCGGCCGAGCCCAGCTCTTCCAGTTCGGCGACCAGTTCCGCCGCGCCCTCGGCGGCCGCGCCGCGACGGCTGAGCAGCAGCAGGTGACGGGCGCCGTGGGCGAGCACGAGATGCCGGGCGACGAGACGGCCGAGGGTGCCGAGCGCGCCGGTGACGAGCACCGTGCCGTCGACGTCGAGCAGCGGTTCCGTGGCGGCGCGGACCTCGGCACGGGCCAGCACCGGGACGTACGCGACGCCTTCCCGCACGGCGAGCTGGCTTTCCCCGGTGGCGAGCGCGGCGGGCAGGACTTCTTGCGACCGCGGGTCGTCGTCGACGTCGGCCAGGACGATCCGGCCCGGGTGTTCCGCCTGCGCCGAGCGCAGCAGGCCCTGCACCGCGGCCGCCGTCAGGTTGCCCTCGGTCGCTCCGCGGGTCAGCACGACGAGCCGGTCGTCGCCGGGCCGGTCCAGCCACTCGCGCACGACTTCCAGCTGCCGGACCAGGACTTCCCGGACGTCCTCCCCCGCCTCGACCGGTCGTGAGTGGTAATTCGAGTCAGAACCCGAAAGGTCGACCGGCTGCCAGGCGAGCCGGTACAGCGAGTCGGAACCGGCGGCGAGCTGCGCGGGCGAGAACGGGCGCAGGGTCAGGGCTTCCGCGGTGAGCACCGGGCGGCCGTCCTCGTCGTCGACCGTGAGCGACACCGCGTCCGGGCCCGCCGGGGAGAGCCGGGCGCGCAGGGCACCGGCGCCGGACGCGTGGACGGTGACGCCGGACCAGGCGAAAGGCAGGCGCGGGACGTCGTCGGCGAAGAACCCGCCGAGCCGGACCGCCTGCGCGGCGGCGTCGAGCAGGGCCGGGTGCACCACGAACGTGCCCGGCTCGCCCGGCCGGACCTCGACGTGCACGTCGTCGCCGGACCGCCAGGCGCGGGACAGGCCCTGGAAGGCGGGGCCGTAGTCGAAGCCGTCTTCGGCCGCGGCGACGTAGAACTTCTCGACGTCGATCTCGGTCCCAGACGGCGGCCACGCCAGCGGCGGACGGCCCTCGGCGGCCGGGGCGAGCGTCCCGGACGCGTGGCGCGTCCACGGCGCGTCGCCGTCCTCGGCGCGGGCGAAGATCCGCAGGGTGTTGCCGGTGACGGTGACCTGCAGGAGCACGGCGCCGTGGCTCGGCAGCACGAGCGGCGCTTCGACGGTCAGGTCCGCGACCGCGGCGCCGGTTTCGCGGGCCGCGTGCAGGGCGAGGTCGAGGAACGCGGTGCCGGGCAGCAGCGGCGTGCCGAGCACGGCGTGGTCGGCCAGCCACGGCAGGGTCCGCAGCGAGACGCGGCCGGTGAACAGCCGGACGTCGGAGTCGGCGAGCCGGGCCGCCGCGGCCAGCAGCGGATGCCCGGCCGGGTCGAGACCGAGGCCTTCGGCACCGGGCGCCGTCTCGGCGGCGTCGAGCCAGAAACGCTCCCGCTGGAACGGGTAGTTCGGCAGGGTGACGTGCGGGCCGTCCGGCAGCGCCCAGTCGACCGGCACGCCGTGGACGTGCGCCTCGCCGAGCGCGGCGAGCACGCGATCGGGACCACCGTCGTGGCGCCTGAGCGTGCCGAGCGCGGTGGCCGTCTCGGTGAGGGCGCCGACGAGGACCGGGTGCGGGCTGCACTCGACGAAGACGTCGTCCGCGAGCTTTTCGACGGTCTGCTCGAACTCGACCGGCCGGCGGAGGTTGCGGTACCAGTACGCGGCGTCCAGCTCGGCGGTGTCGAGGCGGTCGCCGGTCACGGTCGAGAAGAACGGGATCTCGCCGGAGCGCGGCCGGACCGGCGCCAGGACGCGGGCCAGCTCGTCCTCGAGGAGTTCGACGTGGGCGGAGTGCGAGGCGTAGTCGACCGCGATCCGCTTGGCCTGGACGTCCGAGGCCAGCAGTTCGTCCAGCGCCCCGGCGTCGCCGGAGACCACGGTCGAGGTGGCGCCGTTGACGACGGCGACGGTCAGGCCGTCCCAGCGCGCGATCAGCTCCCGGACGCGTTCCACCGGCGCGGCCACGGACACCATGCCCCCGCGTCCGGACAGGGCGAGCAACGCCTTGCTGCGCAGGGCGACGACGCGAGCACCGTCCTCAAGAGACAGTCCACCCGCGACGACGGCGGCGGCGATCTCACCCTGGGAGTGCCCGACGACCGCGGCGGGCTCGACTCCGTGCGAGCGCCAGACGGCGGCGAGCGACACCATCATCGCCCACAGCGCGGGCTGGACGACGTCGACGCGCTTGAGGGCTTCGGCGTCGTCGAGGACTTCCAGGAGATCCCAGTCCACAAAGGACCTCAGGGCGGTCGCGCACTCGGCCATCCGCTCGGCGAAGACGGGGGACGCGGTGAGAAGTTCGCGGCCCATCCCGGCCCACTGCGCGCCCTGGCCGGGGAAGACGAACACGACCTTCCGGCCCGGCCGCGCGACTCCGGCGCCGGTGCCGCGCTCGGCCAGCTCGGTGAGCCCGGCCTTCAGGTCACCGGTCACGACGGCCCGGTGCTCGAACCGCGCCCGCTTGACCAGCGCCCGGGCTACCCCGACCTGGTCGGTGTCCACGTACGCGAGCAGCTGCCGGGCCTGCTCACGCAGGGCGGATTCGGTGCGGGCCGAGAGCACCCACGGCACCGGCTTTGCGGCAACGGGAGCAGGCTTCGGTTCCGGAACACCTTCGAGAATCACGTGGGCGTTGGTCCCGCTGATCCCGAACGACGAGATTGCCGCACGACGCGGGCGCGTCACCTCGGGCCAGTCCTCGTTCTCCGTCAGGAGGGAGACGGCGCCCGCCGTCCAGTCGACGTGCGGGGACGGCTCGTCGATGTGCAGCGTGCGCGGCAGCACGCCGTGCTGCATGGCCTGGACCATCTTGACCACCGCGCCGACGCCGGCCGCCGCCTGGGTGTGGCCGATGTTGGACTTCAGCGAGCCCAGCCGCAGCGGCACCTCGCGGTCCTGGCCGTAGGTTTCCAGGACCGCCTGAGCCTCGATCGGGTCGCCGAGCGGGGTGCCCGTGCCGTGCGCCTCGACGACGTCGACGTCCGAAGTGGACAGCCCGGCCGCGGCCAGTGCCGCGCGGATCACGCGTTGCTGCGACGGCCCGTTGGGTGCGGTCAGGCCGTTGGACGCGCCGTCGGAGTTGATCGCCGAGCCGCGCAGCACCGCCAGTACCGGGTGGCCGTGGCGGCGCGCGTCGGACAGGCGCTCCAGCAGGAGCATCCCGGCGCCCTCGGCCCACGCCGTGCCGTCGGCGGCGGCCGCGAACGGCTTGCACCGGCCGTCCGGGGCGAGGGCGCGCTGGCGGCTGAACTCCACGAACGAACCCGGCGTGGCCATCACCGCGACCCCGCCCGCCAGCGCCAGTCCGCACTCCCCCTGCCGCAGCGCCTGCGCGGCGAGGTGCAGAGCGACCAGCGACGACGAACACGCCGTGTCCACCGTGACGGCGGGTCCCTCGAAGCCGAACGTGTAGGCGACGCGGCCGGAGACGACGCTGCCCGAACCGCCGGTGAACGAGTAGCCCTCGGCCTCCTCGGGCAGCGGCGCCAGGCGCGCGGTGTAGTCGTGGTACATCGCGCCCGCGAACACACCGGTGCGGCTGCCGCGCAGCGCCAGCGGGTCGATCCCCGCGTTTTCCAAGGCCTCCCAAGAGGTTTCCAGCAGCAGGCGCTGCTGCGGGTCCATCGCGGTCGCCTCGCGCGGGCTGATGCCGAAGAACTCCGCGTCGAACCGGCCCGCGTCGTGCAGGAACCCGCCACGCGTGGTGTACGTCCGGCCGGGCCGGTCGGGATCGGCGTCGTACAGCGCCTCGACGTCCCAGCCGCGGTCGCCGGGGAACTCGCTGATCGCGTCGCGGCCCTCGACGACCAGCCGCCACAGCTCGCCGGGCGTGGTGACCCCGCCGGGGAACCGGCAGGCCATGCCGACGATCGCGATCGGGTCACCCGCCACCGCGGCAGGCGTGGCCGTCGCCGCGGTTTCGGTGGTCCCAGCCAGTTCCGCGTGCAGCCGGTCGATCACCGCGGCCGGGCTCGGGTGGTCGAACAGCAGCGTGGCCGGCAGCCGCAGGCCGGTCGCGGCGGCGAGCCGGTTGCGCAGCTCGACCGAGGTCAGCGAGTCGAAGCCGATCTCCTTGAACGCCCGGCCGGGCTCCACCGCGGCCGGGTTGCCCAGCCCGAGCACCGCCGCGACCTCGGCGCGGACCAGGTCGGCGAGCCCGTCGAGCGTCACCGACCGGGCCGTCGTGGCGCGCCCGGCACGCAGGCGCACGACACCGCGCAGCAGCGACGGCACCACGCCCGCGGCACGCAGCCCGGCCTCGTCGACCCGCAGGGGCACCAGCACGGCGTCTCCGCCGCCACGGCTGACGTCGAACAGGTCCAGAGCGTCCGAGGTGGACAGGGTGCCGACGCCGGTGCGGGACATCCGGGTCCGGTCCGCCGCGGCGAGCCCGCCGCCCATGCCGTCGGCGGTCTCCCACAGGCCCCAGGCCAGCGCCGTCGCCGGCAGCCCGGCGGCACGGCGGTGCGCGGCCAGCGCGTCGAGGAAGGTGTTGGCGGCCGCGTAGTTCGCCTGGCCCGCCGTGCCGAGCAGCCCGGAGACCGAGGAGAACAGCACGAATTCCGTCAGGTCCCCGGTCAGCTCGTGCAGGTTCCAGGCGGCGTCGACCTTCGCACGCAGGACGTCGTCGAGCTGCCGCGCGGTGAGTGTCTCGATCGGACCGTCGGCGAGGACACCGGCGGCGTGCACGACGGCGGTCACCGGGTGCTCGGCCAGCAGCGCAGCGAGGGCGTCGCGGTCGGCGACGTCGCAGGCGGCGAGGGTGACGCGCGTGCCGAGGCGTTCCAGCTCCGCGGCCAGGTCTTCGGCGCCCGGCGCGGCGGGGCCGCGGCGGCTGACCAGCAGCAGGTGCGAGGTCCCCTGGTCGGCGAGCCGCCGGGCCAGCGCGCGGCCGAGGCCGCCGGTCGCGCCGGTGACCAAGACGGTGCCGTCCGTGGCGGGAGCCGCGTCGGGCACGGTGGCCCGGGCGAGCCGCGGGACGAACACCACGCCGTCCCGGTACGCCAGTTCCGGCTCGCCGGTGGCGGCCGCGACGGCGATCTCGTCCGGCGTCAGGTCGGTGCCGGTGTCGAGGAGCACGAACCGGCCGGGGTGCTCGGTCTGCGCCGAGCGGACCAGGCCGCGCACTCCGGCGTGGGCGAGGTCGCCGGTCAGGAAGACGAGCCGGGCGCCGTCGAACCGGGCGTCGCCGAGCCAGGCCCGGATCAGGGCGAGCGCGTGGTTCGTGGCGGTGCGGACCTGCTCGGGCACCGCGCCTGTGCCGGTCGCGGGCCGCACCGCCACGAAGTCGGGGATCTCGCTGAGGGCATCGAGATCGGTGACGATGGTGCACCGGGACGTCGTCGCGGGCGCGGGCACCGGCGTCCAGGTGACGCGGTAGAGGTCGTCGCGGGCGACGGTCGCCGTCAGCTGGCCGGTGGCGACCGGACGCAGTGCCAGCGCACCGATCGAGGCAACCGGGGCACCATTTGCGTCCACAATGGACATACCGGTGTCCGGGGTGTACCGCACGCGGATCGCGCTCGCCCCGGTGGCGTGCAGGCGGACGTCGTGCCAGGAGAACGGGATCCGGCCCGGCTCCACATCGGACGGATCGCCGAACGCGACCACGTGCAGGGCACCGTCGAGCAGCGCCGGGTGCAGGCCGTAGCCCGCGGCTTCGGCCACGCGATGCCCGGGCAGCGCGACCTCGGCGAACAGCTCGTCGCCGTGCCGCCAGACCGCACGCAGCGTCCGGAACTCCGGGCCGTAGCCGAACCCGGCGCCGGCAATGCGTTCGTACCGGCCGTCGAGGTCGACGCGCTCGGCACCCTCGGGCGGCCAGACCGGTTCCGGCGCGGGCGTGACCCCGCCCGCGGAGACGAATCCGGCGGCGTTGCGGGTCCAGCCGTCGGTCATCGACGGCTGGTCGGGCCGCGACGAGACGGCGACCGCGCGGCGGCCGTCCGCGTCGGGCGCGCCGAGGGACACCTGGAGCTGGACGCGGCCGCCGGCGGGCAGCACGAGCGGCGTCTCCTGGACCAGCTCGTCGAGCCGGTCGCAGCCCGCCTGCCCGGCCGCGAGCAGCGCCAGTTCCACGAAAGCGCTGCCGGGCAGCAGGTTCCTGCCGAGCACGACGTGCTCGGCCAGCCACGGCTGGGTGCGCGTCGACAGGACGCCGGTGAACAGGACGCCGTCGGTGCCCGCGACCTCGGCGCCGCCGCCGAGCAGCGGATGCCCGGTCGGGGTCAGCCCCGCGGCCGCGGCGTCCGCGGCCAGGGAGCGCGGCGGCAGCCAGAACCGCTGCCGCTCGAACGGATAGGTCGGCAGATCCGCGGTTTCCGTGCTCGGGACGGCGGGACCGAGCAGGGCCAGCGTCGCGGAGACGGCCTGGACGTCGTCGCGGTCCGCGCGCAGCGTCGGGAAGAACTCGCCGCCGGGCAGGCAGTCGCGGGCCATGGCGGTCAGGACGCCGTCGGGGCCGAGTTCGGCGAAGGTCGTGACCCCGGCGTCGGCCAGCCGGGCGACGGTCGCGGCGAAGCGGACGGTGTCGCGGACGTGCCGGACCCAGAACTCCGCGGTGCCGGGGTCGCCGTCGACGGCGAGCGGGATGCGCGCCGGGTGGTAGGTGACGGACCCGGCGACCGCGCGGAAGGCGTCGAGCATGCCGTCCATGGCCGGGGAGTGGAAGGCGTGGCTGACGTTGAGCCGCCGCGTCCGCCTGCCCTTTCCGGCGAAGTGCGTTTCGATGGCTTCGACCGCGGCTTCGGCACCGGCGACGACCACGGCCGTGGGACCGTTGACGGCGGCGAGCGCGACCTCGGGGGTCAGCGGGACCTCGTCCTCGGCGGCTTCGACAGCGAGCATCGCGCCACCGCCGGGGAGGGCGTCCATGAGTGCGCCCCGGGCAGCGACGAGCCGGGCGGCGTCGGCGAGGTCCAGGATCCCGGCGATGTGCGCGGCGGCGAGCTCGCCGATGGAGTGCCCGGCGACGAAGTCGGGCACGACGCCGTGGTGTTCGAAAAGGCGGAACAGCGCGACTTCGACGGCGAAGAGCGCGGGCTGGGTGTAGGCGGTGCGGTCGAGAAGCGTGGTGTCGTCGGCGAAGACGACCGTCTTCAGTGGACGGTCGAGGTACGGGCCGAAGGCGGCGAAGACGTCGTCGAGGGCTTCGGCGAAGACGGGGTCGGCCTCGTAGAGCGGCTGGGCCATGCGGGCGCGCTGGGAACCCTGGCCGGTGCAGAGGAAGGCGAGCTTGCCCGCCGGGACCCGGTGGATGCCGGTGCCGTGGTCGGCCAGCGCGGCGAGAGCGTCTCCGCCGTCGACCGCGGCGCGGTACTCGAACCGGGTCCGCGCGGCGAGCGTCGCGGCCACGGCTCCGCTCGGGAGGTCATGCGCGGCGAGGTGATCCCGCAGGTCGCGGGCCTGACGGCGGAGGGCCTCGGGAGTCTTGGCGCTCAGCAGCCAGGGACCCGAGCGCCCCAATGTGGCCTTGGGTGCGTTGGGGCGCTCTGGCGACTCCAAGATCACGTGGGCGTTCGTGCCGCTGATGCCGAACGACGAGACTGCGCCGCGGCGGGGGCGGTCGGCGGGCCAGGCGACCGGCTCGGTGAGGAGGCGGACGTCGCCGGAGGACCAGTCCACGTGCGGGGTCGGGTGGTCCGCGTGCAGCGTCTTCGGGAGCCGCTCGTGCTGCAGGGCCAGCACCAGCTTGAGCACGCCGCCGATCCCGGCCGCGGCCTGCGCGTGGCCGATGTTCGACTTCAGCGAGCCCAGCCAGAGCGGCACGTCCCGGTCCTGGCCGTAGGTCGCCAGGATCGCCTGCGCCTCGATCGGGTCGCCGAGGACCGTGCCGGTGCCGTGGGCTTCCACGACGTCGACGTCCGAAGTGGACAAACCGGCGTCGGCCAGTGCCGCGCGGATGACGCGACGCTGGGCCGGGCCGCTCGGAGCCGTCAGGCCGTTGGACGCGCCGTCGGAGTTGACCGCCGTGCCGCGGACCAGCGCCAGCACCGGGTGCCCGTGGCGGCGCGCGTCCGACAGCCGCTCCAGCAGGACGACGCCGGCGCCTTCGGCCCAGCCCGTGCCGGACGCCTCGGCCGAGAACGCGCGGCAGCGGCCGTCAGCCGACAGGCCGCCCTGCTTGGCGAACTCCACGAACATGCCCGGGGCGGACATCACCGTGACGCCGCCGGCCAGTGCCAGGCTGCACTCGCCCGCGCGCAGCGAGCGCACCGCCAGGTGCAGTGCCACCAGCGACGACGAACACGCGGTGTCCACTGTGATCGCCGGGCCCTCCAGCCCGAAGACGTGCGCGACGCGGCCGGAGATCAGGCTCGGCGTCGTGCCGGTGAGCAGGTGCCCGTCCTCGGCTTCGTGCAGCCGCGGGCCGTACTCGTGGGACGTCGCGCCGAGGAAGACGCCGTCGCGGTGGCCGCGGACCGTCTCCGGCCGGATGCCCACCCGCTCGTAGGCCTCCCACGCCGCCTGCAGCACCAGCCGCTGCTGCGGATCCATGGCCAGCGCCTCGCGCGGGCTGATGCCGAAGAACGCGGGGTCGAACTCGGCCGCGCCGTCGAGGAAACCGCCGTCGCGGACGGCGTCGCTGTCCCAGCCGCGGTCCGCGGGCGGCGCCGACACCGCGTCGCGGCCCTCGTCGACCAGCCGCCAGAGGTCCTCGGGCGTGCGGACGTCGCCGGGAAACCGGCAGGCCATGGCCACGATGGCGATCGGCTCGTCGGCAGCGGCGGACACCGTGTCGTCCGCGGCTTCGGCGGACCCCGCCAGGTGCGCGGCGACCGCCTCCGGCGTCGGGAACTCGAACAGCAGCGTCGAGGGCAGCGCGCGGCCGGTCGCCTCCGCGAGCCGGTCACGCAGCTCCAGTCCGGTCAGCGAGTCGACGCCGAGGTCGCGGAACGTCCTGGCCGGGTCCACATCGGACGGCGTGGCGTACTCGAGGACGGCCGCGACTTCCGCACGCACCAGGTCGAGTGGAACGAGCGGGTCCCCAGCTCCACGGGCGGGGACCCGCTCGGCAACCGGACCGGCGGTCAGGATGTCCCGCCGGTCCGGCAGCTGGGACGGCAGCCAGTAGCTGTCGCGCTGGAAGGGATAAGTAGGCAGTTCAACGCGGTTTCCGTGCCAGGGCTCAAAGATCGCCGCCCAGCCGACGTCGCGGCCGGTGACGTGCAGTGCCGCCAGGGCACGCAGCAGCGCGGCGGTTTCGGAACGGGCACCTCGCTGGGCCGGGACGACCTCGGCGCCGGGAACGGTGGCGCGGACCTGCTCGGTGAGCACGCCGGCCGGGCCGATCTCGACGAAGACCGTCACGCCCGCGGCTTCGAGCGTCCGGACACCGTCGGCGAAGCGCACGGCCTCGCGGGCGTGCCGCACCCAGTATCCGGCGGTGCCCAGCTCGGCCGTCGCGATCCGTCCGGTCACATTGGACACCACCGGGATGACGGCGTCCGCATAGGACACTCCGGCCGCGACCCTGCCGAACTCGGCGAGCATCGGCTCGATCCGCGCCGAGTGGAAGGCGTGGCTGACGGTGAGCCGCTTGGTCCGGTGCCCGCGCGCCGCCAGCGTGTCCGCCGCGGCCAGCACGGCGTCCTCGTCCCCGGAAAGCACGACCGCGGCGGGCCCGTTCACCGCCGCGAGCGAGACACGCTCGCCCAGCAGCGGCCGGACGTCCGCTTCCGCGGCCTCGACCGCGACCATCGCGCCACCGGTGGGCAGCGCCTGCATCAGCGCGCCGCGGGCGGCGACCAGCCGGGCCGCGTCGGCGAGCGAGAACACCCCGGCGACGTGCGCGGCGGCCAGCTCGCCGACCGAATGCCCGGCGACGAAATCCGGCCGCACCCCGGCCGCTTCGAACAGCCGGAACAGCGCCACCTCGAAGGCGAACAGCCCGGCCTGGGTGTACTCGGTCCGGTCGATCGCGTCCTCGCCGACAACTTCGGCGAGCGGCCGGTCGAGCAGGCCGTCGAAGGCGGCGCACGCGGTCTCGAAGGCCTGGGCGAACGCGGGGAAGGCTTCGGCCAGCTCCCGGCCCATCCCGGCGCGCTGGCTGCCCTGGCCGCTGAAGAGGAAGGCGAGCGCACCGCGTTCGGCCACCCGGCCCCGGACGATCTCGTGCGCGCTGCCGCCCGCGGTCAGGGTGTCCAGCCCGCGCAGCAGCGCCGCCCGGTCGCGGCCGACGACGACGGCGCGGTGCTCGTGGTGCTTCCGCGTGGTGGCCAGGGACAGCCCGGCGTCCACCACGTCTACTTCAGACAGTCTATTGTGGAGCTGTTCGGCCTGGTCGCGCAGGGCGTCCGCGGTCCTGGCCGAGAGCAGCCACGGCAGGGCGTGCGGCACGTCGGTGGTGACCCGCGTGCGTTCCGGGGCTTCCTGCACGACGAGGTGGCAGTTGGTGCCGCCCATGCCGAACGACGACACCCCGGCGACCAGCGGACGGCCGGTGCCGGGCCAGTCCGACAGCGTCGTCTGCACCCGCAACCCAAGCTCCTCCAGCGGAATCGCGGGGTTGGGCGTCTCGAAGCCGAGACTCGGCGGCAGCTTCCGGTGCCGCAGCGCGAGCACCACCTTGACCAGCCCGGTGATCCCGGCAGCGGCCTCGGTGTGGCCGACGTTCGCCTTCGCCGAGCCGACGGCCAGTGGCGCATCGGGACGGCCGAGGACCCGGCCCAGCGCGGCGGCCTCGACGGGGTCGCCCGCCTTGGTGCCGGTGCCGTGCAGCTCGACGTACTGGACGTCCCGCGGGTCGAGCTTTTCGTAGGCCAGCCGGAGGACTTCGGCCTGCCCGTCGGCGTCCGGCGCGGTGAGGCCGGTGCCGCCGCCGTCGTTGCCGACAGCGCCGCCGAGGATCACCGCGTGCACGAGATCGCCGTCGGCGAGGGCCTGGTCCAGGGGCTTGAGGACGACGGCCGCGCCCCCCTCGCCCCGCACGAAACCGTTGGCGCGCGCGTCGAAGACGTGGGCGGAGCCGTCGGGGGAAAGGCCGCCGAAGCGTTCGGCGAGCACGGCGTTCTCGGGCAGGAGGTTGAGGTGCACACCGCCGGCGATGGCGACCGTGCATTCGCCGCGCCGCAGGCTTTCCACGGCCTGGTACACGGCGACCAGCGACGACGACTGTCCCGAGTCGACGGTGAAGCTGGGACCACGCAGGCCGAGCGCGTAGGAGACACGGTTGGCGATCAGGCCGCGGCGGACCCCGGCCATCGAGTGCCGGGTGACGGCGTCCGCGCCGGCGCGGTCGAGCAGCGTGGCGTAGTCGTCGGAGGCGGCGCCGAGGAAGACACCGGTCCGCGGCCCCGGTTCGAGACCGGCGTTTTCCACGGCCTCCCAGGCCAGTTCGAGCATCAGCCGCTGCTGCGGGTCGATCGCGGCGGCCTCGCGCGGCGAGATCCCGAAGAAGGCGGGGTCGAAGTCCGCAACGCGATCGAGGTACGCCGCCGGCGGCGCGCCGGGGAAGGTGACGCGGCCGGCGGGCGGCGCCCCGATCGCGCTGCGGCCGTCGCGCAGCAGGGCCCAGAACCCGTCCGGGTCCCCGGCCGAGGGCAGCCGGCAGGACAGGCCGACGATCGCGATCCCGTCCGGCATGGGCCCTCCTTCTCGGTTTTCCTGCGGTACAAGGGCAAAGTTAGAAGGGACGGCTTCCGCTTCGCTTCCGCCGCCGCCCGCGGCCCTGAAAGTCACCGGCCGCAACGGAAGTGAGGCGTTCCGTAGCGCCCTGCGCGGACACGAAGAAGGGGACTGTCCGGATCGGACAGTCCCCTTCGGTACGCGGATCAGGCGCCCGGCGGTGGTGGCACGGTCGCCCAGAAGTCGCACTGGCTGCGGGTTGCCAGGTCGATCTTCTGGTTGCCGCCCGCGGACGCGAGGTCCAGCGACAGCGCGTCGCGGGCCGTTCCCGTCGTGAACCGCGGCCACGCGGGCAGACCCGCCGTGTTCGGGTCGCCGGTGCGGGCGAACGTCGCCCAGTAGCGGACCATCTGGTCGGCCAGTGCCTGCTGCTCGGCGTTGAGCGTCGCGCCGGTGAACTTCGGGAAGAGGTAGTTCAGTTCCGCGCCGTGCTCGGCACCCTCGTCGAAGCCGGGGATGTCGACCACCGGCGGGGCCGTGCGGTCGGAGAACTGGTAGACGAACAGCTTGGCCTGCCCGGCGATCGCGGCGCGGTAGGCCGTCACGTGCTGGCAGGTGGCGAGCTGGTCGTCGCCGGCGTCGCTGAGCACCGCCGAGAGCGCCAGCCCCGGCGTCGGGTAGGCGGACGCGGGATAGCGCGCCAGTACCCGGTCGGCGTCCACGCCGAAGGTGTTCCGGATGATCTGCGGGTACGACTCGGCCGTCACCGGGTTGCCCGAGGCGTCGTACTGGATGCTGACGATCATCCGCATCTCGTCGCGGTTGTTGCCCCACAGCATGGGGACGCGGTTGAACTTGCCCTGCCGGAACGCGTCGATCGGCTGCAGTGGCTGTTCGCTGCCGCCCACGACCGGGCCCTGCGGCAACGGCGGCCACGCCTGCATCAGCGCCTTGACGTCGGTCTTGCCGCGCAGGCAGGCCGCCGCGGTGGCGGCGTCGGTGCAGCCGAACTGCGTTGCGACGGTCGTGCCCATCGTCTCGGCCGCGTCCTTGGTCAGCAGCGGCGACCCGCAGCTGTAGGTCTGGCCGACGGCGCGCTGGAACAGCCCCGCCGACGCGGGCGAGGTGAGGTGGATGCACGCGGCACCGGCACCGGCGGACTGGCCCGCGATGGTGACGTTGCCCGGGTTGCCGCCGAAGCCTGCGATGTTGCGCTGCACCCACTTCAGCGACGCACGCTGGTCCTGGATGCCGAAGTTGCCGGACTGCACGCCGGGCGTCTCGCCGTCCAGCGACGGCAGCGCGAGGAAGCCCAGCACGCCGACGCGGTAGTTGACGGTGACGACCACGACGTCACCCTGCGCGGCCAGGCGCGCGGCGTCGTAGGTGGAGCTGGTGCCGTTCTGGAAGCCACCGCCGTAGAACCACACGACGACCGGCTTGACCCCGGACGTCTTCGGCGCGAAGACGTTCAGGTACAGGCAATCCTCCTGATAGGACTCGACGATCCCGCCGAGCCCGCCCAGCTGCGCGCACTGGCTGCGGAACTGCGTGCCGTCGAGCACGCCGTCCCACGCCTTCGCCGCCTGCGGCGCCCGCCAGCGCAGCGGCCCGACCGGCGGGGCGGCGTACGGGATGCCCTTGAAGGTCACCAGGTCGGTGGCCGCGGTCCCGCGCACGACGCCGGTCTCGGTCAGCGCCAGATCACCGACGTAGGCGGCGGCCGGCCCCGCGAGGCCGGTCACCGCGAGCGCCACCACGGCACCGGCCGCGGCGAAGGCTCTACCCCATCTCATCGAAACTCCGAAAGTTCTCTCACCGGAAGGGACGAGCGAAAGGTAGATGTGGACACTTCCAATCCGCTTCCCCGCGGGCAAGAGCGCCCCAAGGTGGCCTTCGGTGCGTTGAACGCACCGAAGGCCACCTTCGGGCGCTCGGGTCAAAGCCGGGCGAGGGTCTCCCGGGCCTGGGATTCGAGGGCGGGCAGCCCGGCCGCGCGGGTCAGCGCCTCCGCACACAGGCGACGCGCTTCGCCGCCGCGGCCCAGCCCGGCGTGGGCGCGGGACAGCTCCAGCAGGCAGCGCACCTCGATCAGCCGGAGCCCGCCGCCGCGGGCCAGGTCCAGTGCCTCCGCCCCGACCAGCAGCACCTCGGCGTGGTCGCCGCGGGCCGCGTGGACCGCCGCCATCCCGGACAGCGCTTCGGCCACGTGCCACGGCGAGCCCCAGTGCCGGGCCACCGCCACCGCCTCCTGCTGGTGGCGCACCGCCGCGGCCGTCTCGCCCAGTGCCGCCTCCGCCTGCGCCAGCGCGTTGAGCGCTCCGACCTCGGTTTCGCGGTTCTGCTCCTGCCGGGCGATCTCCAGCCCCTGCATGGCCTGCACGCGGGCCTGCTCGAACTCGCCGAGGTCGAGCGAGACCAGGCTCAGCCCGCACAGCGCCGAGCCCTGCCCGTACGGGTGGGAGTGCGCCTTGTGCAGCTCGAACGCCCTGGTCAGCGAACTGCGCGCGTCCGGGAGGTCGTCCTGCAGCCGCTGGACGACGCCGATGCCGACCAGCACCACCGCCTCCCCCAGCTGGTAGCCCTCGTCGACGGCGATCTCGAGTGCCTCGTCGAGGCAGGCGCGGGCCGCGTCGAGCAGGCACCGCTGCCGGTGGACCGATGCCAGGTTGTTCAGCACGCTCACCTGGCCGAGCCGGTAGCCACACTGCCGCTGCAGCTCCAGCGCGCGCTCGAACTGCGAAGCCGCCTCCTCGAACCGGCCTGCCACGCGCAGCGCGATGGCCGAGGCGTTGAGCGCGGCGGCCTTGCCCTCCGGCCAGTCCACCCGCTCGAACACGCGCAACGCCGTGGTCATCCACTCGATGGCCTGCTCGTGCCGTTCCCGGTGGACGAACGCCAGCCCGATGCTCTGCGCGGTCACCGCCTCCACCGCAGGCACGTCCAGGCGGCGGGCCGCGGCCAGGACCGTCGTCGCGAGATCGACCCACTCCACCCGGCGTCCACGGTGGTAGAAGGACGCGCGCACGGCGTCGGCGAGATACCAGGCGACCGGGTACGGCCCCTCGGTCACCGCCTGGGTGACGACGGCGGAGAGATTCTCGTGCTCGGCGTCGAGCCAGGCCGCGGCCTCGGCGGAGTCGGCGAAGGAGAGCGGGTTCGCCGGCACCACCGCCGGTTCGCGCGGCAGCCGCGGGTCGTGCCGCCGCCCGAAGATCCGCTCGGCCGCGTCCGCGCCCGAGAGGTACAGCTCGACGAACCGGCGCCACGCGCGGGCCCGCGCCGCGGCGGGCTCGTCCGCGTGGGCCTGGCGCAGCGCGAACGCCCGCAGCAGGTCATGCAGCCGGTAGCGGCCGGTCACGTGCTGCTCGACCAGGTGCGCCGCGGCCAGCAGCCGCAGCTGCCGCGTCACCGTCTCGACCGGGTCGCCGGTCAGCGCCGCGGCCCCGCGGGCGGTGAAGTCCGGGCAGCCGACCAGGCCGAGCAGCCGGAACAGCCGGCGCAGCGGGGGCGCCAGCGCTTCGTAGGAGACGGCGAACGCCCGCGTCACGGCGCTTTCGTCGGAGCCGTCGAGCACGAGCCGCCGGAGCCGGTCGCCCTTGGCCAGGTCGGCGGCCATCGCGGCGACCGTGGTGTCCGGGCCGGTCGCGATGTTCGCGGCCGCGATCCGCAGTGCCAGCGGCAGGTGCCCGCACAGCCGCGCCAGCTCCCCGGCCGCCACCGGCTCGGCGGCCACCCGGCACTCGCCGAGGACGCCGCCGAGCAGGGCCCGCGAGTCGGCGTCGGTGAGCGCGCCGAGGCCGAGGGAGAACGCGCCGAACTCGGCGACCAGCCTGCCGAGCCGGTGCCTGCTGGTGACCAGCACGGTCCCGGTCGGCGGCAGCAGCGGCAGCACCTGCTCGGCGTCGCGTGCGTTGTCCAGCACCAGCAGCACCTGCCGGTCGGCCAGCAGTGAGCGGTAGAGCCCGGCCTGCGCGTCGACGTCCTCCGGGATGCGCCGCGGGTCGGCACCCAGCGCCCGCAGCAGCTGCGCCAGCGCGACCGCGGGCTCCATCGGCTCGCGGTCGGCGTCGAAGCCACGCAGGTTGACGTAGAGCTGCCCGTCCGGGAAGCGGTCGCGGACGCGGTGCGCCCAGTGCAGCGCGAGCGCGGTCTTCCCGACGCCAGGGATGCCGTGCACGATCCAGACGTCCGAGGCGTACGCCCCGGCCCGCGCGGCGAGCTGGCCGTCCAGCTGCGCCAGCTGCTCGGTCCGCCCCGCGAAGCCGCGGACGTCCCGCGGCAGCTCGGCGGGCCGCGACGGCGTGACGACCTCGGCGGCCGCGGGCACCGGCGGCTCGTCGCCGGTCCCGCTGAGCACCTGCAGGTGCATGGCCCGCAGCCGCTCCCCGGGCTCGACGCCCAGCTCGGCGTCGAGGCGTTCGCGGGTCGCGGTGTAGACCTCCAGCGCCTCGGGCGTGCGTCCGGAGCGCTGCAGCGCGAGCATCAGCTGCTCCTGCAGCCGCTCGCCGAACGGGTACTCGTCGACGAAGTGCCGCAGCTCCCGCACCACGTGCGTGTGCCGTCCGGTGGCCAGCTCGGCGTCGAACAACGTCTCGAGCGCACCCATCCGCTGCTCGGCCAGCAGCTGGCCGCTGCGCCGCACCAGCGCGTCGGTCACCCCGCCCAGCGGCGGACCCTGCCACAGCTCCAGTACCGCGCGCAGGCGCTCGACCCCGCGGCGCAGCTCGCCGCCGTCGATGAGCCTGCGGGCGTCCTTGGTGACGTCGTCGAAGAGGTCGACGTCCAGCTCGCCGGGCCGGACCTCGATGAGGTAGCCGGGTTCGCGGCGGACGATCACCTCGCGGCCGAGCAGCTTCCGCAGTTCCCAGACGCGGACCTGCAGCTGCCCGCGCGCGCTGGCAGGCGGGCGGTCCTCCCAGAGCATCTCGATCAGCTGGTCTTCGGAGACGACCTGGTTGGCGTTGAGCAGCAGCGCGGCCAGCACCGTCCGCTGCTTCGGGCCGCCGAGCCGCGCGGGCCCGTCGGTGCCGACGGCCGAAACCGGGCCGAGCAGCCGGTACTTCAGGTCCGCGAACGCCGGCAGCGTCAGCACGGGAGCGTGGCCGGACGGCCGGTTCCGCACCGGCTCGGGCACGTAGGCGAGGTCGTCGACGGTCACCGGCGGCTCCCGGCTCGCCGGAGGATCAGCGGTCTCCGTTCTTCGTGGTTCGTCATGCGGGCATCCGCCTTCCCCAGTAAAGTTCAGCCCCAGTAACGGAAAGTGTTCAATCTGTCACCACGTGATCCCCCAGCCGGGTGAAGGACACTTCTCGTCGAGCCGAACGTGCCAGCGGCCCGGAGCACGGTCAACGGGGCTGAAAACGTTTCGCGCCTGCCCGAAACGTCGTCCGGCGGCCTTGCACGGTAAACCTCCGCGGCATCGGGACGGGGCCAGCGAAAACCCGCCCCACCAGGGCTACCCTTGGCCGGGTAAAGGAGGCGCCGGCGATGTTGAAAATTCACTTCACGGATGCGGACCTGCCGAAGGTGACCATCGCCGAGGACGCCGATCCGATGTGGGAACTGCTGATGAGCAGCTACCGGATCCGGCGGCCGGAAGGCGAGCCGCTCTTCGGCCGCTGGCGCCGGGGATCACGCTCCGCAGTCCCGGAGTCCGGGCGGCTGCTGATGTCGGCTGTCCCGCCCTACGGCTACTGCCCCGACTTCCTCACCCCGGCAGGCGCCCGCACGATCGGCGAAGGGGTTTCGGCGGTGCTCGAAACGCCCGAGCGGGCGCTGGCGGGCGACGTCGCCGAGCTGGCGGCCCAGGGCACCCGCGTCCCGCCGTGGCTGCGCCGCCTCGCCGACGGCGAACCCCGCGAACTGCACCGGCTCGGGACGGCACTGCACGACTACTACCGCCAGTGCGTCGCCCCGGACTGGCCGACGGTCCGCCGCGCGGTGGCCCGAGACCGCCGCCGCCTGCAGTCCAGCCTGGACCGCGGCGGGCCACAGCTGCTGCTCTCGACGTTGCACCCGGACATCACGTGGTCCCCGCCGGTGCTGCGGGTGCGCTTCCCCGTCGACCAGGAACTCCACCTCAACGGCCGCGGGCTCCGGCTGATCCCGACGTTCTTCGCGCACGGCATGCCGACGACGTACAAGGACCCGGCCCTCCCGCCGGTGCTGGTGTACTCGATCAGCCACCGCCGCTTCGACAGCGACGCGGAGCCGGGCCCGTCACTGGCGGCGCTGCTGGGCCACACGCGGGCCAGGGTGCTGATGACAGTGGCGATCAGCCGCTGCAACACGAGCGAGCTGGCCGAGCTGACCGGAATTTCACTGGCGACGGCGAGCCAGCACGCGTCGGTGCTGCGGGCGAGCGGGCTGATCACCAGCGCGCGGTCCGGGAAGTCGCAGATCCACGAGATCACCCCGCTGGGGCTGGGTGTGATCCGGGCGAGCTGAAAGACGCTTTCGTCTCGTCCGGTGCAGCGAAAGGGACTTTCGTCGCGCCAGACGCCAGGAAAGCGCCTTTCAGCACGCGTCCACGGGCGGACCGGCCTCCGGTGGTCGTTCCGGACACTCCGGAGCCGTGTTAGCCTGTGGCCGTGCAGCGCCCGATGACGTCCTCGCGACTCGTAGCCCGGCGCGCCGGCTGAACCCAGGTCGCCGGCGCGCAGTCCGGCGATCGCGTTTTCCGGGACCTGGCCCGTTCCCCCGTTCACGTCTTTCCCGGGAGATCAGCCATGTCCAGTCCCACGTTTCCCGCCACCCGGACGGCCCTGCTGCGCCGCCGGATCGCCACCTACTTCGTCGGCGGCGCCGAGCAGATCCCGCAACTGGTCCGCGCACTCGACGGGCGCCTGGTCCACGAGCTGTCCGTCGACGTCAAGGACGGCGTCCGGGAGAGCAGCATGGTCTGCGCGGTCCTGCTGGCCGCCGAGGAGATCGAGCCCCTGCTCGACGGACTGCGCGCGCTGCCCGCGGTCGTCTCCGCCGAACTCGCCTGAGTTTGCCGCACCCGCGCCCGGGTAACCGGACGCGTGCTGCGGCTCGGGTTCCCGGTGATCGGCGTTTCGGACGTCCCGCGCGCCACGGCGTTCTGGTCGGCGGCGCTGGGCCTCGTCCCCATCGGCGAGTGGGCGTCGTGCTGGCCGATCCGGACGGCAACCGGTTCTGCGTCGTGGACCTCAGCCGGGCGCCGTCCACCGCCTAGGCTGACGGCATGGAGGAACCTCCGGCCCGCCTGACCACGAAGCCGAGCTGGCTGCTGAGCCAGCTGGCCGTGCACGCCCACCGGCTCACCGCCGACGGGTTCGCGGCGGCGGGCGCGCGCGGCTACCACTACCGCATCCTCGCCGCGCTCGCGGAGTTCGGCGTGGCCAGCCAGGCCGAACTGGGCCGCCGCTGCACGATGGACCGCAGCGACGTCGTCGCGGCCGTCAACGAGCTGGCCGAACGGGGTTTCGTCCAGCGAACACCCGACCCCGCCGACCGCAGGCGCAACCAGGTGACGCTCACCCAGACAGGCGAGAACCACCTGCGGCAGCTGGACGAGACGCTGGACCGCGCACAGGACGACCTGCTCGGCCCGCTCCCCGACGCCGACCGGCAGACCCTGATCCGGCTGCTCGGCCGGCTGCTTGCCCACCACCAGCGGGGTTAGCGGTCTGCCGCAGCTCGTCGTGAGTGGCAATTAGGGTTAGAACCCGAATTACCACTCACGACCGCCCGGCCGCTGGTGGTTGCCGCGGCGGACAGGCGCCGGGGCAAACGTGGCCGCCGAGCTGGGTCAGGGGTGGCAGCCGATGCCCGTCGCGACCCGACCGGCGATCGTCGCGCCGCGTTGGGTCAGAGGCGGCAGCCGATGCCCGTCGCGACCCGACCGGCGATCGTCGCGCCGCGTTGGGTCAGAGGCGGCAGCCGATGCCCGTCGCGATCCGACCGGCGATCGTCGCGCCGCACTCGGTCAGGGGCGGCGGCCGATGCCCGTTGCGATCTCGTGCAGCCTGCGCCGGGGCCGGTCCGGGGCCAGCGGGGCCGTGTCCGCTCCCGCTCCCGACCGCAGTCCGGCGAGGAACTCCCGTACCGTCGACGCCGCGTCGTGCCGTGGCTGCCAGTCCAATTCGGACTCCGCCCTTCCCGTATCCAGCAAAGGAAGCCGCAGCACCGCGTCGAACAGGCCTGGGGACGCCGGTACCGCGTGCACCCGCCAGGCCGCGCTCACCGCCGCGCGGACCGCCGCCGGCGGGAGCGGGATCGTCCGGGCGCCCAGCAGCTGGGCCACGTACCGGGGCGTCACCACCGGGGCCGTCGCGATGTTGAACGCTCCGCGGACCGGGCGCGTCAGCGTGCGGCGGACCGCGTCGGCCAGATCATCTGTGTGCACCACCTGGAAACGCAGTCCCGGGATGTCCGGCAGCACCGGCACCAGCCCCGGCCGGACCAGCGAGCCCGGCAGGAACGGGCCCGCGAACAGCCGGCGCTGCTCGGTCGCCGCGCTGCGCTGGAACACGAAGCCCGGTCGGAGGCGGACCACCTCCAGCTTCGGGTGGCGGTGCTCGAACGCGTCGAGATACCGCTCCACATAGGACTTTTCGCGCGTGTACGCCGCGCCGGGCCAGCCGTGGGTCGGCCAGTCCTCGGTGACCGGCTCGTCGTCCTCGCGCGGCGAATACGCGCCGACCGACGACGCGTACACCAGCTTCGGCACCCCCGCCGTCGCCGCCGCGTCGAACACCCGCAGCGACCCCAGGACGTTCGCGCGCCATGTGCGTTCCGGCCGGTGGGTCGGCTGGAACAGCCACGCCAGATGCACCACCGCGTCGGCGCCGCGGAAGTGCGGTACCAGGTCGTCGCGTTCGACGTCGGCCGTGACGCTGTCCTCCGCCGGGCGTCGCGCGAGTCCCACGACGCTCTCGACCTGCGGATCCGCCCGCAACGCGCGGACGACTCCGGTCCCGATGTTGCCCGTTGCCCCGGTCACCACGATGCGCATCCGGCCCGGTTACCCCCGGCCCGGACGGACAACCCTGCTATCTTCGGCAGGGAGATCAACGCGGAGGAGACCTGGTCGTGGCAGGTGACGTCGACATCTCCGGGTAGCCCCGGAGTGCGCAGGCCCCCGGCAGTGCCGGTGCGGGCCGCCCTCGACGTCCCCTTTTCCGCACGCATCCTCGCGAGGTCTTCGCCATGTCCGAAATCGTGCTGTCCGGCCTGTCCTTCTCCTGGCCCGACGACACCCCCGTCTTCGACCGCCTGTCCGCCACGTTCCCGGGCGGCCGCACCGGTCTCGTCGCCCCCAACGGGTCCGGCAAGACCACCCTGCTCAAGCTCGTCGCCGGCGTGCTGACGCCGTCCGCGGGCAGTGTCACCGCCGCCGGCGTGCTCGGCTACCTCCCGCAGGACCTGCCGCTGACCGGCGAGCCGTCGGTGGCCGAGGTCCTCGGCGTCGCCCCGGTCCTGCACGCCATCGCCGCCGTCGAATCCGGGGACGCCGGCGAAGCGCACTTCACCACCATCGGCACCGACTGGGACATCGAGGAACGCACCCGCGCCCAGCTCGACCGGCTCGGCCTCGCCGACGTGACGCTCGACCGCACGCTGGACACGCTCAGCGGCGGCCAGATCGTCTCGCTCGGCCTCGCCGCCCAGCTGC
The DNA here is from genome assembly GCF_040064235.1 of Amycolatopsis melonis. Taxonomy (NCBI): domain Bacteria; kingdom Bacillati; phylum Actinomycetota; class Actinomycetes; order Pseudonocardiales; family Pseudonocardiaceae; genus Amycolatopsis; species Amycolatopsis melonis. The sequence continues at coordinate 171,442 of NZ_JBDZYD010000019.1, forward strand.
TCAAGCGCCCGGACGTGCTGCTGCTGGACGAACCCACCAACAACCTCGACCTCGAGGCGCGGCGCAAGCTCTACACCGTGCTCGACGACTGGTCCGGCTGCCTGCTCGTGGTCAGCCACGACCGCGCGCTGCTCGACCGGATGGACCGCATCGCCGAGCTGGACCGCGGCGAAATCCGGTTCCACGGCGGAAACTTCACCGCCTACGAAGAAGCCGTCCGTGCCGCCCGCGAAGTCGCGGAGAAGAACATCCGCACCGCCGAACAGGAAGTCAAACGCGAGAAGCGGGAGATGCAGCAGGCCCGCGAACGCGCCGCCCGCCGCGCCAGCACGGCGTCACGCAATCTCGGCAACGCCGGGCTGCCGAAGATCTTCGCCGGCACCATGAAACGCAACGCCCAGGAGTCGGCGGCCAAGACGGACGGCACGCACGCGGCACGCGTCGGCGCGGCCAAGGCCCGGCTCGACCAGGCCGAGCGCGAACTGCGGCCCGAGCAGAAGATCAGCCTGCAGCTGCCGCAGACGGAGGTGCCGTCGGGGCGGACGCTGTTCCTCGGCGAGAACCTGCGGGTGCGGGACCTTTTCGGCGACGGCGTCGACCTGGCGATCCGCGGCCCCGAGCGGATCGCGCTCACCGGCCCGAACGGTGCCGGGAAGTCGACCCTGCTGCGGCTGCTCAAGGGCGATCTCGAACCCGAGAGCGGGACCGTCACCCGGGCCGATGGCCGGATCGCGTTCCTCTCGCAGCGCCTGGACCTGCTGGACGACGACCGCAGCGTCGCCGAGAACCTGGCCGCGGCCGCGCCGGCGCTGCCCGCCGCGCAGCGGATGAACCTGCTGGCCCGCTTCCTGTTCCGCGGCTCCCGCGCGCACCTGCCGGTCGGCGTGCTCTCCGGCGGGGAACGGCTGCGGGCCACGCTCGCCTGCGTCCTGTTCGCCGAACCGGCGCCGCAGCTGCTGCTGCTCGACGAGCCGACGAACAACCTCGACCTGGTCAGCACCGGGCAGCTGGAGAGCGCGCTGACGGCGTTCCGCGGCGCGTTCGTCGTCGTCAGCCACGACGAGCGGTTCCTCGGCGAGATCGGGATCGACCGGTGGCTGCGGCTGGCGGACGGGCGGCTGCGATGACGTACACCGATGACGTCGTGCGACGGTCGCCGCGCCCGGACGCGGATTCCTAGCGTGGTGACGTCACCCGCTGAAAGGAAGACCATGTCCGAAGTGACCTACACCGCCGTCGCCACCTCCACCGCGGAAGGCCGCAACGGGGGCCGCGCGACCTCCGACGACGGCGCGCTCGACGTCACCCTCGCCGTGCCGAAGGCCTTCGGCGGCGCGGGCGACGGCACCAACCCGGAGCAGCTGTTCGCGGCGGGCTGGGCCTCGTGCTTCGTCGGCGCCGTGCGCCGGGTCGCGGGCGCGAAGAAGGTGCCGCTGAACGACCTCGCCGTGGTCGCGGAGGTCACCCTGCACCACGACACCGAGGCGGGCGAGTTCAAGCTCAGCGCCGTGCTGCACCTGGAGGCCACGGGCATCGACCAGGCCACGGCCGACGAGCTGGTCCGGGGCGCGCACCAGGTGTGCCCGTACTCGAAGGCCACGCGCGGCAACATCGAGGTCACCCTCGACGCGACGGTCGCCTGATGAAGCGCACCATCGGTGCACTGGCCGCGGCGGCGATCGTCGGGGCGGGCGTGCTCACCGCCGCCTCCCCCGGCGTCGCCGCCGTGCCCGCGCACCCGAAGCCGACGGTCGTGCTGGTGCACGGCGCGTTCGAGGACGCGTCCGCGTGGGCGTCGGTCACGCGGACGCTGCTGGCTGAGCACTACCCGGTGGTCGCGCCCGCCGTCCCGTTGCGTGGCGTCGCGGCGGATGTCGCTGCGCTGCAAGGAGTTCTCGACGCCGTGCCGGGGCCGAAGATCCTCGTCGGGCACTCGTACGGCGGCCTGCTGATCAGCGAGCTGGCCGGACGGACGGCGGACGTGAAGGCGCTGGTGTACGCGGCGGCGTTCATCCCGGAGGCGGGTGAGACGGCCGGGCAGCTGAACGCCCAGTTCCCGGGTTCGCTCATCGGACCGTCGACGACGCACACGGTGGGCCCGGAACTGTTCGTCAACGCGGCGAGCTACCCCTCGCTGTTCGCCGCGGGGCTGCCGGCACTGGACACGGCCGTCGCGGCGGCCGGGCAGCGGCCGATCCTGGCGTCGGCGTTCGACGAGAAGATCGCCGCCACGGCACCGGCGGGCATCCGGAAGTACGCCCTGGTCGCCACGCGCGACAAGGCGATTCCCCCGGCGGCGGAACGGTTCGAGGCCCGCCGCGCGCACGCGGCGATCACCGAGGTCGACTCCCCGCACGCGATCGCCGCCGCGGCACCCGACGCCGTCGTCGACGTCATCCACCGCGCGTCCCGCTGAAAGCGGTGAATGGCCCATTGACGGACGTGGAGTCCGTGAATGGGCCATTCACGGCCCTACAGGTGGGCGGCGTCGATGACTGCCTGGGCGAACGGGTGCGGGGCTTCCTGCGGGACGTTGTGGCCGATGCCGTCGAAGACGCGGTGCTCGTACTTGCCGGTGAACTTCGACCGGTAGGCCTTGCCGTCCTTGGCCGGGCCGTCGAAGTCGCTGCCGATCGTGATCGACGGGACGCCGATGGTCGCGCCCGCGGCCAGTTTCTGCTCGTACTGGTCGTACTGCGGCTCGCCGGGGGCCAGGCTCAGCCGCCAGCGGTAGTTGTGGATGACGATCGCGACGTGGTCGGGGTTGTCGAACGCCGCGGCGCTGCGGTCGTAGGTCGCGTCGTCGAAGTTCCACGACGGCGAGGCGTTCTTCCAGATCAGCTTGTTGAAGTCGTGGCGGTTGGCCGCGTAGCCGGCGCGGCCGCGCTCGGTCGCGAAGTAGTACTGGTACCACCAGCCCAGCTCGGCCGCCGGGGCGAGCGGCTGCTGGTTGGCCTTGAGGTTCGTGACGATGTACCCGCTCACCGCGACGATCGCCGTGCACCGCTGCGGCCACAGCGCGGCGATGATGTCGACCGTCCGGCCACCCCAGTCGTAGCCGCCGAGGACGGCCTTGTCGATCTTGAGCGTGTCCATCAGGGCGATGACGTCGAGCGCGACCGCCGTCTGCTGGCCGTTGCGGACCGTCGCGGCGGACTTGAACGCCGTCGGGCCGTAGCCACGCAGGAACGGGACGATCACCCGGTAACCCGCGTCGGCCAGGATCGGCGCGACGTCGACGTAGCTGTACGGGTCGTACGGCCAGCCGTGCAGCAGCACGACGGGCTGGCCGGTCGCCGGGCCGAACTCGTAGTACGCCATGGTCACCAGCCCGGCGTCGGCGTGCTTGACCTCGCCGAGTGAGGTGTGCGCGCCCGAGCCTGCCCGCAGATCGGGGCCCGGCTGGGCTGAAGGGGTGGCAGCGTTCGACGAGCACGCGGCCAGCGACGTCGCCGCCAGTCCCGCCGCGAACACCTGGCCGAATCGTCTCCTGCTGATCATCTGGACGCTCCTGTGCGAAAGACCGTGGGACTTTCACGACGTTAGGAAGCGTCCGGTGACCTTCGCGCCCGTCAGGTGACGCAGCCGGTGTACGTCATCCTTCGAGCGTCCTGAGCATGGCCGCCAGCTCGGCCCGGGAGCTGACGCCCAGCTTGGGGAAGATCCGGTGCAGGTGGGTGCCGACCGTCCGGTGCGAAAGGTACAGCCGCTGCCCGATCTCGCGGTTCGTCAGCCCGTCGGCGGCCAGCTGCGCGATGCTCAGCTCGTGCGGGGTCAGCTTGTCGCGGGCGTCCGGGCCGCGGTTCGGGCTCGACTCGCCCGCGCTGCGCAGCTCGCGCCGGGCGCGCTCGGCCCACGCCGTCATGCCCAGCGCGTCGAAGGTCTCGCGGGCGGTGCGCAGGTGCGTCCGCGACTCGACGACCCGCCGCTGCCGCCGCAGCCACTCGCCGAACGCCAGGTGGACGCGGCCGCGTTCGGCGGGCCAGCCGGTCAGGTCGGCCCGCAGTGCTTCGGCGAACAGCTCGTCACCCGGCTCCAGCACAGCACGCGCGTACCGCAGGCCGATGTGCAGGGCGGGTGACGGCGTGACGGCGGCGAGCGGCTCCAGCTCGGCGACGACGTCCCGCATCGCGTCGGCCTGCCCGGCGCGCACCGCGGCTTCGGTCAGTTCGGCGAGGCAGTAGGCGCGCAGCGCCAGCTGGTACGCGGGGTCGGCCGGGTCGTGCAGGCGGCGCAGGTCGGCGAAGGCGTCCTCGAACCGGCCTTCGCCGAGGTTCGCCAGCCCGCGGGAGAGCTGCACGGTGGCGAGCACGGGACGGGCACCGGCCGCGAGCCCACCACGTTCGGCCTGGTCGGCGAGGGTTTTCGCGGGTTTGGCCTCGCCGCGGAGTGCGGCGATCTCGGCCTGGACGGCGGTGGCGAAGCCGTGCATGAACGGCTGCCCGGTCTCGCGGGCGAACCGGGCCGCCTCGGCCGCGGCGGGCACCGCACCGGCGAGGTCCCCGAGCCGGACGCGGCTCCAGGCCAGCACGGCCAGTGCGCGTGGCAGCAGCCCGAGCCGTCCCTGGGCCCGCAGGCCGGGCGCCGCGGCCGCGGAGAACCGCGCGGCCAGGTCGAAGGCCCCGACCTGCAGCGCGGCGCTGCCGAGATACCGGTCGATCTCGGGATCGGCCCCGGTCCGCGCGGCCAGCTGCCGCAGCTTCCCCAGCACGGCTTCGCCGCGTTCGAAAGGAGCGACGTACGCGGTGACGGCGACGATCCGCGGATCGTCGTCCGGCACGGGCAGCCGGTCGGCAACGTCGAGCAGCGCCCGGCGCGCGGCGGCTCCGGGCTCGGTCCAGAAGCACCGCATGGCGGCACTCCAGAGGATGCGCAGGGCGGCGTCGTACTGGCCGTCGGCGGCGGTTTCGGCGGCGGTCACGGCCAGTTCCGCGACACGGGAGGGGTCTTCGCGGACGCCGTCTTCGAACTCGCTGAGCAGCCGGCTCGCGGTGGCCCGGCGGCGGGCATCGGCAGGGCGGGCGTCGTGGACGAGGCGTTCGGCGGTCTCCCGCCGTCCCGAGTCGACGGCCAGTCCGGCGGCTCTGAGCAGCCGATCGGCCCGCACCCCGGGCTCGGGACTGAGCCGCGCGGCCTGTTCGAGGGCGGCAATCGCGGCGGCGGCCCCACCCCGGTAGCGGGCCCGCTCGGCGGTCCGTTCGAGATCGGCGGCGACGGTTTCATCGGGCCCGTCGGTGGCGGCGGCCCGGTGCCAGGCCCGCCGGTCGGGCTCCCCGGCCAGGGCATCGGCGAGGGCGAGGTGGGCGCGGCGCCGGTCGAGCGGGCTCGCGGCGGCGGGGATGGCGGACCGCATGAGGGGATGCCGGAAGGTGACGACACCGGCGGCGAGGTCGACGAGCCGCGCGTCGACGGCGGGGGCGAGGATTGCGGGATCGACGGTGGGCTGCGCGGCAGTTCGGCCGGGGGCGGCGCCGGTTTCGGGAAGCTCCGCCGCACCGGGCTCGCCCGCGGCCGGCCGCGCCGCGCCGGGCTCGGGCAGGTCCGCCGTGCCCAGCTCACCCGCGCCCAACCGCCCCACGCCGGTCACCGGCGGCCCCGCCGCGCCCCGCTCACCCGCGCCCAACCGCCCCGCGCCGGTCACCGGCGGCCCCGCCGCGCCCGGCTCACCCGCGGCCAATCGCCCCGCGCCGGTCACCGGCGGCCCCGCGGCACCCAGCTCACCCGCACCAAGCCGCCCCGCGCCAGTCTCCGGCAGATCGGCCGCCGTCCCGAGCAGGGCCGCCGTCGCCGTAAGTGTCTCGGCCACCGATGTTGTCTCGTTCAGCGCCGCCACCAGCAGCGCCGTCCTTGTCTCGTCCGGCAGGGCCGCCACCCGGGTCGTGAACGTGCGCTCCAGTCGCTCGGTCAGCGGCAGTACCGGGTCCAGGCCGTCCAGCTGCGCCAGCGCCGCCGGCAGTTCCGTCAGGGCCAGCGGGTGACCCGCCGCCTCCGTCAGCACCCGGGTCCGGACGGCCGGGGCCAGCCTGGGGGCCACCGCGTCCAGCAGGTCCGCCGCCGCGTCGGCCGGGAGGCGGTCGAGCGTCATTGCCGCCAAGCCCGCGTCGAGGAGCGGGGACTCCGTGCCGTCGCGGAGGGTGGCCAGCAGGATGATCGGCTCGTTCTCGATCCGGCGGGCGACGAACGCCAGCACGTCCGCGCTAGCCCGGTCCAGCCAGTGCACGTCCTCGGCCACCAGCAGCAACGGCTTGGCCGCCGCCTCCTCCGCCAGCAGCGTCAACGCCGCGAGCCCCACCAGGTATGCGCTCGGCGACGCGCCGTCGGCCAGTCCCAGCGCCGTGCGCAGGGCGTCGCGCTGCGGCGACGGCAGGTCGGCGATTCCGGCCCGGACCGGGTACAGCAGCTGGTGCAGCCCCGCGTACGCCAGGTTCCGCTCGGCCTCGGCCCCGGCCGTGCGCAGCACCCGCAGGCCCGCGACCGACGCCGCCGCGGCCGTCTCCGCCACCAGCGCGGACTTGCCGATGCCCGCTTCGCCGCGGATCACCACGCCGCTGCGGTCCTCCGGCCCGTCGACGAGCTCGCCCAGCTCCTTCAGCTCGGTGTCCCGTCCGTGCAGCGCCATGGAACCGACCTTACCCAGGTGACGTACACCGACGGCGTCACCCGACGGGCGCGAAACCCCCGCCCCGGCGCCTAGCGTTTCGCCTGCCCTGTCCACATCGGACGAAAGTGACCCATGAGACGCCTGTTCCTGGCGGCCACCGTGCCGCTCCTGCTGACCGCCGTCACGCAGCTCGCGCCGGCCGCCGCGGCCACGCCGTCCTGCGCCGCCGTCGCGGTGCCCGCCCCGCCGGGCGCGAAGATCGAATCCGTCACGGCGGAGCCGAAGACCGCCTTCTGCCAGGTCACCGTCACCCTGACCCACGACGGCCACGACCACGTCCGGGTCGCGGTGGCCCTGCCGGACCACGGCTGGACCGGGCGGCTGCAGGCCGTCGGCGGCAGCGCGTACGCCGCGGGCAACTTCGGCGCGCCCCTCGAACAGGCGGTCAAGGACGGCTACAGCGCCGTGACCACGGACGCCGGCGTGTCCGAGAACGGCCTGGACACCTCGTGGGCCCTGACCGCGGACGGCCGGGTCGACCGGACCCTGCTGACCAACTTCGCCACCCGGTCGGCGCACGAAGAGGCCGTGCTCGGCAAGGCCGTCACCGAGCGCTACTACCACCGGCCGGTGACGTACTCCTACTGGAACGGCTGCTCGACCGGCGGCCGCCAGGGCTACTCCGAGGCCCAGAACTACGCCGGCGACTTCGACGGCATCCTCGCCAACGCCCCGGCGGTGGAGTGGACGCAGTTCGCCGTCGCGACGCTGTGGCCGCAGGTCGTCATGAACAACGAGCACGATTTCCCCAGCACGTGCGTGCTTTCCGCGTTCCAGAAGGCGGCGATCCAGGCGTGTGACGCCCGCGACGGCGTCACCAACGGCATCGTCGACCAGCCGGACGAGTGCGGTTACGACCCGCGCCGCCTGGTCGGCACGAAGGTCGTCTGCGACGGCCGCGAGTTCACCGTGACGGCGGCGGACGCCGAGGTCATGCGCAAGATCTGGGCGGGCCCGGCCGACGAGCGCGGCCGCCGCCTGTGGTTCGGCCTGCCGAAGGGCGCGGACTACACGTGGCTGGCCGGGACGCAGCCGCGTCCGGACGGCACGCTGTACGCGCCGGGCTTCCCGGTGGCCGTGCAGTGGGTGCGGTCGTTCCTGAAGAAGCAGCCGGACTTCGACACGTCGACGCTGACCTACGGCGAGTTCGCGGAGCTGTTCCGCCAGTCGGTGCGGGAGTACGACACGGTGATCGGCACGTCGGACCCGGACCTGACGGCGTTCCGCCGCACCGGCGGCAAGCTGCTGACGGTGGTGGGCACGGCCGACCAGCTGATCCCCCCAGGCGGCGCGCTGGTCTACCGCACACAGGTGGACCGGCAGCTGGGCGGCCCGCAGCGGGTGAACGACTTCTACCGGCTGTTCCTGGCCCCGGGCGTCCAGCACTGCGGAGGCGGCGACGGCGCCCAGCCGTCGAACCCCCTGGGTGCGCTGGTCGACTGGGTCGAGCACGGCCGGGCCCCGGTCACCCTGGCGGCGGCGACCGCCGACGGCAGGGCGGCCCGGGACTTGTGCGCTTATCCGCGGGTTTCCCGCTACACCGGCGGTGATCCGGCGTCGGCGTCGAGCTACCGCTGCCGCTGACCGCCGGTTCTCAAGCGCCCCCAATGTGACGTTGGGTGCATCTGACGCACCGAACGCCACATTGGGGGCGCTGGACTTCGAGATCCCGTCCGGCCTGCGCAAGGTGCTCTGCGCCGCCCGTGGAGAACCGGTAGCCGCCGCGTGGGACGGACCGCGGATCACCGCTCTCGCCGTCGCCGCCGACCACCGGGACGCCCAGGCTGTGCTCGTTCCCGAGACCGCCCTGCACACCACGCCGCTGCTTTCCGGGCTCGAAGAGCGGCTGCGGAAGCCGGTGCTCACCGCCACCGCCGTCACCGTGTGGGACGCGCTGGCGCGGGCCGGCGAGGCGCCGGTGCGGGACGGGCTCGGGGCGTTGTTCAGGTCCGGCGCGGGCCGTCGGCCGAGCTCATTCGCTTCGTGAAGCGGGCCGCGACGTCGCGGAGCTTGATGTTCGTGTGCTGGGACTCCACGATCAGGCGCTGCATCGCCGCGTCCTCGTTCACGCGGTGGATCAGCATCAGCATGCCCTTCGCCTGCTCGATCACCGCGCGGGTCTCCATTGCGTTGCGGAGTTCGTCGGCCAGTCTTCGTGCCTCGCGGTAGCGGCGGGTCAGGCGCAGGACCGTCTCCACGCACAGGGTGAACAGGCGCAGCACCTTCGTGTCGAACTCGTGGTAGCCGTGCGCGCCGAAGCCGAACAGCGTGATCGCGCCGACCAGCGTGTCGTCCACGCGCAGCGGGACCGCCAGGTAGCTGCCTACGCCCAGTTCCTTGGCCGCGGCGACGAACTCCGGCCACCGGTCGCCCGTTTCGTCGACCGCCACGCGGACGACCTCGCCCGTCAGCGCCGCGAGCAGGCCGGGACCGTCGCCTGCGGCGTACTGGACGTCGTCCATCTGCCGGGCGCGTTCGTCGGTGAAGGCCGCGGTCTGCGTCACGCCGTCGCGGACCACCATGATGCTGGCCAGGTCCGCGTCCGGGACCACCCGGACCGCTTCCCCGCACACCGCGTCGAGCAGGCCCGGCGTGTCCGACACCGATTCGAGGACCCCGACGAGATCCGCCAGGACGGCGTTCAGCTCGTCGACCCGCTCCGCCATGCCGTCGCCAGTGGTCGGCAAGGCCCACCCCTCCCATGCGTCAAGCGGCGAGCACGGGGATGAGCTCGCCAGCAGCGTCAACCGAGACCACCGCTGGCGTTTCAACGGGTCCGGGTGAACTCTACCGGCCGCGGGCGCCCGGTTTGCCGTCGGCCGCGCCGGGTAGCCGGTGAGGATGGACAATCCGGCTGTTGACGACGATCTCTGGACGGAGTTCCACCGCGTGGTGAACATGACCTCGCGCGAGCTGGAGGACTGGCTGCGCACCCGGGACGCGGGTGAGGACACCGAGCCGCTGCCCGGCGAGGCGGGCCCGCCGACGGGCCACCAGGTGCTGGCCATCCTGCGCAAACGCCGGTCCGACGTGGACGACCGCGACGCCGGCGTGATGCGCAAGGTGGTCGACCGCGTCCACGCGGAACGCCGTGACGACCTGGAACCCACCGCGGGCGAGGCCCACTGGCGACGACGCCTGATGTCGATCGGCCACGACCCGCTCAAACCCGCCTGAAAGCCGCGAAGGCCACCATCAGGGCGTCCAATGCCCTGATGGTGGCCTTCAGCGACGTTGTCAGCGGGCGACGGCCTGCCAGCGCTGGTTCGGCCCGTTGGTCGGCTTGTACAGGCCGATGCGCGCGCCGTCGTCGCGGGACTCGCCGGTGACGTCGAGGAGCTGGCCGCTCGCCGCGTTGACGAACGTCCAGGTGCCGTCGCCGGTGGTGGACAGCGTCCACTGGGCGGCGAGGTCACACGTGCCCGGCGCGGCCAGCGTCACCGCGCCGCCGGACGTGCTGAGCACCTGACCCGTGCCCACGTTGGTGATGGTGAAGCGGTCGCGGTTGCCGTAGCGGCCCGTGCGGTCGGTGAGCGTCCACTGCTGCGCGGCCGCCGAGGCGTCCGTCGTGCGCTGCACCAGCGTGCCGTTCTCGGCCGAGAGCGACTTGCCGCTCTGCACGCCGGTGAAGGTGAACGGCGTGCCCGAGCCGATGCCCGTGCCGGCCGCCGTCGAGGAGACGCCGTTGACGAGGAAGCTGGTCACCGAGCGTGCCGGCACCCGCAGCGTCGCCTTGCCGCCGGTCACCTTCACCGGCTTGCCCCGCTGCAGCGCCCCGTTGACGTCGGTGACGACCGGCGTCACCGAAGCGCCGGGCCGGATGTTGCGGAACCCGGACAGGTCCAGCGTGACGTCCTGGTCGTCGGTGCCCGCGTTGGTGTGCACGACCGTGGCCAGGTCCTCGCCGCGCATCGCGGCCGTCGACGCGGTGTCGTTCACCCCGATCAGCCGGTCGCCCGGCTTGATGTAGTGGGTGAAGTTGCGCATCGTGTTGTACTTCGTGTTCGTCTTGATCTGGCAGGTTTCCAGCGTCGCGGTCGCCGGGCAGTCGAAGGGCACCTGGATCTCGCCCCAGTTCATCCCGGCCGCGGATTCCCCGCCGGGCTTCATGTTGTTGTAGTCCTCGATCGGCTGCCAGCTGATCCACGCGCTCGGTTCGAGCAGGCGCAGGTCGTCGGTGATCTGCTTGGCCAGCCCGAGGCCCGGGTCCATGTTCGTGAAGTCCTGCCGGTCGAGCCAGCTGCCGCCGACCTCGCTCATCCACAGCGGCTTCGCCGCGCCCTTGGCGATGTCCCGCGGGACCGGGCGGTTGCCGGTGCCGTAGGTGTGCACGTTGAGCCGTCCCGCCGCCGCGCGGGCCTCGGCCGACCAGCCGTTCCAGTCGGCGGCGAAGATGTCCGGGTTGGTCTCGTCGGGCGCGGAGACGATCGCCCGGGAGCCCGCCGCCTTCAGCGCGCCGTCCATCGCCGGGATCAGCTGCGCCTGGACGGCCGGTCCGATGTGCGCGCCTTCCTGCCGCCCGCCGGTCGGGTTGCCGTCGGCGCCGAGCGTGGTCTTCCAGTAGTTGGTGTTCGGCTCGTTCAGCGGGTTCACCGACGCGAACCTGATGCCGTGCGCGCTTTCCAGCGTCTTGACGACCTGCGCGAGGTACGCGGCGAAGTCACCGATCTTGTCGCTGCGCAGCTGCTCGTCGGTGGCGTTGAAGCCGCCGGAGACGTAGCCGGAGACCGTCTGGAAGTACGGCGGCGAGTTGCTGAACGCCTCCCACTTCGTGACGCGGTTCTTGATCTTGCTCACCCACCACCGCTGGTTGGGGTCGGCCTTCGGGTCGAACTCGGCCGGGTCGCCGGGGGTCCACCAGTCCTTGTCGGCGCGGGTGGTGCCCGCCGGGGCCTTCCACCAGCCCGGCACCGCGCCGCCCGCGCGCAGGTACGGCGGGACGTCGGGGGCGTTGCCGCCGCCGACGTTGAACCGGGCGATGTTGAGGTTCAGGCCATCGGGGCCGAACACCATGTCGGCCAGCTTGTTCCGGATGGCGTCGGGGTAGCCGCCGGTCGCCTCGGCCATCCAGGCCAGGCTGGAACCCCAGCCGTCGAACGGCTGCTGGCGGTAGGTCGGATCCGGCTTGACCGTGACGGTGGTGGCCGCTTCCGCGGGCACGGCCGCCAGTCCGGTCGCCACAATCGGTACACAAAGGACGGTGAGCAAACGCCGCAGGTTCATCGTCGAACTGCCCTTCGGTGCGGTGGGGATTTCTCAGGCCTCGGTGTGGCCGAGCAGCGGCCGCGGCACGAACCGGGCCGCGGGGTCGAGCATCGTGCCGAGTTCGAGCACGACGAGTTCGTTGGCACCGGCCCGGACCACCGGGCGCGGCACGTACAACGTCCGTTGTGGACCGCGCCGCCAGTACCGGCCGAGCGCGAACCCGTTGAGCCAAGCCATGCCCTTGCCCCACTCCCCGGTGTCGAGGAACAGGTCGGCAGGCTCGTCGACGTCGATCTCGGTGCGCATCAGCACCGGGCCGGCGACGGCGCCCGCGACGGACTCCGGCTGTGCCGGACGCAGCGACGGCAGCTCCGCCAGGTCCAGTGGCAGCACGTCCCAGCCGGTCAGCGGTTCGCCGTGCAGCGTGGCCCCGCCGATGATGCCCTTCGCCTCGCCGATGCGCGGGCCGTAGTCGACGCGGCCCTGGTCCTCGACCAGCACCAGCAGCTCGCCGGTCGCGCGCGGCAGGGCGAGCGCGCGCTCGTGGTGGTCGCGGGCCAGCGTGCCCACCGGGGCACCGTCGAAGAACACCGTGGCGCGGTCGCGGACCTCGCCGAAGGCGAGCACGCCCGGCCGGTCGCCCTCGACCCTGGTGCGCAGCAGCGCGAGCTTCGGCATCGGCGTGAGGTCGTCGAACGCGGGCAGCTCCTCGTGGAACTCCCAGATGCCCCAGCGGTCCGGGGCGTCGAGCAGCCGGACGGGGTCGCGCAGCACCGAAGACGGCGTCGGCGCGGGCCGGGCAGGCGGCGGGACCGTGTCGGGCACCTTGTGGTAGCGGGCGATCACGTCGCGGAACGCGTGGTACTTCGGCGTCGGATCACCGGCTTCGTCCAGCGGCGCGTCGTAGTCGTAGGAGGTGATCAGCGGCTGGTAGACGCCCTTGTCGTTGGCACCGTTGGTGAGGCCGAAGTTGGTGCCGCCGTGGAACATGTACAGGTTGACCGACGCGCCCGCGGCGAGCAGCTTGTCGAGCTCGGCCGCCGATTCCGCGGCCGAGGTCGTGTGGTGGTGCGCGCCCCAGTGGTCGAACCAGCCGTTCCAGAACTCGCTGCACATCAGCGGCCCGGTCGGCTGGTGGGCCCGCAGGGTGGCCAGGCGTGCCTCGGCGGCGGAGCCGAAGGACGCGGTGCGGTGCAGGCCCTCCAGGCTGCCCGCCTCCAGCATCTCCGGCGTCGGCTGGTCCACTGTGGTCAGTGGCACGGTGATGCCGGAGTCGCGCGTGTGGTCGGCAAGCGCTTTCAGGTAGCGCTTGTCGTCGCCGAACGCGCCGTACTCGTTCTCCACCTGGACCAGCAGCACCGGTCCCCCGCGGTCGATCTGGTGCGGGACGACGATCTCGTACACCTTCGTCAGGTACTCGCGCACGGCGGCCAGGTACTTCGGCTCGTACCGGCGGACCCCGACCGAGGGGTCGCGGAACAGCCACGCGGGCAGGCCGCCGTTGTCCCATTCGGCGCAGATGTACGGGCCGGGCCGCACGATCGCGTACATCCCGGCGTCGGCGATCATGCGCAGGAACCGGTCCAGGTCGAGCCCGCCGGTCAGGTCGAACGTGCCCGGCTCGGGGGCGTGCGCGTTCCACGCGACGTACGTCTCGATGGTGTTGAGCCCCATCCGGCGCGCCTTGTCGATCCGGTCGGCCCACAGGTCCGGGTGCACCCGGAAGTAGTGCAGGGCACCGGAAAGGATGCGGAACGGGCGCCCGTCGAGCAGGAAGTCGTTCTCCCCGATGGCGAACTCAGGCATGCGGGCCCGCCTGCGGGGCCAGCTGGAGCACGCTCCAGGACAGCGGTGGCAGTGTCACGGTGATCGTGGTCCCCCCGGGATCGGACGTCGCGGCGGCGCCGGGCAGCGGCACCGGCCGGACCGGTTGTGAGTCGGCGGTGTTGACGGCGTGGCGCGTCTCACCGTCCGGTGTGGTCAGGGTTTCCGCCGCGTAGACGCCGAAGCGGGCGCCCCGCAGGCGGATCCGGACCTCGGTCGGCGACGCCGTGGCGCGGTTGGTCAGGAACACCGCGCCGCGCCCGGACTCCTCGACCGTCGCGGCGGCGTCGACGAGGTCGACCTCGCCGTGCTGCGCGGTACGCAGGCGCTTCCCCTCGACGGCCAGGCGCAGGCTCGCCCCGCCTGCCAGCGCGGCGACCCGCTGGAACGGGTGGAACGTCGTCTGGCGCCAGGCCGGGCCGCCGGGCTCGGTGCGGATCGGCGCGATGACGTTCACCAGCTGGGCCTGGTTGGCCATGGTGACGCGGTCGACGTTGCGCAGCAGGGAACTCAGCAGCGAGCCGACCACCACCGCGTCGGTGACGGTGTAGGTGTCCTCGATGATCCGCGGGTGCTCCCGCCAGCCGCCCTCGGCGAGTGCCTGCTGGTCGACCTCGTTCCAGCGGCGCAGGTCCCAGACGTTCCACTCGTCGACACTGATGCCGATCTTCTTGTCCAGGTCCAGTTCCGCCAGCGTCTCGTCGATCACCCCGGCCGTGGTGCGGATGTAGCGGTCCAGCGCGGCGGCACTGGCGAGGTAGCTGTCGGTGTCGCCGTGCAGCTCCTGGTAGTAGGCGTGCAGCGAGATGTGGTCGGCCAGTTCCGCGGTGTGGCGCAGCACCGTGCGCTCCCAAGAGCCGAACGTCGGCATGTCCGCGTGCGAGCTGCCCGCGACCACCAGCTCGACGTCCGGGTCGATCATCCGCATCAGGCGGGCGGTTTCGGCGGCGAGGCGGCCGTACTCCTCGGCCGTCTTGTGGCCGATCTGCCACGGGCCGTCCATCTCGTTGCCCAGGCACCACAGCTTGAAGCCGAACGGGCGGTCGGCGCCGTTGGCCCGCCGCCGCTCGCTCAGTTCCGTGCCGCCCGGGTGGTTGCAGTACTCCAGGACGTCGGCGGCTTCCTGGATACCGCGGGTGCCGAGGTTGACGGCGTACATCACCTCGGCACCCGCGGCGTCGGCCCACGCGACGAACTCGTGCAGGCCGAAGCGGTTGGACTCCACGCTGTGCCACGCCGGGTCCAGCCGGACGGGCCGGTCGGCGACCGGCCCGACACCGTCTTCCCAGCGGTAGCCGGAGACGAAGTTGCCGCCCGGGTAGCGGAGCACGGTCGGCCCCAGCTCCCGGACCAGGTCCAGGACGTCACCGCGGAAGCCGCGGTCGTCCGAAGTGGAGTGACCGGGCTCGTACAGTCCGGTGTAGACGGACCGGCCCATGTGCTCGACGAAGGAACCGAAGAGGCGACGCGGGACCGGGCCGGATTACCCGCCCCCGGCGCCCTCGCTGTGGGAGGTCCATCCGCGCGGCCCGTGAAGCCCTGCTGGTTGCCGTAGTCCACAATGGCCTGCTGCCAGGCCGCCAGCCCCGCGTCGAGCGGCGTGGCGTTCAGGTAGGCCTTGCCCGCGGTGTCGCTGAAGACACTGTTGGCGTAGGTCTGGTACGGCAGGTAGGTCCAGCCCTTCGCGACGTCCTTCGACGCCTGGGTCAGCACCTGGTTGATCTTCTGGCCGCCGAAGTACGGCACGGCCTCGTCGACGAACGCGGGCGAGTTCAGGTCGGCCGTGGTGGACGGGAAGCCGCCGCTCTTGATGAACGGCTGGACGCCGCCGGCGTGGTTGAGCCAGCGCACGAACCCCGCGGCCAGCGCCGGGTTCTTGCTCTGCTTGATCACCGACTGGGTGCTGCCGCCGTTCTCCGCGGTGACCGGCTGGCCGTCGTAGGTCGGCATCGGCGCCACGGCCCACTTGCCGGCCCCACCGGGCACCGACGAGATGAAGTTGCCCGGCATCCAGGCGCCGGTGACCAGCGAGGAGATGGTGCCGTCGCCGAGGGCGCGGAACCAGTCGTCGGACCACTCCTTGACCGGGGCGAGCAGCTTGCCCTGGATCAGCTGGTCCCACATCGCGGTCCACTTCTTCGTGCCCGCGTCACCGAAGTTGACCTTCACGTTCCGGCCGTCGACGGTGAACGGGCGCCCGCCCGCCTGCCAGATCATGCTCAGCACGAACCCGGGGTCACCGGTGTCGGAGGTGATGTACTTGGTCGGGTCGGCGGCGTGCAGCTTCTTCGCCGCTTCGATGTACTCGGCCCAGGTCTTCGGCACGGCGATGCCGTGCTTGTCGAAGACCTCCTTGTTGTAGAACAGGGCCATCGGGCCGGAGTCCTGCGGCAGGCCGTAGAGCCCGTTGCCGTTCTTGACCTGCGCCCACGTCGAGGCGCTGTAGTCCTTTTCGAACGAGCCGAAGCCGTAGGAGTTCAGGTCGACCAGCGAGTCGGTCAGCGCGAACTGCGGGAGGGCGTAGTACTCGATCTGCGCGACGTCGGGCGCGCCCGAGCCTGCCTTGATCGCGTTCTGGAGCTTGGTGTACTCCTCCTTGTTGGTCCCCGCGTTGACGTAGTTGACCTTGACGTTCGGGTATTCCTTCTGGAACGCGGCCACCTGGTCCTTGGCGGACGGCGTCCAGCTCCAGTAGGTGATCTCGCCGCCGGCCTTCAGCGCGGCGTCGACCGCGTCCTGCGTGCCGGTGGCGGCGGCGGGCGCGGACGACGTGCCCCCGGAGGAGCAGCCGACCGCCAGCGCGGCGGCCAGCACCACGGCGGCGGCCGCCTTGGCGTGGGTGCGGAATCTTGACATCGAATGTCCCTTCACGGCGGTGTGACGGCGGCTACTGCTTGACGCTGCCCGCGCTCAGGCCCGATTGCCAGAACCGTTGCATGAGCAGGAAAGCGACGACAAGGGGGATGATCGTGAGCAGCGACCCGGTGAGCACCAGGTTGAAGATCGGCTGGGCGCCGGCCCCGTTGGCCTGCGCGCTCCACTGGTTGAGCCCGACCGTCAGGGGGTACCACTTGGGTTCGCTGAGCATGATCAGCGGGAGGAAGTAGTTGTTCCAGGTCTGGACCATGGTGAACAGCGCGACCGTGATGATCCCGGGGACCAGCTGGCGCAGCGTCACGGTGAGGAAGATCCGCAGCTCGCCCGCGCCGTCGATCCGCGCCGCCTCCAGCAGCTCGTCGGGGATGGCGTCGGCGGCGTAGACCCAGATCAGGTACAGGCCGAACGGGCTGATCAGCGACGGGATGATGACCGCGAGCGGCGTGTTGGTCAGCCCGAGCTTGCTGAACATCAGGAACGTCGGCACGGCCAGCGCGGTCGGCGGCACGGCCACGGCCCCGAGGACGACGGCGAACACCCCGCGGCGGCCGGGGAAGCGGTACTTGGCCAGCCCGTAGCCCGCCGCGGTCGCGAAGATCGTCGCGCCACCGGCGCCCACCACGACGTACAGCAGGGTGTTGCCCAGCCAGCGGAAGAAGATCCCGTCGTTGTAGGTGAACGTCTGGCCGATGTTGTCGAACAGCGCGAACGGGCCACCGAACGACAGTCCCGAGGTCGAGAACAGCGCGGGCTGCGTCTTCGACGCGTTGATCACCAGCCACACCAGCGGAAGCAGGGTGTAGATCAGGTACAGCGCCATCCCCGCCGTGAGCACGCGCGACTTGCGGGGCCGCGTCACCGAGAACGTCGCCACGTCACATCCCCTTCCGGGAGCCGCGCAGCTGCACGACGTAGGCGATGACCGCGGTGATCACGCCCATCACGATCGCGACCGCGGCGGAGTAGTTGTACTGCTGCCCGTTGAAGGACAGGTTGTAGGCGTACATGTTCGGCGTGTAGAAGGTGCCGATCGTGTTCGGCACGAGGTTGCGCATGATGTTCGGCTCGTTGAACAGCTGGAAGCTGCCGATGATCGAGAAGATCGTCGCGACCACGATGGCACCGCGGATCGCGGGGATCTTGACGGACAGGATGGTGCGGAACGTGCCGGCGCCGTCGATCGCGGCGGCCTCGAACAGTTCCTTGGGGATCACCTTCAGCGCGGAGTAGAAGATCAGCATGTTGTAGCCGACGAACTCCCAGGTGACGATGTTGCCGATCGAGGTGAGCAGCCAGTTCGGCGACAGCGGCTTGATCGCGTCGGTGCCGAAC
This sequence comes from Amycolatopsis melonis, assembly GCF_040064235.1. Lineage (NCBI taxonomy): Bacteria > Bacillati > Actinomycetota > Actinomycetes > Pseudonocardiales > Pseudonocardiaceae > Amycolatopsis > Amycolatopsis melonis. The sequence goes on from NZ_JBDZYD010000019.1 coordinate 189,341, forward strand.
AGGTGGTTCAGGTCCGCGGCGAGTCCGAAGTGGTCGCCGTAGATGAAGCCCCACATCAGCGCGGCGACCACGGCGGGCACCGCGTACGGCAGGAAGATCACGATCCGGAAGAAGCCGGCGGCGTGCAGCCGGGCGCTGTCGATGGCCAGTGCCGCGACCAGCGCGAGCAGCAGCATGATCGGCACCTGCACGACCAGGAACACCAGCACCCGCCGGAAGGCCTCCCAGAACTTCGGGTCGGCCAGCACCTGCGTGTAGTTGTCGGCGCCGACGAACACCGTGCCGCCGAAGAAGGCCTGGTCGCGGAAGAGGCTGAGGACGAACGCGTACACGACCGGCGCGATGAAGGTCAGCACGAACACGAGCATGAACGGCGCGACGAAGAGCCAGCCGCGCCAGTTCCGCCGGGCCCGGCGGGCCCTCGGTGCCGGGCGCGCCGGCACGGGGACGGGCGGTGCGGCTGTGGACGTCATCGTCTCTCCGGGTGATCGCGCACGCCGGGTGTGGACCCGGCGAGATGTTTACGTCAACATGGACGGCCGCAGAGTAACTTGTTGACGTAAACATGTCCAGGACACCAAGGAGTGACCGTGCCGCGCCACACAGCGACCACGTCCGCCCGGCGCCGGGGGCCGTCGATGGCGGACGTCGCCAAGGAGGCGGGGGTGTCGGGCCAGACGGTCTCGCGGGTCGCCAACGGGAAGACGAACGTCGACGACGCCACCCGCGAGCGGGTGCTGGCGGCCATGCGCCGGATCGGCTACCGGCCCAACAGCGCGGCAAGAGCCCTGCGCAACGGCCAGTTCCGCAGCATCGGCGTGATCATCTCGGCACTGCCGACGTTCGGCAACAGCCGCACCCTCGACGCCATCGCGGCGGCGGTCGTCGCGGAGGGGTTCTCGATCATCCTGATGCCGGTGACCCGCCCGACGCAGGGCGAGGTGACGGGGGCGTTCAGCAAGCTGAACGAGCAGGCGGTCGACGGCGTCATCATCCTCATCGAGCAGCACCAGCTCGACCAGAGCGAAATCGAACTGCCGCAGGGACTGCCGGTGGTGGTGATCGACTCGAGCGCCCGCTACGACTACCCGATCGTCGACACCGACCAGGCCGACGGAGCGGCCCGGGCAACCCGGCACCTGCTGTCGCTTGGGCATGAGACGGTCTGGCACATCGCGGGCCCGCCCCAGTCGTACTCGGCCGAGCGCCGCCGCCGGTCCTGGCAGTCCACTTTGGAGCAGGAGGGCCGGGAGGTACCCCCGGTGTCGGTCGGAGACTGGTCCCCGGAGTCGGGCTACCAGGCAGGCCTGCGCCTGGCGGCCGACCCGACGGTGACGGCGATCTTCGCGGCGAACGACCAGATGGCGCTGGGCCTGCTGCGCGCGTTGCACGAGTCGGGCCGTCGCGTGCCGGAGGAGGTGAGCGTGGTGGGGTTCGACGACATGGACGAATCAGCCCACTTCTGGCCCCCGCTCACGACGATCCGCCAGTCGTTCGAGGCGGTCGGCCGCCACGCGGTCTCGGCCCTGCTGAAGGAAATCGAGACAGGCGCGGAAGCGGGCGAACCGGTGAGCGTCCCGACGGAACTGGTGGTCCGTTCCAGCACGGCCCCACCCCCGTCCTGACCCGACGGGCATCACGTGTGATTGGGCGGGCATCACCCGTGTGGAGTTGCCCCCTGGGGCCGGACACCTTGATTCCAGACAGTGGTCTGGAGGGAGGATGTCCTGGTGTCTCGCAGGTCGAAGTATCCGGAGCAGTTCCGTCGTGACGCGGTCGAGCTGGTCAACTC
>NZ_JBDZYD010000020.1:0-144556 GCF_040064235.1 Amycolatopsis melonis
ATCGCGTGCAGCTTGTTCAGCGCGTACTGGACACCCTGCACGTACGCCCCGCTCGACTGCGCCTCCGCGCACTTGGCCAGCGAGGTGTTGGTGATCAGGTTCGGCAGCGAGTCCGGCTCGATCACCGTCACGATCCGCAGCGGCTTGTACTTCGGGTCGGCCAGGATCGCCGCGATCGGGTCGATGTACTCGGCCTTGTAGCGGGCCAGCCCGTTCTGCGCGATCAGCAGCTCACCGTTGGACGCCAGCGCCGAGCAGTCCCGGTTCGGCAGGTCGTAGATCACGATCTGGATCGTCACCGGGGTGCTGCCGGACTGCTGTGCCAACGCCGCGTCCAGATGCCCACGCAGACCCCGCGAGCTCGACGTGCCCGCGATCGCCGCGATCCGGTCCAGCCACACCGCCGTGGAAGTGTTGGCCACCTTGGCCATCTGGGCACCCAGCGTCCCGCCCTTGGCCGCGGCCGCCGCGGTCACCTCGGCCGACCAGTCCGGGTTCACGTACCCCTTCGCCCCGGCGTACGGATTGTCCACATGGGCTTCCACCTCGGTCGCCGGCGAGGGCGCGACCTGGTCACTCGCCGCATCCGCCGCGCCGCCGGCCACGATCAGCGCCCCGGTGATGGCCGCTGCCGCCACGACGGCGACCAAGCCGAGCGGCCTTTTCCTTTTCTGGAACCAAAGTTCGCTCGTCATCGAGTGGACTCCTCTGCTTCTGGGTTGGTTGCCGTCATAGGTCCGGTTACTTGGGCGGGATCAGGTAGGGCTGCAAGATGCTCTGCTTGGCCTGGTTGACCGTGGTCCAGTCGTCGTCGAGGATCCCGCCGGTGTCCCCGGAGTCGGGGTTCCACGACCAGTAGGTGAAGTTGATCCCCGAGGTGCCGGTGCCGGCGTACTTCATCAGCTCCTGCAACCACGTCCTGTCGCGCGGATCCGACAGCGTGCTGCCGAACTCGCCGATCAGCACCGGCGCGATGTTGCCCTTGTGCAGATAGCCGAAGAAGTGATCCCAGAGAGCCGGCATGTTCCCCGGGAAGGCCGGGTCGCCGAACCACGGCTGAGGGAACACCGAGGTCGCGTACTCGTGCGTCGAATACACCAGTTTGTCCTGTTTGGACAGCCTGACCGGGTTGTCCTTCACGCCGGAGAGGTTGCCGCCCCACCAGCCGCATTGCGGATCGCCGGTGCCGCTGACGCAGTCGACACCTTCGACGATGATCAGCCAGTCCGGGTTCGCTGCGAGGATCGCGTTGCCGGCCCGTTCGGCCGCCAGCCGCCAGTCGGCGGCGGTGTCGCCGCAGCCCCAGCACGCACCGCCGCCGCCCTGGATCGCGTGCGGTTCGTTGTGCAGGTCGGCACCGACCACAGTGGAGTTGCCCGCGTACCGCTTGGCGAGCATGGTCCAGTCGGAGATCCACCGGCTCTCCGGATAGGCGCTGGTGTACCAGAGCGCGGACTGGGCACCGGAGTCCGGGCGATGCTGGTCGAGGAAGACCTTCATGCCCTTCGTGCCGGCATAGCCGATGATCTTGTCGAGAACCTCGAGCCCGCTGAGCCCCTCGAGGTCGGGGTTCTTGGCGTAGTCGATGCTGTTCGGCGTGGAGCCCGGGTCGAACAGCTGGTTCGAGTACGGCAGTCTCAGCGTGTTGTAGCCGAGGCCCGCCATCTGGTCGAGCATGTCCTGGTAGTTCCGGGTCCACAGGCCGTGCGGGGTGTAGTTGGCGGTCTCCGCGCCGAACCAGTTGACGCCGGTCATCCGGACCGGCGCGCCGGTGGCGTCGACCAGCTGAGATCCGACGGCGTGCCAGTAGCCGGTCCCTGCTTCGGCGACCTTCGGCGTGGCGGTCGTGCTGCTGGCCGCAAGAGCCGGGGCCGCCACGGAGGCGACGATCCCGGCCAGTGCGACGGCCGTCCATGCGAGCATGCGGATTGGCTTCATCGAATTACCTTTCAGCCGGACAGGTCCGCACGACCGGTGAACGTCGTGGCGGCCTCGGCCCGGACAGAACTGATGACATGAACGCCGGTGCCACGCACCGTCCGGACAGGACTGGGCTGGACACACGGTGAAGCAGGTCTTCACCAGGGATCTGGGAGCGCTTCCAGACCGAAGGGAACCATAATGGGACTTCGCTGTAAAGCCCGAGGCGCGCGGGGCACGCATAACTGGATACGTTTTCCCTGCACGCAAGGCTTTTTCGACATTTCGACGACCGGCTTACCGCGAAGGATCGACCGTTGATTTCGTATCCCCGGAGCTACCGCGGCGGTCACTGTGCGCATTTTTCGACATTTTCACTTACGGCAACCGGCTGCCGCCGTCGGCCACCGAAAGGGTGTCGGTACTCGGCCGGACGGGGTACGCTGGCGGACCAGAAAAGCAGGTCCGATCCAATCCCCCCGAAACGCCAGGAGGTGTCCGCATGGCCGTTTCCCCACAGCAAGAGAGCCAGGAGGTGCTGGTCGAGGACCTGTGGCTGCGCACCATGGGTGAGGATTACGTGCCGGACAGTGTCATCAGGCATCGGCTGCGCTCCGGGCGCCGGGCCGGAGGGAACCGGCTGCGGCTGAGTCTCGGCCTGGCCGCCGTGGTCGCGGCGAGTGGCCTGATCGCGTTCGCCGCGACCCCGGCGCCGCAGCCGTCGCGGCCGGCTTCTCCGTCACCTCCCTCCCTGCTGCCGGAGTTCCCGGAGCGGCCGCCGAGGGGCTATCCCGGCAGCGTGCCTGTTCCGGAATCGAAGCCGGCCACGACGACCACGCCAGCCCCGCCACCGGGGATTCCTTCCGTCCCGGCCGCTCCGGCTCCGGCCTCCGGCCCCCGCCGGGCTGCTTCGCCCCCGCCCGCCTCGGCGGTCCCGGCGGTCCCGCGTGCCCCGGCTTCCCTTCCCGCCGTTGCCTGCACCGTCCGCTACGTGATCAGAGACTCGTGGCCCGACGGGTTCACCGCTTCGGTGTTCATCACGAATACGGGTCGTTCCGCGTTCTCGCCGTGGACGTTGACGTGGACGTTCACCGCGGGCCAGCAGATCACGCACGGCTGGAACGGCGAATACGCACAAAGCGGCAGCCGCGTGACCGTCCGCGCGGCAACGTACAACGCGACGATTGCGCCGTCCGGCACGGTCGAGTTCGGATTCAATGGCTCGCACACATCCGCGAACCCCCGGCCTGCCGACTTCGCCGTGAACGAAACACGCTGCGAACTCGCCAATTAGCGGCCGCGGCCGCAAAGATGAATTCGTCGAATTCGCAAGCAGGCATACGCAGGACGGACGGGACGATGCACGCCAATTACGAGACCACTCTTTTCCTGGCGGTTCGGTTGTGGTTTCATCAATTCGGTCAACCTCTGAGAGCGCTCCCAGAGCGCCACTGAACCGAGGCGGTAGCAGCGATGAAGCTGAAGCAAACCTTGTCCGTGATCGCGCTGGCCGCGGCCGCCGTCACCGTACCGGCCGTCGGAGCGGTGACTTCCGCGCACGCCGACACGCTGATCTGCGACCAGTTCGGGTCGGCCACGGCGGGCAAGTACATCGTGATGAACAACCGCTGGGGCACCAGCGCCGAGCAGTGCATCAACGTCACGTCGAACGGGTTCCAGATCAAGAGCCAGCAGGGCGTCGCCCCCACCAACGGAGCGCCGGTCTCGTATCCGGCAATCTACGCGGGCTGCCACTACGGAGCCTGCTCGCCGGGCACGAACCTGCCCAAGCAGCTCAGCTCGATCGGCAGCGCACCGTCGTCGATCTCCTACGGCTACGTCGGCGGGACCTACGACGCCGCCTACGACATCTGGATGGACCCCACCCCGAAGACCACCGGTGTGAACCAGATGGAACTGATGATCTGGTTCAACCACCAGGGCAGTATCCAGCCCATCGGCAGCCCGGTCGGGAACGCGACCATCGCCGGACAGACCTGGCAGGTGTGGCAGGGCAGCAACGGCCAGAACGACGTGGTCTCCTACGTATCTCCGTACGCGCTGCCGAGCTTGTCGTTCAACGTCATGGATTTCGTCAACGACGTCGATGCCAGGACCCGGGTCGACGCCTCCTGGTACCTGACCAGCATCCAGGCCGGATTCGAGCCGTGGAACGGCGGCGCCGGCCTCGCCGTCAACTCCTTCTCCGCCGACGTCGGCTGACCGCGGGCGTGATCCCGCCGAACCCGGTCAGGGCGTGACGTCGAGGCGGTCGATCAGCATGTTGTCGCCGCTGCGCTTGACGGCCCGGATGTTGTGGTAACCCGCCTGCAGGCCACACGCCTTGAACACGATTTGCTGCACGCGCCTGGTGTCGCTGGTGGTGTCGACGGTGCGCTGGAACTGCCCGTCCAGGTAGACGTCCATTCGTCCCTCGTCGCGGAAGGTCTCGGTGAAAAGGGAGATGCCGGTTCCGGTGAACGAGTAACTGACCGAGTCACCGTTCGAATTCGTGTAATGCACGTCGTCGTGGAAGTCGCCGTACCCGCGATTGCGGTTGGGGCGCCACGAGCCACTGTAGGTGATGCCGGCCGCATCGTCGTTGAGCGTCGACGTGCCCGCGGCCGGGCAGTTCGGAGCGGCTTGAACGGGCGGCTTCTGCGGCGGCTTCTGCGCGACACTCGACCGGGTCGCGGTGGCCGACATCGTGAACGCGGGAGCCGCCACGGGGACACTCGCCGGAAGGCTGCTCGCGCTCGACGTCGGCGTCGGCGTCGGCGGCAGCGCGGTGGCAGGCTCGAGCGAGACCGGCGACAACGCGACCGGACGCGGCTGAGAGGTGCTCGACACCGTCGTCAGCAGTATGCCGCTGCCCACCACGACGAGTCCCGCCAGCACGGCAGCCACCCAGCGGATTCGCGCACCTGCCCGCTGCTGCGAATAAGCTGCCTGCCGCGCCAGGCGCTCGAGACGCAGTCGATGCTCAGCCCGGGCGTAAACCGATTTCACGACCACTCAGCCCTCGGCCGCACAGCTCGTCGTCGCCCGGCGTGGGCCATACCGGAACCTCCATGTCCCGACAAAAGGATCGAGCACCCCCGCTCGTGCTGTGGATCCTAGAAATTCGATCGACGGCTTGTAAACCCCGGCAAAGAAAATCTTTCGTTATGCTTTCGTGACAACCGAAGCGTCGATTCGGCCGTATCGAGCCGCGTTTCACCCGGAACCCGTACAGCCCACGCGCGTAGTCGGCCATGGACTCCGGGATCGCCACCACGGCGTGCGCCTTCACCGCAACGTCGGCGCAGGAGGACGGCGGAAAGACACCGACCCGGTGTCCCCGCTCCCGCGCATGCTGCGGTGGCGATCTCCCCCGGCTCGACCAGGACGACGCGCGCGCGGGGCGCGTAGTGCGAGGGATGCTGGCCGGGCACCCGGATGCGGCTGCTCGCCGAGCCGGTCGCGACCGGGTGCCCGAGCACCGCTTCCAGCTCCTCCGGCGTCACCCCGCCCGGGCCGCAGAACGCTGGGGATCTCGCCGGTCGCGCCGACGATGGCGGCACCCGGCGACCGCGCCGCAGGACCAGCGTGAGCGGTCCGGGCCAGAAGTGCTTGGCCGGCACGAGCGCCGTCTCGGGCACGCCGGCGACCCAGCCGCCCCACTGCCCGGCGGCGGCAAGGTGGACGATCAGGCGCCCAGCCCGTACACCGTTTCGGCCGGGACAGCGACCAATCCCCCCGCACGAAGGACACCAACCGCCTTGCCGATGTCGCTGATACCCACCCTCATCCTCGCAAATCTCCGACCGATCCGGCATTCTCGGGCCGGCGTAGCACCCGGCAGGCCGGCAGATGCGTACGTGGCCGACCATGCAAGAGCGATTTCTTGGCAATGTCGGCCCGCCCGCGGCCCGCAGACTCAAGGCCGGTTTTCCGCGACACCTCCCCACCTCCCCACCCGGACAAGCTGGCCACGAGTTCTCCTTCGGCCGACACCTGCTCACGATCGCTGGATTACCACTGCTCAGAAGGACCACTGCTGATGGTCGCCGCCGGTGCAGGTCGCCAGGATCACCCGGGTGCCGTTGGCGGAGGTCTTGAGCGAGATGTTGTCACCGGTGTGCGCCACCAGGTAGCTGCCGTCGGGGCGCCTGACCACGCTCGGATCGTGCACACCGACGTCACCGGTCACCTGGCCGGGATAGGGATAGGCCAACTGTTTGCAAGCCGCCCGTCAGGAGGGGATGAGCTGCCACTGTTCCTGGGGAGCGTTCTGGTAGTCCCACTGGTCGAGAACCGTGCCGTCCGCCGCGGAGGCGCCGGGAACGTTGAGCGCCCGCCGGCTCAGCCGGTTGGTCAGGATGTGGTAGCCGCCCCCGACCGGGGTGACCGCCCAGTGCTGCTGGTAGACGTTCGCGTCACGCCAGATGCCCATCTTCCCGCCGTTGTCCCGCGAGAGTCCGCCGACCTCCAGCAGCTTGCCGCTGTTCTGGTCACGGATCTTGAAGTAGCCGTCCCCGGTGGAGACGAACGTCCACTTCTGACACGCGTTGCCGTTCCAGGACCACTGCTGCACCGGAGTGCCGTCTGCGGTGCCGGCGCCCGAGACGTCGACCACCTTGCCGCTGTGCCTCGCCTGCAGGCGGTAGACCGTGTTCGCGGCCGGAAACCGGGACACCAGCTGTGGCCGCGCTAACCTCCCTCCGATGTGGACACCGTTGATGTTGGCGTACCCGCCCGTGGCTGCCGTGACCTGGATCCGCACGAAGCCGACGTTCCGGCCGGCCCACTCGACGACCTTGGGCTGCGGACCTGCCGCCCAGTTCACGCTCGCCACCTCGGTGAAGTCCACCCCGTTGGTGCTGACGGAGATCCGGGCGGCGGTGATGTCGCCGTTGGTGTTGGCGCCGTCCCGGTTCCACTGCTTGGGCAGATACTCCAAAGTGGACACATTGCTCCACACACCGCCGAGGTCGATGGTGATCGTCTGCGGCAACGTGCGGCCACCGCCCCAGGTGGACCAGCAGGTCTCGAACCGGACGTCACTGCGGCCGTCGATCGCGTTGCAGGCGAACTCGCCGTCGTTGAACGACGACGCGTAGGCGGCCACCGCGTTCACCGGCCATTCCACGCGCAGGGGTTGCGCGGGCAGCGGCGGGCGTGAGCGGTTCGGGCTCCAGGCGGCCCCAACCTCTGCCAGCCGGTTGACGATGTTGGTGTCGAGCCTGCCGTCGCGGTTGGGCGGGCAGTTCAGCAGATACGACGTGTACTTGGGTTCGAGGTCCCGCAGGTCTGCCAGGATGGCATCGCGGCTGCGCGGGGCGGTCGTGGGGGTACTGGGATGCCAGAACCAGCCGTTGCTGATCGTCTCGCCCTGGATACCGGCGTAGGTGTTGCCCGCGGGAGATCGGACACCCAGCGGAGCTTCGAAGAAGATCGCGTCGCTGAGCCAGGGGTGCGACAACCCGCCGATGTCGACCATCACGCAGTCCGGCTGCAGCGACTTGACCAGTTCGCGAACGGCCTGGTAGGAGACCTGCTGCTGACCCATCTGCCAGGACCAGCCGTCGGTCATCAGCAGGTCGATGGTGCCGTAGTTGCTCAGCAGTTCGCGGATCTGGCCGAGCACCACGGTCATGTCGCCCGGCTCGATCGACTGCGCGCGGTCGTCGACGTGACCGCCGTAGGCCTGAATCGTGTGCGTGCGGTCCCAGATCGAGTAGTACAACCCCACTCTCAGCCCCTGGGCACGGAAGGCGTCGACGTACTGGCGCACCACGTCCTGCCGGTAACCCGAGTACGCCACATTTTGCCGGTCGAACGCCGTGGGCCACAAGGCGAAACCGTCGTGGTGCTTGGTGGTCAGCACTCCATAGCTCATCTTCGCCGCGGCCGCCGCGGCCGCCCACTGACGGCAGTCCACTGAGGACGGCGCGAAGAGCGAGGGGCTCTGGCCACCCGCCGCCCATTCCTCGTCGGTGAAGGTGCCCAGGTTGAAGTGGTTGAACATGCCGAACCGCAGGTCGACCAGCTTCGCCAGGTTCGTCTGCGTGTCCGCCGCGAAGGCGCGCGGCGAGTACCCCGCGAGGCCGGGCACCGTCGCCGCCACCGCCGTCACACCCGCAGCCGCCAGAAAGCCACGGCGGGACATTCCCGATGCCACCATTGACACTCCCGATAACCAAGCCGCACGGCGAAATAGGTCGGATGACCAGCCCGTCCTGACTCCCGTCGTCCCAGCACACTGCCGAGCGCCGGACGCGGTAGCCGTCACACGTCGGATGTTAGCGATCACATGTCAGCGTCACAAGCGTGGAACGGGAAGTTCAGCACGAGTTCGAAATGACCACGTTGTCAATTCTCTTTCAAACGAGTCACGTGACCGCGGCGGCGCGGTGCGCCGTCATGTCCCGAACAGGCCAACCCGGTGTCCCGGACCGGATAGACGGTCCCGTCCCCGGCGAGGTTCTCTGTTGCTCCCGATTCGACGCGAGGAGCCCACGATGCCCGAAGAGGCCACCACGGAGTTCTGGCAGGATCTGAAGCCGATCCGGAACTCGGTCAAACCCGATGCGCTGCCCGAGGTCTACCTCGAGAACGTGGCCACCGACGACGACCGGTACTACGTGCCGTTCACCGAAACCGTCGGTTCCCGGCCACTGTGGATCAACATCAAGGACAACTCCTGGTCGGACGTCCTGCGCGCCACCCGGGCCGGCTTGGTCAACCGGCACTACCACCCGCACGAAGTGTTCGCCTACACCATCTCCGGGAAGTGGGGCTACCTCGAACGGCCGTGGACGGCCTCGGCAGGCGACTTCGTCTACGAGGCACCCGGGGAGGGACACACCCTGGTCGCCTACGACGGCCCGGAACCGATGAAGGCGCTGTTCATCGTGAAGGGACCGCTGATCTGGCTGGACGAAGACGGCAACACCACCGGCTACTTCGACGTGCACGACTACGTCGAGATGTGCCGCAGGCACTACGACGAGGTCGGCATCGGCGCCGGCTACGTGGACTCGCTGCTCCGCTGAGCGGCTCCGCACCTGTTCCCGGGGGCCTTCCAGCGAATCGAGGTATGCATGTCTTCCGACGTCGGATCGGGCGCCGCGGCCGCCCGGCGCTACGAGAACCTGTTGCTGCTGATCCTGTTCCTGTCGTTCGGGTTCGTCTTCTTCGACCGGCAGGCGCTGTCCTTTCTGGCGCCGTTCCTGGTCAAGGAGTTCGGGCTGTCGAACACCGAACTCGGGACCCTGTCCGGGGTGCTGGCGCTGACCTGGGCGCTGTCCGGGATGTTCTTCGGGCGGCTGTCCGACCGGCTGGGCAGCCGCAAGCCGATCCTGATCGCGGCGGTTCTGCTCTTCTCCGTCATCTCCTCGCTGTCGGGGTTGATGACCGGTTTCGCCGGCCTGCTGCTCACCCGGGCGTTGATGGGTGTCGCGGAGGGCGCGGTGCTGCCGGTCGCGCAGTCACTGATGGCCGAGGCGTCCCAGGAGCACCGGCGCGGGCTGAACATGGGACTGGTGCAGGGTTCGTCGGCCGGCCTGCTCGGCGGCATCATCTCGCCGCTGGTGGTGGTGTGGCTGGCCGAGCACTTCGGCTGGCGTACCGCGTTCCTCGTCACCATCGTTCCGGGCGTGCTGCTGGCGGTGTGGATCCGGCGATCGGTGCGCGAGGTGCCGCCCGGCGGTCCCGCCCTGACGGCACCGGTCGCCGACCGGCCGCCGGCAGCGGAAGCCCCGGCGTTCTGGTCGGTGCTCAGGTACCGGAACGTCGTGCTCTGCGCGCTGATCGCGTGCTTCTACCTGACGTGGTTCATCGTGATCATCACCTTCACCCCGGTCTTCCTCACCAGTGTCAAGGGCTTCTCCCCCGGCACCATGAGCGCGGTGATGACCTGCTTCGGCGTGGCCTGGGTGCTGTGGGGATTTCTCACCCCGGCGATCTCGGACCGGGTCGGCAGGCGGCGCACCATGGCCGTGTTCACGCTGATCGCCGCGGTCTGCCCGGTGGCCGTGGTGTACGTGCCCGACCCGCTGGTGCTCGGCGTGGTCGTGGTGCTCAGCTTCACCGGGCTCGGCTGCTTCACGCTGTTCATGGCCACCATCCCGGCCGAGACCGTGCCGCGCGGTGTGCTCGCCACCGCGCTCGGGCTGGTGATGGGCGTCGGCGAACTGGCAGGCGGATTCCTCGCCCCGGTGGTCGCGGGCTGGGCCTCGGACGTCTGGGGGCTGCGGACGGCGATGTTCATCGCCGCCGGTGGCGCACTCGTGGTCGCCGCGCTGTCGCTCGGCCTGCGCGAGACCGCGCCCGCGGTGCTGCGCCGCCGGGCCGCGGCGAAGGCGGCGGTGGCCCGATGAGGATGACGGCGGCAGTGTGGCACGGGCCGAAGGACGTCCGGATCACCGAACTGGACGTGCGCCCACCAGGGCCCGGCGAAGTCACGATCGCGGTGGCCTACTGCGGGATCTGCGGCAGTGACCTGCACGAATACGTCGACGGGCCGCACGCCGTCCCGGTCGGCACCCCGCACCCGGCCTCCGGGGTCACCGCGCCGCTGGTGCTCGGCCACGAGTTCTGCGGGACGATCAGCGCGGTGGGTCCCGACGTATCCGGTCTGGCGATCGGCGACCGGATCGCCGTCGAACCTCACTACCGGTGCGGGACCTGCCCGCGGTGCGCGGCCGGGGAGTACAACATCTGCCGCCACTTCGGGTTCGCCGGGCTGACCGGGCACGGCGGGCTGGCCGAGTACTGCACGCTGCCCGCCTACATGGCGCACCGGCTGCCGCCCGAGGTCTCCCTGGAACAGGCCGCGCTCTTCGAGCCGGCCGCCGTGGCCCTGCACGCGTTGCGCCGCTCCGGCGCCGGGCCCGCGGACACCGTCGCGGTCATCGGGCTCGGCCCGATCGGCCTGCTCACCGTGCTGCTGGCCGGCCGGCTGGGGATCAGGCGGATCATCGCCGCCGAGGTGGTGGCGGAGCGGCTGCGGCTGGCGGGCCGGCTCGGCGCCACCGACCTGGTGGACGCCGGATCCGGCGAGGACGCGGCCGAACGCGTCCGCGCACTGACCGGCGGGCAGGGCGCCGACGTGGCCGTCGAAGCGGTCGGCGCGGCGCACACGCTCCGGACCTGCCTCGCCGCCACCCGGCGTGGCGGCCGGGTCGTCCTGGTCGGGCTGACCGGCGACATCACCCTGAGTGCCTTCGAGCTGGTGAACAACGAGCAGTCGATCATCACCAGCGTGGGGTACCGGAACTGCCATCCCGAGCTGATCCGGCTGGTCGCCGAGGACGGGCTCGACCTCACTCCGATCGCCACCGGCACGATCCCCCTCGACCAGGTGGTGCCCCGCGGCTTCGAGGCTCTGCTCGGCGGCACCAGCCAGATCAAGGTGCTCGTCCGGCCGAATCCGGGACCGCGATGAAGGGAGAGCGCTGCCGGGAGCGATGACTCGTGCGGCCACCTGGCTTAAGCTACCGACGCCGCTCAGCACCACGACCGGCCAGGAGGCAACGATGCCCGCGCCCAGCAGTCCCGTCGCCGTGGTCTCCAGCGCGTCCACCGAGTCCGTGCCTCCCGACGAGCGGATCGAGTTCTGGGAGGACCACAACCGGCGCGAACTGGTCGGCCTGACCTGTTCTTCGTACGCCGAGCAGGGGTTGGTGGCCAAAGAGACCAACCTTGCCGCCGGTGCGCTGCACGTCGCGGAGATCCTGGGCAACGCGCACGCCGTCGAACGGTCCCGGAAGACCTGCCGCACGCTGCCGAAGGACTCGGTGTTCGCCAGCCTGGTCCTCGGCGGCACCGCGGTGTTCTTCTCCGGCGACGGCGTGTTCCCGGTCGAGGCCGGAAGCCTGGTGCTGTACGAGACCGAGCGGCCGTACCTGTTCGCGTTCTCCGCACCGATGCGCCAGATCCTGGTGGACATCCCGCGCACGGTCTTCACCGAACGCTGCCGGCCGGGCGGTGTGCCCGAGCCCACGGTGCTCGGCACGCGTTCGAGGGCCGAGACGATGGCCGTCTCGGCCCTGCACTCGGTGGCCGACGCGCTGGTGACCCAGCGGTCGCTGCCGGGCGGCGACGACCCGGAGACAACGCTGCTGGAGCTCATCCGGGCACTCGGCGCGCGCCGGTTCGAGGGAGATCGCGGCCACCTCGCCGCGATCCGGCAGTACATCGACCGCCACCTGACCGATCCCGCGCTGAGCGCGCAGCACGTGGCCGCCGCGGCCGGGATCTCGGCCCGCCACCTGAGCCGGCTCTTCGAAGCCGAGGGCACGAGTCCCGCGCGCTACATCCTGCGACGGCGGCTGGACCACGCGTACGCCCAGCTGACCTCCGGTGGGACCACCGCCACGATCGCCGATATCGCCTACGGCTGCGGCTTCTCCGGCCAGTCCCACTTCACCAGGGTGTTCCGCGAGCATTTCGGCCGGACCCCGGGCGAAGTGCGCCTGGCTGAGCGGAAACGGAGTCAGTAGGCACGATCAGAGCGCCAGACAGGGCCTCTTCGGGTCGAATGTCCACTCCGGACGCAGATACTGCATTGCGGCGGAGTCGTCACGGGCGCCGAGGCCGTGCTCGAGATACAGCTCGTGCGCTTCCTCGACCTGGTCCATGTCCAGCTCGACACCGAGCCCCGGACGGCGGGGCACCGCGATTTCGCCGCCCTCGATGCGCAGCGGGTCCGTGGTCAGGCGCTGGCCGTCCTGCCAGATCCAGTGCGTGTCGATCGCCGTGATCTCGCCCGGGGCGGCTGCCGCGACGTGGGTGAACATCGCCAGGGACACGTCGAAGTGGTTGTTCGAGTGCGAGCCCCAGGTCAGGCCGAAGTCGTGGCAGAGCTGGGCGACGCGGACCGAGCCCGCCATCGTCCAGAAGTGCGGATCGGCGAGCGGGATGTCGACGGCGTCGGCGCGGATCGCGTGCGCCAGCTGGCGCCAGTCGGTGGCGATCATGTTCGTCGCGGTGCGCAGACCGGTCCGGCGGCGGAACTCGGCCATCGTCTCACGGCCGGAGTATCCCTGTTCGGCGCCGCACGGGTCCTCGGCGTACGACAGCACGTCCCGCAGCGCCCGGCCGGTGCGGACGGCGTCTTCCAGGAGCCAGCACCCGTTGGGATCCAGGGTGATGCGCGCTTCCGGGAAGCGGGCGGCGAGTGCGTGGATCGCCTCGGCTTCCTCTTCCGCAGGGAAGACGCCGCCCTTGAGCTTGAAGTCGCGGAACCCGTAGCGAGCTTGCGCAGCTTCGGCAAGCGCGACAACGGCCTCGGGTGTCAGCGCCTCCTGGTCACGCAGACGCAGCCACGCGTCGCCCGAGTGGCCGCGCCGGTACGGCAGATCCGTCTTCGCGCTGTCTCCGACGTAGAACAGATACCCCAGCACCGGGACGGCGTCGCGCCGCCGGCCGTCCCCGAGCAGGTCGCAGACGGGTACTTCGAGGTGCCGACCCAGCAGGTCCAGCAGCGCGGACTCCAGCGCGGTGACGGCGTGGACCGTGACGCGCAGGCGATGCGCGCGACGGTCTCGGCGTCGTAGGCGGCGTTGACGCGGCTGTAGACGACGACGCCGAGGCCGGTGGCCGCGCAGACGGCTTCGACGTGGGCGGCGAGGCCGTCCTGCGGTGCTTCGGTCAGGTAGGGCGGGAACAACAGGATGCCGTCGGCCCCGGCGCGTTCGGCCGCTTCCGCGAACTCGATCGCCATCGCCGTGCCGTACCCGGCGGGAGCGATGATCGGGGTGCCGGCGGGCGCGCTGCCGACGGCGGCACGCACCACCCGGTCCACTTCGGACGGTGTGAGGGAGAAGAACTCCCCGGTGCCGCCGGCGGCGAAGAGCCCGGCGACGTCGTACTTGCCGAGCCGGGTGACGTGCCGGCGGTAGGCGTCTTCGTCGAAGCGGTGCTCGGCGTCGAAGTGCGTGACGGGGAAGGAAAGCAGGCCGGAGCCCAGGCGGGCGGCAAGGGTCATGACGGCTCCTGAACCGGGGTACGGGTGGCGGCGGGTGCCGTGACCACGCGGTCGCGGCGGATGAACAGCACGAGCACGGCGGCGAGCAGGCAGGCGGCGGCGAGGCCGTACAGACCCCAGGTGACCTGCCCGGTCGCCTGCTTGATCAGGCCGAAACCGTAGGGGGCGACGAACCCGCCGAGATTGCCCAGCGAGTTGACGACCGCGACGACGGCGGCGAGCGCGACGGGGTGGACGCTGCCCTGCGGGATCGTCCAGAACAGCGGGCTGGCGCTCTTGAAGCCCATCGCGGCGACGCACAGCAGGACGAGGGCGAAGATCGGCGACGCGATCGCCGCCAGGAAGGTCGCCACACCGGCGACGACCAGCGACGCGATCAGCAGCGGCTTGCTCCGCCCCGACCGGTCCGAGGCCCGCCCGGTGAAGTACATCGCGACGACTGCGCAGATCCAGGGCAGCGACGAGAGCAGCCCCACGGTGATGTCTCCGGTGCCGTTGATGCGGCGCACGATGGCCGGCAGCCAGAACGTGTTGGCGTAGATGGACAGCTGGATCGCGAAGTAGATCAAGCAGAACAGCAGCACCTGCGGCTGCGCGAGGATCCGCCAGCGCGACACGGAATCCGACGTCGTGCGGCGGGCGGCGTCTTCGAACTCGATCGCGGCGGTCAGCGCGTCCTTCTCGGGGGCGGTGAGCCAGCGGGCGTCGGCGACGCGGCTGTCGAGCCGGGTGTAGGCGAACAGGCCGACAACGATCGAAAGCACGCCCTCGACGAGGAACAGCCACTTCCAGCCGGTGAGCCCGAGGAACCCGTGCATCGACAGCAAGGGACCGGACAGCGGACCGGAGATCGCGGCGGCCACCGACGAGCCCGCGACGAACAAGGCCGTGGCGCGGCCGCGGTGCGACGAGGGCAGCCAGCGGGAGAAGTAGTAGATGATCGCCGGGAAGAAGCCCGCTTCGGCGGCGCCCAGAAGGAACCGCAGGACGTAGAAGGACGTCGGACCCTGCACGAACATCATGGCCGCCGAGACGACACCCCAGGACACCATGATCCGGGTCAGCCAGATCTTGGGGCCGTAGCGTTCCATCAGCATGTTGCTGGGCAGCTCGAAGACCGCGTAGGCGATGAAGAACAGGCCGGCGCCGAGGCCATAGGCGGCCGCGCCGATGCCGACGTCGGCCTCCAGGTGCACCTGGGCGTACCCGATGTTGGCGCGGTTGAGCTGGTTGCAGATCAGCATCACGACGAACAGCGGGACGACGCGGCGGAACACCTTGCCGACCGCGAGGTTCAGGGGGTCGTTCTGCACTGAAGTCATCGGAGACCTCCGGGGACCGCGGGCTTCGTCGCCCGGCTTGCCCAGTGACGTTAAGAGGTCACGTGATGCAGTTCCAACACCGATATGGCATGCCTTGATACCTTCACCGCATGGAGTTCTCGTTCGCGCAGCTGGAAGGCTTCGTCGCGGTCGCCGAGGAGCAGCACTTCGGCCGGGCAGCTGCACGGCTGTCGATGACGCAGCCGCCGCTGAGCCGGCTGGTCCAGAAGCTGGAGCACTCGGTGGGGGCGAAGCTGTTCGACCGCGGTACCCGCGGCGCCCGGCTGACGCGCGCGGGAGAGGCGTTCCTCGTCGACGCCCGCCGGCTCCTCGCGCTGGCGAACCGGGCACCGGACCGGGCCCGCCGGGTCGCGGCCGGAGCGGCCGGGTATCTCCGCATCGGGTTCACCGGCGCGTCGGTGTTCGGGGTGCTGGACGCGGCGCTCACCGCGATCGGCGACACCCTCCCGGACGTCCACGTCGAACTGTCGGAGATGGTGACCAACGACCAGGTGGCAGCGCTGAACCGGGACGAGATCGACCTCGGCCTGGCCCGCCCGCCGTTCGACACGGACGCCTTCGCCTCACGGCTGATCCACCGGGAACCGCTCGTGCTGTGCGTCCCCGGCGGACATCGGCTGGCGGACCTCGGGCGGCCGGTCACCGCGGCCGACCTCGCCAACGAACCGCTGATCATGTACGCACCGGACAACGCCCGCTACTTCTACGACCTGGTCATCCGGCTCCTGCCGATCGCGCACCGCAACGTCGTGCACTCGGTGAGCCAGATCCACACGATGATCTGGCTGGTGGCCGCCCGCAGGGGCGTGGCGTTCGTCCCGGCGTCGGCGACCCGGATGACCATCGACGGCGTCGCCTGGGCCGAGCTGGAAGGCCAGCCGGACGCACCGGTCGAACTGCACCTGCTGTGGTCGCGCACGCACACCAACCCGGCACTGGTGCCGGCACTGCAAGCCCTCGAAATCATTCGCGCGTAGTGCCGCCGATCGTTCGGAGAAACCGACCTGGGCCGCAACCGCCGTCTCCGCTGCTCGGCGTCGCGTGAATCAGTGCTCGGCGCCTGCGCACCAGACGCGGCTATCGCGCCCGAGGCGATCCAGAGGCCGCGGTGGACGCGCTGACCCGAGCGCTGCAGCTATTCACCGACATCGAAAGCCTCCCAGGGGCTGTATCGAAGTGGGGAATGGCCTGGACACCGAGGCCGAATGCGGGAAGGGGCGCGGGGGTGGCCTGCCGCGGCGAACCGCCGGGGGGCGGAGCCAGGTGAACCGAAAGGCGCTTTCGTCGCAGCTGGTGCCGCGAACGGACCTTTCGTCTCACCTGATGCGAGGAAAGTCCCTTTCAGCCCACATCTTGTCCTCGAACGCCGCAACAACATCAGCTGACGGCCAGGTGGGCAGAATGAGCACCTCATTCGATTACCGCGCCAGTACCGGACGCCTCCGCTTGGCGTGCTGAGAACGACGTCCGCCATGACAGGATGACAAGTCCGGCGCGTTACGCGACCGGAGACGGCGTCGGTGGACATCGGGCGGGCAGGCCGGCCTGTGTGTCCCGCCCGATGTCCGGGTGGCGGGTCACCAGTTCGTGTCGCGCATGGCGGTCCTCGATTCTCGTGCCGGGGCGGGTGTGTGCTGCGGGGTCAGCGGGTGGTCCAGTTGGTGTCGCGCATCGGGGTCACCTCCCTTCGCGGTCTGGTGGGAGTGTGCCGGTTAGGCCGATCAGGTGTTGTCCGGGTCGTCTGCCTATGGTCGCCTCCCGGCTCTGGCCGGACCGGCCACGAACCGGTTACGGTGTTCGTCCGGTCACTGCATGTGCTGGCGAGGTGGGGATGCGGTTCGGGCGACGACGGTCGGGGTGGGCGCTGCGCGCGATGCCGGCGCCGGTGCAGGCCTATGTCGTCGCCGTGGTGTCGCTGGCCCTGGTGGCCGGCACGGCGACCGCGTTCACGGTCGCGGTGGACGGCGCCGATGTGCTGCGCTGGGGTGTGCTGGCGGCCGCGGCGGCGGTGCACATCGAGCTGACCCGGCACGTGGAGCGGCAGCGGGAGTACCTGCGCGTCGCCGGGGCTCCCTACATCGACCTGAAGAGCGTGTGGTCGTTCGCGGCACTGATCGTGCTGCCGCCGGCGCTCGCCTCGGCGATGGTCGTGTGGACGTACGCGTTCGCGTGGTGGCGGATCTGGCCGTCCGGACGTCCGGTGCCGCTGTACCGGTGGACGTTCTCCGCAGCGACCGTGCTGATCGCCACCCAGGCCGTGGTGGCGGTGCTGGCCGTGGGCCTGCACCACTACCCGGGTCCGCCTGCCGCCGCGCCGGGCCCCGGTCTGGTGGACATGGCCGTGCTGGCCGGGGCGGGACTGCTGCGGTGGTTCGTCAACACCGCGCTCGTCTACGTCGCGCTGGTGCTGTCCACCCCGGACGTCACCGCCAGGACGTTGTTCTCCAACGCCGGGGAGTACGTCCTGGAAGCCGGGGCGCTCGCCCTCGGCGCGCTCGCGGCGTCCCTGGTGGCCACCGCGCCGGTGCTGCTGGCCGCGGTGGTGATCGTGCTGGTGGCCCTGCACCGCGGGCTGCTGCTGGGCCAGTTCCAGCTGCAGTCGAGGCTGGACGCCAAGACCGCGCTGGCCTCGCCGTCGTGGTGGTCACAGGCCACCGGCAAGCTGCTGGCCACCGCCCGGGCCCATGCCACCGGACTCGGCATCCTGATGCTGGACATCGACCGGTTCAAAGCGATCAACGACACCCACGGCCACCCGGCCGGGGACCACGTCCTGCGCGCGGTCGCCGACGCCATCCGCGGCGAAATCCGCCACGAAGACGTCGCCGGCCGATGGGGCGGGGAAGAGTTCGCGATCACGATCCCCGGGGTCGCCGACGAAGCGACGCTGCTGGCCATCGCCGAACGGATCCGCCGCCGCATCGCCGTCCTCGACCTCACCGAGTTCACCGGCACCGCCCCGCCGCCGCCGGCGGCCGAGGCACGCATCACGGTGTCGATCGGCGCTGCCCGTTATCCCGCCCCCGGCGTGGACACGGTCGACGACCTGGTCCGCGCGGCCGACGCCGCGCTCTACCGCGCCAAGGCCACCGGCCGCGACCGCGTGTGCCTGGCCGACCCCGGACCCCGCTGACCAGGCCAACCGTGACCGGCCCCCGGGAACACGCGGCGAGCTACCGCAGCGTCCTCGCCTCCGAGCAGTTCCGGCGGCTGTGGCTGGCCCACCTGCTCTCGGTCGCTGGGGACCAGCTCGCCCGTGTCGCGCTCACCGTGCTGGTGTTCGACCGGACCCGCTCCGCCGGACTGGCCGCGCTCACCTACGCCCTGACCTACCTGCCCGACCTCCTCGGCGGTGCCGCCCTGGCCCAGCTGGCCGACCGGTTCTCCCGCCGCACCGTCATGGTCGCCGCCGACCTCGTCCGCGCGGTGCTGGTCGCCGCGATGGCACTGCCCGTGCTGCCGCTGACCGTGCGGATCGTGCTGCTGGTCGCGGTACAGCTGGCCGCGGCGCCGTTCCAGGCGGCCCGCTCGGCGATCCTGCCCGACATCCTCCCCGGCGACCGCCTCACCGTCGGCATCGGCATCATGCAGACCACCTACCAGGCCGGGCTCGCTCTCGGTTTCGGCGCCGGCGCCGCCGTCGTGACCGGGCTCGGCCCCTCGGGTGCCCTGCTGGCCGACGCCGCCACCTTCGCCCTCTCCGCGCTGGTGATCCGCACCGGCCTGCCCCCGCACCATCCCCCAGCCACACCGGAACACCCGCCGCCGCGGCAACACCGCCGGCACACCCTCGCCGGCTGGCGGATAGTCCTGGGCGACCCGCAGCTGCGCGCGCTGCTGGCCATCGCGTGCTGCTCCGGGTTCTACGTCGTGCCCGAAGGCCTCGCTGTCCCCTACGCCGCCCAGCTCGGCGGCGGCACCCCCGCGGCCGGGTGGCTGCTGGCCGCCAACCCCGTCGGCACCGTGGCCGGGCTGCTCCTGCTGCGCCGCGTGCCGCCCGGGCTGCGGCTGCACTGGCTCGGCGCGCTGGCCGTCGCGACCAGCGCCGTCCTGCTGCCCACCGGCTGGGCACCGGCCCTGCCCGTCAGCGTCGCATTGTGGACGCTCAGCGGAGCCCTCTCGGCCCACGACATGATCACCAACGCCGCCTACGTCACCCACGCCCCCGCCCACCTCCGCGGCCAGGCCATCGGCATCGCGATCGCCTCCCTGCGCACCGCCCAAGGACTGGCCGTCATCACCGCAGGGCTCCTCGCCCAGGCCTTCGCCCCGTCCACGGTCATCACCGCCGCAGCCGCCACCGGAGTCTGCGCGGCCGGCGCCGCCGCCCTCGCATGGACACGCGCACAGGCCAAGCCCACGCCCACAGGGAAGTAGTGGCGCTTGCTGCGCGCCGGGCAGCAGGGTCTCGAGTCGGCGGGCGTCGCCGCGGATGATGTGGCCGTCGTGGCGGCCGAGGTCGGTCGCCTCGACCAGGGTGGTGCCGATTCCGCACATTGGGTCGATGGGAGCGACGCACGGCATCAGTCGCCGAAGGCCGCCCGGTGGGCTGCCATGCAGGTGGGCGGGAGATCGTCCGGGACGGCGATGCTGCCGATGATCGGCGTGTGTGGTGCGAGTGGAATCGCGCGTACCCGGGTGGAGCGGATCTCGGCCGCCTGGTCGGTGGGCAGCGCCGTCCAGGTGCGCGGGTCGGAGCCGACCTCGATGATCGTGTCCTGGATGGTTCCCGTCCGGTGGTCCGGCCGTACCTGAACCCCAGCCTCCCGCAGCGCCGTGAGCACAGCCTGGTCGTGGTCCTGGGAAGTCCGGAACGGGTCGGCGGCCAGCTCGGCCACGCCGACGATCTCGCCACCGGCGGCGGGATGCCGCGTGGACACCACCGCGAACAGAGACTCGGTCCATGCCGGCAGGACCCGCACCCCAGGCGCCGAACGCACTCCGCGCGTCAGTGCCAGGTCGATCTCCCCCTGCCGCAGGGCGTTCAGGCGCGCGGGCAGCGGCAGGTCGACGAGCGCCACGTCGAACGCCGGCGCGCGCTCGCGCAACGCGTCGATCCCCCGTTCCAAGCGGGCAGTGAACTGGCCGGCACCCATCCCGATGCGCATGACACCGGCCTGCTCACGCGCCACGACCCGGACCCGGTCGGCGGCCGCGAGCGCCTCTCGCGCCGCGTCGAGCAGCCGGTGCCCGGCCGCCGTCAGCCGGACTCGCTGCGGTGAGCGGTCGAACAGCCGGACGCCCAGCTCGCGCTCCAGCCGCGCGATCTGCCTGCTGACCGCGGGCTGGGCGATGTGCAGCCGGTCGGCGGCCCGGCCGAAGTGCAGCTCGTCGGCGACTGTGACGAAGTACCGCAACGCCCGTAGTTCCACCGGCCCTCCCCTGCGACGATGCCGTCAGGTTATCGCCGCGCGTCGGCACTGGGCCTGGTTCGCCGGGGGCCGTCGTGCTGGAGTCGAAGCATGAGCTTCGATCTTGGCCTGCTCGGCGCCCATCTACGCGAGCACGAAGTAACCCCGGAAGCTGCGTCGGAACTCGAGCGAGCCGGCTACGGCACGCTCTGGCTGGACGCCTCGCCACCGGCCGACCTCGCCCTCGCGGAGCAGCTGCTCGACGCGACCACCCGGCTGACCGTCGGAACGAGCGTGGTGAACGTCTGGACCGCCGACGCGGAAACCGTCGCCGCCTCCTACCACCGGATCGAAGCCAGGCACCCCGGCCGGTTTCTGCTCGGCGTCGGCGTCGGGCACCGCGAAGTCCACACCGGATACGCCTCGCCGTACGCCACGCTGGTGTCCTATTTGGACCAGCTCGCCCGTGCGGGCGTTCCGGCCGCCCGCACGGTGGTGGCCGCGCTCGGGCCGAAGATGCTGCGCCTGGCCCGTGACCGCACCGCCGGGGCCGTTCCGTGCATGGTGCCTCCGGAGCACACCCGGCGGGCGCGCTCGATCCTCGGCGTGGGCAAACTGCTGCTGCCTGGGCATTTCGCCCTCGCCGAGCCCGACACCGGGCTGGCCCGTGCGATCGCCCGGTCCGCACCGCCCGGAACCGCGCTGGGCATCACCAACTACGCGGCCAACCTCCAGCGGCTCGGATTCACCGAAGACGACCTTGCCAACGCCGGAAGCGACCGCCTCATCGACGCGCTCGTGGCTCACGGCGACCCGGCGAGCGTCGCGACGCGGCTGCTGGCCCACCGGGACGCCGGCGCGGACCACGTCGGCGTCTACCCGCTCGGCGACGACCCGGTCGCGACGCTCCGCACGGTCGCTGAAGCGGTGTATGCCGCCGAGGCCAGGTGATGTGCCGGCCCGGTGGAGACGGTACGGTCGCTTCCCGCCGCGCGCATCGCGAAGGCGGCCGGAGTCAGACCGGTGCGGCTGTGGAAGAAGCGGCCGAAATTCGCGGGGTCGGTGAAGCCGAGATGGACAGCCACCGCCCGGGCGTCCCACCCGGCGTCGGCCAGCAGGCGCCGGGCTTCGAGCAGCCGCCGCTCGTCGATCAGCTCGCGCACTCCCCTGCCGGTGGCGTCCTGGGCGGCGCGGGTGAGCGTGCGGACCGAGCAGCCGAGCAGCTCGGCGTAGTCCGCTGCCCGGTGCAATTCGCGAAAGTGCAGCTCCAGGGTGTCCAGGAACCGTCCATACGTGTCACGACGGCCCGCCGTGCCGGTGGCGACGCCTGGCGAATTGGCGAGGCGCAGCAGCAGGACTTCGACGAGACTGCGCCGCAGGGCGTGGTGGATGCCGAGGGGGCGGCGCCCGAGTGCACGGTGTTCGTCCAGGAGCTGGAACGCCGTCTGCTGCAGCCAGGGGACGTCATCGGGGTGCGGGGTCAGCACCGCCGGCGCCTCGTGGGCGAGGAGCGGGGCCAGGAGGCGTGCGGTGCCTGCCGTCAGCACATCCGGCTCGAACAGGATGAACGGGCCCCGTGCGGTGCCGGGCGGATGCCAGCACTGCGTGTGCCCGGGACGCACCCACAGCCACTGGCCGGGCGCGACGATTCGCGTTACGTGGTCGACGTCGTGCCGCAACTCCCCCTCGGTGACCAGGATCAGGTAGTGGAAGGTGGCGCGGCCCGGCCGGGGCGGGTTCCACGGCCAGTCGTCGTGTTCAGCGAAGAAGTCCTCGATGGTGTTCACCTCGAGGCCGTAGGGCGTGCCGACCGGGGGCTGGAAATCGTACAGCGGAACCGCACCCGGCTCGGTTTGTCGCCTGTCGACCATCACGTGTCCGCAGTTTACGGCCTTTTGATCGACTTCGCCGGAAAGATGGGACGGGCGCCGTGCCCATCGGCGCCGCAGCCCGTCACCCGAGGAAGGCGACCGCTCGTGAACGACTCACCTCTGCAGAAGATCGCCGCCGGCTGTGCGAAGGACCTTCCCGGAGCCCGGCTCGACCATCCCTTCGGCCCCGACTGGGACGTCTTCAAGGTCCGCGGCAGGGTCTTCATGCTGATGACCGAAGTGCCGGGACGTCCGGTCGTGATCCTCAAAGCGGACCCCGGCGACGCTCGCGCCCTGCGGGAGCAGCACCGGCACATCACTCCCGGGTACCACATGAACAAGAAGCACTGGATCACCCTGGAGGACGGCGACGGAGTCGACAAAACGCTGGTCGAGGAACTCGTCAGCGACTCCTACCTTCTGGTGGTCGCTCGCCTGCCCAAGGCCGAGCAGCCTGTCGACCCGCACGCCTACGGCACCCAGGCGGCCCGATGAGCCCGGCATCACCCGGCCCCTGGTCACCGAGAACTCCTACAATCCGGTTGTCGAACGGCGCCACGACGCGTTCGCACTGAGCGCCGCCGATCCGGGAGAATGATGGAACACGCGACTCTGCCGCTCTTCGACGAGGAGCCCGCGCGGCCGCTTGCCGACCGCCTGCGTCCCGCCCGGCTGGAGGACGTCGTCGGGCAGGATCACCTGCTGGCGCCGGATGCTCCGCTCGGCCGGATGGTTGCCCAGCGGCGGCTCGGCTCCGCCATTCTCTGGGGGCCGCCCGGGGTCGGGAAGACGACCATTGCCCGGCTTCTCGCGGATGGCAGCGACCTGGCCTTCGAACCGGTGTCGGCCACCTTTTCCGGGGTGGCCGAGCTGCGGAAGGTCTTTGCCGCCGCGGGGAAACGGCGGGGCGTCGGCCAGGGGACGCTGCTGTTCGTCGACGAGATCCACCGCTTCAACCGTGCGCAGCAGGACAGCTTCCTGCCCTACGTCGAGGACGGCACGATCGTCCTCATCGGCGCCACCACCGAGAACCCCAGCTTCGAACTCAACGGCGCCCTCCTCTCCCGCACCCAGGTCCTTGTCCTCAAACGCCTCGACGAAGCCGCACTGTCCACTTTGCTCGACCGCGCCGAACAGCTGACCGGACGGCGGCTGCCCCTGGACGACGACGCCCGCCGCGCCCTGATCGCGATGGCCGACGGTGACGGCCGCTACCTGCTCAACATGGCCGAACAGCTGCAGGCCCTCCCGGACACCCAGCCGGTCCTGGACACCGCCGGGCTCGCCCACCACATCCAGCAGCGCGCCCCGCTGTACGACAAGGCGCAGGAAAGCCACTACAACCTGATCTCCGCGCTGCACAAGTCGATGCGCGGCTCCGACCCGGACGCCGCCCTGTACTGGCTCGCGCGCATGCTCGACGGCGGCGAGGACCCGCTGTACGTGGCCCGCCGGCTGGTCCGCTTCGCCACCGAAGACGTCGGCATGGCCGATCCCCACGCCGTGCAGCAGGCACTTGCGGCGTGGGACGTGTACGAACGGCTCGGCTCCCCGGAGGGCGAGCTGGCGATCGCGCAGGCCGTCGTCTACCTCGCCACCGCGCCCAAATCCATCGCCGTCTACCGCGGCTTCAACGCGGCGCACAGCGCGGCCCGGCGCACCGGCTCGCTCATGCCACCGGCCCACATCCTCAACGCCCCGACCCGGCTGATGAAGGACCTCGGTTACGGCAAGGACTACCAGTACGACCCCGACACCGCCGGCGGCTTCTCCGGCGCGGACTACTTTCCCGGCGACATGGAGCGCGAGACGTACTACCAGCCGACCCGGAACGGCTACGAAGCGCAGATCACCGAACGCCTGCGCCGCTGGGCAGCCCTGCGTGCCCGGCAGCAGGACGGCTGACCGCACGTCGGCAGCCAGGGCAAGCGTGCGGCGGCGCATTTCCCGGATCAACGCCCACGCCGGAGATCCAGGAGGTGCCGGGCCAGCTCGGCGACCGTGGGGTGGTCGAAGATCACCGTGGCGGGGACGTCGATGCCCGACGACTCCGCGATGCGCGTGCGTAGCTCGATCACCGTGAGGGAATCGAAGCCCAGGTCCGGGAACGGGTGGTCGTCGGCGATCACCGCGGCGTCCTGGTGGCCCAGGACCGCCGCCACCTCCGCTCGCAGCAGCTCACGCAGCTGCGGCTCGGGCGGGTTCTCCGGCCACGCTGCCCGGGCCGCGGGCACTCGGGTGGAGGGACCGCCGGTCGGGGGTGCCATCGATGCCGCCGGGTCGAAGCGGACCGGGACCAGGACCGGCTCGGCCGAGCCGAGTGCCGCGTCGAACAGGGCCAGGCCCTGGTCGGGCGTCAGGCCCTGCACGCCCGATGCGCGGATCCGGCGCCGGGCGGTCGGTGAGATGCGGTCGCCCAGGCCGGTGCCCAGCTCCCACAGCCCCCACGCCAGGGACAACGCCGGACGTCCGGCCGCGCGGCGGCGGCAGGCCAGCGCGTCCAGCGCCCGGTTCGCCGCCGCGTAGTTGGCCTGCCCGGCCTTGCCGAACACGCCGGCTACGGACGAAAACAGGATGAAGGCCGTCAGCGGGAGGTGGCGGGTCAGCTCGTCGAGAACCAGTGCCGCGTCCGCCTTCGGCCGCAGCACCGCGTCCAGGCGTTCCGGTGTCTGGGCCGCCAGGACACCGTCGTCGACCACGGCCGCGCTGTGCACGACCGCCGTCAACGGCGGATCGCAGCTGTCGACCAGCCGGGCGACGGTGGCCCGGTCCGCGACGTCGGCCGCGACGATCCGCACGTGCGCGCCGAGGTCCCGCAGCGACGCGAGCAGTTCCGCGGCTCCGGGCGCGTCCGGCCCGCTTCGGCTCACCAGCAGGAGGTGCCGGACGTCGTGCGCGGTGACGAGGTGCCGGGCCAGCAACGCGCCGATCGCTCCCGTGCCGCCCGTGATCAGCACCGTCCCGGCCGGGTCGATCGGCCGCGCCGGTGCCGGGGCGGCGCGGGTGATCCGCAGGACGTGCGGTACGCCGTCGCGGACGGCGATCTGCGGCTCCGCGCTGCCACCGGCGAGATCGGCCACGCGCGTCACGGGGAACCCGGGTTCGAGGTCGACCAGGCCGATCCGGCCGGGATGTTCCGCCGCGGCCGCGCAGCCCACTCCCCACGCCGCCGCGGCGGCCGGGTCGGGGTCGGGGCCGGTTGCGTTGCGGGTGACCAGCAGCAGCCGGTCGCCGCTGCCCTGCCAGTCCTGCAGCACCGCCAGCGTGTGCCCGGCCGCCGCGCGCAGATCACCCGGTGTGCCAGGGATTTCCACGGTCCGGACCGGTTCGGTGGCCGCCGCAGGCGGTATCGGAATCCACTGTGGACGGTAGAGCATCGTGTCGGGCGCCGTCATCGGCCGGGTAGTCAGCGACGCCACCCCGGCCACCGGGTTCCCCGCTTCGTCGTACAGCGTGACGCGGATTGCGCCGGAGCCGAGGCGGACGCCGTGCACCCTGGCCCGCCTGGCACCGGGCGCGTGGACCTCGACACCGCTCCACAGGAACGGCACCCGCGGCTGTGCCGCCGGGCCCTCGGCGAGCGCGCTCGCGTGCACGGCCGCGTCCAGCAGGACCGGGTGCAGCTCGAACCGGCCTGCGACGCCCGGTGGCACCTCGACCTCGGCGAAGAACTCGGCATCACGCACCCACAACCGTTGCACGGCTTGGAAAGCCGGGCCGTAGGCGTGGGCTCGGTAGGCCGCGGCGACGTCGGCTTCCACAGCCCCGGCGGGCGGCCACTCGCCGCTCCAGCCGGGCGGGAGCGGGCCGCGCGGGCGCAGCTTCCCAGCGGCGTGCTTGCGCCAGTGCTTCTCGTCGCGCGCCCGGGCGTAGACGTCGATCCTCGGTTCGTCCACGACGACCTGGAGGTGGACGTCCCCGGTGTCCAGGCGCAGCGGGGCCTCGATCGCGAGTTCCTCGACGGCCGCCGCGCCGGCGTGCAGGGCCAGCTCGGTGAACAGCGTCCCGGGCACCAGCACGGACCCGCCGACGACGTGGTCGGCGAGCCACCGGTGACGGCGGACGCCGAGCGAGCCGCCGTGGACCACCCGCGGCGAATCGGGCGCCGCCAGCGCCGGGCCGAGCACGGCGTGGTCGCCGCCGTCCTGTTCCGGGGCGGGCTGGTCCAGCCAGTACCGGGTGCGCTTGAACGGGTAGGTGGGCAGCGGCGTGATCCGCGCGCCCGAGCCGTCGAACACCGCGGGCCAGTCCACCCGGACGCCGGCCGTGTGCACCGCGCCCGCCGCGGCCAGCACGCCGGAGCCCGACATCGCGGCGGGCGCGATCGGCAGGACGTCGGCGGCCAGGCGGCCGAGCACCGGAGCCGGGCCGATTTCGAGGCCGGTGGCCGGGCCGGGAGCCGCCGCCGCGGCGAGCGCGTCGGCGAACCGCACGGTCGCGCGGGCGTGCCGTCGCCAGTGACCGGGCTCGATCTCCTCGACCGGCTGGCCGGTCACGCAGGAGACGAGCGGGAGAACCGGACGGTGGTGCCGCAGACCGGCGGCGACCTCGTGGAACTCGTCGAGCATCGGCTCCAGCAGCGGCGAATGGAAGGCGTGGCTGACGCGCAGCAGCGTCCCGCCGCCGAAGCGATCGGCCAGCGCCGTCGTCGCGGCCTTCTCCCCGGAGAGCACCAGCGAGCGCGGCCCGTTGACCGCGGCGATGGCCACCGCGTCTCCCAGGTGGGGAGCCACCTCCGCCTCGGTGGCCTCGACGGCGATCATCACCCCGCCGCCGGGCAGCGCGGCCATGAGGCGGCCGCGCGCCGCCACGAGCGTCGCCGCGTCCGCCAGCGACAGCACTCCGGCGACATGCGCGGCGGTGATCTCGCCGATCGAATGACCCAGCAGGACGTCCGGGCGCAGGCCCCACGACTCGAACAGCCGGTACTGCGCGACGCCGAAGGCGAACAGCGCGGCTTGGGCGTGGTCGGTGCGGTCCAGCGCTTCCTCGCTGGTGAAGCCGACACCGCGGCCCAGTGCTTCGCACGCTTCGGCGAAGGCGTCGGCGAATACCGGGAACTGCTCGGCCAGTTCCCGGCCCATCCCGGCCCGCTGCGCGCCCTGCCCGCCGAACAGCACGGCCAGCCGGGGTCTGCTTCGGACAGTCCGGCCGGGCAGCCGCCCGTCGGCCACGGCGCGCAGGGCTTCCCGGTTCGCCGCGGGCACCAGCACGCGGTGGGCCAGTGGCGTCCGCCGGGCCAGGGTGTAGGCGACGTCGACGGTGTCCGGGGCGTCGGCCAGTCCCGCCGCGACGAGCCGGAGCGCGTCGCCGTCCGCGGCGCTGAGCAGCCAGGGCGCCGCGGGGAACGGCCGCCGCTCCGACGGCTCGGGCGGCGGTGCTTCCTCGACGATCACGTGCGCGTTGGTGCCGCCGATCCCGAACGCCGACACGCCCGCCCGGCGAGCCCGGCCGGTCCGCGGCCACGGCCTGCCCTCCGCCAGCAGCGCCACCCCGCCTGCCGTCCAGTCGACGTGCGGGCTCGGCTCGTCCGCGTGCAGCGACGGCGGCAGGTGCTCGTGCTGCAACGCGGTCACCACCTTGATCACGCCGGCGATGCCGGCGGCGGCCTGGGTGTGGCCGATGTTCGACTTCACCGAGCCGAGCCACAGCGGCTCCCGGCGCGGCCCACGCCCGTACGCCGCCATCAGCGCGTCCGCCTCGATCGGGTCACCCAGCGGCGTTCCCGTCCCGTGCCCTTCGACGGCGTCGACGTCCGCGGCGGTCAGGCCCGCGTCCGCGAGCGCCGCCGCGATCAGCGCCTGCTGGGCGCGTCCGCTGGGTGCGGTCAGGCCGTTCGACGCGCCGTCGGCGTTCACCGCGGTGCCGCGCAGCACCGCCAGGACCGGGTGCCCGTGCCGCCGGGCGTCGGACAGCCGTTCCAGCAGGATCACCCCGGCACCCTCCGACCACGCCGTGCCGTCCGCTCCGGCCGCGTAGGACCGGCAGCGGCCGTCCGGGGAAAGGCCGCGCTGCCTGCTGAAGGCCACGAACGTCCGCGGGGTCGCCATCACCGTGGCCCCGCCCGCGACCGCGAGCGAACACTCCCCCTCGCGCAGCGCCTTCACGGCCAGGTGCAGCGCGACCAGCGACGACGAGCACGCCGTGTCGACGGTGAGCGCCGGCCCGGTGAACCCGAAGGTGTAGGAGATCCGGCCCGAGGCCACCGCGTGCGAGGAACCGATGCCCAGCCACGCCTCGAGTTCGTGGTGGGTGCCGGTGAACCGGCTCGCGTAGTCCTCGTTCATGACGCCGGCGAACACGCCCGTGTCGCTGCCGCGCAGGGCGGCGACGTCGAGGCCCGCCCGCTCGAACGCCTCCCAGGACGTCTCCAGCAGCAACCGGTGCTGCGGGTCGGTGGCCAGCGCTTCCCGCGGCGAGATGCCGAACATCCCCGCGTCGAAGTCCGCGAACCCGTCGAGGAACCCGCCGCGGCGGGTCACCGAGTGCCCGATCCGGTCCGGATCCGGGTCGTACAGCCCCGCCACGTCCCAGCCGCGGTCGGCGGGGAACTCGCTCGTCGCGTCCACGCCGTCCGCCACGAGCCGCCACAGGTCCTCCGGCGTCCGGACGCCGCCGGGGAACCGGCACGCCATCGCCACGACGGCGATCGGTTCCGCGGACGGCGCCGGGGTGGACGGCGGCGGCACCGCCGGGCGGGCCGAGCCGAGCCGCGTCAGCTCGGCGATCACCGCGCCCGGCGTGGGAAAGTCGTAGATCAGCGAATGCGGGACGGGCACGCCGGTCAGCGCGGTGATCCGGTGCCGGAACTGCACCCCGGCCAGCGAGGACAACCCGAGGTCGGTGAACGGCCGGTCCCGCCAGCCGTCGCCGCCGTCGTGTCCGCAGAGGGCCGTCAGCTCCGCCCGCACCACCGCGGCGAGATCCGGTTGTTTCAGGGCATTCCGCTTCGGTTTGCCCGACGCGGTCCGCGGAATCGCATCGACTTCGACGTAGGCCACCGGAACTTTGTGCAGCGAAAGCCGGCTCAGGCAGAGACGGCGCAGCTCCTCGGCGTCGAAGCCGTCCGGCCCGGCGACCACGAACGCCACCGGCACCTGCCCGACGAGGTCGTCGGGACGGCCGGTCACCAGGACCTCCCGCACCGAGGGCGATTCCTCCAGCACTGCCTCGATTTCGGTCGGGTGGACGTTCTGGCCACCGCAGACGATCACGTCGTCGACCCGGCCGGCCAGCACCAGCCGGCCGTCTTCGAGCCGTCCGGCGTCGCCGGTGCGGTACCAGCCGTCCTCCAGCGGCGACCCGGGCTGGCCGTGGTAGCCCAAAAGCAGTCCGGGGCCGCGGACGAGCACCTCCCCCGCGTCGATCCGGACCTCCATGCCCGGCACCGGGACCAGTCCCGGTTCACCGGGTCGTTCCACCGCGATCTTTCCGCCCGATTCGGTGCTCCCGTAGCCGTCGGCGAGGGGCAGGCCGAACAGCTCCCGGACCGCGGCGCGGGCCGACGGCGTGCACGGCGCCCCGCCGGTCAGGCACAGCCGCGGCGGGGTCACCGGGCCGTCGGCCTCCTGCCGGAGCCGGAGGTAGGTGGCCGGCACCCCGGCGAGCACGCAGCCCGGGTACGCGGCGAGCAGGCCCGGCGAGCAGCCGTCGGCGAAGCGGGTGTGCGCGCCGAGCGCGATCGTGGTGGTGAAGGCGAGCGACAGGGCGTAGGCGTGATGGGTCGGCAGCGGCCACACCACGGTGTCCCCGGGCCCGATCCCGTAGACCGGGGCGTAGCAGGCGGCGGCCGACCACAGCATCGCCCGCTGGGAAAGGAGAACGCCTTTCGGCCGCCCGGTGGTCCCGGAGGTGTAGAGCAGCCAGGCCGGCTCGTCCAGCCCGAGATCGTCCCGCGGCGGCCCGTCCGGCGCCGGCGACCGGTCTTCGACGAGGAGCATGCGGACCCCCAGCCGTTCCGCCACCTCGGCGTGCCGGGCCTCGGTGATCAGGAGCGTCGCGCCCGAGTCACCGGCCAGGTGGGCGAGTTCGGCTTCGGTCGATCGCGCGCTCACCGGCACCCCGACGGCCGCCGCCCGCAGCACCGCCAGCAGGGCGACGGCGAACTCGACCCGGTTGCCGACGTGGACCAGCACACGATCGCCCCGCGCGACGCCGAGCCCCGCGGCCAGCCGGGCACTGGCGCGGTCCAGCTCACCGTAGGTCAGCGTCCGCCGGCCGTCGGAGTAGGCGAGGCGATCCGCGGGGTGGGCGGACAGGGACGTCAGCAGCGGCCGGATGACCTCGGCCCGGATTTCCTCCACTGCTCCGGGTATACCGCAATCGCCGCGGCTTCGGGCGTCAGCCGAGGCCTTCGGGCGGTATCCGGACGACACCTGGATCCACCGGTGAGCGCGAGCTGAAAGGCGCTTTCCTGGCATCCGATGCGAGGAAAGTCCCGTTCGCTGCACCAGGTGAGACGAAAGTCCCCTTCAGCCCACCCGCACGCACCCTGCGGGTGCGCAGCCCGGCCGGGTCGTCGGGGGCCGCCGCGGGGAGAGGGTCGTGGGGGGGGGAAAACGGGTGGGGCCGCTTTTTACCGCCCCCACAACCCCCCCCCGAGTGAGAAACAGGGTTAGAACACTGTTTCTCACTCACGACAAGCCGCGGCAGACCGCCCCGGTCGTCAGCCGAGGCCTTCGACGATGCGGAAGTCGCGCTCGAAGCCGTCCGGCAGTGCCGCCAGTGCCTTCTGATACGCCGGACTCTCGTACGCGGCGACCGCCTGGTCGAAGGTGTCGAACTCGATCAGGACGACGCGCTCGGCTATGCCGGCTTCGTGGGCGACGACCCGGCTGCCGCCGCGGGCGAACGTGCGGCCTCCTGCGGCCTGGACGGCTGCTCGGGCCAGTTCGTTGTAGCCGTTCAGTGCCTCGGGGTCGGTGATGGTGGGGTACACGCTGACCCAGTAGCCCTTGGGCATGGAACCTCCAGTCGTGCTCAGGGGGTGGACAGCGCGGCCTCCGCGCCGCACGGTTTCTCCTGGATGTGGTCGCGCCAGTTCAGGGACCACACCTTGACCGTGCCGTGCAGGCGGTGCCCCATCATGCAGTCCCCGCCCCGCGTGAAGACCACCACGCCCACGTCCGTCCCCTTGATCTGGAAAGCGGTTTCCGGCGGGATGGCGGCGAGGTGGGTCTCCGGGTCCACCCGCGGGGCGGGCAGGCCGGTGGCCAGCGCGGTACGGACGTCCGCGTCGACGGGCGCCGGGGGCAGCTTGCCGAGAAGAGCTTTCAGCGCCGGCTCGAAGTCCGGCGGGATGTCGGCCCGCGGCAGGGGTGGCGGTGTGATCGGCACGGCGTCCGCCGGGCACGTGGTCCGCTCCAGCGAGGTCGTCCCGTAGTAGTTGAACTCGACCGCGTAGCAGGCGTCGAACGCCGGGGTCGTGCCCCAGCCGGTGCTCTCGGGACGGTGGATCCGCCACACCAGGTGCGCGAACGGGTCCTTGGCGTCGCTGTGCTCCAGGTCCCTGGCCTCCAGCACGCTGAAGTTGCTGCTGCGGCCCAAGGTGGTGGCCAGCGCGGCCCGGGCCAGCCCGGTCGCGTCGGGCTGCTGCGGATAGCTGATCGCGTCCGCCAGCGTGGTGGACTGCCGGTCGGTTTCGGCGTCGCCCGGCGCGAAGACGCCGCAGGACGCCAGGAGCAGTCCGGCACCGCAGAGGGTCAGAGCCCGGCTCACCGTTCGCATGGAGCACACGCTAGCGCAGTCCCCGCGCGGGGCGCCTGAGTAGATCTGCTCAAGGCGTTCGAAGCGCTTCGAAGAATTCGATTCCCGCGTCGATTATTTCGCGGGCAAGGTTGGTTGCACGCCGCACGCGGCCCATGCTCTCATGTTTTCCGACATCGCCGTTGACGCGCGAGGAGTGCCTTGATGCGCTTAAGCCGAATGATCGCCGTGTTCGCTTTTTCCCTTTTCCTTTCCGGCTCGGTCACGGCGCAGGCGGCGACGCCGGAAAGAAATGGGCCGCATCCGGTCACGCTGGCCGAGTCGGCACTGCAGGGCGTCCACGGCACCGCGCCGGACACCACCGTCCGCAACGTCCTCACCGTGACCGCGGGCGGGACGGCGCTGCGCGTGCGGCTGGGCAACCCCTACGGCCGCACCGCGCTGTCCGTCCGGTCGGTGTGGGTGGGAGTGCAGGCGGCGCCGGGTTCGGCGGCACTGGTGCCCGGCTCCAACCGGCGGGCCACGTTCGGGTTCCGGCCCGAGGTGACCGTGCCCGCGGGGGCCACCGTGTGGAGCGACCCCCTGCCGCTCACCGTGCGGCCGGGCGACCACGTCGCGGTGAGCGTGTACGCCCCGGGTGCACCGGTCAACGACCACACGTTCCCGCCGCCCGCGACCGACACCCCCGGCTCGTTCCGGTCCGGCCCCGGTGACGCCGGCGCGGATTCCGGCGGAAGCGCCTACGGTGCCTTCGCCGCGGGCACGCTGTGGTGGGTCGACGCCGTCAGCGCCATCTCGCCGGCCCGCGGCACCATCGCCGCGCTCGGTGACTCGATCACCGACGGCACCAACGCCTACGGCGGCGGCCGCCGCTGGACCGACGTGCTCGCCAAGCGCCTCCAGCAGCTGCCGCCGGGACGGCAGCTGTCCGTCGCCAACGCCGGGATCAGCGGCAACACGGTCAGCGTCGAGCCGAACCCCTACGACGCCTCCGGCCAGTGCTGCGGCGCGCCGGCGCCGGAGCGGCTCGAGCGGGACGTGCTGTCCCTGCCCGGGCTGCGGTACGTGCTGCTGCTGGAGGGAACCAACGACCTCGGCGGCGGCGACTACGCCCCGCCTGCACCCGCGTCGCAGGTCATCGACGCGATGCGCGGCATCATCGCGCGGGTGCACGCCGCCGGGCACCGGATCGTCGGCGCCACCATCCTGCCGATGTGCAACGCCGCGGGCAGCGCGAAGGAAGCGGCACGGCTGGCCGTCAACGCGTGGATCCGGACGTCCGGGGCGTTCGACGCCGTGCTCGACTTCGACTCGGTGCTGCGCGACCCGGCGGACCCGACGGTCATTCCGCCCGCCCTGCGGACCGACTGCTACCACCCGAACGCCGAAGGCGACCGCCTGCTGGGCGAGTCGATCGACCTTTCGGTGTTCGGCCGGTAGGCCTCGGGCCGTCAGCTCGCCGGGGTGAAGCCGCCCTGGACGGTGTGGACGCCGTCGGCGGCCGTGGCCTGCACGCGGTAGCTGTCGCCGTCGGCGGAGCGCACGCCCGTCGCGTGGTTGTACTGGACGGCGAAGACGTGGTGGGCGGCCGGGACGGTCCGGCCCGGCTTGAGTTCCCAGCGGTACACCACTTCACCGTCGCCGTCCTGGGCGGTGACGGTGAAGTCGTCGCCGGGCGCGGTCTGCCACTGGCCCGTGCTCCGCACGTCCCCGGTCTGCTTGACGTGCACCTCCACCGTGAGCGCGGTCAGCGGCTGGGTGGTGTCGAGCGTGACGCCGCCCTGGGCCCAGT
This sequence comes from Amycolatopsis melonis, assembly GCF_040064235.1. Classification (NCBI taxonomy): domain Bacteria; kingdom Bacillati; phylum Actinomycetota; class Actinomycetes; order Pseudonocardiales; family Pseudonocardiaceae; genus Amycolatopsis; species Amycolatopsis melonis. Next base: position 33,957 of record NZ_JBDZYD010000020.1, read on the forward strand.
ACACGGTGCTGTGCGGGTCGATGGAGCCGCGTGCCGACAGCGGCCCGTCGGAGACCCGGCCGCCGCGCGGTGCGGCCGGGTCCGGGCTGCCGGACGACGGCCGGGCTGCCGTCGTCCGCGCCGGAGCACCCGAAGCCGGGGCCGGTGCCGAACCGCCGGTGGTGGTCGGCGCCGGACCGGACGTCTCGGTCGGGGCGGTGAGCGTGGTCACGGTGTCCGGGCCGGCCGGCGTGGTCTGGACGAGTCCGGCGACGGCGACACCGGCGACAGCCAGGATTCCGGCCGCGGCACTGCCGGCGAGCACCGCCTTGGGCCAGGACCGCGCGATCCCCGGCCGCCGCTGCCGGACGGCGCTGCCTGCCATGCCGCGGTGCACGCGGGCCAGCATCCGGTCCCGGTCGGGCTGGTGGGCCTCGGCGGCCTCGCGCAGCCGCCGGACGATCTCCTCGTTCACCGGCTCCTCCTCTCCGCCGCCAGGTCCCCCGCCGCGCCCGCCCCGAGCAGGCGTTCCAGCTCGGCCAGCCCCTTCGAGGTCTGGCTCTTCACCGCACCGACCGAGATGCCGAGCACCCGTGCGGTCTCCTTCTCCGACAGGTCGAAGGCGTGCCGGAGGATGACGCACGCCCGCTTCCCGAAGGGCAGCCGGTCCAGTGCCGCCCGGACGTCGACCACGGCCGCGACGTCGGGACTGCGTTCCTGCTGCGCACCCGAGGCCCAGAACAGCGCGATCCGGCGGCGCTCGCGGGTCGCGCTGCGGATCCGTTCGCGGGCCAGGTTCGCGACGACCCCGCGGGCGTAGGCCAGCGGGCGCTCGGCGTCACGGAACCGGTCCCAGCGCTGCCACAGGGCGACCAGGGCGTCGGCGGCGAGGTCGTCGGCGGCGTCCGGCTCTCCGGTGAGCAGGAACGAGAACCGGGCCAGCCCGGCGTAGTGCCGCTCGAAGAATTCGTGGAACTCCGCCGACGTGTCATCGACGAGCATGGGTCTCGGCTGTCCTCTTCCTGCCCGGGCCGCACGCCCTGGCGGCACCCTTCCGATGGGGACGCTGCGGGTCAGGACGGCTCGCCGTACAGTACGCCGCGGTCATCGGCCTTCCGGGACCTGGTCTTGCACACAGCTGCGCTCCTCGACTCCGTCGAACTCTCTCCGCCCCTGGTTGCCGCCGGTCCCGGAAAGGTTGCCGCCGGGTCCGGCACACCCCCAGCTGCGGCGGAATACCTCGCCTTCCCGGTGAAATTTTCAATTCCCGCGCCCGTGAAAATTTCAGCGTATCGACGCAGGTGAAAACGTTTCTTGACGGCGCAGGCGACGGGGTGCTGTCATTTCTTTCCCCGGGTACTGCGAAACTCCGACGAAGGGGCCCGTGTCATGCGACGACACTTCCGGCCGATGCTCGTGGCGGTCGCGGCGCTGCTTCTTCCGGCCGGGGGCACGTTCCCGGCGGCGGCCGGTCCGCGGCCCACCGAGCCGGTTCCCGCCACTTCGGCGCGGCAGGTCGACGGCGCCGCCGCGGGCAACGGCGCGCTCGGGTCGGTCGACCTGGCCGGGACGTGGAGTTTCACCCCGGCGGGCCGGGCCACGACGTCGATCACCGTGCCCGGTGGCGGCTGGTACAAGCAGGGCTTCACCGACGTGAACGAGGCCGTGTACTCGCGCAGTGTCACGGTGCCGGACTCCGGACGGCCGCAGTCGGCGTGGATCGAGTTCGGTGCGGTCAACCACCAGGCGACGCTGTCGGTGGACGGGCGGGTGGTCGCCACCCGGACCACGGCCTTCACCCCGTCGAACTTCGACATCACCGCCTACGCCGCGCCCGGCACCACGCACACGATCAGCGTGGCGGTGAAGGGCCGCGGCGCCCTGCGCACCAGCGCGGGCAAGTACCTGGTCCCGGTGGCCGCCGACTGGTCCGAAGCCGTGCCGCAGGGCATCTTCCGCTCGGCGTTCCTGCGGACCTACCCGGCGGTGTACGTCAGCGACACCTTCGTCCGGACGTCGGTGGCGAACCAGTCCCTCAGCTACGACGTGTCCGTGACGAACACCTCCGCCACCGCCCGGTCGGTGACCCTCACCGGGACGCTCGCCGCGGACGGCGGTGGCCCGTTCTCCTATCCGGCGCTGCCCAGCCGCACGGTCAGCGTGCCCGCCCACGCGACGGCCCAGGTGACCGTCGGCCCGGTCGCGTGGAACCTCGGCACGGCCTCGTACTGGTGGCCGAACGTGCCCTATCGCCCGGGGTACCGGGCCCAGCTGCACCGGCTGTCGGTGCACGCGGTCACCGACGACGGGGGCACGAGCGACACCTCGTACCGGTTCGGGTTCCGCGAAAGCAGGCAGAACGGCGAGTACTTCGAACTCAACGGCGTGCGCGTGAACTACCGCGGCGACAACCTCCAGGGCGCCGACTACGACCGGATCGACAACGGCGGCAAGGGCGACGCCTACGACACGTTGCCCGGGTTTCTCCCGCCGTCACCGGGGAATCCCGGCTGGCCCCAGGCCGTCGACAACTACCAGCGGCTGAACTTCAACGTCGTGCGGATCCATCAGGAGCCGGCGAGCCCGTACATGCTGGACGTCGCCGACGAACTGGGCCTGATGATCATCGACGAGAGCGGGGTGCGCGGCGGTGCGGAGGACTTCGCCGCCGGGCACGACGCCATGGTCGGCCACGTCCGGGATCTGACGCTGCGGGACCGCAACCACCCGGCGGTCGTCCGCTGGAGCCAGGCGAACGAACCGAGCTTCTCCAACGACTCCGAGCAGTTCGAGCAGGACCTCTACGCGGCGGTGAACGGCGCCGACGGCACCCGCCCGATCAGCGTGGACGCCGCGCCCGGCGCCGACTCGCCCGGCCGGTACCCGAACATGAACTACGCCAACTTCGCCGTCTTCGCGCACTATCTGGACGGCACCGGCCAGTACGGCGAGCGGGTGCCGTCGGTGGCCGGGCGGCCCGACGGCGAAGGCGAGTACATCTGGCCGAAGTGCAACACCAGGCAGGGTTTCGAATGGTTCGCCACGGCAACGGCGGCCAAGCGCGGCAAGGGTGCCAACGACCTGCGTCCCTACACGCTGCTGTCGGCCTGGGCGGGCGTCATCCCGGGGGTGCGATCCACGGACTTCACGCCGGAGGAAGGCGGCCACCCGGTCTACGGGGCGGACAACCTGGCCGATCCGTGGAGCAACCCGCAGTTCCAGCGGGTCCAGGCCGCGTTCAATCCGGTCGCCGCGATCGACCTGCCGTACTGGTCGGCCTCCGGCGTCTCGGATTCGGCCGGTGCCTTCCCGCTGCCGCAGGCGGTGCCGGGCTACGCGGCCAACGCGGTGGTGAACCGGGCCGTCACCGTCTTCAACGACGACCTCACCGGTACCGCCGTGGACTTCGCCTGGAGTGCCCGGCTCGACAGCCCGGGCGGCACCGTGATCGCCTCCGGCGGCGCGACCCTCTCGGTCCCGCTCGGGGGACGGGTGACACAGCCGGTGTCGTTCACCGCCCCGGCCACCGGCTCGCGGGTGTACCTCGTGCTGTCGACAGCCAAGGCGGGCACGCCGGCGTTCGCCGACTCGGTCGAGTACTTCACGCTGGGCGGCGCGAGCACCGGCCCGGCACCGGGGACGTACCGCATCGTCAACCGCAACAGCGGCAAGCCGCTCGCCATCGCGGGCGACTCCACGGCCGACGGCGCCAAGGCGGTCCAGCAGACCGGGACCGCGACCTGGACCATCAGCACCGTTCAGGGCGGGGCCTACACCCTGCGCTACACCGCGAGCGGCAAGGCCCTCGACGTCAACGGCTCGTCCACCACCGCCGGGCTGCAGCTGCAGCAGTGGACCGCCAACGGCGGCACCAACCAGCAGTGGTACCTGCGCCCGGCCGCCGACGGGTACTACACGATCGTCAGCCACGACAGCGGCCTGGTCGCGGACGTGTACGGCCAGTCGACGGCCGACGGCGCCCAGGTCGTCCAGTGGACGGCCAACAACGGCCTCAACCAGCAATGGCAGCTGACACCGGCGTAGGCGGTCGACGGCCTTGATCCGCGTGCCGGATCGGACCTACTCTTCAGCGTCGGCAACTGCCCGAGGAGGACCCCCATGCCCCGTGCCCGGCTGCTGGTCGTCTCCCTCGCCCTGTCGGCAGGCCTGGCGGTCGCGACGAGCCCCGCGGCGGAGGCGGCGCCGGTGTACTCCCCCGGTGCGCCGGGTGCCGGGGATCCGTACTTCCCCGACATGGGCAACGGCGGCTACGACGTCGGCCACTACGACATCCGGCTGGCGTTCACCCCTGGCACGGGCGCGATCGACGCGACCACCACGATTTACGCCACGGCCACGCAGAACCTGTCCCGCTTCGACCTGGACTTCCAGGGGCCGCTGACGATCAGCAGGCTCACGGTGAACGGCCGGGACGCCGCCTTCACCCGCAGCGGCGCCCAGGAACTGGTGATCACCCCGCCGTCCGGTCTGCCGCAGGGCAGCCCGTTCGTCGTCTCGGTGACCTACGCCGGCGTCCCGCAGAGGATCGACGATCCCGCACTCGGCGTCTCCGGCTGGGTCGCCACCAAGGACGGCGCGGTCGCGCTCAACCAGCCGATCGGCGCCGCGACCTACTACCCGGTGAACGACACCCCTCAGGACAAGGCGACCTACACCCAGACCGTCACCGTGCCGTCCGGGCTCACCGTGCTGGCCAACGGCGAACCCGGACCCACCACGACGCACGACGGCCGGACCACCTTCCGCTGGTCCATGAACCGGCCGATGGCCAGCGAGCTGAGCATGCTCGCGATCGGCACCTACGACGTCACCCGCGGCGTGACGGCCGACGGCCTGCCGAACATCACCGCGATCGGCCGGTCGATCGACACGAAACCCGGCCAGGGCAAGGTCTTCAACGACACCACGGCGCAGATCGTGCAGTGGGAGTCCTCGACGTACGGGCCGTACCCGTTCGACTCGACCGGCGGCATCCTCGCCGACGTCGGCGTCGGCTACGCCCTGGAAACCCAGAGCCGCCCGGTCTACGACCACAAGACCAGCACCGTCGACGGCGACCTGCTCGCCCACGAACTCGGCCACCAGTGGTTCGGTGACAGCCTGACCCCGGCGCGCTGGTCGGACATCTGGCTCAACGAAGGTTTCGCCACCTACTCGGAATGGCTCTACCAGGAGAAGTTCAACAACATCCCGGTGCAGCAGACGTTCGCGAAGACGTACGCCGCCGAGAAGGACTGGACCGGCGAAGTCGCCGACCCCGGCCGCGACCACATCTTCGACGACCTGGTCTACAACCGCGGCGCCATGACCCTGCAGGCACTGCGGACGAAGATCGGCGACCGCGACTTCTTCCGCATGCTCACCCTGTGGCCTGCCACGCACCGGTACGGAACCGTTTCGACGCAGCAGTTCATCCAGTTCGTCGAGCTGCTGACCCACCGCGACCTCGGTGCGTTCTTCCACACCTGGCTCTACCAGCCGGGCAAGCCGCAACTCTGACCGGCTCCAGGCCTGATCGGGAAGTCCGCCGCGGCTCGAATAGTTAAGCACTTACTTGACCGCCTATCGCGGTGATCGAGGCCCGCGTCGCGGCGGTGGCGGCGAAGGACATCGACGCCCTCCTGGCCTGCTACGCCGAGGACGTCACGCTGTTCGACGCCGTCGGTCCCCTCCGCGACACCGGCCGGGACGCCGAACGGGCCCGGCTGCGGGAGTGGTTCGGCGCCTACCGGTCCGCGATCGAGCTGGACATCCGTGACCTGGACGTGGTCGCCGACGGCGACGTCGCGTTCGCGTCCTACCTGTTCCACGTCCGCGGGACCATGCTGGACGGGACCGCCGTGGCGATGTGGGTCCGCTCGACCGCCGGACTCCGCCGCGGCGACAGCGGCTGGAAGATCGTCCACGAACACAGTTCCGTGCCGTTCGACGCCGCGACCGGCGAGGCGCTCACCCGGCTGCAGCCCGGATCCGGCACTACGGCGGGCTGACGCCGCGGCGCCGGACGGCAGCTCGGCCACGGACATGGCCGAGCTGGTCCGCCCATCGTGAGCCCCGCGGTCAGCCGATCGGGATGGACGTGCAGGCCGCGCTGCCCCGTTCCGTCGCCTGGCCGCCGACCACCTCGAAGAACCGGAGGCAGAGCAGCCCGGACGGGAAGGACTTGCGGAACGGGAAGCGCTGCGAATCCGCCGTGCCCGACGAGCCGGTCACCTTGAAGCCGTTCGGGCCGAACACTTCGAAGAAGCCGTACTTGCCCTTCGTGCCGCTCCCGCGGTAGGCGTCGAGGTACTGGACGTAGGTGCCGTCGCCGTACGTCCAGTTGCAGAAGTACGAACCGCTGCAGGCCTTCTCGGTCGCCGCCGAGGCGCTGCCCGCCAGCACGGTGACCGACGCCGTCGCGGCGAGGACGCCGGCGGCGGCCAGGCGCTTGAGGTTCACGTTCATTCGTTCGTCCCTTCCCAGCGAGTGACTACGCCACCGAACCTGGCAGGCACCGCTGGGCAGCCGCTAAGCGCGGGCCGCGAAGATCCTCAGGCGCGCAGGTCAGGCCAGCGAATCGAGCAGTTGCGCGCACGCCGCCGCGCTGCTGCGGTTGCCGGCGCTGGTGAAGTGCGACGACGCGTCGATCAGCGCCCGGGTCGCGGCCTTCCGCTGCCCGAGTGTCGTGTAGGTGCGCCCGATGTCGAGGCGGACCTGCGCGGCGCACAGCTCGTCGTTCATCGATTCCAGCAGCTCCAGTGCGCGGCGCAGGCACGACATCGCGCCCGCCGGGTCGTGGCGGTGCAGCTGCAGCTGGCCCTGACGGCGCAGGACCAGCGCCATCCGGTGCGGGTCGTCGAGTTCGGCACACAGCCGCCAGGCCTTGTCCAGCGCGGCTTCCGCGTCGTCGAACAGTCCTAACTGGATACTCGCGACGGCGTGCGTGGTCTGCAGGTGGGCCATGCCGAGGACGTCCCCGATGCCGGTGTACATCGCGAGCGCCCGCTCGGCCAGCGTGCGGGATTCGCCCGGCCGTCCGGTCGAGCGGGCGACGACGGACAGGCCGGTCAGCGCCCGCGCCATGCCGCCGGGGTCGTCGATGTCCGCGCTGATCCGGTAGGACTCGGCAAGCGCTTTCGCGGACTCGGCGTAGTCGTCCCGGTAGAGGTGGACCTGGCCGATCCCGCGCAGCAGCGCCGCTTCCCCGCGCGTACAGCCGGACGCCCTGGCCGCGCCGAGCGCGCATTCGTGGCAGCGCAGCCATTCCGAGTACAGGCCGCCGTGGTCGAAGTACGACGACGTGACGACGGCGAGTTCCCATGCCGTCTCGCCCAGTCCCGCTCCGGCGGCGTGCGAGACGGCGGCTTCGAGGGCGGGAAGCTCGGTGTGGAACCACGACATCGGGTCGGCCACCAGCGCGTCCGCGCCGTCGAACGGGCTGCGGACCGCGTGGCCCGGCTCGGGCCGCAGGACGCTGCCGGGCATCCGCGCCGCGGCTTTCTCCGCCAGGAAGAGCCAGCCGCCGAGCGCGCGTTCGACGGCGTGTTCGCGGCCGGGTTCCGCCACGGCCTCCTCGATCGCGAACGACCGCAGCAGGTCGTGCACCCGGTAGCGCGGCATTCCCGCGTACCGCCCGGCGGGCTGGATCATGTGCCGTCGGCGCAGGTCCTCCAGCGCCGCCCCGGTCGTCCCGGGTTCGCCGCCGGTGACCTCGGTGGCGGCCCACGCGGGGAAGTCGGCGGCGGGCAGCAGGCCGAGCCGCCGGAACAGCCGGCGGCTCTCCGGGGCGAGCTGGTGGTAGCCGACGGCGACGCTGCTGCGGACCGCGAGATCCCCGGCCTGCAGCCAGTCCAGCCGCTTCCGCTCGACCGACAGCTCCGCGGCGACGTCGGCCAGCTGCCAGCCGGGCTCGTCGCTGAGCCTGCTGCCGACGATCCGCAACGCCAGCGGCAGGCCGCCGCAGTACTCCAGGACCTGCCGGGCGGCCGTGGTGCCGACGTCGCCGTGCGGGGCGAGCAGAGCCGCCGCGTCGGCGTCGGACAGGACGCCGACCGGCACGGAACGGCCGAGTTCCAGCCCGGTGAGCGAGAACCGGCTCGTCACGATCACCGCGCACCCCGCGCCGGCGGGCAGCAACGGCCGCAGCTGCGCCTCGCCCGCGGCGTCGTCGAGCACGATCAGCACCCGGCGCCCGTGGACCAGGCTGCGGAACAGGCCCGCGCTTTCGTCGACGTCGGCGGGGACCGAGCCCGACGGCACGCCCAGCGCGCGCAGGAACCCGCCCAGCACGGCCGCCGCCGAGCGCGGCTCGCCGGAAGTCCCGCGCAGGAACGCGAACAGCGCGCCGTCCGGGTAGTCCTTCGCGGCCTGGTGCGCGACGCGGACGGCCAGCGACGTCTTGCCGATGCCGCCGGTCCCGGTCAGCAGGAGGACGGGCGGGGTGTCGCGGGCGGGATCCGGGGCGAGGTCGGCGAGCAGCTCGGCGATCAGCGCTGCCCGGCCGACGAAACCGGGGACGGCGGGCGGCAGCTGGCTCGGGACGACGGTCCGGCGGACCGGGTAGTCCCGGGCGGCCATACCGGCGCCGTCGCGCAGGATTTCCTCGTGCAGCGCCCGGATTCCGGGGGACGGCTCGATGCCGAGCTCGTCGACCAGGCGGTCACGCCAGTGCCGGTAGAGCTCCAGCGCCTCGGCCAGCCGTCCGGCGCGGGCGAGGGCCGTCATGAGCTGGCCGCACGTGCGTTCCCGGTACGGCGCCGCGGCCAGGAGGTCCCGCAGCTCGGGCACGAGGCGATCGTGCTCGCCTGCCCCGAGGTCGGCTTCGATCCGGTCCTCGATCGCGGCGAGCCGCAGGTCTTCCCAGTACGCGAGGACCTCCGGCGCGACTGGAATCCCTTCGAGCACCGGCCCGCGCCACAGGGCGAGCGCCTTCCGGAACCGTTGCGCGGCCTCGCTGTGACGCTGCGCGGCGAGGAGTTCACGGCCTTCCCGGGTCAGCGCGGTGAACCACCCGGTGTCGGTCTGCTCCGGCCGGGCGTCGAGGACGTACGAAGCTCCCCTGGTCACGATCGGCTGGGGGCCGCCCAGCACCCGCAGCGCGCGACGCAACCCCGAGATCAGCCCCTGGACCTGCACTTTCGCCGACGGCGGCGGGGTGTCGCCCCACAGCTCGTCGATGATCCGGTCGCAGGTGACCGCCCGGCCGGCGTCGAGCAGGAGCAGGCCGAACACCCGGCGTGCCTGCGGCGGCCCGAGCGGCAGCTCCCGGCCGTCCCACTCGGCCGCGGGCGCGCCCAGCAGCCGGTAGAAATGTTCCCTGCTCCCCACCGCGGTTCCCCCTGAAGTTGACATTTGCCCTCAGAGTGTCACGCCTGCGCAGGGGTCGCATGCGTCCGTTCGGGCGAATCGCTGACCGTTTCGCCGCGATTGCCCTTAGCACTTCCTTAGCGCCCCCGGCGAGGCTCCGGTGCTCGGAGAAGTCGTCTGTGGGAGGAAGCCGATGAGATCGTGGAAGAAGTGGGGCCTGGCCGGGCTCGCGGCGGCCGCCGCGTCCCTCGGCGTCGCCGGGCCTGCGCAAGCCGCGGAACCACCGTTCCAGCTGCCGTTCCCGTGCGGGCAGACCTGGTCCGGGAACAACCCGGACAGCAGCGCGCACGTGACGCCGTGGGAGCTCGACTTCAACCGCGGTGACGACCTGGGCAGCCCCGTGCTCGCCGCGGCCGACGGCACGGTCGCCACCGCCGCGAACCAGGGCAGTGCCAACGGATACGGCAACCTGGTGAAGATCAGCCACGGCAGCAGCGGCTACTTCACCTACTACGCGCACCTGCAGGACATGACGGTGACCGAAGGGCAGACCGTCAGGCAGGGACAGCTGATCGGGCACGTCGGGAACACGAGCAAGCCCGGCAACGACATCCTGCCGCACCTGCACTACGAAGTGCGTTACGGGAGCGGCTATCCGGGCAACATCCAGCCGGCGGTCTTCGACGGCGTGCGGTTCCCCTACCCGGAAGGCACTGTCACGTCGAAGAACTGTGGCGGTGGCGGGCCGCGCGCGGCGCGGAGCATCAACGGGGACGCCTTCGACGACGCGGTCGGGGTCGACGCCGACGGCGTCGCGTGGATGTACCCGGGCCGGGCAGGCGGTTTCGGCACCCGCGTCCGCATCGGGCCGGGCTGGGGCGATTTCGGCCGGATCGGGATCGGCGATTCCAACGCCGACGGCTGGGCCGACCTGTTCGCGATCAAGGCGGGCACCCTGTACTACTGGAACAACCGCGGCGACGGGACGTTCTCCGCGGCGGCCGAGGTCGGCCCCGGCTGGTCCACAATGGAGTGGGTGTCGTTCGCCGACGTCAACGGGGACAACAAGGCCGACATCCTCGCCCGCGACGGCGACAACATGTACCTCTACCTCGGCATCGGCGGCGGCACGTTCGCGGCGCGGACCCTGGTGAGTTCCGGCTGGGCGTCGCTGACGCGGCACACGGCGGCCGACGCGGACGGCGACGGTGACGGCGACATCTGGGCGACCAACGGTTTGGGCGAGCTGTACTTCTGGAAGCGCAGCAGCAGCGGGTACGCGACCGCGGTCCAGGTCGGGACCGGCTGGACAGCGTTCCGGCAGCTGGTCTCGATGGACGTCAACGGTGACGGCAAAGCCGACCTCGTCGCCATCCGCGCGTCGGACAACACGCTGTGGCAGTGGCTGGGAACCGGAAGCGGAACGTTCGGCCAGGGCACCCAGATCGGCACCGGCTGGGCCGGCTTCACCCTCGCGGACAGCTGAGAAAGGAAACTCCGATGAGCCGAAGATTCCTGCGTGCCCTGCTGCCGCTCGCCGTGCTGGCCTCGGGTGTCACGTTCGCCGCGCCCGCGTCCGCCGCGGGTGACATCGACCTGTGCGTCACCGTGGGCCGCAATGCCGGGTTCACCGGCGAGAACTTCGTCACCGCGGTCGCGGTCGCGATGGCCGAATCGCGCTGCGATCCGCTCGCCAGGGGCGCCAACCCTGATTCCCTCGACCGCGGTCTCTGGCAGATCAACGACAAGTACCACCCCGAAGTCAGCGACGCCTGCGCCTACGACGCGCAGTGCAACGCGAACGCGGCCTACCGGATCTCCGGCGGCGGCACCGACTGGACACCGTGGTCGACCTACAATTCGGGGTCCTACAAGCAGTTCGTGGACGAAGCCCGCGCGGCGATAGGCGCACCGGTGCCGCCGGTCCGGGTGGCCAAGAGCATCAACGGCGACCGATACGACGACGCGGTCGGTGTCGACAGCGACGGCGTGGCCTGGCTGTACCCGGGCCGGTCCGGCGGCGGTTTCGGCACCCGCGTCCGCATCGGGCCGGGCTGGAGCGGCTTCACCGAAATCGCGGTGAACGACTCGAACGGCGACGGCTGGGCGGACCTGTTCGGGATCAAGGCCGGGACGCTGTATTACTGCAACAACCGCGGCGACGGAACGTTCAGCGGCGCGGCAACGGTGGGCCCGGGCTGGTCCGCGATGGAGTGGGTGTCGTTCGCTGACGTCAACGGCGACAACAAGGCGGACATCCTCGCCCGCGACGGCGGCACGATGTACCTCTACATCGGCAAGGGCGGCGGCTCCTTCGCCGAGCGCAGCCCGGTCGGGCCAGGCTGGACGTCTTTGACCCGCCACACCGGAGCGGACGCCGACGGAGACGGCGACGGCGACATCTGGGCCACCAACAGCGCGGGCGAGCTGTACTTCTGGAAGCGCAGCAGCAGCGGGTACGCCACGGCGGTCCAGGTCGGAGCGGGCTGGACAGCGTTCCGGCAGCTGGTCTCGATGGACGTCAACGGCGACACCAAGGCCGACCTCGTCGCCATCCGCACCTCGGACAACACCCTCTGGCAGTGGCTGGGAACCGGCACCGGAACATTCGGCCAGGGCACCCAGATCGGCACCGGCTGGTCCGGATTCACCCTCGCGGTGAACTGAATTCAAGGGTGGGTCACCTGCGCGGGCCGCAGGTGACCCACCAATGAATAGGCCTTTCCGGGAATGCGCGGTCGGGTATCGCCCCTATTTGATGGTGCCGCGCCTCCCGGCGGGGAGACTGATCACGGCGTTCACCACCATCAACGCGAGCAGCACCACCAGCGGCAGCGTCCACGAACCTGCCGCGGCGAACAACGCGGCGGTCAGCAGCGGTCCGGCGGCCGCGATCACGTAGCCGACCGTCTGCGCCATGGACGACAGCTGGGCCGCCGTCTGGCGATCCGCCGTCCTGGCCACGTACAGCACGCCCGGGATTCCCTGGCCCGCACCCAGTCCGAGGCCGAGGACGACGGCCCACACCGGGGCCGACGCGGTCGGCGCCAGCAGGACACCGGCGATGCCGGCGAAGCACAGGCCGGCCGTCACGAGCACCGGCAGCCGCTGGTCGGCGCGGCGCCCCGCCAGGCTCGGGCCGAAGAACCCGCCCGCCGAGACCGCGACGACGCAGATCGACAGGTACAGCCCGGCGGTGGCGCGGTCGACGCCCTGGGCCACGTAGATCGTCGGCAGCCAGGCGAAAACCGTGTAGAGCATCAGCGACTGGAGCCCGAAGAAGCCGGTGACGCTCCACGCGGTGCCGCGGCGCAGCAGGCCGGACCACCGTGCGGCGGTCGCGGGCTGTCCCTTGTCCGGGCCGAACTTCAGCTGGGTGGTGAAGGCCAGCAGCGCAGGCACCGCCGGGATCACCGCGACGCCGAGCGCGATCGCGGACGAGCCGCCGGACGCGCGGTAGATCGGCACCGACAGTGCCGCGATGGCGGCGGCTCCCCCGCCCATCATCATCGCGTAGACGCCCATCATCACGCCGATGCGCTCGGGCGGAAAGCGCTTTTTCACCAGCACCGGGGTGATCACGTTCAGCACGGCGACGCCGATGCCGGCGACGATCGTCCCGGCGAACAGGCCGAACATCCCCGCCGACCGCAGCACGATGCCCAGCACCAGCACGGCCAGTGCGGCGAACAGCGAGCGCTCGTCGCCCAGCCTGCCGCGCAGTGCCGTGCCGGCGGGCGCGAACAGGCCCATGCACAGCGGCGGGAGCGTGGTGAGCACCGTGGCCGCGGTGTGGCTCAGCTGCAGGCTCGGGATCAGCGGGCCGACGCCGCCGAACACGATCCGGAGATTGAGGCTCAGCAGGACGAACGCCGCGACCAGGAGCGGCATCGACCCGGCCCGGTCCGGGGTGCGCTGCGCGGGTGCCGCGCTCACCTGGCTCATCGGGTGCGCCCCAGCTGTTCGCGCACGCCTTCGAGGATGTGGTCGATGTGCCGCGCGGCTTCCCGGCCCGCCCGCTCCGGATCGCCCACGACGATCGCCACGTGCAGTTCGTGGTGCGCGTCGACGTCGAAAGGGGGCAGGGACCGGTCGATCGCCAGGCGCCGCATGCCGTCCGCGACCGCGGTCGAGAACGCCCGGTAGAACTCGATCGGCACCATGGCACGCGCGACGACGTCTTCCCGCCGTTCGCCGTCGGCCGCCTCACGGGTGAGTTCGCCGATCCGCCGCAGATCCTCCGGACGGCGGCGTTCCGCCGCCCGACGGGCGGCTTCGGTCTCGTCCTTCGCCCGCACGTAGGTGCCGTCACCGTGGCGGACTTCCAGCACCCCGGCGTACGCCGGCGCCTTGTCCCCGCATGGTGTCTGGTTGACCAGGGATCCCCGGGTCACCTTCCCCATCGCCGCCTCAGCCATCCCCTCATCGGATGTCTGAGCAGGCCAGAACATGCTGCAGCCGTCCATCCGGGCCTTTCCCTCGCTTCGTCCGCAGGGCCGGCGTCGCCGCTCCGCGGTCCCACCGTGTTCCCTCAAGACTGTGCCCGCTCAAGGCGGCTTGAGGTCAAGTCCGCGGCCGCGGCAGTTCCTCGGGGGTGACCGGGTGGCCCGCCATCCGCCGGACCACGGTTTCCCGCAGGTATTCGCATTCCGAGGCGGGATTGCCGCAGGGGCAGTTCAGCAGGTGCGTGAGGTGCAGACGCCCGGCCTGCAGCCGCTCGATCTGCTCGTCGATTGCCTGGAGCCGGTCGAGCACCACGTCCCGCCATGCGCCGTCGCCACCGCCGTCGAGCAGCAGGGAAATCTCGTCGAGGCTCATCCGGCCGGTGTCCTGCCACATCTGGATCAGCCCGATCCGGTGCAGTTCCGCCGCGCCGTACCACCGGCGGCCGCCCCGCCGCTCGGCCGCCGAGACCAGTCCCCGCTCCTCCCAGTACCGCAGGGTGGAGACGGTCAGCCCGAAAAGCCGCGCCACCTCGGTGATCGAAACCGGTTCTGTGGATGGTGAGGACACCCTGCCATTGATGCCAGATCCGGCACGCGGTCGCAACCTGGGAAAGCGCTTACTGCGCCGGCCCGAACACGACGACCCTGCGGATGCGTCACGCCCAGCGACACCAGACTGTCCACACTGGACGAACCGTGACGCAGGGTTCTGCACGGCGGGACGGTGGTCTCGGAAGACATGGGGGCTCCGTCGTTCACAGCATCGCCAGCAGCATCACGGAGGTGCCGAGGCCCAGCACGGCGTCGGCGCCCCAGCCGGCCGTCCGCACGGACGGCCTGCCGACGCGCGCGCTGTCGATCGCCCTGGCCAGGAACGCCGTTCCGGCCACGCCGAAACCGGCCGCGAGCACGAGCGCGACGATCAGGATGTCCGACGGCGCACTGCCTGCCGTCGAAGCCATGGCCGCCTGCTCGCCGTGGTGCCCCGCCATGTCCATCGTGCCGCCGCCCACCATGGCGCGGGGCATGGCGAACACCATCCACGCCATCGCCGCCATCATCGCGACGTGGTAGCCGGACTGCCACCGGCCGCCGTGCGCCGCGGTACCTCGCACGGTGACCACGGCGAACCACCCCGCGGCGCACCCGAACAGCGCCAGCAGCGGCACCCGGGCGAAGCTCATCGTCGCCGGCCAGGCCATCGCGACCATCGCCGCGCACATCGCCGCGTGCAGCACGTCGGCGATCCGGCTCGGCAGCGAGCCGTGGCGGGCACAGCGGAAGAGGCAGAACGCACCGGCCGCCACGAACACGACCGTCAGGATCCAGCGCAACCCGGTCGCCTCGATCATGCCCGGACCTCCTGACGGCGGGCGCCGATGACCAGGTCCACGACCAGGAAACCCAGCAGGGACAAGCCGAACACCGGCAGGTAGTAGCCCACCACGGCGGTCACCACCAGGACCGGCGCGAGCACCCGGCCCGGGATCCGCCGCCACGTCCCGCGCGACGGCGGACGTCCTACGCGCCCTTCACCGCGGGTCGGACGGCGCAACCACCACATCCGGTAGCCCCACCCGATCACGCACACCAGCGCGACCGCCAGCGCGGTGAGCACGATCTGGTTGGCCAGGCCGAAGAGCACGCCCATGTGCGCGTCGATCCCCCACCGGCTCAGCTTCGCCGCCAGGGAGTAGTCGGCGAACCGCAGCGTGTCGGTGACCCTGGCCGTGGCCGGGTCGACGGCCATCGAATCCTGCTTCGTCGGCCAGCCGTGGCCGACCTGCGCCACGACGTAGGCCTTGCCCGGTCCGGCGGGCGGGCGGATCTCCACCGGATCCGCCAGGCCTGCCTGCACGGTCGCCGCCCGGACGGCGTCCAGCCCGGCATCCCCCTGCGGCGCCGCGGCGGCCGGCACCGCGGTCGACACCGACGGCGTCGTCCAGTCCAGCTGCGCGCGCAGCTCGCTGACGCTCGCCCCGGCGTAGACCGACCACGTGAGCCCGGTCGCGGACAGGAACAGCAGGCCGGCCGCGATCACCAGGCCGGTGGTGCGGTGCCACGACAGCAGCCGGCCCCGGGCACTGCGCGACGCCTTCCGCTTCCAGCTGCCGATCCACAGCGCGATCCCGGCCAGCACGACGATCCACAGCCAGCTCGCCGCCAGTTCGCTGTACAGCCGCCCGGTCTCCCCGAGGTTGAGGCTGCCGTGCAGGTTCTCGATCCAGGTGCGCACCGGCAGTGCCTGGCTGGAGCCGTAGGTCTCCAGCTGTCCCCGGATCTCCCCGGTGTGCGGATCGACGAACACCGTGTGGTGATAGCTCGGTTCGAGGCCGGGCCGGTCGAAGATGACCTGCGTGGTGTCTCGCGGGGTCGGTCCCGGCCGGACGGCGGTGAGGGTGCCGTCCGGCACCACGGCCTTCGCGATCGCGGCCTGCCGGTCCAGCGACACGACCCCGGGACCGGCGGGGACGTGCAGTTCGTGGTCGTAGACGGCCTGCTCGAGCTGCGGGGTCCAGACGTAGGCCAGCCCGGTCAGCGCGGCGACGAGGAGGAACGGGCCGACGAACACGCCGGCGTAGAAGTGCAGGCGCAGCAGCAGCGGACGCACCGCGGCCCAGGCGAACCGGGGAGGGGCATCGGCCGCACGCTCTTCACTCTGGTCGACGGACATCGAGCTCCCTTCGCAGGTCTTGCCTGCACCAGTCGGACGCGGCCCCCGTCGAGTTCCCGGCGATTTCCGGCGACGTGGCTCATCGGACCCACCACGCTGAATCATTCCCGCGGTCTGCCTGCCTTCACCGCGACCGCGATCGCCGTCGCGGCCAGGCTCACCGGCGACGAGCATTGCCACGTGCAGCCCGCCGACGAAGGCGCTGCCGTACATCTCCTGGATCCGCACGGCACCGAGACCCGTGCGCGCGGCCGCGGGTCGGTGATCCCGGCTGCGGTCAGCGAGCGGACGAGATCGCCGGTGCCGAGCGAAGCGAAAAGCGTGCCGAGCAACGCGATCCCGAGCGAAGTTCCCGTCTGGCGGCCGGCGTTCGTCGGCGTCAGCGCGATACCACCGCCGATCCCGAGCAGGGCGCACAGGACGCGGCTGCTGCCGGGTTCCAGGAGAACCAGCGCCGCCAGCGCCACACTCGACACCAGATAGCCCGTGATCATCGGCAGGCGCGGCCCCGCCCGCCCGGTCCAGCGGCCGACACACCTTGGACCTGCTGAAGGTACAGCGGCAGGAAGAACAGTGCCGACAGGACGCTGAAGCCGAGCAGGAACGAGGCGGTGTTGGCGCCCGCGAAGGGAGGGTGGCGGAACAGCCGCACCGGGAGCATCGGGCGGTCCTGGCGCACCTCGACGACGAGGAAACCGGCCAGTGGCAGCACGGTGCCCGCCCCGGACCAGCCCGCGGTGCCGGCGTTGATCAGCCCGTACAGCAGCAGTCCCAGCCAGGCCACGCACAGCACCTGGCCCGCCGGGTCGAGGGAGGCGTGGTCCGGATCCGCGGACTCGGTCACCGAGCGGACGGCGACGACCACCGCCACCAGACCGATCGGGAGGTTGATGAGGAAGATGCTCGACCAGCCGAAGGCATCCACCAGCGCGCCGCCGAGCACCGGACCGGCAATCGCGGCCAGGCCCGCCACCATCGACCAGACCCCGATCGCCCGCGCCCGCTGCCCCTGCTCCGGAAACCCCTGCGCGATCAGGGAAAGCGTGCCGGGCACGGTGATCGCCGCACCGGTTCCCTGGACGAACCGGCCGATCACCAGCACGACGGCGTCCGGGGCGAGCGCGCACACCGCCGACCCGGCGGTGAACAGGACGACGCCGGTGACGAACATCCGCTTGCGGCCGTACCGGTCGGCCAGCGCGCCGGCGGACAGCGCGAGCGCGGCGATGCATCTCCCCGACCCCGCCGTGGAGATCGGCCTGCATGGTGGGCAGCGCGACGGTCACGATGTTGACGTCCGGCAGCGCCATGAACACGGCGAGCAGGACAGCGACCAGCAGTCCTGCCTGCGGCGCGGTGAGGGTGCGGGTTCTGGTGCGTCATGTCGATGTCCTGCAAGGCGTTCGGCATCCGCGCCTCGGCGCTGCGCTACTACGACACCCTGGGCGTGCTGAAGCCGGCGGGCCGCCGGGCGGGCGCGCGCACCTACGGCATCGCGGAGCTGCGCCTGCTCGCGCTGATCCAGCTCTGGCACCACGCCGGTTCGCTGAACCTCGACGACACCGCCGCGGTGATCTCCGGCCGCGCGCACGGCGGCTGGCGGGACGTGGTGTCCGGCGCGGTCACCCGGCTCGAGCAGGAGATCGAGCGGCTCGACACGGCGCGCCGGGTGCTCGAGCACAGCCTGCAGTGCCCGCGCGACAACCCGGTGCGCGACTGCCCGGTCCTGGCGAAGGAACTGGACCAGCGGATCGCCGAGCTGTTCGGCACCGCCCCGGATCACAGCCAGCCGTCCAGCGCGGACAGGTAGCCACCGAGGTCGAGTTCACGGGGCCGCCGCGGTCCGATGGCCGGTCAGCCGTGCGTGTGTCCACAAAGGACCGTGAACCTCAGCCCGCGATCGCCTTCGATGTCCGCCAGCGACCGGGGGAAACGCCGTGGTGGCGTTTGAACGCCGCGGCGAACGAGAACTCCGATGCGTATCCCAGGGAGCGGGCCACCGCGGCCAGCCCGGTGCCGCCGTCGCGCAGCTGCTCACGGGCCAGTGCCATCCGCCAGTCGGTGACGTAGGCCAGCGGAGCCACGCCGAGCAGCGCCGTGAACCGGCGGGCGAACGTTGCGCGGGAAAGGGCCGCCGCGCCTGCCAGGTCGGCGACCGTCCAGGCGCGGGCCGGGTCCTCGTGGACGGCACGGAGAGCCGCCCCGACCGCCGGGTCGTCCATTGCGCGGAACCAGGCCGGCGCGGTCTCCACGTCGGTCGCGAGCTGCTCCCGCAGCACCTGCACGAGGACCACGTCGAGCAGGCTGTCCAGCAGGGCCTGCTGCCCCGGCGCGTCGCCGAGGATCTCCGCCGCGAACACGTCGAGCGTCGCGCGCAGGCTCGACCCGGCGCGCGGGCGCACCACGGTCAGGTCCGGCAGCCCGGCGAGCAGTCCCGCGCAGAGTTCGCCCTCGAAGGTGTAGGCACCACAGAAGAACGTGGTGGCCTCGCCGGTCTCGGTGCCGAACGCCAGACGGCGCGCGCCGTGGGGCGGGCCGGCCGCACGCGAATAGGCGAACGGCACCACGTCGGCGCCCGGTGTGTGGGCCATGAACTGCTCGACCGGCCCGCGGACCAGGACGACGTCGCCGGTCAGCACGTGCCGGGCCCGGCCGGGGTCGTCGGTCCACGCGAACGCCTCGCCGCCGAGGATGCCGTGGATGGCCAGCTTGGCGCCGGTCGGGAACCGGATGCCCCACGGGCCGCGCGCGGTCGAGTGCGAGAACGCGGCGCCGCGGGCCCGCGAGCGCTGCAGCAGATCTGTCAGTACGTCCACAACAAGAGACGATCGCATATGGTTTTGCGCCGATCCAGCATGGATCGCCGCTGCCGGTCCGGGTCTACTGGTGGACAGGAACAAGAAGCCAGGAAGGAGGGGCGGATGCCCCAGGCAGTACGGTTCGACGAGTACGGCGACTTCGACGTGCTGGAGGTCCGCGAAGTGCCGCGGCCGCAGCCCGCGGAGGGCGAGGTGCTGGTACGCGTGCGGGCCGCCGGGATCAACCCCGGCGAGAACATGATCAGGATCGGCGCGCTGCACGACCGCTGGCCCGCCACCTTCCCGTCCGGTCAGGGCAGCGACCTCGCCGGAGTCGTGGAGGAGGTCGGCGCCGGGGTGCACACCTGGTCGGCGGGCGACGAGGTGATCGGCTGGGTGGACACCCGCGCCAGCCATGCCGAGCTGGTCGTGGTGCCGTCCGGCCAGCTCGTGGCCCGCGATCCCGCGGTGCCGTGGGAGGTCGGCGGCGCCCTGTTCGTCGCCGGGACCACGGCGCACGCGAACGTGCAGGCCGTCGGGGCGGGCCCGGGTGACACGGTCGTGGTCGCCGGCGCCGCGGGCGGCGTGGGTTCGCTGACCGTGCAGCTGCTGCGCCGCGCCGGCGCCACCGTGATCGGCCTGGCAGGCCCGGTCAACCACACCTGGCTGCGCGACCACGGCGTGGTGCCGGTCGCCTACGGCGACGGCGTGCTCGACCGGATCCGCGAAGCGGCGCCCGGCGGCGTCGACGCGTTCATCGACAACTTCGGCGACGGCTACGTCGACCTGGCCCTCGAACTGGGCGTCGCGAAGGACCGGATCAACACGATCATCGACTTCGCCGGCGCGGCCCGCACCGGGGTGAAGAGCGAGGGCATGGCGGGCTCCGCCACCGCCGAGGTCCTTGCCGACCTGGTCAAGCTCGTCGCGGCGGGCGACCTGGACGTCCCGATCGCGGCGACCTACCCGCTCGCCGAGGTCCGCGAGGCCTACCGCGACCTGATGCGCAGGCACAGCCGCGGCAAGGTCGTGCTGCTGCCCTGAACCGGCCACCGCGGGGCCGTCCCGAGCCGCTCAGGCGGAGCGGGGCGGCCTTCCCGCGTCACCGACTGTCCCGTCTTTGTCCTGGACCGCCTGCCACGCGCCCGATTACGTTACCGGGATGGCTGGTGGGGACTCGCTGGAGCAGCTGCAATGGACCGCCCTGCTGGGTGCGGGGAAACTCGGCGGGACACCGCGCCTGACCGCCGACGAGGCACTGGTGCTGCTGGAGGACATCGCGTACGCGCACGTGCTCCGCCCCGGCGACCGGACGATCCTCGACCTGGCGGCCGGGTCGCGGCGGCTCCGCGGGACCGACCGTGCCGAGGTGGCGCGGCTGCTCACCGGCTGCGGCCTGTTCACCGCCGGGGACGGCGGTTTCTCCTTCGCCGACGAGGAAATGGCGCACTTCCTCGCGGCGAAGCATCTCGTGCGCCGTCACCCGCGCGGGCCGAGATGGTGGCATCCGGGAGAGCGCCTCGCGCCCCGGCCCGGCTGGCCGTGGCCCGCGCTCGGCACCGATCTCTGGCTCGCGGCGCTGTGGTGGCGGTCCGCGCGAGCGCGGGTCGAGCGGCGCCTGAACCGGCTGCTGCGCGACGAGCACTGGTACCCGAACATCCGGTTCGTCCTGGAACTGATCCGGCGCGACCTGGTGCCGGGCCACGACTTCACCGGGCGGGTCGTCGAGGTCCTGCGCGAGGGCCTGCACGGCGACCGGCTGGCCGACGACGAGTGGCCGGCGGCGGCAGGCTGGCTGGGCGCCTTCGATCCCGCGACGGCCCGGCTGGTCCTGGACGATCTGGTGCGCGCGTCCCGCAACGGCTGCCGGCCCCAGCGCCGGCTGCTCGCCGTCGACGAGCTGGCCAAGCACGACCCCGTCCGCGCGCGGGAAAGCCTCGCGTTCCTGGCCGCGAACCTCATCGGCAAGCCGCCGGACCGTCTCGCCACCGCGCGGCTGATCCGCGACCGGGATCCCGCGCTCGGCGTCCGGGCGCTGCTGCTGCTCGCGCAGTCCCCCACCATGGGGGAACGGCGGGTCCCGGCGGCCATCGAGGCAGGCTCGGCCGACGTCATGCGCGACCTCACCGACCCGCGGCACGGGGTGTCCGACCCCGGCAGGCTGAAGCTGCTGGCCGAGCTGCTGGCCCGGAACGACGGCATGGCACGGGAAACGGCCCAACGGATCGCGGCGACCGCCAGACAATCGGAAACGCCCGCGCGCGTCGCGGTCCTGCTGCACCCGCACGACCCCGCGGCCGCGTGGGAAGTCCTGGAAGCCGTGGCGTGGTCGGGCGAAGCCGGCGACGCGGCACGCCTGCACGCGGTGAAGGCGATCGGCGAACTCGACCGCGGCCAGGCGGTCCCGGCCCTGCAGCGGCTTTCCCGGGACCCGACCGCCGGCGGGGACATCCGCGTCGACGCCGCCCAGCACATCGTCGACGAGCACGGCGGGCCGGTCACGGCCCTCGTCGATCTCGCCGGAGACGGGCACGTGCCCGGGAAGGCCCGGCTCCGCGCCGCGGAACTCGTCGGCAGGACCCAGCCCCGCACCGGAGCCCGGTTGCTCGTCGCCATCGCACCGCGCCGGCTGGAGATCCTCGAGCAGGCGTACGACCTCGACCGGAGCGTCGGGGCGGCGGCGCTGGCGAACCTGGCCGCGGACTCCCGGGTCCCGGGCAGGCGCCGGCTCGCGGCGGTCGAAGCCGCCGGAGCGGGGCTGGACCGCAGCGCCCGCATCCAGTTGTACAGCCAGATTTCCGAGACCGCCGACAACGAACCCGCCATGGAGGCGGCCCAGAAGCTGCTGGCCCTCGATTCGACCCGCGGCCACGAGCGGATGGCCGATCTCGCCGCACGGACCACGGCCGGCTTCCCGTACCGCGTGAAGGCGGCGCTCGCCGGAGGCGCCGCGGCCGTGCCGGTGCTGCGGGAACTGGCCACCTCCGGTTCCGTTCCCGACGCCCTGCGGCTGAAGGTCGCGAAGGAACTCGACCGGTACGACCGCAAGGCCGCCGATACGCCGTTGCGCGACCTGGCCGCGCGGGGCCACCCCCACGACGTGCGGCTGCAGGCGTCGCTGGCGGTGCGCGGGAAGCACTCCGTCAGGGCACTGGTGTCGATGTCAGACGACCACAGCGTTTCGGGGGAACTCCGGCTGCAGGCCGCGTTGCGGGCCGGGGAGAAGGACCCGGCGGCGGGCCTGGCGGCGTTGCGGAAGCTCGGCCAGGATCCCCGCCTGCCCGGTGCGGTCCGCGACAAGGTGCAGCAGCACCTGCGCTGACGCGGACCGCGCCGGGCCTGCCGGGTCAGAGGCGGTAGAAGTTGCTGTAGTGGTCCGGCGAGAACCAGACGGCGCCGGTGCTCATGTCGACGACGATCCGGTAGGCGTCGCGGGCCGCGCCGCACGCGCGCGGGTAGACGTCGAACTCCTGGTACGGGTGGCCGGCGGGCAGCTCGCCTTCGCGGTTGGAGTAGGTGCCGCCCGCGAAGTTGCAGTCGCCGCCGGGCCAGTCGTACCACCCGCGGCTGCCCGGGTAGCCCAGCGACTCCCACGTCGAGTCGGCCGAACGCGCGGCGTCGCAGCGCGACATCGTGCAGGAGCTGTACACACTCGCGTCGGCGGCGGTGGAGCAGAAGCCGAGGGTGGCCGCCACGGCGGCAACGGTGACGGCGAGCCGCTTCGCGGTGCGGGTGAGCGTCTGTGCGGGCACGGAACCTCCTTGCAGGGAATCAGGCGCCCGTATCGTGGCGCCCGCACGTCACCGGAAGTTCACCGGAATACAGTCTTTCAGGTTAACTTTCGGCGACAGGCTCACGGTGTCGTCACTGCACGCGGCCGGTTTCGGCGGGCTGGTCCTCGTCGTCGGCGGGGATGTGCACGTCGCCGACGTGGATGTTCACCTCGACCACCGCCAGGCCGGTCATCCGTTCGACCGCCGTGATCACGTTGCGGCGCACCGAGCGGGCCAGGTCCGCGATCGCCGCGCCGTACTCGACCACGACCTGCAGGTCGACGGCCGCCTGCTTCTCCCCGACCTCGACCGACACGCCCTGCCCCGCCGACGCCGTGGCACCGGGAATGCGTTCCCGGATCGCCGAAAACGCCCGCGCGGCACCCCCGCCGAGCGCGTGCACGCCCGCGACTTCCCGCGTGGCGAGGCCGGCGATCTTCTGCACGACGACGTCGGCGATGGACGTCGAGCCCTGGCTGGTCACGAGGGCGCCTTCGGTGCTGTTCTTGGTGGCGGTCATGGCTTCTCCTCCGCGCTGGGTTTCCTCCACACCGGACAGACCCGGTGCCGGGGAGAAAGTCATGAACCCGATGGTGTGGCGTGCATCTCACCCGATCAGGGCCCTTCAGGACAAGATCGGGAACAAGGCCGACGACCTCGGCGGCAAGGCCAAGGAGGCCGCCGGGAACCTCACCGGCGACGAGCAGCTCAAGGCGGGCCTGAAGGACGCGGCGGAGAACGTCAAGGACGCGGTCGGAGACGTCGCGGGCAAGCTGAAGAACGTCCTCGGCAAGGACTGAGTGGTCGTGCCGGAGGGCACCTTCCCCCTGACGCAAGGAAGGTGCCCTCCGGAAGCACGTCACGCGGAAACGGGTTCGAGCACCTTCTCGTCCGAACGCGGCTCGGCCGCCGCGGCGGCAGGCTCGCCACGGCCGAGGAAGCCGTAGCCCGCGCCGACGATCAGGCCGCCGCCCACCAGGTTGCCCAGCCCGACCAGGACCAGGTTGGCCGCGAAGCCGCCGAAGGTCGCTCCCGGGACGTCCTCGAAGAGGCCGAGGGAGAACACCGTCATGTTGGCCACCACGTGCTCGAACCCGGACCCGATGAAGGCCAGCAGGCACCAGAAGATGAGCGTCAGCTTCGCGCCGTCGGACTTGGTGCGGGCGGCCATCCAGACCGCGAGGCAGACCAGGAAGTTGCACAGCACGCCGCGGAAGAACAGCATTGCGCCCGACTCCGCGGCCTTCGCCTTGACCGTGGCCGCCAGCAGCGCGGCCGCCGGGGCGGCGTGGCCGGGCGTCGCGCCGGTCTGCAGGATGCCGC
The DNA here is from genome assembly GCF_040064235.1 of Amycolatopsis melonis. Lineage (NCBI taxonomy): Bacteria > Bacillati > Actinomycetota > Actinomycetes > Pseudonocardiales > Pseudonocardiaceae > Amycolatopsis > Amycolatopsis melonis. Next base: position 58,258 of record NZ_JBDZYD010000020.1, read on the forward strand.
TTTCGTGCACCAGCCAGGCGAACACCACCGAGCCCACGAGGTTGCCCGCGAACGACCCGGCGATCACGGCGAACCCGGCGCCGACACCGCGGCGGCGGGCGACCATGCCGTGCACCATCGTCATCATGTTCCCGGTCGACAGCTCGCCGCCCGCGAACACCACCAGCGTCAGCGCGATCCCGAACACCACGCCCTGCACGAGCTTGGTCCACGGCGACTGCACGGCGTTCAGCGGCCCGGTGACGGCGAGCAGCAGCACCACGGCGATCCCGATGTAGGCACCGGCCAGTGCCGAGCTCAGCAGGTACCGGCCCGGACGGCGCAGCTCGGCAATCTTGCCTTGCGCGGCGTCGGCCTGGAGACTGAGGGCTTCGGAAATCGGAACGGGCACGAGTGCTCCTCCTGGCGGTCTCGGCTGAGGCGACCGGATGATCGCGTGCCCCAGTCGAACCGGCCCGGGAAACAGCACCGTGACCTGGGTATGACGCTCTTGTGAGCGGGAGCGCACCCGGCCGGATGCGCTCCGTGAGTTCGGGCAAATCCGGCGACGCGCCCGGGCGCTACCAGGTGACCGGCAGCTCGTGCAGGCCGTAGACGAACATCTCGTGCCGGAACGGCAGGTCCTCCAGCGGTTTCGCGAGCGCGAGCCCCGGCATCCGCGCGACGACGGTCTCGATCGCCACCTGGATCTCCACCCTGGCCAGGGACATTCCCAGGCACTGGTGCGGCCCGAAGCCGAAGCCGAGATGCTTCGCGCCGGTGCGGTGGATGTCGAACGCCGCCGCGTCCGGGAAGACCTTTTCGTCGCGGTTGGCCGACGGCAGGTAGAGGATCACGTTGTCCCCTTCCTTCAGCGTGTGGCCGCAGATCTCGACGTCCTCGGTGACGATCCGGGACAGTCCGCTTTGGACGACCGACGCGTAGCGGAGGATCTCCTCGACCGCGCCCGGGACCAGGTCCGGGTCGCGGCGCAGCGCCGCCAGCTGGTCGGGGTGCCGGGTGAGGGCGGCGACGCCCAGCGCGATCGTGCCCGCCGTCGTCTCGTGGCCCGCGATCAGCAGGAGCACCGCCATCAGCACCAGCTGCTGGCGCTCCAGCTCGCCCGTGCTCTCGTATTCGGTCACCAGCGTGCTGATGACGTCGTCGCCGGGGTCGGCCGCCTTGCGGTCGGCCAGCCCGCTCAGGTACGTGCCCAGCTCGACCAGCGCCCCCATGGCCTCGTCGCCGCTGGACGCCCAGCTCATGATCTTGCGGGTGCTCGCCTGGAAGAACTCCGCCTCTTCGTATGGCACGCCGAGCAGGCGGCTGATCACCAGGGACGGGACGGGCAGCGCGAGCCCGGTGACCAGGTCGGCGGGCGGGCCCGCCGCCAGGAGCCGGTCGACGTGCTCGCCGGTGATGCGGCGGATCTCCGGCCGCATCGACTCCGCGCGCCGGACGGTGAAGTTGCGTGCCAGCATCCGGCGCAGGCGGGCGTGCTCGGGGTCGTCCATGCGGATGAACGTCGACACCTGCGGGTTGACGCCCGGGGCGAACTGCAGGAATCCCGGCCGGGTCCCGTCGGCGCTGAACCGGCGGTCGGTGAGGATGGCGCGGACGTCGTCGTAGCGCGTCACGACCCACGCGGTCGTGCCGTTCCACATCCCGACTTCGGCGATGCCCGGTCCTTCGCGCACCTCCGTGTAGGCCGGTGCGGGATCGAACGGGCAGCCGGTGCGCAGCGCGGGATAGGCAGGAAGGGACATCCGGGCTCCTCGGGCGATCGGGGTCGGCCCAGTGTGTCCGGCGGTCGGGCACGGGACCATGCGCCATCTGCGGACCGGCCTTCGGAGAGTGCGGATGGTTCCGGCGCGGTCCGGTCCGGAAGCTATGGCGATGACCACGGAAGCGATGCGAGCGGCGCTGGGTGCCCCCGCCGAGGGCTTCGTCCGGTTGTCGTTGAACGAGAACCGGCGCGAGCCGTTGCCCGGCGTCGCGGGCGCCATCGCCGACGCCGCCCGCGAACCCGGCCGCGGCCCCGATCCGCTGTGTTCGGAGCTTTCCGCGGCCCTCGCGCAGCGGCATTCCGTCGACGTCGGCAACGTCCTCGTGAGTGCCGGCTCGTCGGCCGTGCTGCAGGCGTTGTGCCAGATCATCGACGGCGAAGTCGTGCATCCCTGGCCGTCGTTCGAGATGTACCCGCTGATGGCCGGGGCCAAGGCGGTCGCGGCACCGGTGGACCTGGACGCGCTCGGCGCCGCGGTCACCGGGAAGACCGGCGCGGTGATCCTCTGCAACCCCAACAATCCCACCGGGGAACGGTGGCGCGGCGCGGAAATCGAGAAGTTCCTGGCCGCTCTCCGCGACGACGTCGTCGTCGTTCTCGACGAGGCCTACCGGGAGTTCGGCGAAGACTGCGCCGACGGCGTCGAACTGTTCCGGAAAGATCCGCGGGTGTGCGTGGTCCGGACCTTTTCGAAGGCCTACGGGCTCTTCGGGCTGCGCGTGGGCTACGCGATCGCCGAGCCTGGGCTGATCGGACGGCTGCGGCTGGCCCTGCTGCCGTTCCTCGTCCCCACCACGGCGCAGGCGGCCGCGCTGGCCGCCCTGCGGGCCGAAACCGCGATGCGGCAGTCGGTTGCCGGGATCTGCCGGGACCGGGACGGCCTCCGCGCGGCCCTGCTCGACCTGGGCTGGACCGTGCCCCGCAGCCACGCCAACTTCCTCTGGCTGCCCGGAGCGGGCGAGCCGCTGGTGGAATTCCTTGCCCAGCACGGCATTCTCGTCCGCGAAGTGGCGGGCAGCGGCGTGCGGATCACCGTCGGCACTCCCGAGGAAAACCGGAAACTGCTGGCCGCACTGGAGGAGTTCCCGCCATGAGCATCACCCTGGAACCGGTACGGGCGTCGCTGGACCTGGTGCGCGAGGAACTCGAGCGGCGCTGGCCGGACGGCCGCGACCGGCTCGACGCGATGTGCCGCCACGCGCTGCTCCCGAGCGGCAAGCTGCTGCGCCCGCTGTTGCTGCTGGAGTCCGCCGCGGCCGTCGGCGGCGACCGCACGCAGGTCGTCCCCGCCGCGCTCGCCGTCGAGTACCTGCACGGCGCGTCGCTGATCCACGACGACGTGATCGACGGCGACCGGCTGCGGCGCGGACGCGAGTCCGTGATGGCCCGCTACGGCGTCGACGACGCGATCGTGGCCGGGGACGCGCTGTTCATGGCTTCGGCGACGGCGCTGGCCGAGTGCGGGCACCTCGGCGTGCCCGCGGCCGCGGTGGTCACCGCGCTGCGCCTGTTCGGCGAGGCAGGCATCCGGCTGTGCCGCGGCCAGGTCGAGGAAAGCGCGCAGCAGGGCGCACTCGACGCGGGCCTGCCGGCCTACCTCGCGATGGTCGAGGGCAAGACCGGCGCGCTGTTCCGCGCGGCCTGCGTCGCCGGTGTCGTCCTCGGCGGCGGCAGCACCTCCGACCAGGTCGCGGCCGCGGCCTACGCCGGCCACCTCGGGATCGCGTTCCAGATGTACGACGACCTCCTGCCGTACCTGCGCGACAGCGCGACGACCGGCAAGGCGGCCGGCAGCGACCTGGCCAACCGGCGGCCGACGTTCCCGGTCCTGGTCGCCGCCGAGCTGGCGCCGGGCCGCCGCGGCGAGCTGGCCGCGATCCTCCACAGTGGAGCACCGGGTGCGCTGGCCCGGATGAGCGAGCTGCTGCACGGCATCGGCGCGATCGAGCACGCCCGGCGCCTCGCCACCGCGGAAGCCGGCCACGCGATCGCCGCGCTGGCCGCGTTCCCGCCTTCGGACAGCACGGCGTTCCTCGCGTCGGTCGCCGAACTCGTCGTCGACCGGGAGCGGTGATGCTCTCGGCGCACGTGCAGACCTGGCGGCCGTACACCCTCGCCTACCCGGGACTGGTCGGGATGGCGGGCGCGGCGCTGCCGCCCGGGCCGCCCGCGTGGTGGCAGCTCGCGCTGGCCTGGGCCGCCGCGACCCTCGGCTGGGTCTCGGGCCACTACCTCGGCGACTACTTCGACCGCGACCTGGACGCGCTCAGCAAGCCTCAGCGCCCGATCCCGTCGGGCAGGCTGTCCGCCCGCACGGCGCTGGTGACCGGGATCGGGCTCGCCGTCGCGGTCCTGGCGACGCTGGTGGCCGTGAACTGGCGGGTCAGCCTCCTGGCACTGGCCACGGTGGCCGTCATGATCGCCTACAGCGCGTTCTTCAAGAGCCGCGGCCTGTCCGGGAACCTGGCCCGCGGGACCGCGACGGCGCTGGCCCTGACCTGCGGCGCCCTGCTGACCCATCCGGTGCCCCCGGTGGTGACCGCGGTCGCCGCGGTGGCGTTCCTGTGCCACGACACGGCGTCGAACCTCGTCGGCACGCTGCGCGACATCGACGGCGACGAGCGCGGCGGCTACCGGACTTTCCCGGTGCGGCACGGGGTGCCCGCCACCGTGCGCCTGGTCGTGGTGCTGTACGCGGTCGCCGTCGGCGCCCTGTTCACCGTGGCCGCGTTCGCCGTCCTGCTCTTCGCCGCGGCCGCGCTCGGCATCGGTGCACTGTGGACACTGCGGACCGTGACGCCCGGCCGCGCGTTGCGCGCCCACGAAATTCTGGTCGTCGAACGGCTCGTGCTGGCCGCCGCGCTGCTGCCGCCGGTACTGGGCATGGCCGCGCTGGCCGTCGCGCTGGTGCCGACGCTGGCGACCCAGCACCGGCTGCGGGCGCGCTACGAATTCCCGGAGGGACACCATGTCTGAGACGGACCTGCTCGACGACGCCATCGAGCGGGGCGCCGCCGCGGTGTTCGCCGCGGTCCGCACCGACGGCGTGATCCGCACCGACGTCGACTGGTCCTCCACGGTGTCGACCGCGGCGGCCGTGCTGACCCTGTCTATTGTGGACGACGACGCCGGTGACCTCGTCGCGGCCGGGATCCGCTGGCTGCGCAAGGCCCAGCGTCCCGACGGCGGCTGGGGAACCGTGTCCGGTGTGGACAGTGAGATGCTGCCGACCGTCATGACCGCGGTCGCGCTGGCCGTCGCCGAGCGCCGGGACGTCGATTCCGCCGTGCTCGCCGGGCGGGCCTGGCTGGACCGCTACGGCGGGCTCGACGCCGTGCCGAGCCGGGCGATCCGGGCGCTCTGCGCGTTCTTCTGCTCGCTGGCCGGCTGGGTCGAACCGGCGGCCGTGCCGCGCATCCCGGCGGCGCTGTTCCTCTTCCCCTCCCGGGCCCGGCGGATGTTCGCGGTGATGCTGCCGGTGGCGGCCGCGCTGAGCCTCAAGCCGGGCGCGCGCGGGCCGGCGGCGCGGCGCGCGGTGTCGGTGATCCGGCAGATGCACGAGCACGAAGGCGGCACCGGCGAGCTGGGCGGCGACCCGTGGCCCGCGTCGATGATCTGCCTCGGGCTGCACCGGGCCGGACAGGCGCCGGAGGTGGTCGACGCGATCCGGCGGCGGTTGCGCGCGACGGTCAACCCGGACGGCTCGTGGGACATGATGCCGCTGGACATCACGTGGTCGGTGTTCGCCGCGGCCGGGCTGGCGGAGGCCGGTTACGGTGCCGATCCCCGGCTGGCGCCGACGCTGGCGATGCTGCGGTCGCGTCAGGGTGACCGGCCGTTCACGGCGTTCGCGAGCCCGCCGGGGTACTGGAGTTACGGCACCGGCCACGGCTGGCCGATGGCGCTGGAGACGGCGGAGGTGACGGCCCTGCTGTCCCGGGTCGCGCCGGGCGACGAGGCGGCCGCCCGCGGGCTGGCGTGGCTCAGCCGTCAGCAGGACCGGCGTGGCTCGTGGAGCCTGTGCGTGCCCGAGACGACCGCGCCCAACATCGGCGCGGACCCGTTCATGACGGCTCAGGCGGTCTGCGCGCTGCTGGAGTCCGGAGTGGACACTGCGGACCGGCGCGTGCGGCGCGCGGTCGCGTGGCTGCGCCGCCAGGAGGACGCCGAAGGCCGGTTCGAGGCGATGTGGTACCGCAACCACACGGCGGGCACGGCGGTCGTGCTGGAGGCACTGGCCCGCGCGGACGGCGGCGCCGGGCGGGCGAAGGAGTGGCTGCTGGGCACGCAGCACGCCGACGGGTCGTGGTCGGACGGGCAGCCGGGCACACCGGGCACGGTCGAGGAGACGGCGTGGGCGTTGCGCGCGCTCCTGCAGGCGGGCCTGCCACCGGGAGACCCGGCCGCGCGCGCCGCGGTGACGTGGCTGCTGGACACCCAGCGCCCGGACGGCACCTGGCCCGCGGCACCGGTCAGCGAGTGGATCCGCAACTGCTACCGCTACTTCAACACGGCGATCACGCAGGGCCTGGCCCTGCGGGCGCTCGGCTGCTACCGGAAGGCGGCGCGATGACCAACACCCCGACGATGCTCCCGCAAGCCGGTCTGCCGCGGCTTGTCGTGAGTGAGAAACCGTGTTCTAACCCTGTTTCTCACTCACGAGCGCGGAAGGCGGCGTGATGACCGACGTTCTCGTGTGCGGTGCCGGGGTCGCCGGGCTGTCGGCCGCCTGCGCGCTCGGCTCGCTGGGGCTCAAGGTCCTGGTCGTCGACAAGCAGCCGGGCATCCGGCCGGTCGCCAAGGGCGAGGTGTTCCAGCCGTCCGCGTTCCCCGCCCTGCAGGCGTGGGGCGCCCTCTCCCGGCTCGGCGACCAGGGCGCGCTGCGGCTGTCGCGGCTGGTCATCCGGGACGGACCCGGCGAACCGCTGCTGGCCATCGACTACGGCGGCCTGCCCGAGGGCAGCCGTCACCTGCTGGCGCAGGACTACGCGGGCATCCTGCGCGCGCTCACCGGCAGCCTGCCCGCCACCGTGGAACTGCGCCGCAGCACCGTCGTCACCGAGCTGACCGGCAGCGGCGGCCGCATCGACGGCGCGTGGCTGAAGGAGGACGGCCGTCCCTACCGGGTGCGGGCCGGGCTGGTCGTCGCCGCCGACGGCGTCTCCTCCGCGCTGCGCAAGCACGCCCGGATCACCGGGTACCGCCGGGCCTACCGCCACCGGCTCGCCACCTTCGAGGCCGACGGCGCGGCCGCGGAGGCGTTCACCGCCTACCGCAGCCCGCGCGGCCTGCGCCTGGTGTACCCGCTGCCCGGCGGCCGGGTCCGCGTGTATGTCCAAACCGGACCGGACGAACTGCGCGGCGACCCGCGGCGCTGGTACCGCGACCTGGCGGCCGAGGTGCCGGCGCTGGACTGGCTGCCCCCGGCGGCACGGCGCCCGCAGTCCCTGCCGGTTGCCCGGTTCCTCGCCGACCGGCTGGTCGTGCCGGGGCTGGCACTGGCCGGCGACGCCGCGCACGTCGTGCACCCGATGGCGGCACAGGGACTGGGTTGCGCGGTCGCCGACGCCGAGTCGCTCGCCGCCCGGATCGCCGAGCACTGGGACGGCGACTTCGCGGCCGCGGTCGACCGCGCCCTGCCCGCCTACCAGGCTGACCGGCTGCCCGCGCTCGTCCACAACCAGCGGATGAGCCACCGCGCCGCCCGGCTGATCACGAACACCTCCCCGCTCGGCCGCCGGCTCGGCACCCACGCCCTGCACCGCACGGCCGCCAACCCGCGCCTGGTGCACCTGATGGCGTACAACATGGCCGGTCTCGGCATCCGCCCGTTCTCCCCGGCGGACCGCCTGCGCCAGTTCGGCCTCCTCCCCCACGACCGCCCCCGCCCCGCCAAGGCCGCCGCGGGCGCCCACCCTGGCTAGCCCCCGCGCGGGGCCGGTACCCGGACGCGCCCACCCCGGCTAACCTCCGGACTCCCGCGCGGGGCCGGTACCCGGATGAGCGCGGTCCGGCCGGGCTGAGCGGTCTGCCGCGGCCCAAGCGCCCCAAGGTGGCCTTGGTTGCGTTCAACGCACCCAAGGCGGCCTTCGGTGCGTTGAACGCACCGAAGGCCACATTGGGGCGTTTGAGAAACCGCGGTCAGGACCGGCCGCAGTCGATCTGGCTCGCCACCGCGGCTCCGCCCTGCGCGGCCGTCGCGACGAACCGGACGTACCGTGCGGGGCGCGGGGTGAACTTCGCCCGCTTCATCGTCTTGTCCGACGGCCAGCCGCCCTGGGCCGCCAGCGTGAACCGGACGCCGTCGGTGCTCGTCTCGACCCGGAAGCCGGTGACGTTGCCCGTGGTCACGTACTGGCCGTTCACCTCGTCCTGGCGGGGCAGGTACGTCAGCATGTCGATGCCGGGCCGGACGCCGCCCAGGTCCAGCGTCACCGACTGCGGCAACGGCCCGGCGGGCTGCCAGAGCGTCTGCTGCGCGCCGCCGTTGTAGTCGCTGTAGCCGTCGATCGCGGCGGCCGCGTCGCCGCTGGTCGCCGTGGCCCGGACCGGCGCGATGGGATGTGTCAGGCGCGCCGGCTGCGGGGGCAGCGGTGGCCGGGCCGGGTTGGGGCGCCACAGCTTGCCCACCTCCCGCAGCCTGGCGACGATGTTGTCGTCCAGCAGGCCGCGGGGGTTCGGCGGGCAGTTCAGGATGAACGTCGACCAGCGGGGTTCCAGCTGCCCGAGGTGCCGGTGCACGATGTCGTCGGCCGTCATCAGGGTCGTGGTCGGCGTGTCCGGGTGCCAGAACCAGCCGTTGGCCGAGATGGTCTGGCCCTGGCAGGCCGCGTACGTGTTGTCCGGCGCCGTCCACACGCCCTTCGGCTCTTCGTAGAACACGACGTCGCTGCCCCACGGCTCGGTGATCCCGGTCAGGCAGACCACCGCGCACCGCGGCTGCAGCGCCCGGATGTGGTCGCGGATCTCGCCGTAGGGCACCTCCCGCAGCCCCATCTGCCACGACCAGCCGTCGATCACCAGCGCGGGAATCTCGCCGTACCCGGTCAGCAGCTCGGTCAGCTGGCCCTTGACGAAGTCGAGGTCGGCCCGGCTGACCGAGCCCTTCGCCACGTCCTGCGTGCGGTCCCAGATGGAGAAGTACAGCGCGGGCACCAGGCCCCGCGAGCGGAAGGCGCGGACGTACTCGGCGACGACGTCACGGCGGTACGAGCTGTTGGCCACCGTGTAGCCGGTCAGCCGCGACGGCCACAGGCAGAACCCGTCGTGGTGCTTGGTGGTGAGCACGCCGAAGGTCATCCCGGCCGCCTTGGCCGCGTCGGCCCACTGGCTGCAGTCCAGCGCGGTGGGCGCGAACGACTTCGGGTCCTGCTTCGGGTCCACCCACTCGGCGTCGTGGAACGTGCCCATGTTGAAGTGCAGGAACATCCCGAAGCGCAGGTTGACGAAAAAGGACAGTGGGTCGTCCACTGTGGACGCCTGGGCGAGCGCGGGCCACGCCATCAGCAGGGAGCCGGCGGCGGTTGCCTTCAGCAGGCCACGACGGGAAAGCTCGGACATGGGCAGAACTCCCTCACTCCTCGATGCGCAGGGTCACCGCGTTGCCGTCCGCCCGGACGAGCGCCCCGGCCGGGGTGGCTTCGACGACGCCGCCGTTCACGACGGCCACCTCGTGCACGCCGGCGACCAGCACCTGCCAGCGCGACGGCGGATCGGACGTCTCGACGAGCACATGGTCGCCGCGGCGGTGCGTGACGAACGTCGTGCCGCCCACCGGCGTCACCCGGATCCCCTCGGACAGGCCGTAGAGGTGCAGCGTGACGCCGTCGGCGTAGTCGTAGTCCGGCCGGGAGTCGACCGCACCGAGCGGCAGGACCGTGCCGGGCCGCACCAGGACCGGCAGCTCCAGGAAGCCGCACCGGTCGCGGACCCACCGCGGCCCCCGGACGGTCCGGCCGGTCAGCAGGTCCGTCCACGCGCCGTCGGGCACGTAGTAGGACACCTCGCCGTCATCGGAAAACACCGGCGCGACGAGCAGGCTGCCGCCGAGCATGTACTGCCGTTCCAGGTGGGTGCACGCCGGGTCGTCCGGGAACTCGAGCACCATGGCACGCATCACCGGGACGCCCTCGGCGACGGCCTGCCGGGCCGCCTGGTCGAGGTAGGGCATGAGCCGTGCCTTCAGTTTCGCGAACCGGCGCAGGACGTCGACCGACTCCTCGTCGAACAGCCACGGCACCCGGTAGGAGCGGCTGCCGTGCAGCCTGCTGTGCGAGGACAGCAGGCCGAACGCGATCCAGCGCTTGAACAGCGCGGCAGGCGGCGTGCCCTCGAACCCGCCGATGTCGTGGCTCCAGAATCCGAACCCGGACATCCCCAGCGACAGCCCGCCGCGCAGGCTCTCGGCCATCGCCTCGTACGTCGACTCGCAGTCCCCGCCCCAGTGCACCGGGAACCGCTGGCACCCCGCCGTCGCCGACCGGGCGAACACGACGGCGTCGCCCCGACGGCGCAGCACCTCGAAGACGGTTTCGTTGTAGAGGTGGGCGTAGTAGTTGTGCATCCGCTCCGGGTCGGACCCGTCGTGGTAGGCGACGTCGGTGGGAATCCGCTCGCCGAAGTCGGTCTTGAAGCAGTCGACGCCCTGGTCCAGCAGCTTCTCCAGCTTGGCCGCGTACCACGCGCGCGCGGCGGGGTTGGTGAAGTCGACCAGTGCCATGCCCGGCTGCCACTCGTCCCACTGCCAGACGTCGCCGTCCGGCTTCCGCAGCAGGTAGCCGCCCGCCACGCCCTCGGCGAACATCGCCGAGGCCTGCGCGATGTACGGGTTGATCCACACCGAGATCCGCAGGCCGCGGGCCTTCAGCCGGGCGAGCATCCCGGCCGGGTCGGGAAACGCCTGCGGGTCCCACTCGAAGTCGCACCAGTGCAGCCCGCGCATCCAGAAGGAGTCGAAGTGGAACACGCTCAGCGGCAGGTCGCGGGCGGCCATGCCGTCGACGAACCCGGTGATCGTCTCCTCGTCGTAGGACGTCGTGAAGGACGTCGTCAGCCACAGCCCGAACGACCACGCGGGCGGCAGCGACGGCCGCCCGGTCAGCGCCGTGTAGGTGCGCAGGACGTCCTTGGGCGTCGCGCCGTGGACGACGAAGTACTCCAGCGACTGCCCTTCGACGCTGAACTGGACCTTCGACGTCACCGTGGAGGCGACCTCGAACGACACGCGGCCGGGGTGGTTGACGAACACGCCGTACCCGGCGTTGGTCAGGTAGAACGGGACGTTCTTGTACGCCTGCTCGGTCGCGCTGCCGCCGTCGGCGTTCCAGATGTCGACTTCCTGGCCGTTGCGGGCCAGCGGCCCGAACCGCTCGCCCAGGCCGTAGACGACGTCGCCGACGCCGAGGTCCAGCTGCTCGCGGACGTGGTGGGTGCCGTCGACGGTCAGGAATCCCATGCCCTTGGCACCGCTGGAGGTGAGCACCTCGCCCCCGGCGGCGAAGTCGACCCGCCAGGGGTCCCGGTGCACGCGCACGGACAACGCGCCGGAGGTCAGCACGGCACAACCGTCCTCGTGCGACACCTTGCCGTCGGCGCCGGAATCGTCGATCCGGAAGTGCGGCCCGCGGTCGGCGACGCCCTCGAAGTGCGTGATCCGGACACGGATGACGTCCGGCATCGGCGCGGACAGCCGGACGGTGACCACCGGCCCCTTGAGCAGGTCGCCCCGGTGCCGGACGGGATGCGCGGGCGCGTGCACGACGAGCGAACCGGGCTCCTCGGTGATGTCGTACGCCTGCACCGGGTGCGCGGCCACCACGCCCGGCTTCAGCCGCCAGTATCCGTCGCTGAACTTCATCGGTCCCTTTGCCTTGCGGAAGCGCTTTCTGCCGATTCTTCCTTGCCGCGCAACGACTATCGCAGCCGCTTCGCCGGCCGGTCAAGGCATGGCAGTGCCGATCGACGACTTCGATCAACGGCTTTCGTCGATTGTCTCGAAACCCCGGCCACCGGGCATGGGAGGCTGGCACCCATGCGAAAACTGACCTTCGGCATGAACGTGAGCCTGGACGGCTACATCGCCGCCCCCGGCGACGATCTGGGCTGGAGCGTGCCGGGCGACGAGCTGTTCCAGTGGTGGTCCGACCGCGTCGGGACGACCGGCACCGCGCTGTACGGGCGCAGGTTGTGGGAGACGATGAGCGCCCACTGGCCGACCGCCGACCGGCGGCCGGACGCCACCCCGGCACAGATCGAGTACGCGCGCCGCTGGCGCGAGATGCCGAAGGTCGTGTTCTCCTCGGCCGGGTGCCCGGTCGGCTGGAACGCCCGGCTGGTCACCGGCGACGCGGTCGCCGAGATCACCCGGCTCAAGGCCGGCGACGGCGGCACCATGGACATCGCCGGCGCGACCCTCGCCGCGGCGGCCATGCGGGCCGGGCTGATCGACGAGTACGTGCTCGTCACCCATCCCGTCCTGGTCGGTGGCGGCACGCCGTTCTTCACGGCACTGGACCACTGGGTGAACCTGACACTGGCGGAGACCCGGACGTTCCCGGGCGGCGTGCTGCTGACCCGGTACGAGACCCGGCGCTGAGCGAACACCCGTTCGACCCGGCCGGGTGGTCCATTGTGGACCACCCGGCCGGGCGCCGGCGGCAGGCGGCGAGCCTCTAGGATTCCGCCGGTGACCACCTACGACGACACCTTCGAGCACCTCGACCCCGCGGCCCTGCCGGAGCGGCAGCAGAAGATCCTCGTGGCGATCCGGGACTGGGTGGTCCGGCACGGCTACTCGCCGAGCACGCGGGAGATCGGCGAGGCCGTCGGCCTGCAGTCGACGTCGTCGGTGTCCAAGCACCTGGCGAGCCTGGAGGACAAGGGCTTCCTGCGCCGCGGCACCGGCGTGTCGCGGCCGATCGACGTCCGCGCCTTCCTGAACGGCAGCTCGTCCGGCGAAGACCGCGACTCCGTCCCGGTGCCCGTCGTCGGCGACATCGCCGCGGGCACGCCGATCTCGGCGCAGGAGCACGTCGACGACGTCCTCAAGCTGCCCCGCGACCTGACCGGCCGCGGCAACGTCTTCGGCCTGCGCGTCCGCGGCGACTCGATGATCGACGCGGCCATCTGCGACGGCGACATCGTCGTGGTGAAGCAGCAGCACGAGGCCCACTCGGGGCAGATCGTCGCCGCGATGATCGACGAAGAGGCGACCGTGAAGGTCTACCGCCGCCGCGACGGGCACGTGTACCTCGAACCACGCAACCCCGCCTACGACGTCATCGACGGCGATCGCGCGGTGATCCTCGGCGTCGTGGTGTCGGTGCTGCGCAGCGTCTGAGCCGGGGCCAGCGAGTCAAGCACTTGATTCAACTCCGCCCAGCCAGGCCGTCCAGGTGCAGCACGCCGTCGCCGTGGTGCTGCGCGACGAACTCCGGCCCCTTGGTGACCAGCCGGGCGATCGCGGTGGCGTGACCGTGGCCGAGGCCATGCTCGGTCTTCAGCCAGGCAACGACTTCGCCGTGCTTCGTGAGGTTCCGGCCCGCGGCCAGGTCGAGGAAGCCACGCGGGGTGATGCCGGTCTGCTTCTCCGCGTTGTCGAGGTAGGCCTGGAAAGACATGGTGCCTCCAAAAGATCTCCGGTCGGGTGGCACCACAGTCGCACCGACAACTTTTTTTGTCAAGGCCGCCGGGCGACCACCGCGAGCGTGGCGGACGTCATCGTGAAGCCACCGCCCGCCCGGTCGATGGCAGCTCCGACGTCGGCGAGCACCTCGGCCAGCGCGTCCGGCGGCAGCCGGGTCAGGCCGCCGGTCGTGGGCAGGAAGTCCAGCCAGGCATCCCGGGTGTAGTCCTTCTCCCAGGCGAACCGCAGGCGCTCCGGCTCGCCGAAGCGGCCCGACTCGCGGATCCCCTCGGCGAACTTGGCGAACATGGCGTCGTAGACGTCCTGGGCGTTCTCCGCGGCGAAGGGAAAGCCCGGCAGCACGCGGCGGCAGGCTTCGGCGAGCGCGTCCGCGACGGCGGGCGGCGGGCTGAACGCGTGCGCGAAGACGGCGAGCAGCCCGCCGGGCCGCAGCACGCGCGCAGCCTTGGCCGGGCCCGCCACGGGATCGACCCAGTGCCACGCCTGCCCGGCGACCACGGCGTCGAAGGTGCGTCCGGCGGAATCCCAGTCCTCGAACGTCGCCACTTCGACGTCGATCCCGCCACGACGGGCGAAGGCGGCCATCCGCGGATCGGGATCGACGCCGAGCACCCGGCAGCCGGCGGCACGGAACTGCCGGGCCTCGATCCCGGTCCCGCAGCCGACGTCCAGGACGTCGCGCCCGGGACTGCCGTCCACGATCCGGGACACGAGTTCGCCGGGATAGGGCGGCCGGGCACGGTCGTAGCGTTCGACGTCGACGCCGAAGGATTCGGCCATCTGCCGGGCTTCATGAGGTTGAGTGGGCATGCGCCCACTCTAGTGGGCACGTGCCCACTATGGCCAGGGGTGGGCGTTCGCTGTGGGCGTACCGGAGAATGAGGGACATGCCGACCGGGGTCCATCTGCGCGACGTGCGCCGCCAGCTGTTCGCGGCGGCCGAGCGGGTGCTGCTGAAGGAGGGCCCGAACGCCCTGACGAGCCGGGCGGTGACGGCCGAGGCGGACGTGGCCAAGGGCGTGCTGCACCGCCACTTCGCGGACTTCGACGACTTCCTGGCGGAGCTGGTCCGCACCCGCATCGCCCGCGTGACGGACCAGTCGGTGCTCCTGCGCGCGGCAGCGGGCAGCCGCCCGATCGAAGCGACGCTGACCGAGGCACTGGCCGAGCTGTTCGACCCGGTGACGCTGGCACTGGTGAGCATGGTGTTCGTCCGCGACGAGCTGCGCGCACGCCTGCGTCCGCGAGGCCAGGGCCTGCCGATCCTGACGGAGGCCCGAGACATGCTGTCGGATTATCTGGCGGCCGAGCGCGAGCTGGGCCGGACGGCGGCGGACGCCGACACGGAGTCCCTGGCCCTGTCGCTGATCGGAGCGGGCCATCTGCTGTTCGCGGGCCGCCGCCGGGGAACCCAGCCACCGCAGGCAGAGCTGGAGAAGGTGGTGAGCACGGTCATGGCGGACGCAATCCAGCGCCGCCTGCTGTGACCAGTCCCCAGTGGACAGTGCCCGAAAGGGAAGGGGGCTCGGCCCCACTGGACACAACGAGATGAGCCCTGCTCGCGCGGTCCGCGAACAGGGCTCATCCGAAATCTCGTGGGCGATACTGGGATCGAACCAGTGACCTCTTCGGTGTGAACGAAGCGCTCTCCCCCTGAGCTAATCGCCCGTGGTACGAACTTCCACGACGTCCATGGGGGTGGAGTCGTGGTGCGCGATACTGGGATTGAACCAGTGACCTCTTCCGTGTCAGGGAAGCGCTCTCCCGCTGAGCTAATCGCGCGCTGCGGAACTTCGTACTGGAGAAACCATATCGGACCCGCCGCGGGCGCTGCACGGGGGGTCCCGGTTGCCGTCCGCCGTGGGAAAACCGCCGTGACACGAAGGAGCCGAAACGGGCAGACTGCAAGGGACCCCCGCCGGCGTCCCGGCGCGGCCGACCAGGAAAGTTCCCGACCTTCATGACCGACACCGTGTCCACTTCCCCCTCCGACCTGAATCGCGCGCCGGTGCGTTCGGGGCTCCTCATCGGGGTCCTCGTGCTCTCCGCGTTCGTGATGATCCTCAACGAGACGATCCTGAGCGTCGCGTTGCGGGACCTGACCGTCGACCTGCGGGTGCCCACCACGACCGTGCAGTGGCTGACCAGCGGTTTCCTGCTGACGATGGCCGTGGTGATCCCGACGACCGGGTTCCTGCTGGAACGTTTCTCGCCGCGGCAGGTCTTCTTGTTCTCCCTCACGGCGTTCAGCACCGGCACGCTGCTGAGCGCGCTGGCTCCCGGGTTCGGGATGCTGATGACCGGGCGCGTCGTGCAGGCGTGCGGGACCGCGGTGATGCTGCCGCTGCTCATGACGTCCGTGATGCGGCTGGTGCCGCCGGAGCGGCGGGGCGCGACCATGGGCACCATCACGATCGTCATCGCGGTCGCGCCCGCGATCGGGCCGACCATCGGTGGTGCCGTGCTGTCGTCGCTGGGCTGGCGCTGGATGTTCTGGATCGTGCTGCCGCTGTCGGTGGCCGCGCTGGTGGCCGGGGCGCTGCAGCTGCGGCTGGACAGCGAACGCCGCCGGGTGCCGCTGGACGTGCCGTCGGTGCTGCTGTCGGCGATCGGGTTCGGCGGCGTGCTGTACGGGCTGTCCTCGAGCGGCGAGCAGGCCGGCGCCGAGCCGCCGGTGCCGCCGTGGGTGGCGATCGTCGTCGGCGTCGTCGCGTTGGTGGTGTTCACCTGGCGTCAGCTGCGGCTGCAGCGCCGCGACCGGGCGCTGCTGGACCTGCGGCCGTTCACGCACCGCAGTTTCGTCGTCGCGCTGGTGCTGACGGCGCTGCTGTTCGTGTGCCTGATCGGCGCGGCGGCGATCGTGCTGCCGCTCTACCTGCAGACGGTGCTGCACACGAGCACGTTCGTCAGCGGGCTGGCCGTGCTGCCCGGCGGGCTGGTGCTGGGCCTGCTGGGCCGTCCGGTGGGCGCGCTGTTCGACAAGGTCGGCGCGCGGCCGCTGGTCATCCCCGGCGCGGGGGCGATGGCGGCTTCGCTGTGGCTGTTCGCCGCGCTGGGGCCGGGCTCGCCGCTGATCGCGGTGATCGGGATCCACGTCCTGCTGATGGCCGGGCTGGGCCTGATGATGACGCCGTTGTTCACCGAGTCCCTCGGCGTGCTGCCCGACCACCTGTACCCGCACGGCAGCGCGATCCTGTCGACGCTGCAGCAGGTGGCGGGCGCGCTCGGCACGGCGGTGTTCGTCAGCGTCGCCACGCTCAGCAGCAACGACACCGCGGCGGGCAGCCCGGACGCGGCGGGCCTGCACGCGGCGTTCCTCGTGGCGGGCTGCATCGGCCTGGTGGCGTTCGCCGGTTCGTGGCTGATCCGCCGCCCGGCCGCGGCGTCCACTTCGGACGAATAACCGGTCCGCTGTCGTGAGTGGTAATTCGCGGTCTAACCCCCACAAACACACCACCCCACCCCCCGCACCCCCCCCACCCCGCGCGTCAGCCGCCGGGGTGGCCGCAGGCGTAGACGTTCGCCGACGCCAGCGCCTGGCAGGCCGGGCACGTGTGGACCGGCCTGTCACGCCGTCCCCAGTACGGATGCCGGGCGCCGCACAACGCCGTCAGCACTTCACCCGGCTGGGGGTCCGGGTGACAACGCGGGCAGTACGCGTGGGCGGCGCGCTCGACGGCGGTGCTCATGGCGGCTCCTCGGGTCCGGGCTCAGCCGGATACCCGCGGCTCCGCCCGGCCAATCCGGGTCCACACCGAGCGGCCGCCGGTGAACGCCCAGAGCGCGATCACCGGGTCGCAGATCGCGCAGCCGAACGACGAGCCGTGGGCGAACGGCAGGATCGGCTGGCCCTTGAGGTGGTGGACGATGTCCCAGCCGGTGTGCAGGAGCCAGCCGATGCCGATGAACGTCCACGAGTCGAGCCCGCGGAACGCGACGTACGTCGACACCGCGCAGAACAGCAGCTCCCACGGCCCGAGCGCGCCGCCGGACAGGTAGGCCGCGCCCGCGCCGCCCACCATCAGTGCGTTGAACTTGCGCCGGTGCGGCTCGGCGATCAGGGAGTTGAGGGCCACGTAGACCAGGCCGATCACGATCGGCGCCAGGATTTCGATCACGCGGTTGACGCTAGGAACCGGCGGCACTGGCGGCCAGTGGCTGTTCTGCCATGCTCCGCCGGATTCCCGCCACGCTGACCCGCTCCGTAAGGTGAGGGGCGATGAACGTCAGAACGGACCGCGCGAGCGCGACGCGCGAGAGCATCCTCGTCACGGCGGAACGGCTGTTCGCCGAGCACGGGGTGCACGCCGTGTCCAACCGTCACATCAGCGAGGCGGCGGGCCAGGGCAACAACGCCGCGGTCAACTACCACTTCGGCACCAAGGCCGACCTCGTCCGCGCGATCGCCCGCAAGCACGCCACCCGGATCGAGCGGCTGCGCGAGGCGCTGGTCGAGGCCATCGACGGCGACGGCGAGCTGCGTGACTGGGTGGCCTGCCTGGTCCGGCCGAGCACGAGCTACCTGCAGGAACTGGGCAGCCCGACGTGGTTCGCCCGGTTCAGCGCCCAGGTGATGACCGACCCGGCACTGCGGGCGATCCTCGTGGAGGAGTCGATGTCGTCGCCGGCGCTGGCCCGGACGGTCGAGGGGCTGTTCCGGTGCCTGGACGACCTGCCCGCCGACGTCCGCGCGGAGCGGGGCGACATGGCGCGGCAGCTGATGATCCACATGACGGCCGAGCGCGAACGCGCGCTGGCGGAGGGCTCGCCGACGCCGCGGGCGAGCTGGGACGACGCGGGCACGGGCCTGATCGACGCGATCACCGGGCTGTTCCTGGCGCCGCCGACGCCGCCGTCCTGACGAGCACGGGCAGCGCGACCAGCAGCGCGGCGCCGCGGACGGCCCCGGCGACCAGGTAGGGCGCCCGCAGGCCCAGCGCGTGCGCCACGAGCCCGCCGGTGAGCGTGCCGAGCGGGATCAGGCCCCAGCCCACCATCCGGTAGACGCCGGCGACCCGGCCCAGCAGCGACGGCGGGACCAGCTGCTGGCGCAGGCCGACGGTCACGATGTTCCACAGGGTCGTGACGAATCCGTTCGCGGCCAGGAAGATCCCGAGCAGCACGGCGTCCGGGCTCAGGCCGATGCCGGTGAAGGCGACGGCGTTCGCGGCCAGCGCCGTCAGCAATGCCCGCCGCTGCCCGATCCTGGCCACCACCCGGGTGTTGACCAGGCCGCCGAGCACGCTGCCGAGGGCCGCTCCGGCGAGCAGCAGGCCGTAGCCGCGGGCACCGACGTGCAGGACCTGGGTCGCGAGCAGGACGAGCGTCGCGTTGGCGAGCTGGCCGCAGAAGGTGTTGACGCCGAGCAGCAGCGCGAGCGTGCGCAGCAGCCGGTGCCGCCACAGCCAGGCCAGGCCGTCCCGGATGCCGGCGCGGCCGGCCGCGGGCCGCGGCTTCTTCGGCAGCCTGGCCACCAGTGCGGCGGCGACCGCGAAGGAGACGGCGTCCAGCCCGAACGGCAGCGCGGCCGTCACCCCGAACAGCAGGCTGCCGGCGGGTGGCCCGGCGAACTGGCCGGTGACGGTGGTGACCGCCTGCTGACGGCCGTTCGCCCGCGGCAGCAGCGGCGCGGGGACGAGCTCCGGCAGGATGGCCTGCGCCGCGGTTCCGCACACGACGTCACCCGCCCCGAGCCCGAACGCGGCGACCACGAGCACGGGCAGGCTCAGGGCGCCGCACGCGATGAGCACCGCGGCCGCACCGGCGAGGACGGCCTGACCCGCCTGGGCACGCCACATCAGCGTCGCCCGGTCGTGCCGGTCGGCCAGCGCACCGGCGGGCAGGGCCAGCAGCAGCCACGGCAGGTACGCGGCGGTGGCGACCAGGGACACCAGGCGCGGGTCGGCCGTGACCGTGACGGCCAGCAGCGGCACCGCCGCGGCGGACGCCCCGGTGCCGAGGCTGTCGATGCCGGTGGCCACCGTCAGCCGCCGATACGCCTGCGGCAGCCGGGTTTTCGCGTCGATCGAGGTCATCCCCGAATCCTTCGGCGCTTCGCCGCGGCCGGACACGATTTAGCTCTTTGCTACATACTCGCGAGGTGGCCCTGACCATCGAGCTCGGCGTGGCGGAACTGGCGGCGACCCGGTTCGCGATCTCGCCGCTTTCGGAAACGGTCGGCTGCCTGCAGCAGCTGGCCGGCCGCGACCGGCAGGCCGCCACCCTGCCCTGGCTGCGCTGGGCGGAGGACGAACTCGCCCGCGCCCCGCTCGCGCTGCCGTGGACGTGGCCGCTGCTGGTCAGCGACCGGCCGAACTGGCCGGAATTCCTCGTCCCCGCCCCGCGCGGCGCCGGTCCGTCCATTGAGGACGATCTGGCCGCGCTCCGGCGCACCACCGCCCGGCAGGTCCGCACCAGCCTGCGCCGCGTCTTCGGCGAACGGCTCACCGGGGCCGCCGCCGACCTCGCCGCCCGGCCCGCCGCCGGGCTGGCCGCGATCGCGGCCGAACTGCGCGCGGCGCACGACCGGCTGGTCGCGCCGCACTGGCCGCGGATCCGGGCCGTCCTCGACGCCGACGTCGCCCACCGCGCCCGAGTACTCGCCGCCGGGGGAAGCGAGAAGCTGTTCACCGGCCTGCACCCGGACCTGCACTGGCGCGACGGCCGGGTGGTGCTCGGCGGCGACCGCGAACGGGCCGACCACGTGGTGAACCGGGGCCCCGGCGGGCTGGTCCTCATCCCGGTCGTGCTCGGCTCGCCGTACGTGCTGATCAAGAAGCGCACGTCCACGCAGACGACCGTGCGCTACCCGGCCCGCGGCCGCGGTGCACTGTGGACGGCCGGAACGCGAGCACCCGCCGGGGCCACGGTCCGGCTGCTCGGCCGCGCGCGGGCCCGGCTCCTGGAAGCCCTGCGCTCCCCCGCGACCACCACCGAGCTGGCCCGCGCACTCGGCGTGACGCCCAGTGCCGTGTCACAGCATCTGGGCGTCCTGCGCGAGAACGGCCTGGTCGAGCGGGAACGTTCCGGGCGCCAGGTCGTCTACCTGATCACCGCGCTCGGCACATCCCTGCTCGCCAGGCCGTGACTTCAGCTCACGCGGCCGGGATCGACGACAGCGGCACCGCGAACACCGAGCGGCCGCACGTCTGGCCCTGCGCCGTGCAGTCGGCCGTCGACCACTCCGACTGGGACCACACCAGCCCGGTCGACCAGTCGTAGGTCAGTGCCTCGGGGTGGACGGCCCAGCAGGCGTTCGTCGAACCGCAGGACGCCGCCTTGCTCGCGGCCGTCGTCTGGCTCCAGAGCTGGCCGTTGATCGTCGCCGAGCTGTGGGCCACGTACCACTTGCCGTTGTTGGACAGCACGCCCTGCATGTTGCCCACCGAGCTGCGGAGCGCCTCGGTCGCCGGCACGCTGCCGGACGAAGAGGCCGCCAGCAGGTAGTCGTCGCCCATCGCGAAGCGGTAGAGACGGCCGCGGAGGGTCTGGTCGGAGAAGTACTCCGTGGTCACCACCGAAGCCGGGGTGGTGCTGCGGTCCAGCGACATCGACGAGAAGCACGGGACGCCGGTGTCGGAGTCCATGCTGCAGGTGCCGCCCGCGTAGGTGTAGTAGCCGACCTGCATCATCGCGTACTTGTAGGTGTAGGCGGCATAACCGCCGGAGGTCTTGCCGATCGCGTTCGACGTCGTGTCGGTCATCTGCAGGATGTGCTTGGTGCTGAACACCCGGATCGCGGTCGAGGTGTTGCCGACCGCGGTGACGTAGATCTTGTCGCCGTACCAGGCCATGCCGCCCATGTGCGCCTTGGCCGCGGTGAAGCTGCTGCCGGTGCTGTTCGGGACGGCCAGGTAGAGCATCCGGTGCGCGGCCGAAGCCGGGTCGTTGTAGTTGATCGCCTGGATGCGCGCGTCGTTGTAGCGGCCGAGGTCGTCGGTGCCGTGCCAGCCGGACAGGATGATCCGGTCGTCACCCCACTTGCCGTCGTCGTCGGCGTCGCCGGAGGTCGTGATGCCCTGCGGCACCCACGACGTGCTGCCCGCCCGCTCGGAGTCCCAGCACAGCGCCTTGGTGGCCACCGGCGCCTTGGGCAGCGCGGCCTTTTCGGCGGCGGTACAGCCGGTCATGGCGTAGCTGGTGTCGTGGACGACGGTGTTCATGCTGACGTTCGGCAGCGCGTTGTCCAGCGCGGTCAGCGCGGCGTCCGGCGTGGCGTGCCACACCAGGCCCTGCTTGGTCGTCGTGGTCAGGGGATCGCTGTAGGCGGCGCCGGCCGTGCCGGGCAGCGCGAGTGCGCCTGCCGCCACGGCCAGCGCGAGAAAGAGGGTTTTCCGGATTCGCATGGCCCCAGTCCGCCACACCCCGGTCCAAATTTCGTACACCGGCGTTTGTACGGCTCTTGTACCAACCCGGGGATGACGCGAATGACTTATTCCTGTCGCCGGACCGGGATCCACCGGTGAGCGCGAGCTGAAAGGCGCTTTCCTGGCATCTGATGCGAGGAAAGTCCCTTTCGCTGCACCAGGTGAGACGAACGTCCCTTTCAGCCCACCCGGACCTCCCCTGCGGCTGCGCAGTCCAGCCGGATGTCGGGGCTGCCGCCGGGAGCGGCTCGTGAGTGCGTAACAGTGTTAGAACACTGTTACGCACTCACGACAAGCCGCGGCAGACCACCTAAACCCGCGGTCTGCTGAAACGCCGGTCATTCCTCCCGCAGCTGCTCCAGGCTCGTGGTCCGCCACAGGGCAGGCAGCGTCGCCGCGGTCACCAGGAGCACCGCGGCCGCCGCGGTGGCCGTCAGGATCCCGATCGTGGGGAGGTCCACCACCATCTGGCGGTGCACGACCAGTGTCAGCAGCAGCCAGTCGAGGCCGAGCCCGGCGAGGACCGCGACGGCCACCGCCAGCGCGACCGGGATCGCCAGCTGCCACAGCAGGGACCGGGCGAGCACGCCGCGGCCGACGCCGTTCGCCATGAGCGTCGCCAGGCTGCGACGCCGTTCGCGCAGCTGCTCCCACGCCGCGATCAGCAGGCTGCCCGCGGCCAGCAGCAGCACCAGGATCGATCCGATCGACAGCACCCGGGTGATCAGCGCGTACGTGCCGTCGCGTTCGGTGCCGAGCGAGTAGACCGTGCCGTCGAAGCCCACCAGGTTCCGCACCCGCTCCACCAGTTCCGGTCCCGCCGCCGGGATCGTCGTGGACGACGCCAGCCCGACGCTCGTCGCCGTGGCCAGTGCCGCCGGGGTGACCAAAAGGGCCGAAGGTGCGTCCAGCGCGCGGGGCACGCGGTGGAAGCGGTCCGGAACCGTCCACTGTGGAGCGGCCGCCGGGTCGGCGCGCCGGGTTCCGGCGAACCACACCTGCTCGCCCGGCCGGACGGGGGCGCCCGCCGCGTAGACGTCGCCGTCGCGGCATTCGGTCAGCTCCGCGCGGGCGCGCAGTTCGGCACAGGTGCCGAAGACAAGCGCGGTCTGCTCCCCCGCCGCGGTTTCCAGGCGGCCGAGGGTACGCACCGGCTCGTGCGCGGGCAGCGTGCCGAAGGCGGCGGTGAACGCCTGGGTGTCGGCGAGGTGCGTCGCGAAGTACGTCGCCAGTACCCTCGCCTCCCCGGACGGCGGCCGGTCGCTTTCGGCACGGGCGTAGATCCCTTGCAGGGCAATGGAACCGGCCAGGACCACCGCGATCCCGCTCACCAGGCGCGCCGCCGTCGCGCTGTCCAGCTGGAGCCGGCGCACGGCCAGCAGCCAGGCGGGCGATCCGCCGCGCAGCAGGCCCGCGAACCGTTCGACCAGCCACGGCAGCACGACCGGCACCGCGGCGAGCACGAGCACCACGCCGGCGACCACCGCGGGATCGCGGGGGTCTTCGGTGCCCAGCGCGCTGAGCAGCAACGCCCCGCCGGCGAGCACGGGCAGCAGCCGCCACCAGAGTTTCCGGCGCACCTGCGTCCCGCGGCGGACGACCCCGAGCGGCTCGATGACGACCCGCCGCAGCGCGAAGACGGCCGCCGCGCACGCCAGCAGCGGCAGCGCCAGCAGGGCCGGGACGCCGAGGCGCCAGTCGGGGACGACGTCGGCGGTGAAGATCCCGCCGCGGAAGGCGGACACGGTGATCCGCGGGACGAGTGCCCGCACGAGCAGGAACAGCACCCCGCCGACCACGAGCCCGGCGAGCGAGGCGAGCAGGGCTTCCCCGGCGGCGATCCGGCGTACCTGACCGCGATCGGCGCCGACCAGGCGCAACGCCGCCAGCCGCCGGTCGCGGGACGCCGCGGCCAGCCGCGTGCTCGTGACGACGAAGACGAACACCGGGACCAGGCACGTGGTCGCCCCGATCACGACCAGCAGCAGCTCCAGCGGATCGAGGCCGCGGTCGCGGGGCTCGGCACCGAACCGGCTGACCGCGCTGACCTCCGGCTGGACGGCGGCCATGCCGGAGCCCACGTAGAAGAACAGCTCGTTCGGCCCGGTCAGCCCCGCGTCGCCGATCGTGCCGATCAGCCGCTGCGGGAAACGCGGGCGCAGCAGTTCCCCGTCCGGCGACTGCAGCAGCGCCGCGAGGGCAGGCGACAGCACTGCCTCGCCCGGCCCCGGCAGCCGCTCGACACCGGGCGCGGCGGGCTGGCGCGGCCCGGTCGCCTGCACGAGGTAGCCCTGCAGGCCGCGGCCCCGGAACTCGTCGTCGCGCAGGAGGAGGTAGAGCGGGTCGACACCCCGGACGTCGCCCGCGACCGGCGTGCGCGCGGCGGCCCGCTCGCCGCGGGCGCCGAGCATGTGCGGCAGCGACGTCGCGGTGAGCAGGACGAGCACGCCGAGGCCGACGCCGGTGGCGGTGAGGGCCAGGCGCACCAGCGCGGTCCGCGCGCCGCCGCCGCGCAGGGCCAGGCGCAGGCCGAGCGCCAGGTCGGCCGTCCAGCGCCGGATCACCGGGTCACTTCCAGCTCGCGGGTCCGGCCGTCCCGCACGACGACCTCGCGGTCGGAGTACGCCGCGACGCGCGGTTCGTGCGTGACCAGGACGATCGCCGCGTCCCGTTCGCGGGCCGCGGTGGTGAGCAGCTGCATCACCTGCTCGCCGTTGAGCGAGTCCAGCGCGCCGGTCGGCTCGTCGGCGAAGACGACACTGGGCGCGGTGACCAGCGCACGGGCCACGGCGACGCGCTGGCCCTGCCCGCCGGACACCTCCCCCGGCCGTTTCCCGGCCACGTCCTCCAGGCCGAGGTCGGCGAGCATGGTCCGCGCCCGCTGCGCGGCGGCCCGGCCGCGCGCGCCGTTGAGCCGCAGCGGCAGGGCCACGTTCTCCAGGCAGGTCAGCTCCGGAACCAGCTGACCGAACTGGAAGACGAACCCGAAGTCGGTGCGGCGCAACGCCGAACGCGCGCGGTCGGACAGCGTGGCCAGGTCGGCGCCGCGGTAGCGGACCGTACCGGAGTCGGGCCGCACGATGCCGGCCAGGCAGTGCAGCAGGGTCGACTTCCCGGCCCCGGACGGCCCCATCAGCGCGACGACCTCCCCGGCGCGCACCCGCAGGCTCGCCCCGGCCAGTGCCTCCGTCGGCCCGTAGGCCTTCCCGACGCCGTCGGCTTCCAGCAGCACGTCCCCGGTCACGCGACCTCCTCCGCCAGCTGGTCGAGCCGGGCCGCGGTCAGCTCCAGCCAGCGCAGGTCGGCCTCGAGGTGGAACAGCGCGTGGTCGCAGACGAGCTGGTCGACGAGGTCGCCGCCGGTCTTGCGCCGGGTCAGCTCCCGCATCGCGTCCAGGTGCGCCGCCCGCTGGACGTCGAGGACGTCGGCGGCGGGCCGCCCGGACAGCAGCGCCAGCACCACCTTGGTGTAGAGGGTGTTCTGCAGGTAGACGTCCGGCTTTTCCGGTGTGGCCAGCCAGCTGCCGACGTCGGCGACCCCGGCCTCGGTGATGGCGTAGCGCTTCCGCTCCGGGCCGCCGCCCGCTTCGACGCCGTCGGCCTCGACGAGCCCCTGCTTGAGCAGCCGGGCGAGGGTCGAATAGACCTGCCCGTAGTGGACCCGGCGGTCGTGCCCGAACCGGTCGTCGTACGCGCGTTTCAGGTCATAGCCGTGCCGGGGGCCGTTCTCCAGCAGCCCGAGCAGGGTGAGTCCGATCGACATGCGGACGACTGTACACGGTGTGTATAGCCGGAGTTTATACACCCCGTTCATAGTGATCACGGAGGACGTCTCGCAGCGGTGTGGCCTGCCGTCCGAGCAGGTCTTCCAGCTCCGGCCCCGCGGTCGCGAACTCCCCGCGGCGAGCCGCGTGGAACATGCCGAGCAGCAGGTGGGCCCGGTCTTCCGGAACACCGTGCCCGATCAGCCCGGCAACCCACTCCTCGTCGTCGGCGACGACCCGCCGGACCGTCCGCCCGGCCAGGTCGCCGAGAAGACCGGCGACGTCTTCGAGGTCGAGGGCCACGGGCGCGGTCAGCGGCGGGGTCGGCCCGTCGAAGCGCCCTTCGGCGGCAAGGATGATCGCCGCCGCTTCGGCGAGGTCGTCGTGCGCGGTCCACGACACGGGCCCGTCGGCCGGCGCGACGAGTTCCCCGGTCTGCAGTGCCTGCCCGAGCAGCAGCGGCACCGTACTGGCATAGAAACCGTTGCGCAGAGCCGTGAACGACATCCCGCCGGCGGCCAGCCGCCGCTCGGTCGCGGCATGAACGAGCATGGGCGCGAACAGCGAGTCCTCGGCGGCACCCTGGTGGCTGCTGTAGAGCACCCGCTTCGCCCCGGCGTCGCGGGCGGCGTCGATCGCCGCGGCATGCCGGGACAGCCCCGCCTCGCCCGTCTGGCCCGCCGAAACGACGAGCACCTGCGCCGCCCCTTCGAAGGCGTCGGCAAGCGAGGACGGGTCGGCGAAGTCGCCACGCCGGACGCGTACCCCGCGTGCGGCGAGCCCGGCGGCCCGCTCGGGCTCGCGGACGCTGACGCCGATTTCCGCGGCCGGGACCCGCCGGAGCAGCTGGTCGACGATGCGGGAGCCGAGCTTGCCGGTGGCCCCGGTGATGACGATCATGGGTGATCCCCTCGGTGTGTTAACGTTGATATTAGCGACGTTAGCATCACTGGAACCACGTTGTCGATATCGCCGGAAACAGTCAGGCTCGCAGCACGGCTGCCCCGTTCACGCGGTCCCCGGCCAGATCCGCCAGCGCCCGGTCCGCCTCACTCAGCGCGTACGGCACCGTGCTGACCTCCAGCCGATGCCGCCCGGCGAACTCCAGGAACTCCCGCGCGTCCGCCCGCGTGTTCGCCGTGACACTGCGGACCTGCCGTTCCTGGAACAGGTGCCGCTGGTAGTCCAGCACCGGCACGTCGGACAGGTGGATACCCGCGATGGCCAGCGTGCCGCCCCGGTCCAGCGCCGCCAGTGCCGGTGGCACCAGCTCACCCGCCGGCGCGAACAGGATCGCCGCATCCAGCGGCTCCGGCGGCGGCTCGTCCGCCGCTCCGGCCGACGCCGCACCCAGCGCCAGCGCCAGCTCCCGGGCCTGCGCACTGCGCGTCAGCACGTGCACCGTCGCGCCGCGGGCGATCGCCACCTGCGCCGTCAGGTGCGCGCTGCCGCCGAATCCGTAGATGCCCAGGCGGCCGCCCTCCGGCAGGTCCGCCCGCGCCAGCGCGTGGTAGCCGATCAGCCCGGCACACAACAGCGGAGCCAGCTCGTCGTCGGAATACCCGCCCGGCAACGGCAGCGCGTACGCCGCCGGGACCAGCGCGAACTCCGCGTATCCGCCGTCGGCGTCCCATCCGGTGTAGCGCGACTCCGGACACAGGTTCTCTCGGCCACGGCGGCAGAACCGGCACTGCCCGCACGTGGCACGCAGCCACGCGATGCCCACCCGGTCGCCGGGCGCGAACCCGGCCGCACCCTCGACGACCTCGCCGACCACCTCGTGCCCCGGAACCACACCAGGACGGTGCACCGGCAGGTCGCCCTCCGCAACGTGCAGGTCGGTCCGGCACACGCCGCACACCAGCACCCGCACCAGCAGCTCCGCCGCCGACGGCCGCGGCACCGGCACCCGCGACCACTCCACCGGGCCCGACGCCATCGGGCCCGGCCGGACGACACGCCACGCGTGCATGGTCTCCGCCACCGGCAGCCTCCTCGCTCACGACGTCCCGCGAGCCCAGCATGACCCGGCCGCGACGGCAAGGCGAGCGCCGGTAAGTTATTTCCTGCCAACGATATTGCGCGTTTCGAGGGCATTTCTGTCTGGGATGTAACAACTTTCGGGCGTCCTGCGCCTAACCGGACAGCGTTCGCGCTCATCCGGTCCCCGCCGCTGCAGGAGTTCGTCATGCGTTCTCGCCGCTTCACGTCCGCCCGAAGATCACTGGCACTGGGGGTGATCGCGCCGCTCGCCGCCGGGCTGGCCGTCGCCACCGCGGCCCCGGCCGCCGCCGTGCCCACCGGCTTCACCGACACCGTCGCGATCGGCGGGCTGACCTCCCCGACCGCCGCCGCGTTCGCCCCGGACGGGCGGGTGTTCGTCGCCGAGAAGAGCGGGCTGGTCAAGGTGTTCGACTCCCTCGCCGATCCGACCGCGACGGTGTTCGCCGACCTGCGCACGCAGACCCAGGACTTCTGGGACCGCGGCCTGCTCGGCCTGGCCGTCGACCCGGCCTTCCCCTCCCGGCCGTACGTCTACGTCTCCTACACCCTCGACGCCCTGCCGGGCGGCACCGCGCCGCAGTGGGGCGACACCTGCCCGACACCGCCGGGCGCGACCGACCAGGGCTGCGTCGTCACCGGCCGCATCTCCCGGCTCACCATGGGCCCCGACGGCACCGCGGTCAGCGAGAAGCCGCTGGTCACCGGCTGGTGCCAGCAGTTCCCGAGCCATTCGGTCGGGGCGCTCGCCTTCGGCCCGGACGGCGCGCTGTACGCGGGCGGCGGGGACGGCGCCAGCTTCAACTACGCCGACTACGGCCAGACCGGCAATCCCTGCGCCGACCCGCCGTCCCCCGCCGGCACGAACCTCTCCCCGCCCACGGCCGAGGGCGGCGCGCTGCGCTCGCAGTCCCCGCGCCGCGCGGCCGGCCAGCCCGTGCTGCTCAACGGCGCCCTGCTGCGCATCGACCCGGACACCGGCGACGGCCTGCCCGGCAACCCGTTCGCGAGCAGTGCCGACGCCAACGCCCGGCGCGTGATCGCCTACGGCTCGCGCAACCAGTTCCGGTTCGGGTTCCGGCCGGGCACCGGCGAGCTGTGGGCCGGGGACGTCGGCTGGAACACCTGGGAGGAGATCAACCGCGTCACCGACGTCGGCGGCGCGGCGGAGAACTTCGGCTGGCCCTGCTTCGAAGGCACCGCCCGGCAGGCCGGCTACGACGGCGCGAACCTCGACCGCTGCGAGTCGCTGTACGCCGCGGGCGGCCAGACTGCGCCGTACTACGCGTACAACCACAGCGCCAAGGTCGTGGCGAGCGACCCGTGCCCGACCGGCGGCTCCTCGATCAGCGGGATCGCCTTCGAAACCGGCAGCAACTACCCGGCCGAGTACGCCGGCGCGCTCTTCTTCGCCGACTCCTCCCGCGGCTGCATCTGGGCGATGCAGACCGTCTCCGGCCAGCCGAGCCCGAGCCGCCTGGTGCCGTTCGTGACCGGGGCGGCGACGCCGGTGCAGCTGCTCACCGGTCCCGGCGGCGACCTGTTCTACATCGCGCTGGGCAGTGGCGAACTGCGCCGCGTGAGCTACCCCGGCGGCACCAACCGGCCACCGGTCGCGGCCGCCACGGCGACGCCGTCCAGCGGCCCGGCGCCGCTGACCGTGCAGTTCGACGGCACCGGCTCCACCGACCCGGACGCCGGTGACGTGCTGTCGTACGCCTGGGACCTCGACGCGGACGGCGCGTACGACGACTCGGCGGACCCGCGTCCGACGTGGACGTACACGACCGCGGCGGCCGTCGACGCCGGGTTGCGCGTGACCGACTCCCACGGCGCGACGGCCGTCACGACCGTCCGGGTCACGGTCGGCACCCCGGCCGGGCTCGACCCGGTGCCGGTGATCGACACGCCGACCG
Organism: Amycolatopsis melonis; assembly: GCF_040064235.1. Classification (NCBI taxonomy): domain Bacteria; kingdom Bacillati; phylum Actinomycetota; class Actinomycetes; order Pseudonocardiales; family Pseudonocardiaceae; genus Amycolatopsis; species Amycolatopsis melonis. The sequence continues at coordinate 87,713 of NZ_JBDZYD010000020.1, forward strand.
CGGCACTGACCTGGTCGGTGGGCCAGACGGTGCCGTTCTCCGGCCGCGCGGTCGACGCCCAGGACGGCGAGCTGCCGCCGTCGGCGCTGTCGTGGCGGCTGGCGATCCGGCACTGCGCGGCCAACGGCACCTGCCACACCCACAACGTCCAGGACTTCCCGGGCGTCGCGGCAGGCTCGTTCGTCGCACCGGACCACGAGTACCCGTCGTACCTGCAGCTGACGCTCACGGCGACGGACTCGACCGGCCGCATCGGCACGAAGACGGTCGACCTCCAGCCGAAGACGGTGGCGCTGAACTTCACGTCCAGCCCCAGCCAGGCAACGCTGACGGTCGGCGGCACCCAGCAGCGCACACCGTTCTCCCGGACGGTGATCGCCGGCTCGACGAACTCGATCAGCGCGGACAGCCCGCAGAACCTGCCGCCGCTCAACCTGAAGTACGCGTTCACGAGCTGGGCACACGGCGGCCCGCGGACACAGAACATCGTCGCGCCTTCGACGTCGGCGACGTACCAGGCGAACTACCGGCTCTGCTGGCTGCTGCAACCCTGCTGACAGCGTGAGCTGAAAGGGACGTTCCTGGCATCAGATGCGAGGAACGTCCCTTTCGCTGCACCAGATGAGACGAAAGCGCCTTTCAGCCCACCCGGACGCGCGGGGCCGGGTCAGCCGTGGGGGTTCTTGGTCTTCTCCGGCTTGGGTTCCTTGGTCTTGCTCTCGTTCTGCCGCTTGCCCGCCTGTGTCGACGGCTTGCCCTTCTCGGGGTTGGCCGCGTTGTCCGGCTTGTTCGGGTTGCCCGCCTCGGCCGGCTTCCCGTTCGCCGCGGCCGTCGTCTGGCCCGGCTGCTCCTCGCCGGTCGTTCCCGCGCCCGAGGTCGCGGGCGGCGAGGTGAGGTCCCCGGTCGTCGGGACCCCCTCGGTCGCCGGTGCCGTCGTGGGCTGTGCGGTCCCGCCGGGGACGCCCGCGGCCCGCGGCGACGGCTGCGTCCGCACCGGCTGTCCCGTCGAACCTTCGGCGCCCGGCGACGACGACGGCGGCGGTACGGACGAGGTGCTCGCGCCGATGGTCACCGTCGTCACCAGTGCGGCACCCGCGGCCGCCACCTTCGCCGCCGTGGCCCACGACAGGGCGGAGGCGCTCGTCCCGGCCGCGACGCCGGACGACGTGATCGTCCCGGTGGCCGACAGCCACTGCGAGACGACCGGCACGCCCAGGATGAGCGGGATGATCCCGGCAGGCAGTTCCTCGTTGAGCTGCCGCAGCCCGGCGGCCAGCTCGCGGCAGTCCGCGCAGCGGTCGAGGTGGGCGCTGATCCGGCCGGCCTTGTGGTCGGAGATCCCGTCACGCACCCAGCGGGCCAGCTGGCCGGAGACGATCCGGCAGTTCCGCCGCCGCGCGGCCGGGACGTGCTGGTCCAGGTACGCCTGGCGCAGGCCCTCCCGGGCCCGGTAGGCCAGCGCCGCGACGCCGTTCGGGGTCATCCCGAGGTCGGCGGCGATGCGGGCGGGCGACTCGCCGTCGATCTCGGTGCGCCACAGCACCGTCCGCCACCGCTCGGGCAGGCTGGCGAACGCGTCGACGGCCACGGTCGCGTGCATCCGGGCGCCGACCGGTTCGTCGCTCGCGCCGTCCGGGACGACTTCCGGCACCTCGGCGACGAGCGAGACGGCCGAGTCGCGGCGCCGCCAGCTGATCATCGTGTTCCGGATGGTGGTCAGCAGGTACGGCCGGAAATCGGAGTCCGGTCCCTCGCCCGAGCGCAGAATCCGCAGAACGCGCGTGAAGCCTTCGGCAATCAGGTCGTCCCGCTCGGCGTCGTCGGCCGCGATCGCCGCCGCGACTCTCCGGGCGGCGACCCGGTGGCGGTCGTAGAGCTGGCCGTACGCCGCGATGTCCCCGCCGCGCACCGCCTCGATCAGGGCCGCGTCGCTCGGGCCGTCCGCCGTGCCGGCCACCGCCGGCGCCACCTCGGTCACCACACCCCCTCGCCGTGCGCGTGCACGTGCAAAACGTCCCGCGATAGTCGCGCAACGAGGGACACCCGCGCAAGGTTGCTGCGCCGAAAGGCCTTTCTTGCGGGAGCGAGTGACGGTGTCGTGGACTTGTCACTTCCCTGAGCGTTGCCCGGTGCATTTTCCCCGGTTCGCGCTTTCCGCGTTGCCCGGGTCCCGTACCGGCGAGTAGAGACGAAGCAGGCACCCTGACGATCCGTGTCCGATGTGGACGGTCCCCGGCCTGCCATCAGGAAGGTTTCCCATGCGCAGAACCCTGCTCGTCCTGCTCACCGTTCTTCTCCCGGTCTTCGCCGTCCCCGCGGCCGCCGAAGCCGCCGAGCCCACCGTCACCGCGGTGCCCGCGAACGCCGGGCGGGGCTGGCCGGTCAGCGGCGCCCAGGGCGTTCTCGACCTCGCCGCCCGCGGCTACGTCGAAGAGGAGTACCTGCTCTCCGGCCGCGCCGACACCTACGAACAGGCCGGCCTCTGGACCGACGACGGCCGGTGGGCCACCCGCGTGGCCTCCACCGGCAACCCCTACACCACCCGGCTCGTCGTGGTCCGGCCGCGCGACGCCGCCCGGTTCTCCGGCACGGTCGTCGTCGAATGGCTGAACGTCAGTTTCGGCGTCGACATCCCGGTCGACTTCTCGCAGTCCTACGAGCATTTTCTCCGCGAAGGCGACATCTACGTCGGGCTGACCACCCAGAAAGCGGGTGCCGACAAGCTCAAGAGCCTCGATCCCGCGCGATACGGCGCGGTGAACCTCTCCGGCGACGCGCTTTCCTACGACATCTTTTCCCAGGCCGCGCAGGCGGTCCGGGCGAATCCACAGCTGCTCGGCGGGCGGACGCCGACGGTCGTGCTCGGCACCGGGCATTCGCAGTCGGCGTTGCGGCTGACGACGTACGCGAACGCGATCCAGCCGCTGCGCAACGTCTACGACGGCCTGATGATCCACGGGCGGGCCGCGCTGGCGGCGCCGATCGGCGAGGGCGTCATCGGCCCGCTGTCCGCCCGGATCCGCACCGACCTCGGCGTCCCGGTGTTCGTCCTGCAGTCGGAGACCGACGTCGTCGCCTCGGCTTCGGTCCGCCAGGACACCGCCCGGGTGCGCACGTGGGAGGTCGCCGGCACGGCACACGCCGACCAGTACGGGCTGGACCTGTACAACGCCGCCAACGCCCGGGACCGGTCCATCAACGACGGCGCGCCGACGACGTGCGACAAGCCGGTCAACAGCATGACGTTCCGGTACGCCGAAAACGCGGCGTTCCGCCACCTCGACCGGTGGGCCCGCGGCGGCGCGGCCCCGCCGACGGCGCCGCCGATCGCGATGCTGTTCAACCTGGTCGTCCTGCGTGACGGCGACCAGAACGCCCTGGGCGGCATCCGGCTGCCGGACTTCGCCGTCCCGGTGGCGACGTACTCGCCGAACAACAGCGGCGGCAACGTGCCGGGCGCCTGCATGCTGCTGGGCACGACGACACCGTTGTCACCGCAGCGGATCCGGCAGCTGTACCCCGACCACGCCACTTACGTCGCGAAGTTCACCGCGGCGGCGGACCGGGCGGTGCAGGCGGGCTACCTGCTGCCGCCGGACCGCGACGAGGCCGTGGCCCGCGCCCAGGCCGCGCCCGTGCCGTGACCGCCCACCAATGAAACCTGTTCCATGCGCAGCACCCAGCGCACGTTGCCCAAAACAGTAACGTGTTCTAGTCTGACGCCGGCGAAGGGAGCGGGATGGACGAGCAGGCGATGCGGTACCCGAACCACCTCGGCCACCTGGTCGTCTCGGCACTGAAACGGCACCGGGACAAGCCGGTCATGGTGCTGGGCGACACCACGATGACCGGCGGCCGGACCGCCGAACAGGTCAGCCAGTACGCCCAGGCCTTCGACGCGCTCGGGGCAGGCACCGGCGCGCCCGTGGCCCTGCTGTCGCTGAACCGGCCGGAAGTGCTGCTCATCATCGCCGCCGGGCAGGTGCAGGGGTCGCGGCGGACCGCGCTGCACCCGCTGGGCTCACTCGACGACCACGCCTACATCCTCGCCGACGCCGGCATCACCACGCTGATCATCGACCCGGTGCCCGCCTTCGTCGAGCGCGCGCTCGGCCTGCTCGACAGGGTCCCCGGTCTTACCCGGGTCCTCACGATCGGCCCGGTGCCGGAGCCGCTGGCCCACGTCGGCACGGACCTGACCGCGGCGGCCGCGGCGTACGAACCGCGGCCGCTCGTCCCGGTCGAGCTGCCGCCCGGGCAGGTCGTCTCGATCACCTACACCGGCGGGACGACCGGCAAGCCCAAGGGCGTCATGGGCACCGCGCAGTCGATGGCGGCGATGACCCAGATCCAGCTCGCCGAGTGGGAGTGGCCCGAAGCGCCGAAGTTCCTCATCTGCACACCGCTGTCCCACGCGGGCGCGGCGTTCTTCGCCCCGACGCTGCTCAAGGGCGGCTCGCTGGTCGTCCTGCCGCGGTTCGACCCCGCCGAGGTCCTGCGGATCGTCGAGGAGGAGCGGATCACGGCGACGATGCTGGTGCCGACCATGCTGTACGCCCTGATGGACCACCCCGACTCGCGTACCCGCGACCTGTCGTCGCTGCAGACGGTGTACTACGGCGCGGCGTCGATCAACCCGGTGCGGCTGCGCGAGGCGATCGACCGCTTCGGGCCGATCTTCGCGCAGTACTACGGCCAGTCCGAGGCGCCGATGGCGATCAGCTACCTGGCCAAGGGCGACCACGACGACGCGCGGCTGGCCTCCTGCGGCCGCCCGTCGGCCTTCCTGCGGACCGCGCTGCTCGGCGCGGACGGCACGCCCGTGCCGCCCGGTGAGCCGGGCGAGATCTGCGTGGCGGGCCCGCTGCTCGCGGGCGGCTACTGGAACCTGCCGGACATCACCGCGGAGACGTTCCGCGACGGCTGGCTGCACACCGGCGACGTCGCCCGCGAGGACGAGGACGGTTTCTGGTTCATCGTCGACCGCGTCAAGGACATGATCGTCACCGGCGGGTTCAACGTGTTCCCGCGCGAGGTCGAGGACGTCGTGGCCGAGCACCCGGCGGTCGCGCAGGTCGGCGTGATCGGCACCCCGGACGAGAAGTGGGGCGAAGCGGTGACGGCGGTGGTGGTCCTGCGCGAGGACGCCGACACCGACCTCGAGCGGCTCACCGCCGAGATCCAGGCCGCGGTACGCGAGCGCAAGGGCCCGGTGCACGTGCCCAAGCAGGTGCTCGTGGCCGAGTCCCTGCCGATGACCGGGCTGGGCAAGCCGGACAAGAAGGCCCTGCGCGCCCGGTACCAGCCGCGTGGCGCGGCCGTGTAGGACGTTTGATCCGGACTCGGCTGCGGGGTCCACAATGGACCGGTCACGCGCGGCAGCGCCGCCGGTCAGCCGTGGCGTCGGGTCTTCTCCCAGGTGCCGCAGGCGCGCATGCTGCACCAGCGGCGTGAGCCGTTCTTGCTGGTGTCGTAGAAGAGCCAGCCGCAGCTGCCCTCGTGGCCCGGGCACTTGCGGATGCGGCCGAAGTCGGCCGTCAGCGCGGTTTCGACGGCCGAGCGGGCGATCGGCCGGCACAGGCTGTCGAGATCCGTGCTCGCCGCCCAGCTCCAGTCGAGGCCCTCGGGCGTCGGGACGAGTTCGGCGTGAGCCATCGCCTCGGCGTACGCGTGCTGGAGGCCGGCGAGGGCTTCGGCGGGCGGGTCCTCTCCGTCGGCAATGGCGGCGAAGACCGCGTGGATGGCTTCGCGCAACGCCACGGCGCGGCTCAGCGTGGCGGCCGCTTCGGCCGGATGACGCTCGGCGCGCCGCAGGAGCAACCGGGCCCGGTTGGTGCCGATCGTGCCCGCGCGTTCGCACCAGGCGATCAGGTCGGCGGGCCCGCCGAGGTAGTCCACCGCGGCCTGGCCGGGCCGCGACCGGCGCGGGCCGACGGTGTTGGCGAAGTCGAGGCAGACCAGGCCGCCGATGAAGTCCACGGTCACCGCTCCTTCCCCGGGAGCACCGCGATGCTCGCCAGCGCCAGCGCCGCGGTCAGCACGAACGCCGTCGTCAGCCCGGCGTGGTCGACGACGAACCCGAAGGCCGCAGGCCCGGCCGCCGCGCCGAGCGTGTTGAACACGATGACGAGGCTGAACCCCCGCGTCGGGCGGTCGGCGAAGAGGGCCGCGCTGCGCAGCGGGAGGAGCGCACCACCGGTCATGAACCCCGCACCGTAGAGCACCGCGGCGGCGACCGCGAATCCCCAGCCGCACGCGGCCAGCCCGAACAGCACGCTCGCGGCGGCGATCACCACCTGCGCGGCCACGTACACGCGGCGCAGCCCCTGCGTGCGGACCAGCAGGCCGGCCGCCAGCCCCGCGGCCCCGGCCAGCCCGGTCAGTGCCCACAGGAGCGGGCCGATCCGCGGGTCGCCGGCCGTCACCGCGACCCCGGCGAACGACCAGCACGCCGCGCCGACCAGCCCGAACGAGGTGGCGGCGACGAGCAGGCGTCCGACGCCGGGACGGGCGAACAGCTTCGCGCGGCCCTCGGTGGCCTGCCGCGGCCGGGCGGGCAGCACGCGCAGGTTCCACCCCGTCACGACCAGCGCGGCGGCGGCCGCCGCGAGCCAGACCACGCGCCAGCCCGCGCCCGGCACGAGAGCGGCCACGGAGCCGGCGACCGCGATGCCGAAGGTGGTGCCGGTGCTGATCATCGCCAGCGCGTGCCGCCGCCCGGCCGGGCGCACCTCGTCCTGGACGACGTCCGCGTACGGCGCCCACACCCAGCACGGTGCCGTGCCCGCGACGGCAACGCCCGCGGCGAGCAGCACTGGCCCGCGGGCCAGGCCGATCATCAGCATCCCGGCGGCGGCGCAGGCCACGCCGAAGGCGACCGGCCACCGCGCGCCCAGGCGGCCGGACGACCACGCCACGCCGCCGAGCGCGACCAGCCCGAGGACGTACCCGGCGCTGGTGACCGCGCCCAGCGCCCCGGCTGAGCCGCCGAACTCGGCCTGGAAGCGCGGGAGGAACAGGCCGTAGCCGTAGCGGGCGAAGCCGAAGCAGACGGCGAGGGTGGCCAGGCCGGGGAGCCCGAACCGCCATGCCGTGGCGCCGCGGGTGTCGTCCACCTGCACTGTTGTCGCACTCATGAGGTTCGGCTACCCGGGTGTCCCGGACCTCAAACCGGCTATCCGTCTTTTACTGGTTCGGTGTCTCTTCTGCTCTTTTGTGTGCTTCGCTGCTGTCCTTTCCGGCAAAGAGGATTTCACTGGAGTTGGCAGGCCGTGCGTGACGCCGTACGGTGTAGTCAACTAATTGAGTATGCGAGGTGGATGTGAGCAGCAGCTTCCGCAAGGCCGTCGAGGCGCGTGATCCCGAGGCCATGGCCGCCACGCTGGCGGACGACGTGGTGTTCCGCAGCCCGGTGGCGTTCCGGCCGTACCCCGGCAAGGCGATCACTGCCGCGATCCTGCGCGGCGTGCTGCGGGTGTTCGAGGACTTCCGGTACGTCCGCGAGCTGAGCGGCGGCGACGGCCGGGACCACGCGCTCGTCTTCGAGGCCCGGATCGGGGACGTGCGCGTCGAAGGCTGCGACTTCCTGCACCTGGACGACGCCGGGCTGATCGACGAGTTCACGGTCATGGTCCGCCCGCTGTCGGCGGCGCAGGCACTGGCCGAGGCGATGGCGGCGCAGTTCGAGCAGATCCAGCGGGAAGCAGTCAACTAGTTCACTATGGCACTGCGTCACGCGCTGATGGCGGCGCTGCTCGAAGGCGAGGCGTCGGGCTACGACCTGGCGAAGGGGTTCGACGCCTCGGTGGCGAACTTCTGGGCGGCGACCCCGCAGCAGCTCTACCGCGAACTCGACCGCATGGCCGCGGACGGCCTGGTCCGCGCCGAGGTCGTCCACCAGGAGAAACGGCCGGACAAACGGCTGTTCTCGCTCACCCCCGCGGGGCGCCGCGCGCTGCGCGAGTTCACCGCGCGGCCGCCCCGCGCGGGCGTGATCCGCGACGAGCTGCTGGTCCAGGTCCAGGCGGTCGACGACGGCGACGAGGCGGCGGTCCGGCGCGCGCTCGAGGACCGGAAAGCCCGCGCGGAGGCCAAGATCGCCCGGTTCGAACGGCTCCGCGCGCGCCTGCTCGACGGCCGCTTCGAGGAGGACTACCTCGCCGAGGCCGAGCGGATCGGGCCGTACCTGACGCTGATGCGCGGGCTGTCGTTCGAGCGGGAGAACCTGCGCTGGTGCGAGCAGTCGCTGAAGATCCTCGCCCGGCGCGCCGGCGCCTGACCCGTTGTACGGCTCTTGTACGGCCGCGGCCGACGATGGCTCCCATGTCACTGCAGCATCGATTTCTGCGGGCCACGCTGGCCGCCGGCGTGCTCGCGGGGGTGTTCGCCACCCCGGCGGCCGCCGCCGCGGCCGTGCCGGCGACCCTGCCCGCCGGTCAGTACACGCTGACCGCCGACTACCACAGGTACGACACCGTCAACGCGGCCCTCGTGTCGACGCTGGGCACCGCGGCCGTGCACACCGTGATGGACAACGCCAACCACGACCGCACGGCGCTGCCGTCGTCGTTCTCGATGCCCGGGCTCGCCGGCGGCTTCCGGTTCGACAGCGGCGACAACTCCGACTGCGCGAACTACCCGCAGGGCATCACAACCAGCCGTGACGCGGTCGGCACCGCCGGCGGCGGCACCTACGACGGCCACCAGCTGGTGCTGGTCAGCTGGTACACCAAGGACGGCTGCGACGGCGACCAGCAGCGCAGCCGCATCACCCTGGCCGACTGGGACGCGACGTACCCCAACAAGTACCGCAAGATCCTGCTGGTCGAGCCGACCGGCACGGCCACGACCCCGGACTTCAAGGACATCCCGATCCACGCGGGCGGCGTGTCCTGGTACGGCGACTACCTGTACGTCGCCGACACCGGCCGCGGCATGCGCGTGTTCGACATGCGCAAGATCCTCAAGACCGACACCGGCGGCACGGCCGACCAGATCGGCCGCCAGCCGTCCGGCACCTACTACGCCCACAACTACGCCTACGTCCTGCCGCAGGTCGGCACGATCACGTCGGCCACGACGTCGGGGACGAACCTCGCCTGGTCGTCGATCTCCCTGGACCGCGTGACCAAGTCGATCGTGATGACGGAGTACACCTGCCCGTCCGGCTGCACGGCGTACCCGAATCGCGCCCCGCGAGCCATCCGCTACCCGTTCGCGGCAGGCACGACGACGTTCGCCGCAACGACAACGGCGAGCCAGGCCCTCCAGCTGCCCTGGTACAAGCTCAACGGCGTGGCCTCCCACAACGGCCGCTGGTGGTTCCAGTCGTCCGGAGCGAAGCAGCTGTACTACTGGACCCCGTCAACCGGCTCGGCAACGTACGCGTGGGTGAGCAGCGGCGAGAGCATTTCGTACTGGGAGGACGACACGGCAGCCGACCTCCTCTGGACCCTCCAGGAGGCGGCAGGCAGCCGCAACGTCTTCGCAGTGGAACAGGCCACCTACGACGGCTGACCGTCTTTCCCCCGCCCCCGACCACGCGAGTTCCGGGAGGCATCACGCGTGCTTGGCCGGGCATCGCCTGTGTCTGGAGGGGCATCACGTGTGATTTGAGGGGCATCACCTCGATGCCCCTCCAATCACGAGTGATGCCCTTCGGATCACGAGTGATGCCCCTCGGAGCACGGGTAAATCCCTCCCGGTCCCGCGGGCCTCGGACCGGGACTCGCGTGATTCGGGACGGAAGCCGCGTGATCCAGGCCGGAACTCGCGTGATTCGGGGCGGGATTCGCGTGATCGGGCGGAAGCCGCGTGATCCGGGGCGGGACTCGCGTGGTCCGGGACGGAACTCGCGTGATTCCCGGCCGAACTCGCGTGATCCCCGCCGAACTCGCGTGATCCGGGGCGGAAGCCGCGTGTTTCGGGACGGAACTCGCGTGATCCCGGCCGAACTCGCGCGGTCCCCGCCGAACTCGCGTGGTTCGGGCGGGATTTGCGTGATCCCGGCCGAAGTCCCGGGCGGGAGTCGCGTGGGTGGTTAGGGGGTTGTTGTGGTTCGGAGGCGGGTCAGGAAGTTGTCCAGGACTCCGTCGGCGACCAGGGCTTGGCGGATTCCCCAGCGGTTCGTGTTGCCCGTCTTGACCGACTCGGCGCGGGCTACCAGGGCGTCCGCGGCCGCCGTCAGGCGGGCCGCTCGGGGGTGGTCGCCGTGGGTTGCCGCGGCCAGGGCGTCGAGGCGGGTTACCGCTGCCTCGCCCCACCACTGGGTTGCGTCCAGCCAAGGTGCCGCGTCAGTGACGAACGCGCTCTGTACCCGGCCGCTGCGGATCACTCCGGGCGCGTCGCGGATGCGGGTTGCGTACGCCCTCATGGCGGGGAGTGCCCAGGGGTCGCCCGCCGTCCAGCGGGACCAGAACTCTGCCGTCTTCGCCGCCAGGACCGGGGCCTGGGGCTGCCATGGGGCCGGGCCGAACGTCGGGGCCAGGTGCTCGAGGTCGGCGAACACCGTCAGGGCCGCCGTCGCGGCCGGGTCGCCGCCCGCGAGGCGGGCCAGGGCTCGCGGCCACGAGCGCTCCGGGGCGTAGGCCCGGTCGTTCCAGGCGAAGTCCGCCGCGCCGAACTCGGCCACCTCGCTGGCCGCCTCCTGGTTCATCGGGTTGACCACGATGCCGCTCAGGTACCGCGAAAGCCCGGCTTCCCGGTGCGCGTACGGCGCGAGCAGCAGCCGCCCTGCCGACTGCTCGTAGTCGTTGACCGGGTAGTTGTCCCAGAGGAACACCTTGCGTCCGTACACTGTGGACACCTGCGCGGCCTCCGCGGTGGTCACACTCGGCGGGACGACGTCGGTCCCGGTCCACTGCACCACCACCGACGGATCCAGGTGCTCCCGCAGCTCGGTCTTGTACGGCGAGTCCTTCAGGTCGCTGTACTCGGTCGGCACGGTCTGCAGCGGCCGCGTCCCGCCGAACTTCGCCGTGATCGTGTTGAGCAGCGAGACCTGCGCCCGTCCCGCCGCCGCCTGCCCGGGCGCGCCGAAGGCCGCCTGGTCGGCGTCGCAGTTCCACTTCGTGTACGAGATGTCGTCGAACGGCAGCGAGAACGACCGCACGCCCAGGTCGTACACAGCCTGGAACTTCGCCTCGACCGCGGCGACGTCGGACGGCGACGAGAAGCAGATCGAGACGCCGGGCGACAGCGCGTAGGTGAACTCGACGTGGTGGGCGTTCGCCGCGCGGACCAGCTGCCCGAGCGTGGCCAGCTCGTCGTCCGGGTACGGATCACGCCACCTGGCGCGCAGGTACTCGTCGTCCTTCGCGCTGTAGACGTAGGTGTTCGCCTTCACCTCGCCGAGAAAAGCCAGCTGCCGCAACCGGTCCGCGTTCGTCCACGGTGGACCGTAGAAGCCTTCGATCGAGCCGCGCAGGGCCATGTCCGGCCAGTCGCGCACGGCCACGCCGCGCACCGCCCAGCCGGAACCCGCCCGGACGAACAGCTGCCGCAGCGTCTGCACGCCGTAGTACTGCCCGGCGCCGTCGCGTCCGCCGATCGTGATCCCGGTGCGCGACACGCTGAGCGCGTACCCTTCGGCCTGCGCCGGGACGTCGCCGCCGGAACTGCCGAGGCGGACGGTCAGGCCGGGCCCGCCGGAGGTGATCCGCCGGACGCCGTGTTCGCGCAACAGCGCGGTGAGCAGGTCCTTGGCCGCGGCGTCGGTGCTGCCGTCGGTGACGAGCACAATCGCCGACGGCACCCGGACATCCGGTGACGTCCGGGCGATCTGCTGGGGTGACGGGGAAACCACGGGTACCGGACCGCTCGCCATGGCGTCGGCCGGGGCAATACCCAGGGCCGCCACCACGACGAGGGCGGCGAACAAGGCTCGGCAGGCGTTCATGATTCCTTCCTGATGGACGTCACCACGACCCGAGATCGGCCGACAGCCAGTGCTCGGGACGCATGGAGAGCGTGATGTGTTCTCCCAGCTGCTCGCGTTCGTACTCCAGGAATCCCGCCACCGCCTCCGGCGGCAGGTAGCGCTCGGCCAGCTCCCGCGCCTGCGCCGGATCGCCCGGCCCGGTCCTGGTCAGCGGCCCCTCCACCGAGACGTACCGGGTCGTCGGCTCGGTGCGCTGCACCATCATCGTGAACCGGCCGGCCGCCTCGATCGCCCGCGTCTTGCGCGCACCGGGCGCCGAGCGCACCCACAGCTCGCCGCCGGGCGTGTACTGGTACCAGATGGGCACCGTCAGCGGCGCCCGGCCGGGACGCTCGATGACCGAAAGCGCACCGATGTGCGGTTGTGCCAGGAACTCTTCGCGTTCTTCCTTCGTAAGGACCATGCCGCCGACGGTAGCCCGGGGGTACGACAAAAACCGGCCGCCCGCCGGTCGGCACTCCACAGTGGACATGTGTCATCCTGGGGCTGGACAGCGAAAACACGACGAGAGGACGGCTTCGTGGGCATCATCGGCTGGATCGTGCTCGGGCTCATCGCCGGGGTGATCGCGAAGGCGCTCATGCCGGGCAGGGACCCCGGCGGCTGCATCATCACGATGCTGCTGGGCGTCGCCGGCGCGTTCGTCGGCGGCTGGGTCGGCAAGACCCTCTTCCACACGCAGCTCGGCACCTTCTTCGACCTGCGCACCTGGGGACTTGCCGTGCTCGGCGCGCTGATCATCCTGGTCGGCCACCGGCTGATCTTCGGCGAACGCCGCGACTGACCGGCCGCCGGGGGCACCTCGCGGTACCCCCGGCGGGAACGTCAGTTCAGCGTGACGCCGTACGCGCTCAGCGCCTCACCGACCGGCTGGTAGTAGGAACTCCCGCCGCCCTTGCCGGACGTGATGCCCAGGCCGACGCTGCCGGCGAACAGGCAGCCGCCCGAGTCGCCGGGGTTGACCAGCGCACTGGTCTGGATCAGCTGGGACACCGAGCCTTCGGCGTAGTTCACCGTGACGTTGGTCCGCTGCACCGAGCCCGACGTCAGGTGGGTGGTGCTGCCGCTCTTGCTGATCCGCTGCCCGACGGTCGCCGTGCCGGCGGAGGTGATCGGCTGGGCCGAGCCGTTCCACAGGGTGACCGCGCCGGGTGCGCTGCCGGTGGTGTTGCGGATCAGGCCGTAGTCGTTGCCCGGGAAGCTCGCGCCCTGCGACGGGCCGACGTTCCACTGCGACACCGCGCGCGTGCAGTGGCCGGCGTCGACGATGTAGTTCTGGCCGCCGCGGTTGGTGTTGAAGCCGACCGAGCAGCGGATGCCGCCGCCGGTGATGGCTTCGCCGTTGTAGATCGCGGTGTGCATCTCCCCCGCGACCCGTTCGACCCGGACCCGGTCGCCCAGCGACCTGGCCGTCTCGAGCAACGCTTCGGTGCCCTTGGCCGCGTCGGCCACGGTCAGCACGACCTGGTTGGTCTTCGGGTCGAGCCCGATCGCGGTGTGCGTGACCGCGGGCAGTGCCTGCAGCGCGTTCTGCGCGTTCGCCAGCGCGGCGCTGGAGTGCTTGACCAGCCGTGCCTGCGCGCCGGCCGCGGTGACCTGGTCCGCGGCGGCCTGGTCGAGCACGTTGACCACCGGCTTGGCGGCCGCGTCGAGGTAGCCGCCGGCGGCCCGGTCGCCGAGCGCGGCGGTGACGTGGTGCAGGGTTTCGACACTGGCCGCCTGCGTCCGCAGCAGGGCGACGGCGGCGGATTCGCTGATTCCCGCTTCCGCGGCGAGCGAAGCGACCGCCTCGCGCTGCACCGTGGGCGAATAGCCCTCGATGGTGGTGGCGGTGGCGCTGACGGGGACGACGAAGGCGACAGCGGCGGCGACCAGGGTGGTGGCGGAGCGGGCGAGGATGTGGTGTCCCGGAGACGTTCTGCGCATGCCGGTAACTCACTTTCGCGGGGGAAGCCGGCGCGTGGCGATCGCCGCGCCGGCCACGGTGGGCTGAACCGGCACCGGGTGATCCGGTGCTTTCCGCAGGGTGATCCCCGCCCCGGCGGCGCCGGTACCGACTTTCGTCGGACAGGGACAAAAGATAGGTACCGGGCAAATCGGCTACCCCCCTCGTCGCGCACTGTAAACGCATTCCGGTCACTGTGCGCTGCTCCGGCGTACGAGTGGTTCCCCCGCCGGACACGGCTGCGGGGCGTACCGTCCAGCACGGACACGGCGCGCTCGCCCCTCCCCCTCGGAGCGCGCCGTGCCCGCCGGAAACCGCAGCGGAGATGTTGTGGCACAGCGGTTCTTGAGCTGACGTGAACGAGAATCCACTGTTCGCCCGAGCGTGCCCGTGCGCCCGCGTGTCTATGCTGGACGTCCAGCGTGGTGTCGGTCCGGGAAGTGCGCGAGATGAACGACCAGCGGCAGGTGCTCGTCCGGGCGGAGACCCGGCGCGTCACCGTCTCCGGGCCCGGCGGGGGCCAGGAGACGCTTTCCTACCCCGGTGTCACGCTCACGCGGGTCTGCGGTGGCCTGCCCGACGGCGAACTCTGGCTGCCGATGGGCGAGCAGCCCAGCGAAGCCGACGACGAAGCCCTCATCGTGGCCCTGCGCGCCGCGTACCTGTGGCGGCTCGGGCGCAATTAGGCACCGGCGCGAGTATCTCCCGCTTTCGCGGGTACGCCTCTGCGGAGGAGGAGTCGCACGGTGCAAGTGAACTGGGGAGCGGCGAACGAGCCGGGGTGGCGCACGCTGGACGTGACCGGAGCGGGTCCGCCGGAGCTGGCCTCCGCGCGCCGCTGGGCCGAGGACACGCTGGCCTCGCTCGACGAGGCCCACCGGGTCGACGCCCTGATCGTCGTCGGGGAACTGCTGGAGAACGCCTACGTGCACGCCGGCGGGCCGCGTGAGCTGCGCATCCACCGGGCGGACGACCCGTGCGAGGTGACGGTGGCGGTCGCCGACGTCGGGACCGGCGAGCCACGGCCCCGCGTCCCCGGCCGCCGCGGCGGCCGGGGACTGCTGCTGGTCGACCGGCTTTCCCTCGACTGGGGCGTGAGCCACCACGACGACGGCAAGGTCGTCTGGGCCCGCCTCGCCTGCCGCGACCAGTGACCGTCGGGTGGTCTGCCGGCCGTCGGCTCAGCGGCCGTTCCAGTGGACGACGTCCGGGAACTCCAGGTACTTGCGCAGGTGCTGGTCCTCGGACCGGCCGTGCAGCGGGAACTCGAAGCGCGAACCGTCCGGCCAGGTCAGCGTGCGCTTGCGGAGGCTGAGTTCCGGGGCCTGCGGCTTGCGGGCCTCCCAGACGATCTCCGGCGGTGGCGCGTCCGCCGGGTCGACGTAGGTCGGCCCGGTCTCCACCACCGCCACGCACGACGGCGAACACGCGAGCCAGGGGCCCGACAGCCCGCGGAGACGGTCGGCCAGGTCGAGCACCATCGCGTTCTCCGGACCGGAAACCTGAGTCGCCCGCTGCAGGGGCCGTCCTGGCGTGGCTCCGTTCGCGAGTGCGAAGACGGCCATGACAGCCGTGCCGATACCGCGCAGGATGTTCCAGAAAAACCGCCGGATCAGCCGCTTTCCTTTGACGGTGCCGTCCAAGCGACGGCCGGGGACGTCGAAACCCAGGTCCGTGTCGCCGAGGCGCAGCACGATGACCGGCTCCTGCCACCGGTCGCGCAGCAGCGCCTCGACCCGTTCCCGGAACCCGGGCCGGACCTGCGTCTGCTCCGCCCAGTTCTCCATGCGCTCGCTCAAATGTCGAGGTCCCGGCGTGTCTGGTCCGGGCTCCGGTCCCCGCCGATCTCGCTCTTGTTGAACCACGGTTCGTCCCCCTCGGGCGTCACGGCTTCCTTGCCTTCGGCGAACGCGCCCTTGCCCGCCCCGATCCCGGCCTTGACACCCGCGCCGGCGAGGAACGGCTTGACGCCGGCCGAAGTGCCGAACATCGTGGTGAGCATCCGGTTGCTCGGCTGGAGGCCCTGTGCCGCCGCGCCGAAGCCGAACTTCGTCTCGCCGGGCATCACGCCGACCCGCAGCTTCCGGGCGAACGTCTCCAGCTTGCCCGAGTAGCGGACCAGGAACTCCATGAACTTGTCCAGGAGCTTGCCGAACTTGCCGAGGTAGCGCGTCACCTTCTGCAGGACGCTGGCCGCCTTGGCGATCGACGCCGTCATCGCGGCGGCGACCGAGCCGCCGAAGCTGATCACCGACGCGGCCAGCGCGGGCAGCCACAGCGTGATCAGCCAGGACACCAGCTCGGTGATGATCCCCTTGATCACCTCTTCGATGACCACCATGACCATCGACCACATCTGCAGCACCTCGGCCACCGAGCCGGCGGCCGAGCCGATGCCGCGGATGCCGGAGGAGAAGTCGCCGAGCGCTTCCTTCGCCGCCTTGCCCGCGTCGTCCACCCACTCGGCCAGCGCGGTGTCGCCGGTCTTCTCGAAGTCCTCCGCGAGCGCG
Source organism: Amycolatopsis melonis (assembly GCF_040064235.1). Taxonomy (NCBI): domain Bacteria; kingdom Bacillati; phylum Actinomycetota; class Actinomycetes; order Pseudonocardiales; family Pseudonocardiaceae; genus Amycolatopsis; species Amycolatopsis melonis. The sequence continues at coordinate 104,106 of NZ_JBDZYD010000020.1, forward strand.
ACGAACCCCTGCGCGATCGTCACGAAGTTCTCCGAGGCGTGCCCGATGGCCGGGCCGTCGCCGGTGACCTGGTGCAGTGCGTCCTGCAGCGGCTGGACCAGCTCCAGCAGCATGTTGAGGCCGTGGCTGACCAGCCAGCCGATCGGGTCCATGGCGAAGGTGACCATGTCGCCGGCGGCGGCGCCGACGAACTTCGCTCCGTCGCCGACCAGAGCCGCCCCCGCCGAGGCCAGCTCACCCGGGTTGTCCGCCTCGGCCGCCTGCTGGGCGTGTGCGGCGATCGACTTGCCTGCCTTGTAGGCCGTCCCCGCGACCGGCACGTAACCCGCCGCGCGGTCGAGGTTCGCGCCGGTGCTCTCGTCGTAGGCCTGGACGTCCAGCGCGTCGGCGATGCTGCGCTTCGGCTCGGTCATTCGCTCTTCCCCACCGCGTCGATTTCCGCCTCGTACCGGCCGAAGGTCAGCTTGCCGGCGTCTTCCATGCCCTGGTACATCTCCGCGGCCTTGTTCAGCTTCGTGGTGAACCCGTCGACGCCGTCCTTGAGGTCGGTCAGCAGGGACCGCAGCTCGGCGAGCCGCTCGGTGTAGCCCTGCTTGGCGAAGAGGCCGACCAGGCCCCACGCCGCGTCGGTGACGTCGGCGGCGTCGATCTTCGCGCCGAACTTGTCCGCTTCCTGCTCGTAGTAGGGAAGCTGGCGGGCGTAGGCGGAGATGGCGCCGATGTTCGTCTGAATTCCGTCTGGCATCGGGGTTTCCCTAGGATCGGCGGAGGATGGGGCCCTGGCCGAAGTCGTCGTCGTCTTCGGGGGCGGGCCGTCGGGCGGGCCGCGACGGCTGCCGCGGCTGTTCTTCCGACGCGGGCTCGGCCGCCGCGGTTCCGAACGCCTGGGCCTGCGCTTCACGCACCTGCGCGGAGACGTCGACGCCGAACGCGTCGCCGAAGGCGTCGTCCACGATCCCGGCCTGCTGCTGCACGGCCCCGGCCACCGCCCGGCGGATGGTCGCCATGATCGTCGCGGCCAGCTGGCCCGCCTCGACCCGCGTGGCGCCCGCGGTGAGCCGCAGGTCGGTGACCGTGCCGCCGGCCCCGGCGACCACCGTGACGGTGCCGTCCGGCGACGTGGCGGTGGACTCCACCCTGGCGACCCGCTCCTGCATGTCGCCGACCCCGGCGAAGCGGGCCTCGGCCTGCCGGACCTTGGCCCGGAAGTTCTCGAACTGGGCGATCAGCTCGTCCATCTGGGCGGACATGAGTCTCCTTGCGCATTTCGGGGCCTGTGTCCGCATCATGACAGATCCGCCCGGCCCCCGATCGGCGTTTCCCCCGATTCAGAAATCGACCAGTTCGACGGTCACCGCGCAGGTGCTGCCCACCTCCAATCCTTCGGCTTCACGGACGGCGCGCTTGATCGGCAGGACGTAGCCGCGCGAGCTGTCCGGGAAGATCGACGTCCGCCAGCCGGTCGCGCCGACGGTCACCCGCACGCGCACGGAGCCGAACCCCCGGCGCCGCCCGGCGGCGCGCTCGCGGATCTCGTCCGACACGTCGGCGGGCAGGGTCACGAAGGTCCAGCTCTCGGTAGGCCGGGCTGCCCATTCCCACAGCTCGGCTTCGAAGTCGACGATCACGCGGGCCAGTCTCACACGGGGCACCGACATTTTTGCCGCTGCCCGGTCGGGCAGACCTGCGGGAATCCGGCCGCCACCAGGGAAAACGCCGCGTATTGTCGAAGCCGTGAAGGAGCTTTGGCGCGCGACCCGGTGGCCCCTGTCCGCGCTGGCCGTCGCGGGCCTGCTCTTCGTCGTCGCCGTGGTGCTGGACGCCCGTCCCCCGGGGACGGCGCACGAGCTTTCGCTGACGATCGGCGCTCCCGCGCTGCTCCTGGCGGTCCTGGCGCTGCTGTGGCTGCTCGGCGCGCTCGCCGTCCACTGGCGGAAGCTCCGCTGAACACGGCCGGGCGCGGGGAGCCCGGCCCACCGGACCGGCGCCGCGGCCCGCCCGGCTAGGCTCTTCGTCGCAGAAACCACGATCTTCGCCGACGCCGAACGGCGGGCAAGTGCACCACGATGCGGGGAGAACACCCATGCTGGACCGAGCGGTCATCGACGCCCTCTTCCCTGCCGACCTGCCCGAACCCGAGCACTGGGAGCAGCAGTACCCCGCCCGTGAGCTGCCCGAAGGCGCACTGGTGACGCGGTTCGGCCCGTCGCCGACCGGGTTCGTGCACATCGGCGGCATCTACGTCGCCACCATCGACCAGGACCTCGCGCGCCGCACCGGCGGGCGCTACCTGGTGCGGGTCGAGGACACCGACCAGTCCCGCGAGGTCGAAGGCGCCCTCGAGCAGTTCGAGCGCGGCTTCACCTACTTCCACCTCGCCGCGGACGAAGACACCGGCCGCGGCGGCGCGTACGGGCCGTACCAGCAGTCCGCGCGCGAGCGGATCTACCTCACCTACGTCCGCCACCTCCTGCGCCAGGGCAAGGCCTACCTGGACTTCGCCACCAAGGAGGAGCTGGCCGCGATCACCCAGCGCCAGCAGGCCACGAAGCTGCCCACCGGCTACTACGGCAGCTGGGCCATCTGGCGCGACGCCGACCCGGCCGACGTCCAGGCCAAGCTCGACGCGGGCGCACCGTACGTCGTGCGGTTCCGCGCGCCCGACGACACCGGCGCGCGGGCCCGCTTCACCGACGCCATCCGCGGGCCGCTGGAGGCCGAGGCCAACCGCAACGACGTCGTCATCCTCAAGAGCTCCGACCAGAGCCCCCGGCTGCCGACCTACCACTTCGCGCACGCCGTCGACGACCACCTCATGCGCGTCAACCTGGTGATCCGCGGCGACGAGTGGATCTCGTCGGTGCCAGTGCACCAGCAGCTGTTCGACGCGCTGGGCTTCGAGCCGGTCACCTACGCGCACATCGCGCCGCTGATGAAGCAGGAGGGCGGCAGCAAGCGCAAGCTGTCCAAGCGCAAGGACCCCGAGGCGTCGGTCGACTTCTACATCGAAGCCGGCTACCCCGCCGAGGCCGTCCTGTACTACCTGCGCGGCCTGGCCAACGGCCGGCTCGCCGAGCTGCCGCTGGAGCAGGCGCTGGCCGAGCCGATCCGGCTCGAGGAGTGCGGGGTCGCCGGTCCGCTGGTCGACCTGGTCAAGCTCGACGACATCGCCGCCGACCACATCGCCACGCTGTCCGGCGCCGACATCCTCGCGGCGGTCCGCACGTGGGCCGAGCGGTTCGACCCCGAGCTGCGCGGCGTCCTCGACGACGAGCCGGAGCTGGCCCTGCGCGCGCTCGCGGTCGAGCGCGACGGCGTCGAGAACCCCCGCAAGGACCTGAAGAAGTGGAGCGACTTCCGCCCGGTCTACGGCTTCTTCTTCCCGCGGCTGCACGCGGCGGTGACCGGCCCGGACGACGAGCGCATCGCGGCACTGGGCGTCGACCGGGAGGTCGTCCAGGCGGTGGCGCGCGACTTCGCCGCCGATTACCGGCAGCTCGACGACGGCCAGGAGTGGTTCGAGCAGATCCGCGAGGTCGCGGCCAAGCACGGTTTCGCGCGCAACGCCAAGGAGTTCAAGAAGAACCCGGACGCCTACCCCGGCTCGATCCGCGAAGCCTCGCAGATCATCCGCATCGCCCTCACCGGGTCGACGCGCAGCCCGGACATGCACGCGATCACCCAGGCGCTGGGCCGTGACGAGGTGCTCAGCCGGATCGAGCCGCTGACGAAGTAACGTCGTCGTCGAAGGCGCGGAAGGCGAAGCGGACGCCGGCGGCCGACCGGTCGACCACCGCGGTGACCAGGCCCGCCGCGTCCTGGCGGTCCAGCCGGGCCAGCAGGCGGGCCAGGTCCTCCGGGGCACCCACCGGTTCCGCGGGCGTCTGGACCAGCGTGCGGTGCAGGATGCCGACGTCCCAGCCGTCCACGGCGCCGCTGCCCGCCGGGACCCGGACGGTCGCGTCGAGCAGCCACCGCGGCGGCTTGCCGGTCAGCGCCGGTGTCGCGTGCGCGGTCAGGCCGATGACCTGGTCGGCACGCAGGATGCCGTCGTTGAGCGTCGCGATCCAGACCTTGGTCAGCCCCATGGTTCAACGCATAACACCCGGGCACCGGCACCGCAACCGACCGGGGCGTGCCGCAGCAGGCCCCGGCGTGAGATGCTGCGAGCCGCAGGCAGGCCGGAGGCGGGAGGCGGAACGGGTGACCACCTGGATCGACGTGATCAACTTTGTCCGGACGCGGTACGAGGTCCTGGAGGAGTCGGACGGCTGGCTGCGGTTCCGGCTGGAGGGTCCCCGCAACCGGACGCAGCAGGTGACCGTGCACCACCTGCCCGACCTCGACGGCGGCGCGTGGATCGAGATCTCCTCGCCGGTCGGCTGGGCCGACGCGATCGACCTGCGGAAGCTGCTCGAACTGGCGGGCGGCTCGGCCGTCGGCGGCGCCGCGGTGGTCGACGGGGTGGCCCTGCTCAAGCACACCGTGCCCCTGGAGGACCTCAGCATCCAGGAGGAGTTCGAACGCCCGCTCAAGACGGTCGTCGCCCGTGCGGACGCGTTCGAGCACGAGCTGACCGCGGCCGACGAGTTCTGAGCGTCCACATCGGACTAGGGCTGGTCCGCCCGGCGGCACGGGTACCGGTCCCGGATCGACGTCCGGAAGAACCGCCCGTGGCTGTCCGCGGCCAGGAACGCGCGGTGGACTTCGCGGGGCACGGCGTAGTAGTGGTAGACGCCGCCGCTGCGGAACTCCACCTCCAGCGTGCCGACGGCCGCGTCGTAGCCGATCGAGGCGATGCTCGCCGACTCCACCGGCTGCCGCTTCACCCGGAGCGCCGGGCTCGGGCGGTCCGACGGCGGCTTTCCTTCTCCAGCGCCGTGACCAGCTCTTCCTTGGACATCCGGGAGCGGCCGGGGACGCCGAGCTGCTTGGCCCGCTCGTAGAGGTGCTGACGGCTCGCGGTCGCGTTCACGCCGCCGCGGGTCGGCCGGGCGGGCTGTCCGGCGCCGCGGGCGGCCTGCTCGTCGGACGGGCCGCGCTCGGGCTTCGGCTCCCAGTGGTCGCCGACCTTCTCGAAGGAGTGTTTCAGGGCCGCGTAGGCCGTCTGCTGGGCCCGCCTGCCGGGGCCGTAGGTCCGCAGCGCGGAGTCGTGCGCCGCCACCCACGTGTCCTGGGCCTTGCGCGGTGACCGCAGCAGCGTGCTGGGCAAGTCTTCGCGTCCGGGCATGTCACCCCGGCTACCCGGCCGCCGCGGCGCCGAAACGGCGGCGGCTGTACCAGCGGATCGCGGCCTCGGAGGTCTGCCGCGGGATGCGCCCGGGTGGGCTGAACGGCGCTTTCGTCTCGTGCGGCGCAGCGAACGGGACTTTCGTCGCGCCAGACGCCAGGAACGTCCCTTTCAGCACGCGCCAGCGGTGGATCCGGGTGGGAGGATCAGTCAGGACGCCCGCCCTGGCGCTGCGTCCGAAGTGGACTCCCCCGCGGACCGTCGCCGCGCGGATCGGGCATGCTGGAACAGTTGTCTTCCGAGACGAGGGGATGAGAGGGCGAAATGGGTGTTTCACCCGAACTGTCCGTGCCGGCGAGCGTCGAAAGCCCGGTGCCGCCGAAGCCGCCGGCGTCCGGGGTGGCGCGGTGGCTGCTGGAGCACCGGGTCGCCCCGGTCGGCCGGGCAGGCGGCGAGGACCACGGCACGCCGCAGGCCTGGTGGAAGGTCATGTGCCTGACCGGCGTCGACTACTTCTCCACCCTCTCCTACCTGCCCGGCATCGCCGCGCTCGCCGCCGGGGCGCTGTCGCCGCTGGCCACCCTGCTCATCGTCGCGCTGACCCTGCTGGGCATGCTGCCGATGTACCGCCGCGTGGCCCGCGAAAGCCCGCACGGCCAGGGTTCGGTGGCGATGCTGGAGAACCTGCTGCCGTTCTGGCGCGGCAAGCTCTTCGTGCTCACCCTGCTCGGGTTCGTGGCGACGTCGTGGATCATCACGATCACGCTGTCCTCGGCCGACGCCACCGTGCACATGCTGGAGAACCCGTACCTGCCGGGCTTCCTGCACGGGCACGCGGTGCTGATCACCGTGGTGCTGCTGCTGATCCTCGGCGGGGTGTTCCTGCTCGGCTTCAGCGAGGCGGTCGGCGTCGCGATCCCGCTGGTCGCGGTGTTCCTGCTGCTCAACGCCGTGGTCACGGTCGCGGGCGTGATCGACCTGGTGGGCGACTCCGCGAGCCTGTCGCACTGGACCGACGCCCTGACCGCGGGCGGCGGCGGGTTCACCGGCGTCATCGGCCCGGCGATCATCGCGTTCCCGATGCTCGTGCTCGGCCTCTCCGGCTTCGAAACCGGCGTCAGCATGATGCCGCTGGTCGCCGCGCGCGGGAAGTCGCCGGAAGAGCGGCTGGAGTCGCGGATCCGCAACACCCGGAAGCTGCTGACCGCCGCCGCGCTCATCATGTCGGTGTTCCTGATCGCGACCAGCTTCGTCACGACCGTGCTGATCCCGGCCGACGCGTTCAAGGAGGGCGGCGAGGCCAACGGCCGGGCCATGGCCTACCTCGCGCACCGCGAGCTGGGCGAGGTCTTCGGGACCGCCTACGACATCAGCAGCGTCCTCATCCTGTGGTTCGCCGGTGCCTCGGCGATGGCCGGGCTGATCAACATCGTGCCGCGGTACCTGCCCTCCTACGGCATGGCGCCGGAGTGGGGCCGGGCGGTCCGGCCGGTTGTCATCGTCTACACGGTGATCAGCATCCTCATCACCGTGGCGTTCGGCGCCGACGTCAACGCCCAGGCCGGCGCCTACGCGACCGGCATCCTGGCGATGATGGTCTCCGGCGCGGTCGCGGTCAGCATCTCGGCGGTCCGCCACCGCCAGCGCGGCGCCGCCATCGGCTTCGTCGTGCTGACGCTGGTCCTGCTGTACGCGCTGGTCGAGAACGTCATCGAAAAGCCCGACGGCATCGCGATCTCGGCGCTGTTCATCCTCGGGATCATCGTCGTCTCGCTGGTCTCCCGGGTCTCGCGGACGACGGAACTGCGGGCCGAGCGCATCGAGTTCGACGAGCAGGCCCGCCGGTTCGTCACCGACTCGCTGGCCCACGACGGCGCGCTGAACATCATCGCCAACCGCCGCCAGGCCGGGGACGACGCCGAGTACTCGGCCAAGGAAGCCGAGCAGCGCGGGATGAACCCGGTGCCCGGCGCCGCCGACGTCATCTTCCTCGAGATCGACGTGGTGGACCCGTCGGAGTTCAGCAAGGTCCTCGAGGTCCGCGGCGTCGACGTCGACGGGCACCGGATCCTCCGCGCCAACAGCCCGGCGGCGCCCAACGCGATCGCGGCGATCCTGCTGGCCCTGCGCGACGTCACCGGGGTGCGGCCGCAGTGCCACTTCGAGTGGTCGGAAGGCAACCCGCTCGGGCACCTGTTCCGGTATCTGCTGCTCGGCCGCGGCGACACCGCGCCGGTGGTCCGGGAGATCATCCGCAGCAGCGAGCCGGACCCGGCCCGCCGCCCGGGCATCCACGTCGGCGGCTAGCCGCCGACGAGGGTGCCGCTCAGCAGGGGCAGCAGGCGGTCCCAGTGCAGCCGCAGAGCCTCCGCATTGAAGGCGTCGGTGTCGGACATCGTGAAGCCGTGGACGGTGCCCGGATAGATCTCCGAGGTGTAGTCCAGCCCGGCGGCGTCCAGGGTGCGGTTGAGCTCGGCGAGTGCCTCGGGCGTCAGGTCGGTTCCGGCGTGGCCGAAGTGGATCCGGGCGGTGATCCGCCGCAGGTTGTCGGGCCCGGCCGCGCCCACCGGGGCGTGGAACGCGGCGAGGGCGCCCACCTGCCCGGGGTGGGCCGCGGCGGTGTGGGTCGCCAGGAGGCCGCCGATGCAGTAGCCGGTCACCGCGACCGGCCCGGCGGCGACCTCGGGCTGGGCCGTGAGGAACCCCAGGTAGGCGTCGGCGTCGCGCAGGATCCGGTCGGTGGTGTGCTCCTGGATCATGGGCATCAGCCGCGCGAAGACCGCGGGCCTGGCCTCTTCGCCGATGTAGTCGGGAAGGTCGAGCACCGGGGCCGGGCCGTGGCGGTAGAAGAAGTTCGGGACGAGCACGTAGTACCCGTGGCCGGCCAGTTCCCCGGCGATCTCCCGCAGCACGGGCCGGATGCCGAAGCCGTCCGGGTACATCAGCACCGCCGGATGCCGCTCGCCGTCGTCGGGGAAGACGGCGAAGGCGTCGGACGTGCCGTCCGCGGTGGGGATCTGCAGGGTCTTGACCGGCATGGATTCTCCTGTCAGGGGGTGACCCTGCCGACCCTATCGATCCCGGACCGGATTATCGCGTCGCCGGGGGCGGGCCCGCGCGGCGGACCGGGGCGCGGTTGCCCGCCGGACGCGGTCCCCGCACCGGCGGGCGGCGGACCGGGGCCGCCTGCGCCGGACGGCGAGCCGGGGCCGGGCGTTGCGGCGGGGCCGGGAGTGGCCGGTTGGCCCACGAGTCGAAGAGGAGGATCAGGCCCGCGAAGGCGGCGAAGCCGACGCCCAGCCACACGTTGACCAGCGCGCCGAGGATGCCGGCGACGAGCAGCACCGGCAGCACGGCCATCAGGCAGAACGGGTCGATCCGGCCGAACTTCGGGCGGGACGTCCCTTCGCGCGGGCTCATCGCGCGCCCTCCGGGTTTCTCCACCGCATACCTGCAGTATGCAGGCCCGGGCCGGGCCCGGCCACCTCGTCACCAGGGCCGACGCGGCCGGCTCCGGACCGTGACGGCACGGCTCAGCCCGCCCGCACCGCGAACACCATGCCGATGTCGGCGGCCTCCTGGACCGGGTCCTGCACCGCCGTCACCGCGAACCCGCGCCCGGCGAACACGGCTTGCACCTCCTCGCGGTGGCGCTGCCACCCCTCGACCTCCACGACGGCCTGCCGGACCAGCGGCCAGTGCCGGTCCTCGATGCCGCGCAGCACGTCCAGCTCGGCGCCTTCGACGTCGACCTTGAGCAGGTCGATCCGGTCGATGCCGTGCTCGTCGAGCACCGCCGACAGCGGCCGGACGCGGACGCGGTGGGTCTCCAGCTGCCGCATCACCCGCAGCTTGCGTCCGACCAGCCCGCGTAGCAGCGGCGCGGGCACCCGCCGGGCCGCCGCGCCGAGGCCGCCCCGGCGGATCATCTCGACGATGCTGGCGGTGACGCGCCGCCGCTCGGCCTCGACGTTGTCCGCGCTGCGCCACGAGGACGAGAAGATCGTCGCGGCCGGGAAGTAGCTGAAGTCGAGCTCGTCCTCGGCGGCGGCCAGCCCGTACGGCAGCGCGGTCAGCCGCCCGCCGAAGAAGTCCCGGCCGTTGCGGGCCAGGGTTTCGTGCAGCGGCGGCAGTGGTTCGAAGGCGTAGATCCGCACGTCGCCGTCCAGCCGTTCGTAGACGGCGGCGGAGAAGACGCCGACGTTGGCGCCGACGTCCAGCACGGTCGCGCCGGGGGGCAGCTCGACGCCGTTGGCGAAGTAGGCGCCCACCTCCTCGCGCAGGAAGGACACCTCCCACGGGTTGATGCTGTGGAGGTCGATCGCGTCCATGCTCACGCGCAGAGACTTATCAGGATCACGCCCGGCGAGCCACCGCCGAACGTCTCAGCGCTCGCTTTCGCCGTCGACGTGCAGGGCGGCCTGCTCCGGTCCCGCGGTCGGGCTCGTCCCGGCGTCGACACCCACCTGGTCGGGCTCGACATCGGACGGCGGGCCGTCCCCTTCGACCGGTTCGAGCTGCATGTCCTCGCGGGACACGGGACCGGCGTCCGGGTCCGCCGCGCCGGCCGCGTCCGCCTCCGACGGCGGGGGCCCGGCGGGCACGTCCGGCCGCTCTTCGGCGAGCCGCTCGCCGAGCGGGCGCGGGTGCGCCTGCTCCCAGGGCGTCATCCCGTACTTCGTGACGCCCGTCCAGTGCTCGGGCGGGTCCATGGCCTGCTCGAGCGGATCGGCACGCAGGCGGTCCTCGTCGAGGTCCTCGGCGCTGTTCAGGGCGGCCGGGTCGGTCTCGACGGCGTCGGGCTCGCCGGTGTCCTGCGGTGGGTCGTAGGACTGGTGCGGTTCGGTCATCGCGCTCCTTCGTCGGCTGTTCCCGGGCTTCCCGCTCCCGCGCCGCGGAAAACACGCCACTTTGACGTGAAAGTGGCGGGTTGGCCCGGGCGAGCCGGGGTAACCGCGGCGGCATGGATCCCTCGCGCAACGGTCATTCCCGGTCGCGGCCCGCGTGGGCCCACCGCGTGCTGCAAGCCGCCGAAGACGCCCGGTTCCTCGACCGGCCCGCGGGCCTGCCGGCCGGGGCGCTGCGCGGGGCGGCAGACGGCCCGCTCGGCCGGGTGCTGCGCGGCCGTCCGCTCGGCCATCCCCTGCACCCGATCGCCGTCACCGTCCCGATCGGAGCCTGGGTCTGCTCGGCCGTGTTCGACCTGCTCCCGGACGGCCGGGACGCAGCCCGCCGCCTCGTCGCCACCGGCCTGCTCGCCGCACCCGCCGCCGTTGTCCTCGGGCTGGCCGACTACACCGGCCTGGACGTCCGGCAGCGCCGCGTCGCGCTGGTGCACGCCGCCGGGAACGCCGTCGCCACCACGCTCTTCGCCGCCTCCTACGCGGCTCGGGGCCGCGGTGGTGGGAGGCTGCTGGGCGCGCTGGGGCTGGCCGCGGTCGGCGTCGGCGGGGCGCTCGGCGGGCACCTGGCCTACGCGCAGGGCGCCGGGGTGTTCCGCTGGCAGCCGCTGGACGATCTCGCACCGGCCGAAGTCGCCGGGGACCGTCCGGCCCGCCCGCGCAATCCCGCCTGACCGCTTCGATCACCGGCCGCCGGGGTATCCGCAGCCATGACCGAATCCGAAGACCGGCCCGTGACCCCCGACGCGCCGCGCCCGCCCGGCACCCCGGACGTCGACCTCGACGTCGAGATCCCCGACGCCGACCGCGAGCAACCCGACTCGCAGGACGTCGACGAGGACGCCGGCGAAATCGAGCCGCCCGGCTGAGTCACCAGGGGCGTGCCGCGGTCATCAGGCCGATCATGCCCGCCACCAGCCGCATCTGGTCGACCGTCCGGATGTCGGCCTCGACCAGCCGCGGCGAGCACACCAGGACCGCCAGTGCCTGCGCCCGTGAGAGGGCGACGTTGAGCCGGTTGCGCGAGAGCAGGAAGTCGAGCCCGCGCGGCAGGTCGACCGCCGACGACGACGTCATCGTGGTGATCACCACCGGCGCCTCCTGGCCCTGGAACCGGTCGACCGTGCCCACCCTGACCCCGGGGAACCCGGCGTCCTCCAACGCACGGGTGACCGTGCGCGCCTGGAGGTTGTACGGTGCCACGACGAGGATGTCGCCGTCCCCGAGCGGCCGCGGCTCGCCGTGGTCTGTCCACATGCGACCGTGCACTTCGGACACGATCCGCACGACCGCGTCCGCTTCCTCCACCGAGCGCGTCGTGTTGCCGTGGTGGTCGACTTCGGCCACGTACAGCCCGGCCTCGACGCCTTCGAGCGCGCGCTCGGCCGCCGACGGGTGGGCGTGCAGCCGCCCGGCGTAGGACAGGTCCGACACCGGTGCGCACACGGTCGGATGCATCCGCCGCGTCACGTCGAGGAAGTACCCGAGCGACGGCGGCATGATGTCCGCCTCGCCGATCAGGTGCCCCAGCGCCGAGGCCTCCGCGCCCGCCGGGTGCGTGCCCTGCACGACCTGCGGCAGCTGCTGCGGATCGCCGAGCAGCAGGACGTTGCGGGCGCACACGGACACCGCGAGCGCGTCGGCGAGGGCGAACTGGCCCGCCTCGTCGATGATCATGAGGTCGAACGGTTCCGCGCGGACCGCGGCGTTGGCGAACGTCCACGCCGTGCCGCCGACGAGGTGCCCGGTGTCGTGCTCTTCGCGCCACTTCACCAGCGCCGGGTTGCTCTTCGGCTGCTCCCACGGCGCGTTGGGGTCCGGCGTCTTCTTCGCGCGCTTGGCGCACGGCAGGTCCGGCGCGCTCTTCTTCGCCGCGCTCAGCACGTTCTCCACGGCCTTGTGGCTGGTGGAGGTGACCGCGACGGTCCACCCGGCGCGCACCAGGCGCGCGATCAGCTTCCCGGCGAGGTAGGTCTTGCCCGCTCCCGGCGGGCCCTGGACGGCCAGCGCCGAGCCGTCGAGGGCCTCGACCGCCTCGATCACCGTGGCGACCAGGTCCTCCCCCGGCTCGGGCAGCGGTGCCCCGCCCCGCAGCCGCGGCGGGGTCCGGCGGAGCAGGTCGATCCCCGGGTGCCGCGGCAGCTCCGGGAGAGCGTCGACGGCCAGCCGGGCCAGCTCCGCGACCGCCTCGTCCTTGGGCGAGGGCCGCACCGGGCTGCCGGGCAGCACCGCCGTCGGCCGGTCGTTCGTGGTGGCGTCCGGCGGGCAGCTCTCTTCGAGCGTCAGCTCCACCGCGGACGCGGCGACGACCTTCGCGTCACGGGCGGTGTCGCCGTAGCGCAGGCGCACGTCGTCGCCGGGGGCGAACGGGTGCGGCCGGTCCGGGTCGCAGGCCAGCTGCAGGGTCCGCTTCGCCGTGCGGGCCCGCCCGGCCGGGGGCACCCACTCCCCCGCCTCCAGCGCGACCGGCACGGCGCAGGAGGTGTCCACCTCGAGGTCGCCGAGCGGGGCAGCCAGCTGGCGGAAGTACTCCCACCACGCGGGGTTGGTCTCGCGGCGGTGGTAGCCGACCGACGCCGCCAGCAGCGCGCGGGCCCGGTCGTCGGCGGTGAAGTCCGCCGGGTCGTCCGGCAGCCCGTCCAGCAGCGGGTCGACCAGCGCGGCCAGCTGCGCGGCGCGTTCGGCCCGCCGCTCGGCGGCGACGTCCTCCTCGGCCGCGCGCAGCAGGGCGTCCTCCGGAGATTCCTCGGCGGGCACGGGGAATTCGATCCCCGCGTCCGCGCGGACGCGGTGCAGGAACTCGAACAGCCGCCACGCGGAAACGCAGTCGTACTCGGCGTTTTCCCCGATCCGGCGCAGGACCTCGTCGGCGCGCTCGGGCTCGCCGGACAGCGCCAGGTACTCCTCGTACGCCTCGACGTCCGAGACCACCGGCTTCGCGTCGCCCTCGCGGGTGCCGGGCTGGTAGAGCGGTTCGAGGTGCCGGATCGAGTACGAGCGCTGCGAGACCCGCAACGCCTTGCGCACGACCGCGTGCAGGTCGACGACCGCGCCGCTGCGCAGCAGGTGGTCGACGGTCTCCTCGCGCGTGCCGTGCACGGCCGCGAGCCGCTTGATCGCGGTGACCTCGTAGGGCGCGTAGTGGTAGACGTGCGAGCCGGGGTGCTCGGCGACCTGCGCCGCGGCGAAGTCGACGAACTCCTCGAACGCGCGCTTCTCCTGCGCGCGGCTGTGAGCCCAGAACAGGCGCCGCTCGCTCGTGGTGGTGACCGCGCCGAAGAGGTACTCCAGGCCTTCGCCTGCCAGGACGTGCGGATCGCCCGCCAGGTCGACGAACACGTCGCCCGGCGCGGGCGGCGGCAGGGTGGCCAGCGCGCCGGGATCGACGATCTCGTAGGCGATTTCGCCGGTGGCGTCCTGCCGGACCTGCAGCGCGGCCTGGGCGCGCAGGGCCGCGAACGCCGTCACGGACAGGTCGCGCGGCCGGTCGCCGGGCGTGGCGGCGGCCAGCGCGTCGATCGAGCCCAGCCCGGCGGCCACCAGCTTGCGGCGCTGGTCCCCGCGCATCCCGGCGACGAGCGAGAGATCGCGGTCGGCTTCGCGCGCCGAAGCGCAGTGGCGGGCGAAGCCGCAGCCGGCGCAGGCCGGGCGTTCGTCGGCCCAGAGCGGGACCGGCAGCCGCGGCGCCCGGCCGCGCAGCCGCGCGCGCAGGCGGGCCACCAGCGGGCGGAAGTCCTCGACGCGCAGCGTCCGGACGGTGCCGTCGGCCAGGCCGAGGTGCATGTGCGGGCCACCGTCGCGGCCCAGCGCGTCGGCGCACGCGGTCAGCTGCACCACCGCGGCGGGCGTCGCCAGCCGGACCGGCTGCGTGTCGTACACCTCGTAGCGGCCTTCGCCGTCGCGGACCAGGAAGCCGGGACGTCCGGTGAACTCGCCGTCGCGCACGACGGCCCCGCGGATCGCCGGTGCCCCGGCCCGCATGGCCGCCCGCGTCGCCTCCACCGGGTCGCCGCCGCCGATCTCGACCACTTCGCGGCCGCGCAGCAGTGCCGGTTCCGTGGTCACGCGGGGTACGTCCGGTTCGGCGGGCCGCGGCGCACCCGGCAGGCCCGCGGCCCACGCCTGGTTCAGCAGGCTGCGGTGCTCGCATTCGAGCAGGTCGGCGAGATCGGCTGGGGTGACCATCGCCGCGCAGTCTCGCACGGCGGCGGCGCCCCGCCTCCCGACACGCCGGGTTTTGTCGGACCCCCTCGCTAGGCTCCGCCCATGACCGCTGTGGACGCCGGATACGGCGAAATCGCGAGAGCCATGGCCGGCGCCCTGCACGCGGGCGCCGGTGCCGGGTGGACGGCTGCCACGCTGCAGCTGCGGCACACCGGCGGCGCTGTCACGTGCCGTGCCTGGAGTGACGTGCACGAGCACCTGACCGTCGACTTCGTGCCGATCGCCATGAGCCTGGGCGGCAAGCCGCCGTCGGCGCTGGAGGTCCGGCTGACGGCAGACGGCGGCTACACCTTCACCGCGCGGCCGGACGTGGCGGCGGTGTCGCCGGGCATGCTGGTGTTCGACGCGGGCTTCCGCTACCCGGGGCATCCACGGCCCGGCCTGCCCCGGCCGGCGGGCACCGAACCGACCACGGCACCGACCGACCCGGCGGTGCTCGCCGAGGTCACCGGGCTCGCGAGCGAGTTCGCCGGGCTGTACACGGCGATCAAGGGCACGCCCCCGCCGTGGCCTGCCGGCCGCACGGAGGCGGAGGTGGCCGCGGCCGAAGCCCGGATCGGCGTCCGGCTGCCGGAGGACCTGCGCGCGCTGTACCTGGTGGCGGACGGCGATCCCGCGGAGAGCGGCCTGCTGGGTCCCTACTCCCACCACGGCCTCGACCAGCTGGTGGCGGACTACCTGGAGGGCGAACCCGGTTCGTACGGCTGGGAAGACGGTCTGCACGACGACGGCGTGGTGTTCGAGCCCGCGCCGTTCGGCCGGATGAAACGCCTGTCCCGCAACGACTGGTGGGTGACCTTCGGCGGCGACCGCGCGATGAACTACCTGGCGGTCGACCTGGACCCGGCCACGGACGGACGTCCGGGCCAGGTGTTCGAGTACGGCCGCGACATCTACGGCCCCCTGCGGCTGGTGTCGGGGTCGATCACGGACATGCTGACCGAGGCGGTGTCCGCGGTCCGGGCGGGCAAGTACGAGGACCCGGGAGGGACGTATTTGTCCCCGGAGACCGGTCTCCGGGGCGGCGACGAGCGTTCGTACCACGAGATCGTCTCGAAGGCCGCGGAGGTCGACCTGGCCGAAGCGGTGGCGGGAGTGGTGGCGCCGGAGCTGGTCCAGCTGCTCTACGTCAACGACGCCGCGGACGTGAACCTGGCGGTGTTCGAGCCGCTGGGATCATTAAGGCAGCTGAGCATCAACCGCGCGCGGTCGGTGACCCCGTCGATCGCGGGCCTGCCGGAACTGGAGTCGCTGCAGATCGAGGCGGGCCAGGTGGACCTGGCGGCCCTCGCCGGGCATCCGGCGCTGTGGGACCTGGAGCTGACGCGGGTGGGCTCGCCCGTCGAGGTGGCGGTGCTGGCAACGCTGCCCCGGTTGCTGCGGCTGAACCTGGAGGGATCGGCGGTCCGCGACTGGGGCGAGGTGTGCGCGTTGCCGGGCTTGAAGGTCCTGCGGGTGGACGCCCAGCAGATCCCGGAGTTGCTCGCCTGCGGAAAGCCGTTGCCCCCGCTCGCGGCGTTGTTCGTGAGCGGCCAGACGACGTTGCGGCAGATGAGCGAGCTACGCACGGCCTTCGGCCACGGCGACGCGGACGGGGAGGTGGTCGAGATCTCGGGCACGCTGACGTGAGGCGTGGTGGGTGGCGGCCCGGTTGGGCGGGGCCGGGGGTGGCTAGGGCGCGCTGGTGAGGTGCGGCGGGGCCGGGTAGCACCCCGACCGGCCACCACCGCGCGTGACTCGGGCATGCCCGGTCGACCAGGCGGCCGGGGCGGGGTGCCCAGCCGCGCCGTGCCCCGCCGAGCGTCGTGGGGTGGCTCGGGCGCGCTGACGTGAGGCGGCGTGGAGGCCGGGTGGCACCCGACCAGCCACCACCGCGCGTGACTCGGGCATGCCCGGTCGACCAGGCGGCCGGGGCGGGGTACCCAGCCGAGCCCTGCCCCACCGGGCGTCGTGGGGCGGCTCGGGCGCGCCCGGTCGACCAAGCGGCCGGGGCGGGGAGGCCAGCCACTCCCCGCCTCGCCGAGCGTCGTGGGGCGGCGCCGCTCGGCCAGACCGCCCGGCCCGCAGCAGCGGGCCGCGCCCGCCTGCGCCGACCTCACCGCCGATGCCACCGCTCCGAGCGCACGGTGCTCGGCGTCCCGGCCGCTCGCACAAGTCATTCACGACACCCGGCTCACCCGCCCAGCCCGCTGCAGCGGGCCGCGCCGCGCCGCGCCCAGCCACCCGGCCTCACCGGCCCAGCAACCGCTCCAGCTCCACCCCTGCCTCCTCATACCCCGCGTCGCACACCCGCTGCAGCTCCAGCAGATCCCCGGCCGCCACAGCCCTCCGCGTGAGCAGCTTCCCCGCGTGCATGCACCCCTCGTCGAGCAGTTCCGACAGCTCCGCCACATCCCCACGAGCCTCGGCCAGGTCTGCCAGGCGGTCGAGGGCCTGCTCGTTGCCTTCGTCCGCCAGTGCGCGCAGCGTGGCGCGGTCCACGTTCGTCATGGCGGCAGTCTTCAACCTTGCCCCTGGGGCAGGGTCAAGCGACCATGGGCGGGGTGATCACCATCGGCAAGCTCGCCCGCTACGCCGGCGTCTCAATCAAAGCCGTGCGCGTCTACCACGCCAAGGGCCTGCTCCCCGAGCCCGAGCGGGACGCCTCCGGCTACCGGCGCTACACCGCCGAGCACGCCGTCGAGCTGATCAAGATCCGGACCCTCGCCGAAGCCGGTGTTCCGCTCTCCCGCATCAAGGACCTCGGTGACGTCCGGGACGTCCTGGCCGACGTCGACCGGGAGCTGAGCGCGCGTATCCGGCGGCTGCGCGAAACGCAGAAACGGCTCCGGCGGCTCGCCGACGGGCCCGTGGACCTGCTGCCGGCCGAGGTCGGGCGGCATCTCGACACCCTTCCGTCGCTGGGCTTCGGCCCGCGGTGGGTCGCCATGGAACGGGACCTGTGGATCCTTCTCTTCGCCACCCACCCGGACCTGGCCGACCGGTTCTTCCGCGACCAGGCCGACGCTCTCACCGACCCCGCGCTGCGGCAGCTGTACCTCGACGCCGACCGCGTGCACGACCTGCCGCCCGGGGACCCGGCCGTCGACGACCTCGCCGTCCGCATCGTCGACGCCACCCGGCGGCGCTACGGCTCCGGGCCGCTGCCCGGGGCGGACGCGCCGTCCGAGATTCCCGCGCTGATGCAGGACGCCCTCAACGCCTCCTCGCCGGCCTGGCGGCGGCTGGACCGGCTGATCCGCGCACGGCTGGCGGCCGGGACGTGACCGGCCGCGTTCCCGGGCCCACCGGGCCGGTGCTCGGGCGGGCCCTGCGGGTGCTGGCCGCCTTCTCGCCGGACCGGCCGGCGCTGCGGCTCAACGAGGTCGCGCGCCGGGCCGGGCTGCCCGTCTCCACCGCCCACCGGCTGCTTCGGGAATTCTGTGCCTGGGGTGCGCTCGAGAAGGGCGAAGACGGCGTCTACCGGGTCGGGCTGCGGTTGTGGGAACTCGGTTCGCTCGCGCCGCGGGGCCTGGGCCTGCGCGAACGCGCCCTGCCGTTCCTGGAGGACCTGTCGCAGATCACGCGGGAGAACGTCCAGCTCGCCGTCCGCGAAGGCACCGAGGTCGTCTTCATCGAGCGGATCGCCGGGACCGGCGCCGTGCCCGTGCTGACCCGCGTCGGCGGGCGGTTCGCGCTGACCGCGACCGGGGTTGGGCTGGTGCTGCTCGCCCACGCCCCCGCCGAGGTGCAGGAGGACGTCCTCGGCCGCCCGATCGAGCGGTACACCCCCGAGACCGTCACCGATCCGGACCGGCTGCGGCACATGCTCGCCGACGTGCGCACCCACGGCTTCTCCATCAGCGAGCGGCAGGTGACCCTCGACAGTCTCTCGGTCGGCGCGCCGATCCACGACGCCCGCGGCCGGGTGGTGGCCGCCGTGTCGCTCGTCGTGCGGTACGGCAGTGCCTCGCCGCACGTGCTGGCCCCGCTGATCATGACCAGCGCCCGGGCGATCTCCCGCAGTCTCGCCTGAACTTTCCAACTTATGGAAACGCTCTTCGCCGCGGCGGCGCGCCGCCGGAGTCTGTGAGCCCGGACACGGCTCCCACCACGAGAGGACTCCGATGAGCGCGATCCCCCGCGACCAGTGGTACGTCGCCGCCTACAGCTCCGAGATCGGTGCCGAGCTGTTCAGCCGCACCATCTGCGGCGAGCCGATCCTCTTCTGGCGCACCCGCGACGGGAGCGTGACGGCGATGGCCGACCGGTGCGTGCACCGGCGGTTCCCGTTGTCGCAGGCGCCGTCCCGGCTGGTCGACGACCAGGTGATCTGCGGCTACCACGGGTTCACCTACGGCGTGGACGGCAAGTGCGTGGCGGTGCCCGGGCAGGCCCGCGTGCCGCGGACCGCGCGGCTGACGCGCTATCCGCTGGTGGAACAGGATTCCTTCGTCTGGGTGTTCATCGGCGACCCGGCGAAGGCCGACGCCGCCCGGATCCCGCGGGCGCCCTACCTCGACTCGCCGGACTACACCACGGTCGCCGGGATGGAGCCGCTCAAGGCGCGGTTCTCGCTGCTGGTGGACAACCTGCTCGACCTGTCGCACGAGACGTACCTGCACGGCGGCTACATCGGCACCCCGGAGGTCGCCGAAACGCCGATCACCACCGAGGTCGACGACGAGGCCGGCATCGTCTACGTGTCACGCCACATGGCGGACGCGGCGTGCCCGCCGTTCTACTCGAAGTCGACCGGCCTGGAGGGCCGGATCACGCGCTGGCAGGACATCGAGTACACGCCGCCGTGCCTGTACAAGCTGCACAGCCGGATCGCGCCGGTCGGCTCGGTGCCGAACCCGGACGGCACCGATCCGGACGCCTTCCACGTCGAGGTCGTCTACGCGATCACGCCGGAGACCGAGCACTCGACGCACGACTTCTGGGCGGTGGCCCGCGACTTCGCGCTCGACGACGAAGGCGTCTCGGCCTTCCTCGCGGAGAACAACCGGACCGTGGTGTTGCAGGACGTCGAAGCGCTCGACGTCCTCGAGCGCGTCATCGCCACCGAGCCGGACGGCTACCAGGAGCTGTCGATCAACATCGACACCGGCGGCCTCGCCGCGCGCCGGATGCTGCAGCGGCTGGCGTCGTCGTGAACCGCCCGATGCTGACCGGCGACCGCGTGTACCGGATCCACTGGGTGCTCGGCACCGACCGGCTGCGCGCGGTCTGCCACTGCGGGGCCGAGCGGGAGTTCGACGAACCGGTCGCCCTGTGGGAATGGCTGCTCGCCCACCCCGAAGGACACTGATGACCCTCGAACTTCTGGTGACGGACAAGGAAAAGCTCGCCGACGGCGTCGTCCGCCTGACGCTGCGGGCCACCGGCGGCGGGCCGCTGCCGCCGTGGGAGCCGGGTGCGCACATCGACCTCGTGCTGCCCGGCGACGTGGTCCGGCAGTACTCGCTGTGCGGCAGTCCCGAGGACACCTCGGCGTACCAGGTCGCGGTGCTGCGGGAGCCGGACGGCCGCGGCGGCTCGGCGTACGTGCACGACGAACTCGTTGCGGGACAACGAGTTCGGGTGGACGGCCCCCGCAACCACTTCGCGCTGGCGGACGCGAAGCGCTACCTGTTCATCGCCGGCGGCATCGGCATCACGCCGATCCTGCCGATGCTCGACCGCGCCACGGCGACCGGCCGCGAGTGGCGCCTGGTGTACGGCGGCCGCACACGCGCGTCGATGGCCTTCACGGCCGACCTGGCCCGCCACGGCGACCGCGTGACGGTGCAGCCCCAGGACGAGCACGGCCTGCTCGACCTGCCGGCCCTGCTGGCCGCGGCCGACGAGGACACGGCGGTGTACTGCTGCGGCCCGGAACCCCTCCTGGCGGCGGTGGAGGCTCTCGGCCCGCCGGACCTGCACGTCGAGCGGTTCACCCCGAAACCGGACAACGGCGCGCGCACGGCGTTCGAGGTGGAACTGGCCGCCTCGGGCCGGGTGCTGCCGGTCCCCGCGGACCGCTCGATCCTGGAGGTGGCCGAGGAAGCCGGGATCACGGTGCTTTCGTCGTGCCGCGAGGGCACGTGCGGCACGTGCGAAACCGGCGTGCTCGGCGGGCTTCCGGACCACCGCGACTCGGTGCTGACCGAGGAGGAACGGCAGGAGAGCGAGGTGATGATGGTGTGCGTCTCCCGCTCCCGCTCACCGCGGCTCGTGCTGGATCTCTGACGCAGCGTCACTGCTCGGCGAACCCGGCCGATCTGTAGTGACATGGGACGGGTGAGAACTTTCCGCTCTTTCCTGGACAAGATGGACGACCGGCTGGGTGACGGGCTCGAACGCGTCCTGTGTGCCCACCATCGGCGGCGGCTGCGGGACCTCGGCTGGCGCGGGGTGCTCGACCCCGGCGGTCCGGCGGAGCCGCTCGGTGGGCGGGCACCGGTCCGGGACGGGAACCGGGTCGAGGTGCTGGTCGACGGCGAGGAGTCGCTGCCGGCCGTCGAGGCGGCCATCCGGCGGGCGAAGTCGCACGTGCACATCGCCAACTGGCATGCCAGCGCGGACTTCCGGCTCACGCGCGAGCCCGGTGCGCTCTCGCTGCGGGAGCTGCTCGCCGAGGCCGCCGAACGCGGTGTCGAGGTGCGGGTGCTGCTGTGGGCCGGGCCGCCCTTTCCGGCCTTCCAGCCGTCGCGGCGGCTTGCGCGGGCCGAACGGCGGAAGTTCACCGACGGCTCCCGGGTGCGCTGCGTGCTGGACGCCCGGGAGCGGACCCTGCACTGCCACCACGAAAAGCTGGTCGTCGTCGACGACGCCGTCGCGTTCGTCGGCGGCGTCGACCTGACCGCGCTGGAGGGCGACCGGCACGACAGCCCGGACCACCCGCCGCGGCCGATCGGGTGGCACGACCTGATGGCGCGGCTGGAAGGGCCCGTGGTCGCCGACGTCGCCGAGCACTTCCGGCGGCGGTGGACGGAGGTCGCCCGCGAGGACCTGCCCGCGCCCGCGACGCCGGAACCGGCGGGCGGCAGCCGCGTCCAGCTGCTGCGGACGGTGCCGAACGACACCTACGGCTTCCTGCCGAAGGGCGAGTTCACGCTGGTCGACGGCTATCTGCGCGCCCTGCGCTCGGCCCAGCGGCTGGTCTACCTGGAAAACCAGTTCCTGTGGTCACCGGAGATCGCCGAGGTGCTGATCGACAAGCTGCGCACCCCGCCGGACGACCGCTTCCGCGTGGTCCTGCTGCTGCCGCGCAAGCCGAGCAACGGCTCGGACACCACACGCGGCCAGCTGGGCAGGCTCCTCGACGCGGACGACGGCCACCGCCGCCTGCTGGCCACGACGATCAGCGCCCACGACGGCGACGCGTCGGCCCCGGTGTACGTCCACGCGAAGCTGGGCATCGTCGACGACACGTGGCTGACGGTGGGTTCGGCGAACCTCAACGAGCACTCGCTGTTCAACGACACGGAGGTCAACATCGCCACGGACGACCCGGCCGTGGCCCGCAGCACGAGGCTGCGGTTGTGGGCCGAGCACCTGGGGCGGCCGGTGGCGGACCTGGAGGGCGATCCGGCGGACATCGTCGACAACCTGTGGCGCCCGCTGGCCGAGGAGCAGGCGGAGCGGGAACGACGCGGCGAGCGGCGAACCCACCGGCTGGTGCTGCTGCCGGGAGTTTCCCGCCGCGTCGCCCGGCTGCAGGGACCGTTGCGCGGCCTGCTCGTGGACGGCTAGCGGATCCGCAGTTTCCGCATCAGCTTCAGCCCGGACAGCATGCTCTCCACGTACTTCTCGTACCGCTGTCCCGGCCGCGGCCCCATGACCTGCTTCTTCAGCACGGCCAGGTTCTGCACGTCCGTGTACTTGAGCAGGCCCTGGTCGCCGTGGCGGGCGCCGACGCCGGAGTTCTTCACCCCACCCGACGGGGTTCCCTTGGCCGCGTACGCCGTGGCGAGGACGTCGTTGACGTTCACGTTGCCGGATTCGATGCGGGCCGCCAGTGCCCGGGCCGCCGGGATGTCCGTGCTCCAGATCGAGGCGTTGAGGCCGTAGTCGGTGTCGTTGGCCAGGGCCACCGCCTCGTCGACCGTGCGGTAGGAGTGCAGGGCCACCACGGGACCGAACGTTTCCGTGACGCCGCACAGCATGTCCGGAGTGACGCCTTCGAGGATCGTCGGCTCGAAGAACGCCGGGCCGAGGTCCGGACGCGGCTTGCCGCCGCAGAGGACCGTCGCGCCCTTGGCCACCGCGTCGTCCACATGGGACTTGACGCGGCGCATGTGGTCGGGTGAGACCAGGGAGCCCATGTCGGGCCCGAAGTCGTAGGCCGCCCGGACGTCGAGGGCCCGCGTGCGGGCCACGAACGCCGTCTTGAACTCCTCGTAGCGGGACTCCGGCAGGTAGATCCGCTCGATGTGCATGCAGATCTGGCCCGTGTTGCCGAACGCGCCGAAGACCGCGCCCTGGACTGCCTCGTCCAGGTCGGCGTCCGGCAGCACGATCATCGGGTTCTTGCCGCCCAGCTCCAGGCAGCAGCCGATGAGGTTGCGGCCCGCGCGCTCGCCGATCACCCGGCCGGTGGCCGTGGACCCGGTGAACATCACGTAGTCGGCGTGGTCGATCAGCGACGGCCCGACGTCGGGGCCTTCGCCGCAGACCACCTGGAACAGCCCGCGCGGGAGGCCGGCCTCCTCCAGCAGCCGGATGCCGTACAGCGGGGAGAGCGCCGTCTTGTTGTCGGGTTTCAGCACGACCGCGTTGCCTGCCATCAGCGCCGGGACCGCGTCGGAAATGCCGGTGGCGAACGGGAAGTTCCACGGCGCGATGATCCCGACGACGCCCTTGGGCACGCGGACCTCGGTCGACGACGTCAGCAGCGGCACCGGCCCGCCGCGCTTGACCGGCGCCAGCAGCCGGGCCGCCCGCTTGAGGTAGTGGCTCATCACCATCGGCGGGTCGCAGGTCTCCTCGATCGCCATCCGCCGGTTCTTGCCGCTTTCCACCTGGATGAGGTCCGCGACGGTCCGCGCGTTGCCGACGAACAGCGCGTGCGCCCGCTTGAACACCGCCAGCCGCTCCTTCAGCGGCGTCGCGGCCCACTTCCGCTGGGCCTCGCGCGCGACGGCGAACGCGCGCGAGATGTCCTCCGGGGTCGACTGCGGCAGCTCGGCCAGCACGTCGCCGGTGTAGACCTCGGTGAGCTTCCAGGTGGCGCCGGACGAGCCCGGCACCCTGGCGACCAGCTGGTCCAGGAGTGCGCCGGTCACCGACGCGGGACGGGTCAGGCCGAGCGGGGTGAGCGTCATGACCGGCTCCCGAGGACGAGCTGGGCGCCCATCTCGCCGATCATGATGCAGGGCGCGTTGGTGTTGCCGCCGGTGATCGACGGCATGATCGAGGCGTCGCAGACCCGCAGCCCGTCGACGCCGCGCACCTTCAGGTCGGGGCCGACGACGGCGAGTTCGTCGATGCCCATCCGGCACGTGCCGACGCCGTGGTACACCGACGTCGCGCGGTTGAGGATCGCGTCCCGCAGTTCCTGGCCCCTCAGCTCCCTGCCGGGGTGGATCTCCTCCTTGACCGACCCGCGGAACGCCTTGGCGGCGAAGATCTCGCGCACCATCTCCGACCCTTCGCCGAGCACTTCGAGGTCGGCGGGGTCGGCCAGGTACTGGAAGTCGATGAGCGGCGCGGCCGTGGGGTCGGCCGAGGCGAGCCGCAGCGTGCCGCGGCTCTTCGGGTAGATCAGCGTCGTCAGCACGGTGAGGGCGCCGCGCTTGTCGACGGCGTGGCGGATCGGCTCGTCCTGGTTGGGCGACACGTACGCCCAGGGCAGCAGGTGCAGCTGCAGGTCGGGGACCGCGCCCGCCTGCGACGTGCGCAGGAACGCGACCGCCTCGAACACCGAGTTCGCCAGGAAGGTGCTGCCGGGCCTGGCCAGCTCCCTGGCCAGGCCGCGGGCGAAGAACGGCGCGGTGCCGCGGAGCCTGCTGGAGGTCACGTGGAAGGTCAGGGCGTGGAACATGTGGTCGTGCAGGTTGTCCCCGACCGGCAGGTCGGCGAGCACGCCGATGCCGTGCTCCTTCAGGTGCTCGGCGTGCCCGATGCCGGAGAGCATGAGCAGCTGCGCGGACCCGACGACGCCGGCGGAGAGGATGACCTCCTTGCCTGCCCGGACGGTGCGCTGCGTGCCGTCGGCGTCGACGACCTCGACGCCCACCGCGCGGCCCCGGTCGAAGACGACCTTCTTCGCCAGCACGCGCGACTGCAGTTCGAGCGTCGGCGGCGCGAGGTGGTGGAGGTAGCCGCGGGAGGCGCTGTAGCGCAGGCCGCCCGCAGCGTTCTGCTGCATCCGGCTGACGCCTTCCTGGGATTCGGCGTTGTAGTCGTCGAGGATCTCGCAGCCGATGGTGTCGGCGGTGGCTTCGAGGAACTGCAGGGTGCCTTCCTGCGGGATCTTGTTGCGGGTGATCCGGATCGGCCCGCCCGCGCCGCGGTAGGCGTTCTCGCCGTCCTCGAAGTCCTCCATGCGCTTGTAGGCGGCATTGACGCTGTCGGCGTCCCAGCCGGTGTTGCCCTCGGCGGCCCAGGAGTCGAAGTTGGCGCGGTTGCCGCGGACGTAGACCATGCCGTTGACCGAGCTGGACCCGCCGACGACCTTCCCGCGCGGCACCGGCATCCGACGGTCTAGAACGTGTTTCTGCGGAACGGAGTAGTAGCCCCAGTCGACGAGCTTCTTCAGCTGCGGCACCGCGTGCATCGGCGCGACCATGCCGGGCTTCCTGACGAGCAGCTGCTCGTCGCTCTTGCCGGCTTCCAGCACGATCACGCTGGCCCCGGACTGCGCCAGCCTGCCGGCGATGGCGGCTCCGGAGCTTCCCGACCCGACGACCACGTAGTCGGCCTCGTTGCCGCGCGGCGCCCTTTTCGCCATATCCGCTCCTCCGGCCCGCGAACTATAACGTGTTCTAGTTCGGCAACCGTATAGCGCGGCGGCCCAGGTCGGCAAGTGCCGTCGCCGGGCCAGGACCACCCGGCCGGGGTTCAGCCCCAGGTCAGGAAGCGGTAGTGCAGGCCGGTCGAGGACTCCAGCCACTCCCCCACGGACCCGGGAGCACGGCCGACCTCCGGCGCGTAGGTGTCGCCCTCGAAGGGTTCCCGCAGCTCGGTGACCACGATCCGGTCCGCGAACGGCAGCGCCGCCCGGTACACCGCCGCGCCGCCGATCACCCAGACGTCCCCAGTCGCCGCGGCGAGCGCCGCGGGCAGGTCCGCGAACGTCTCCACCCCCTCCTGCGGGGTCCGCGACAGCACCAGGTTGCGGCGGCCCGGCAGCGGGCGGAACCGCGGCGGCAGCGACTCCCACGTGCGGCGGCCCATCAGCACCGCCGCGCCCGCGGTGAGCGTCCGGAAGTGCTTGAGGTCCTCCGGCAGGTGCCACGGCAGCGTGCCGTCGCGGCCGATGACGCCGTTCGCCGCCTGGGCCCAGACCAGGCCGATCACACCGCCACCGGCGCCTTGATGCCCGGATGCGGGTCGTAGCCTTCGAGCGCGAAGTGCTCGTAGGTGTAGTCGAACAGGCTGTCCGCGGGCTTGAGGCTCAGCGTGGGGAACGGCCGCGCGTCACGGGCCAGCTGGGTCCGCACCTGCTCTTCGTGGTTGTCGTAGATGTGGCAGTCGCCGCCGGTCCAGACGAAGTCGCCGACGCCGAGGCCGACTTCCGCCGCGATCATGTGGGTCAGCAGCGCGTAGCTGGCGATGTTGAACGGCACGCCGAGGAAGAGGTCCGCGCTGCGCTGGTACAGCTGGCACGACAGCTCGCCATCGGCGACGTAGAACTGGAAGAACGCGTGACACGGCGGCAGCGCCATCCGCGGGATGTCGGCGACGTTCCACGCGGACACGATGATCCGCCGCGAGTCGGGATTTTCCCGCAGAGTGCGGAGTACCTCGGCGAGCTGGTCGACGTGCCCGCCGTCCGGCGTGGGCCACGACCGCCACTGCACGCCGTAGACCGGGCCGAGGTCGCCGTCCGGGCCCGCCCACTCGTCCCAGATCGTGACGCCGTTGTCCTGCAGCCACTTGACGTTGCCGTCGCCGCGCAGGAACCACAGCAGCTCGTAGGCGATCGAGCGGAAGTGCACCTTCTTGGTCGTGATCAGCGGGAAGCCGTCCGAGAGGCGGTAACGCAGCTGATGCCCGAAGATCGACCGCGTCCCCGTGCCCGTGCGGTCGCCCTTGCGCGCCCCCGTGTCGAGGACGTGGCGGAGCAAATCTTCGTACTGCGTGTCCGGCATGCCCCGGAGCCTAGCCAGCCGGGCGGACACCTTCACGACACGGTGGCGTAACTTGACCCATTCCAGAAAAGGCCCTAGGGTCGCCGGTGATGTCAGAGTTCGAAGCGCAGCTGCGAGCGGCCTCGCTGCGGGTGACCAAGCCCCGGCTGGCCGTCCTCGCCGCGCTGCGCGACCACCCGCACGTCGACACCGAAACGGTGATCGACCTGGTGCGCGCCGAGCAGCCGACGGTGTCGCACCAGACGGTCTACGACGTGTTGCGGGCGCTCACCGACGCCGGGCTGGTGCGCCGCATCCAGCCGGCCGGGGCGAACGCCCGCTACGAGTCACGAGTGGGGGACAACCACCACCACATCGTGTGCCGTTCGTGCGGGGCGATAGCGGATGTCGACTGCGCCGTCGGGCACACCCCCTGTCTCACCGCTTCGGAGGACCACGGTTTCGTGATCGACGAAGCGGAGGTCGTCTACTGGGGCACCTGCCCCGCCTGCGCGGCCGCCCGCACCCCGAAATGATCGCCGCTCCCGGAAGGATGTAAATGAGCTCCACCCAGGACAACCCGTCCAGCGCACAGGGCGTGGACAAGAAGGCGGCGGCCGGCTGCCCGGTCGCGCACGACTCGGTGACCTCGCGCGGCAGCGAGAGCGAGAACCCGGCGATCGACTCGCCGACCCCGAAGACGGGCGGTCGTCCGCGCGGCAACAAGGACTGGTGGCCCAACCAGCTCGACCTCACGCCGCTGCACGCGCACTCGTCGAAGAGCAACCCGCTCGGCCCGGACTTCGACTACGCCAAGGAGTTCGCGAAGCTCGACGTCGAGGCCCTCAAGCGCGACATCACCGAGGTGCTCACCACCTCGCAGGACTGGTGGCCCGCCGACTTCGGCCACTACGGCGGCCTGATGATCCGCCTGAGCTGGCACGCCGCGGGCACCTACCGCATCCACGACGGCCGCGGCGGCGCGGGTGACGGCGCGCAGCGCTTCGCCCCGCTGAACAGCTGGCCGGACAACGCCAACCTCGACAAGGCGCGCCGCCTGCTGTGGCCGGTCAAGCAGAAGTACGGCCAGAAGATCTCGTGGGCCGACCTGCTCGTGCTCGCCGGCAACGTCGCGCTGGAGTCGATGGGCTTCAAGACGTTCGGCTTCGGCTTCGGCCGCGTCGACACCTGGGAGCCCGAGGAGATCTACTGGGGCCCCGAGGACGACTGGCTGGGTGACGAGCGCTACGCGAGCGACACCGAGATGGTGCCGGAGCTCGGCGCGACCGAGATGGGCCTCATCTACGTCAACCCCGAGGGCCCGCGCGGCAGCGCCGACTTCAAGGCGGCGGCGCACTTCATCCGCGAGACCTTCGGCCGGATGGCGATGAACGACGAGGAGACCGTCGCCCTCATCGCCGGTGGCCACACCTTCGGCAAGACCCACGGCGCCGCGACCGCCGACGACCACGTCGGCCCGGAGCCCGAGGGTGCCCCGCTGGAGGCGCAGGGCCTCGGCTGGCTGAGCACGCACGGCACCGGCAAGGGCGCGGACGCGATCACCAGCGGCCTCGAGGTCACCTGGACCGACAAGCCGACCGAGTGGAGCAACCGCTTCTTCGAGATCCTGTTCGGCTACGAGTGGGAGCTGACCACCAGCCCCGGCGGCGGCAAGCAGTACGTCGCCAAGGACGCGCCGGAGATCATCCCGGACCCGTTCGACCCGACCAAGAAGCACAAGCCGACGATGCTCACGACGGACCTGTCGCTGCGCTTCGACCCGACGTACGAGAAGATCTCGCGCCGGTTCCTGGAGCACCCCGACGAGTTCGCGCTGGCGTTCGCCAAGGCCTGGTACAAGCTGCTGCACCGCGACATGGGCCCGGTCAGCCGGTACCTGGGCCCGTGGGTCCCGGAGCCGCAGCTGTGGCAGGACCCGGTGCCCGCGGTCGAGGGCGACCTGGTGTCCGAGGCCGACATCGCCACGCTCAAGGCGAAGGTGCTCGACTCCGGCCTCACCACCGCGGAGCTGGTCACCACGGCGTGGGCGTCGGCGGCGAGCTTCCGCTCCACCGACAAGCGCGGTGGCGCGAACGGCGCCCGGATCCGCCTGGAGCCGCAGCGCAACTGGGAGGTCAACCAGCCGGAGCAGCTCGGCAAGGTCCTGGAGATCCTCGAGGGCATCCAGCGCGACTTCAACGAGGCGGGCGGGGCGAAGATCTCGCTGGCCGACCTGATCGTGCTGGCCGGCTCGGCCGCCGTCGAGAAGGCGGCGCGCGACGCCGGCGTCGAGACGACCGTGCCGTTCCACCCGGGCCGCACGGACGCTTCGCAGGAGCAGACCGACGTCGAGTCGTTCAAGGTCCTCGAGCCGCGCGCCGACGGCTTCCGCAACTACCTGCGCTCGGGCGAGAAGCTCCAGCCGGAGGTGCTGCTGGTCGACCGCGCGTACATGCTGGACCTGACGGCACCGGAGATGACGGTCCTGGTCGGCGGCCTGCGTGCCCTCGGCGCCAACGTCGGCGGCACCAAGCACGGCGTCCTCACCGACCAGCCGGGCGTGCTCACCAACGACTTCTTCGCCAACCTGCTCTCGCCGGGCACCCGCTGGAAGGCATCGGAGTCGGAGGAGAACGTCTACGAGATCCGCGACGCGGCGACCGACGAGCTGAAGTGGACCGCCACGGCGGTCGACCTGGTCTTCGGCTCGAACTCGCAGCTGCGCGCCCTCGCCGAGGTCTACGCCAGTGACGACGCCCGCGAGAAGTTCGTGACGGACTTCGTCGCGGCCTGGACGAAGGTCATGGAGCTGGACCGCTTCGACCTGCACTGATCGACGACCTGCACTGATCGACACGGACGCCGCCCGGATGGTCCTTTGTGGACTTTCCGGGCGGTGTTCTGTGATTCATCAAATGGTTTCACCGGTTCGAGTGATGACGGGTGTTCGAATGCCGGGCACTCTGGGGTCATGACCAGCAACGCTGTGTGGAACGCCGAACCGGAGGCCCTCGCCGACCTCCTCGGTGAGCTGTTCGCGCTCATGCGGTCCTGTGAGGCGGCGATCGGTGCTGTGGCTGTGGGGATTGAGCAGCGTGGGGTCATGGAGCTGTTCGGATACCGTTCTGTGGCGCGGTTTCTGGAGCATCTCGCTGACTTGCCTCGGCAGGCTGCCGAGGTTCTGATGAAGCGGGCTCGGCAGCTTCATCCAGGGCTTGCCCTTGATGGCACGCCGATTCCGGCTTTGGCTCCCGAGGTTGGCGTGGTGGCGCGGGAGGGGCGGTTGAGCAACCCGATGATCGACACCATCGTCGGTGTGCTGCGGGATACTCCTCTTGAGCACCGGGATCGGGTTGAGCAGGACCTGCTGGGGTTTGCTTCCGAAGCCGGGCACAAGCAGGTCGCTGTCCTCGGTGCGCGGATCCTGGCCCACCTCCATCCCGACGGCCAGCCCCCTCAAGACACCGAACCCGCCCGCCCGAACCGCGAACTGTCCTTGCGACGCAAAAGATCCGGAGTCTGGGAGCTGCACGGCCGGTTCGACGACGAGACCGGCACCCGGGCAAGCGCGGTCCTGGATGCCCTGGCCCAACGCCGCAGCACCGACGAAGGCCCCGACCTCCGCTCCCCGCTGGAACGCTACGGCGATGCCTTCTCCGACGCGATGGATCTCGCGGCGAACTCTCCCGAGCTGCCGATGCAGGCCGGTGAACGGGCGCATGTGATGGTCGCGATCTCCCTGGAAGACCTGAAGACCGGCATCGGCACAGCCCTCCTCGGTGATACCGGGACGATCTCCGCCGCCGAAGCACGGTTGCATGCGTGTGACTGCATGGTGATCCCGGCGGTGCTGGGTAGCAGCAGCGAACCACTGGATGTGGGGCGGTTGCGGCGGCTGGTTCCACCCGGGATCCGCCGGGCGTTGTATCTGCGGGACCGCGGGTGCGCGTTCCCGGGCTGTCACCGGCCACCCCGGCACTGCCAGGGTCACCACATCCGGCACTGGTCCGAAGGCGGCCCCACCGAACTGGGCAACCTGGTCCTGATGTGCGCCCACCACCACCGGCTGCTGCACCGGTCCGGGTGGGACGTGCGGATCGCGGCCGACGGGTTACCGGAATTCCTGCCACCAACCTGGCTGGACAGGCGCCGAAAACCCCGACGCAACAACCTCCACGAACCGCTGCCCTTCGCAGCATGACCGGGGACAGGCCCGCAGCCACACGGCTACGGGCCTACACCCACGCGCTCAAGACTCGGCCGCCGCCGGGTCGTTCCGCTCAGCGCCAGCCCAGCTCCGGGGCCACGTGGGTGAGGATGTTCTCCAGGACGTGGACGTTGTAATCCACGCCGAGCTGGTTCGGGATCGTCAGCAGCAGGGTGTCGGCGGCCTGGACTGCCTCGTCCTCCTTCAGCTCCCGGACCAGTTCGTCCGGCTCGGCCGCGTAGGAGCGGCCGAAGATCGCGCGGGTGTTCTCGTCGATCATGCCTACCTGGTCGCGGGAATGGCGGTCGCGGCCGAAGTAGGCTCGGTCCTCGTCAGTCGTCAGTGCGAAGATGCTGCGGCTCACCGAAACCCGCGGCTCGCGCGTGTGCCCGTCCTCCTGCCACGCCTCACGGTACGCCTCGATCTGCTTGCGCTGCTGGACGTGCAGCGGCTCGCCCGTCTCGTCGTCCTTGAGCGTGGAGCTCTGCAGGTTCATGCCCAGTTTCGCCGCCCACACGCTCGTCGCGTTCGAGCCGGAGCCCCACCAGATGCGGTCGCGCAGACCTTCCGAGTGCGGCTCGACGCGCAGCAGCCCCGGCGGGTTGGCGAACATCGGCCGGGGGTTCGGCTCGGCGAAGCCCTCGCCCTTGAGTACCTCGAGGAAGATCTCGGTGCGGCGGCGGGCCATGTCGGCGTCGGTCTCGCCCTCGGCCGGGGCATACCCGAAGTACCGCCAGCCGTCGATCACCTGCTCGGGGGATCCGCGGCTGATGCCGAGCTGGAGCCTGCCGCCCGAAATGAGGTCGGCCGCCCCCGCCTCCTCGGCCATGTACAGCGGGTTCTCGTACCTCATGTCGATCACGCCGGTGCCGATCTCGATCTTCGACGTCCGTGCGCCGATCGCCGACAGCAGCGGGAACGGGCTGCCTGCCTGCCGCGCGAAGTGGTGCACGCGGAAGTAGGCGCCGTCGACTCCGAGCTCCTCGGCGGCCACCGCCAGGTCGATCGACTGGTGCAGGAAGTCCGCGGCCGACCGGGTCTGCGAGTGCGGGCTCGCCGACCAGTGGCCGAAGGACAGGAAGCCAATCTTCTTCACGCCCCCTCCAGCGTCCGGGACACGGTATTGATTCCCGGATGTGAGCAGACCGACCGGCGTCGCTCGATCCGGTGAACCGGTGTCCCCTGCCCGCCCCGGCCGGGTACTCCGCGGGCACCGGAAGCCGGAACCGAGGAGGAGACGCATGCCCGACGACGACCTCACGGGATTCCTGATCATCGGACTGGTCTTCGTGGTGGCCGACGGCCAGATCCTCTACCGCGGCGGCCGCCGGTACCTGAGCGGCCCGGACGGCGGCGAGCAGACCGGGTCGATGGCCTGGATGGTGGTGACCGTCTTCCACCTCGTCGCCTTCGGGGTCCTGGCGCTGCTGTCCGTCGTCGGCCCCGGCTGGTCCGGCTCGACGGCCGCGCTGGTCGGCAGGCTGGGTGTCTTCCTCCTGCTGCTGGCCGTCGCGCACGTGCTCACCCTGGCCGTGCTCGCCCGGCGGCGTCAGGACCACATCGTCGAGACGCACTACCAGGAGCGCGACGTCGAGCGTCCCGCGACCGAGGTGGTCGTCGAGCCGGCGCCGGTGCCCGGGCAGGGCGGGCCGGCCCCGCAGGTGAGTCCCGACCTCGGGCAGCACGGCCCGTACCGCGCCTGACGAGCCCCTCGGTTCACTGGATCGAGCGATCCGCGGGGTTCGCGCTGCCCTTCCCCCACTGCGCGTGCTTGGGTGTTCGCGTTCGGTGTGCGAGGAAGGGGAACTGCGGTGCGAACGTCCCGGGCAGCATTGGCGGCGGCCGTCTCGGTTCTGGTGGTGGCCACGGCGCCGGCCGCCGCGACCACCGCCGATCCGCTCGCGCCCTACCTGCAGCAGAAAATCGCCTGGGGTGACTGCCCGTTCAAGCAGGACGGCAAGCAGCGGACGGCGCAGTGCGCGCGGATCACCGTCCCGCGCGACTGGGCCGCCCCCGATGCCGGCACCGACCTCCAGGTGGCGATCAGCCGCGTCGCCGCCACCGGTGCCAGGAAGGGCGCGATCCTGGTCAATCCGGGTGGGCCCGGCGGCCAGGGCACCTCGCTCGCCGGCGCGCTGGCCGGGCTCGAACCGTCGGTGAACGAGCAGTACGACTTCGTCGGCATGGACCCGCGCGGCACCGGCCAGGAAGGCGGCCAGGACGCGGGCTACGTCTGCCACGTGCCGACCGGGCGGCTGCCGCAGGAGGACGACCTCGACGCCCGCGACCGCTCGGCCCGCAGCATCGCGCTGCACCAGCGGACGCCGCGGGTGCTGGCCGAGGCGTGCCAGAGCGACGCGCTCGCGCCGTTCATCACCACCTGGCAGACCACCCACGACATGGACCTGATCCGCACGCTGCTCGGCGACGAGAAGCTGAACTACCTCGGCTTCTCCTACGGCACCTGGCTCGGCGCGAAGTACGCGTCACTGTTCGCGGACCGCGCGGGCAAGGTGGTCCTCGACTCCAGCGTCAACTTCGAGGGGCGCCTGCAGGCGGCGTTCGAGGCGTTCCCGAAGATCGACCAGCGCCAGTTCGACGACGTCTACACGCCATGGCTGGCCCGCCGGTTCCCGGAGCAGCTGGGCCGGACCGCGGCGGAGGTCCGGGTGAAGTGGGAACGGCTGCGGGCGTTCTTCAAGGAACACGGCGTGTCGCCGGACCTGTTCGACCACATCTTCGTCGGCAACGGCAGCACCCGCCAGTGGCTGGCAGGCGCGCTGGTCCTCACCAAGGGCGCGGCCGCGCTCGACGGCACCGCGGCCCCGCCGCCCGCCGCGCTGCGCGACGACCTCGACCGCGTCTCACGCGCGGTCTTCGGGGTCCCGGCGGCCCGGCTGACCGTCGAGGACATCGCGGCGGCCGTGCCGGAACCCGACTACGCCGACGTGCCGGGCACCCGCCTGGCCGTGGCGTGCGGCGACCAGCCGTCGCGGGAAGCGCACTGGTACAAGCTGCTCAGCGACCTGCAGGGCCCGACGTACCCGCTGTTCGGCTGGGCGTACGGCCTCGGCGAGCCGTGCGGCTACTGGTCGGACCTCCCCCGCCACGAGCTGCCGAAACTGCCGCCGCGCGCGGCGAAGAACGTCCTGGTCGTCCAGGGCGAGTTCGACCCGCAGACCGGCTACGAACAGGCCGAGGCGGCGGCCCGCGCGGCCGGGGTGCCGATGGTTTCGGTGGCCGATTCCCCGTTCCACGGCCAGTACGCGATCAGCGGCAATTCCTGTGTGGACGACCTGGTGAACAAGTTCTATCTGACCGGCACCCGGCCCGCGGCAACCATCTGCGCCGGCGTCCCGCTGCCGGGCGAGCAGCGGGTGTTCCCGGTCCCCGGCCCGGCAGGCGAGACGGCCGAGGTGACGGTCCCAGCCCCACGCGACGCCCTTTCCCCGGTGCGGCAACGGCTCCAGGACTCCATCAGCGAGGTCAACCGGGGGCGGTGACGGGGCGGCGCGCCGGTCAGCTGCGGGGTGACGCGCCGGTCAGCCGGGGTGGGTCGAAGTGCACGTACCGGCCGTCGCCCGCGGCCGCGTTGAGGCGCTGGGGTTCCGTCGTGTCGCTCCAGCGGCCCGAGTCGATGCGGGACTCCAGTGTGTGCAGCGCCGCGATCGTCTCCGATGGGCGGAACGCGCAGTGGCCGGTCGCGCCGACGTACGCCTGGCGCAGCAGGGCTCCGCGGCCCGCGCGCTGCACCTGCCCGGCGTACCAGTCCTCCTGCTCCACGGGCACCAGCTGGTCGGCCGTCGTGTGGATGTTCAGGGTCGGCACGCGCAGCCGGCCCGTCACCGTCGACGTGCGGGCCAGCGTGCGGACCGCCTGGGGGTCGGTGCTGATGGCGGCGTCGCGGGTGAGTGTCGCCAGGTCGGCGTCCAGGTCGAGGCCTGCCGCGCGGTAGAGGGCGCGGACCTGGCGGGCGTGACTGCTGCCGTCGAACAGCGCGCGGTAGCGGACGCCGTCGGTGAACGCGCTGTTCCCGCCTGCCGCCAGCTCGATCTGGTAGCGGCCGGTGAGGACGAAGCCGAGTACCTGCGTCAGTTCCTGCTGCTGCTGGGCTTCCTGGCCCGCCGGGTCGCGCGGCGGGGTCGGGCCGGTGAGCCAGCCGGGCTCGTTCATCAGGGCCGCCGCGAGCGCGATCCGCGCGCGGCCCGCCGCCGTGGCCTGGGCGTCGGTCACCACCTTCGTCAGGGCCGCGGCCGACGCGCCCGCCTCATCGGAGCTGGTGAACCGGACCAGCTTGACGTCCTGCCCCGGCGCGAGCAGGCGGGCCAGCGCGTATTCGGCGTCCAGCTGGTAGTTGTTCAGGTTGAGCGCGCCCGCGACCAGGCCGCAGGTGCTGAGCACGCCGTCGAGGCGCCGTCCGGGGGCTTCGGCTTCGAGTGCGCTGACGAGCCCGCCCATCGACGTGCCCCACGCGATCGTGCGCCGTGGCGGGCCGGTCAGCTGCTCCAGCGCCGCCAGCGCGCCGAACTGGTCGCCGACGGCCGAGGCGAGCGCCCACCACGACGGTCCGCTGTAGGACGAGCCGACCAGCGCGTACCCCTGGCCGAGCAGGGCCTGCCGGGTGTCCTCGTCCGGTGCGTCGCGGGCGGCGAGCGGCCCGAAACCGTGGCTGTAGAGGATGGTCGTGCCGTTCCAGGTGGACGGCACGTCGGCCACCCAGGTGGCACCGTCGGGCAGCTGACCCGTGTAGTGCCCTTCGGCGGCCCCGGCCGCGACGCCCGCGGTGAGGCCGGTAGCGAGCGTCATCGAGCAGGCCAGCGCCAGGACGCGGCCGATCCACCTGCGCATCGTCATGCCGGGCAGCGTGCCACGCCACCTCGAAGATGTACAGGTTTCCTGTACTTTTCAGTGGGATGGCCGATCGGCCAGCGCCGCGTGACAGGCGATGACGTACTCGCGGAACCGGGCCGCCGCACGGGAATCCAGGTCCGCGAGCATCCGCTGTTCGAGCGCGGCGACGTCGTCGCGGACGCGGGCGAGGACCTCCTCGCCGGGGCCGGTCAGCCGGATCACCCGCCGCCGCCGGTCCCGCGGATCGCCGTCCCTGGCCAGGAAACCCCGCTTCTCCAGCGCGATCACCATGTCGGCCATCGCCTGGTCGGTGACGAACGAGTTGCGGGCCAGCTCCGCGGTCGTGAGCCCCGACCGCCGCTCCAGCACGGTGAGCGCGGTGTACTGCAACGGCGTGAGGGCGACCGGGCGCAGCACCTCGTCGAGCCGGGCCCGCACCGCGAGTTCGAGCTGCTTCACCAGGTACAACAGGCCGGGACCGGCGGCGGGCTTCACGAACGCGTCCCGCAGGCGCGCAGGAACGTGTCGACGATGACGTCCGCGGCCTGCACGTCGCTCAGCCCGGGCAGTTCACGGGCCGACAGGAACAGCAACTGCCCCAGCACATTGCCCGGCCAGCGGGGTGGCACGTCCGAGCGCAGCAACCCCTCCTCCGTCGCCCTCCCGAGAAACCGCTCCAGCTCGTCCACGGCACGCTGCCGCCGCGCCCAGATCTGCGGGTCCGAGCGCATCCGGCCGATCTCCGCAGGCCACTTGCGGTTCACGCCGACGATGCCTTCGACGTACCGGTGCAGTGCCACGGCCACCGGTGCCTCCGCCAGCCGGGCCGCTTCGGCTGCCTCCTCGATCGCCGACAGGCGGGCTTCGTACACCGCCGTCAGCAGCTCTTCGCGGCCCGCGAAACGGCGGTACACCGTCCGGCGGTCGACGCCCGCCTCCGCCGCGATCGCCGCGATGCTCGTCGCCGGGTCGTCCGCGAGCATGCGGGCGCCCGTCGTCAGCAGGAGTTCGAGATTGCGGGCTGCGTCGGCTCTCACGCCGTCAACATAACCGCTACACGGCTGAGGCACTCAGATCGCTCCCGCGCGCAGCGCGTACGAGACGGCGTGCGTCCGGTTGCGCAGGTGCAACCGCCGCGTGAGGTCCTGGAGGATCTTCTTGATCATCCGTTCCGAGAAGTTGAGCCGGGCGGCGACGAACTCCGTGCCGTGTCCCTCCGCCAGCAGCCGCAGGACCTCGATCTCGCGCGGGGTCAGCCCGCCCGTCGTCAGGCCGTGGCCTGCCAGGATCCGCTGCTGGAAGGTGCGGGACTCCTCCAGCAGCCAGCGGGTCACCGTCTCGGGCACCACCGCGCCGCCGGTCGCGCTCGCGACCACCGCGCGGACCAGCGTCGGCGGCGGGCAGCTCCCGCCCGGCAGGATGCTCACCACCCCGCACGCGACCGCGCGGGCCAGCTGCGCTCCCCGCAGCGGCCCGGACACCATGACCAGCCGCTGCCGGGTGTTCTCCGCCTGCCCGGCCAGCTCCTCCATCGCGCCCAGCAGCGTGCCGGTGACGGACGTGGCGACCACCACGACGACGTCGGCTTCGGGATGCCGGTCCGCGGGCAGCACCCGCACCTCGGGTGACGCCCGCAGCGGCAGCACGAGGTTCTCGCCTTCGAGGGGGTCGTCGGCGAACACGCAGGCCGTCACCACCTCGGTGCGGCGGGCGGCGCCGGACCGGCCGGACGGCGGGGCCTCGCGGGGCAGCAGGCCGACCACCAGGTCCGGCTCGGCGCTCGTCAGGGTTTCGGACACGTCCTGGCGGTGCATGGGCGGACCGTAAGCCGGGCACGGCGGACGTCGCGAGCGTCGGGTGACGCAGTGGGTGTACGTCGCCTTTTCACTGCCTCATAGCCGAGTCACTCCGTCGTGCTAAGTGCTACGTTGGTGTGACAGAACAGCGTCGACCAGGAGGTACGCAGTGCTCACCCGGACCCGGCTCTTCATCGGCGGCTCGTGGACCACCCCGAGCCGCAGCGAACTGCTGGACATCGTTTCCCCGCACGACAACACGGTCATCGGCCGGGCCGCGCAGGCCTGGCCCGCCGATGTCGACCGGGCCGTCGCCGCCGCGCGGACGGCCTTCGACGAAGGCCCGTGGCCGCACACCACCCCGGCCGAGCGGATCGCCGTGCTCCGGCGGCTCGCCGGTTTGCGCGAAAAGCGCGCGGACGAGATCGCGGCCCTCATCACCGCCGAGAACGGCTCGGCGCTGTGGTTCACCAAGGCGGGCCGGCCCGGCCTGACCCGCCAGGCCAACGCCTACCTCAAGGCCGCCGAGGAGTTCGACTGGGAACGGACCCTCGAACCGTCGGACCCCGCCGCGCCGTTCCGGTCCGTGGTGCGGCGCGCGCCGATCGGCGTGGTCGCCGCGATCATCCCGTGGAACTCGCCGTTTTCCTCCGCGCTCGCCAAGATCATCCCCGCGCTGCTCGCCGGCAACACCGTCGTCCTCAAGGTGTCGCCGGAGAACACGCTCAGCATGAGCCTCCTCGCGGAGCTGCTGGCCGAGACCGGGCTGCCCGAAGGCGTCGTCAGCGTCCTGTCCGCCGACCGCGAGACCAGCGAGTACCTGGTCCGGCACCCGGACGTCGACAAGATCGCCTTCACCGGCTCCACCCGCGCCGGCCGCCGCATCGCCTCGCTCGCCGGCGAACAGCTCAAGCGCGTCAGCCTCGAACTCGGCGGCAAGTCGGCCGTGCTCTTCCTGCCGGACGCCGACCTCG
The DNA here is from genome assembly GCF_040064235.1 of Amycolatopsis melonis. Taxonomy (NCBI): domain Bacteria; kingdom Bacillati; phylum Actinomycetota; class Actinomycetes; order Pseudonocardiales; family Pseudonocardiaceae; genus Amycolatopsis; species Amycolatopsis melonis. Next base: position 142,549 of record NZ_JBDZYD010000020.1, read on the forward strand.
CCGCGGCGATCCAGGGCGTCAAGTTCGGTTCCCTGCTCAACAACGGCGAATCGTGCATCGCGCAGACCCGCGTCCTCGCCCCGCGCAACCGCTACGACGAGGTCGTCGCCGGGCTCAAGGAGCTGGTCGAGTCGCTGCGCGTCGGCGACCCTGCCGACGAGCGGACGTTCGTCGGCCCGATGATCCGCCGCGACCAGCAGGAGCGCGTCCTCGGCTACATCCGCACCGGCATCGAGGAAGGCGCGCGGCTGGTCACCGGCGGCCCGGACGTCCCGGCCGGGCTGGAGCAGGGCAACTACGTCACGCCGACGCTGTTCGCCGACGTCACCGCCGGCATGCGCATCGCGCGGGAGGAGATCTTCGGCCCGGTCCTGGCCGTCCTCGCCTACGACGACGAGGACGACGCGGTCCGCGTCGCCAACGACTCCGAGTACGGCCTGTCCGGCGGCGTGTGGTCGGCCGACCCGGCGCACGCGCTCGCGGTCGCCCGGCGCCTGCGGACGGGCACGGTCACGGTCAACGGCGCCCCGATCGGCTTCGACGGCCCGTTCGGCGGGTTCAAGGCCAGCGGTCTCGGCCGGGAGTACGGGGCCGTCGGCCTCGGGACCTACACCGAATACCAGACCATCACGGTGCCCGGCCGCTGATCCGGCAGGACCTCACGGGCCGCCCGTGGCAGCAACAGGACACGGCGCCCCGGCACCGTCCGTCTCCCCCGAAACTGGGCTCACCGCACCGGGCCGAGTGAAGGGGACCACCCGCATGGACACGCCACCGAAGGCGCTTCGCACCGCCAGGATCCTGATGTTCGTGCAGTCCGTCCTCGGCCTCTTCGTGGGGACGCTCCTGCTTGTCGCAGTCACTTCGTCCACTGTGGACGACACCGGCTTCGCGCTGTCGCTGGCCGTGAGCGCGGTACTGGCCGCAATCCTCTTCGTGTGCGCCGTCCTGCTTCCGCGGCGGCAGCCGTGGGTGCGGGGCACCGCCATCGCCGTCGAGAGCGTCAACGCGGCGAGTGCCCTCATCGGCGCCATCGTCCTGCTCGCGTCCGACGCGACACCCGCGCCCACCGCGGCCATGCCGTTCATTCTGTCCGCGCTGGTGCTCAAGCCCCTGCTCCAGCCGGAGGTCCGTGCCTGGTACGCGGACCGGGCCCCGTGGCCGCCGACCGGCCACGCCGAACCGAAGGAGAACTGAATGAAGAAGGCCTACGTCTACGGCATGGCGGGACTCGTGACCGCCGCGGTCGGCGTCACGGCGGCGTCCGGCCTCTGGGACGGCGCCGAAAGCGACGCGGGGGAACAGCACGTCCCGACCGCGCTCGCGAGCACGACGACGACACCCAAGGCCGCGCCCGCCCCGGCCGCGAAGCCGGTGCCGGCACCGGTCCAGGTGGCCGTCCCCGCACCGGTCGTCAAGGTGGCCAAGCCCGAGGCCCGTGCCGTGACCCACCGGACGCCCAAGAAGCCGGTCAAGCGCGCCGACCGGCCGCGGCCCTCGGTGGTCCGGACCGCCGTGGTGAAGCAGCACGTCACCCCGCCGGTGCAGCCGATCGTGAAGCCGGTGGCCGTCGCGAAGCCGATCGCCGTCACGCTGCCGGTCGCCGATCCCGTCACCTCGGCGCGGCAGGCGCTCGACAATGCCTCCCGGGCGGTGAAGGACGCGCGGCGCCTGCTGGACACCGCGTCGGCCGACGTCAAGCACGCGAAGTCGGAACTGCGGAAAGTCAAGCACTGCAACCACAAGCAGCCGCCGCAGGCGAAGAAGACCAAGCAGGGCAAGGTGACCGGCAGCCGGACCGTGTCGGTGTCGCTCGACTCGTCGCAGGTGCAGCCCGGGCAGACCAGGACGATCACCAAGTCCACTGCGGACGGTTCGGCCTGGTCGAGCGTCACCGTGACCCGGAAATAGCAAGGGGGAGGGAAGAAAAACGGCCGCGGCGCGGGGGAACCCCCGCCGCCGCCACGTCAGTTTCAGGCCTCATAGCCCTGGTGGCGGGTGTCTGTCT